>NZ_JBITDX010000017.1:0-217108 GCF_044454585.1 Catenuloplanes sp. NPDC051500
CGCCATCGGCTGGCACCGCACCACCGGCGCCACCAACATCGCCCGCGCCACCCGCCACGCCAACCGCCGCTCACACGACCTCATCACCGCCGTGAACAGCAGTTATCCGACAACGCAATGACCCTGGGGGGTCAGGTCAGGCGACAAAGTGATCCACAGATTGGGCAGAACGCCTGCTTCGCGGTGGAGGTCAGCTCGATCTCGCATCGGGCGCAGTAGCCCTGCTCGTAGAGGCCGGGTTCCGGGCCGAAGCCTCCGTCGTAGTAGTCCCGATCAGGCCAGGCGACGACCTCGAGGCTGACCGCAGGGTCGTCGGCCGTGCGCGGGAGCGTCTCGCCGTACCTCGTCGCCTCGGCCAGCACGAGCTTGCGTGTCATGTCGTTGAGCTCGTCGTCGTGGACGGCCAACACCCGCCGCAGGACGTCAACGAGTTCTGGTGCCGGAAGACCGCGAAGGGCATCGGCGAGGGTCTGGCGCTCGTCGTCGTTGGTCGCCATCTGCGGATCTTAATCGCTTGCAGGCGGTGGATCGGCGGCTCTGCGCTCACCGGCCTACGTCAACGCCGGATGCCGGCCAGTCGCTGACAACAGTCAGAGGCAGTGAGTCCGGCGATCGGTACTCGTCTCCCGGGAAATACTCGATGTGCTGGTGCCGGTTGACCGCTCGGCCCTCTGCGCTCTCGGCCGCGTCGGCGACCCCGTCGAGGGCAAGCCAGAAGATGTTGAGGAACTCACAGCCGCCGGAGACGTGCAACGTCGATTCGTTCCGGAGCGCGATCAGCAGTGGCCCGCTGGTCGCCTCCTACATCACGGTGCCACCCGTGACCACGACCTCCAAGTGCTCGACGCGTTCGCGAAGCAGCTCACCGAGAGCCCGGAGTTACCTCAAGCATCCAGCGGAGCGATTCCGTCGACATAACCGACTGCGGGGTCACCTGAGGCGACGCGGACGGGATAGTTCCAGCGCCGGAGGGCCTGCGCCATCTTCGCGGCGCCCGCGGGATTGGCCGAGTGAATGATGACGACACCAACGTCGAAGGGCCGGCACTCGAAGGCAGCCCGTTCAAGCACCTCCACGACCGGCCAGATGGTGTCATCGTCGCCAAGGTCATGGTCGAGCCAAAGCTCATCGAGTCGTTGGCCGCGGTAACGATCAAGAAGCTCGACACCAGCCGAGCTCGTGCGAGCCACTTCGGCCAGCCGGCCGTCAACGAACGAGCGGAGATCGTCTACAAGTACGATCGTCGTCGGCTTGCGATCAGTCATCGCACGATGATGCACGGTCCTCCACGACGTCTCGAATCAAATATCCGGATCTGCCGCGATTCGTGCTCGCCTGCAGGAATTGCGACGTGGTGAGGGTTGTCGTGTGAGTTCGGCGGCGGCGACCTGAGGTGTGGCGCTACGTCGGCTGGTCGAGCGCGGCCAGCATCAGCGCGACGGCGTCCTGCGCGGTGGCGGGTCCCTTGGCTCCGGGGGTGGGCTTCTCGTTCCAGAGTGTCCTGGGGTCTGGTCCGGGTGTGTAGAGCTGGCGGCGGTCGGTGCCAGCCACCAGGTATGTGCCGTTTCCGAACGGTCGCACCCAGGCCAAGGCCGGTCCATGGCGGTGGGTGACCGAGCGCCGGAAGCCGAGGTCAAGGTGACTGGTGAACGGGAACAATGCGCGGAGTTGCGGCACGTGTGCGGCAGCGGCCAAGAAATCGTGCAACTCGTTGACACGCCGTGGGTGAGGCGAAGCGGTGTCAAGGTATTGCCGCCATCGGTGTTCGATCGCGTCGGCTTCACTGTGCTCGTAGGCCTCGGCGAAGGAGCTGAACCTGATGAAGGGGCAGGCCTTGCCGAACTGACGCAGGGGCGCTCCGGCCAGGAAGAGCGAGACCGCGTCGGCCGCAGCTCGCAGCTCCGTCGTATTTCCTCTGGCTATCTGCACGTGCCGCATTGAACACATGATGAGTAAGGCTCGCTCGTCCCTCGCCATGAGGACGATTACGCTCCGGTCGACGGCGTGCAGCTCGGCGCCGGTGTGAGCCCAGCCCGGCGATGCCGGGAGCTGTACGTGCCATGACTGGCCCGCGTCGTCGAATGTCGTCTGCAAAGCCGTGCGCAGGTCACCGAAGGCGGAGATATCGGGGTAGAGCGGAAAGGCGGGGCGTGTTTCATCCGGCACCGTCCCATCATGACGCGGGTCCCGGTTCGCAGACGGCAGCAGACCAGATGCATTCATCCGCCGCCGAGCGTACGCGGCCGCCACCCAGAGCGGTCACGCTGCGCAATCGCTCCCGACCTGGCTTGAGCGCACACTCGTGCCGAAATTCGTGCACTCACACGGTGGCACCGATCGCAGCGCCTTCAGCGCGGCAGGTACTCGATCAGCTGGTCGGCGAGTTGCTTCGGACGGCTGAGCGCCACCGCGTGGCCACCGTCGATCTCATCCGGTGCGACACCGAGGCGGTCGGCCGCCACCCGGCGCTGGAAGTCGAGCGGGAAGAACCGGTCTTCGCGAGCGATGAGCACTCTCGTCGGTGCGTCCGGCCACGCCGCCAGCGGCCACGGCTCGTTCCATTCTGCGCTTACCTGGTCGCGACTATGCGCCGCAGCCTCCGCGACGATCTCGGTCGGCACGCCGTTGTGAAACAGCTGCTCCGCACTGAACTCTTCAGCGCTGCGGTGACCAGTGTTGCCCCACCAGTCAGCCGGACTCTCGCCAGGCTTGGGGATCATGGGCGTGAGTAGGACGATGAGCCGCACAGGCAGCCTGTCAGCCACAAGTGGTGCGGTGAAAGCACCATACGAGTGTCCGACGATCACGAGGTCACTGCGATCGCCGACGGCACTCACGACCGTGTCACGGAACTCGGCGAAGCCCGCCGCCCTGTCCTCGATCGGCAGCTCCGGCACCACTACGTCGTGGCCCCGTCCGGCTAATTCAGGGCTCAGCAGATGCCAGTCCCAGGAACTGCCCCCGCCGCCGTGGATCAAAACAAAAGTCGCCATGCCGCAACCCTCGCACTGAGGTATGACATCCGGTGGTGCCCCGATTCGCCTTACGCGGCCACCGACCGGCGTCCTGCCGGCAGAATCACGCGCCAGCGGAAGCGTTGTCCCGCGACGACCGGCTCTGCCGCGGTCCGCGCTCGGGGCCGACCGCCGCCGTCACGGTCAGATGGTGCGCTCGACGAAGCTCCCGGCCAGCGCCTCCCAGAATCGTGACCGGCAGGCGCCGAGCAGTTCCCCGGGGCGGTGCGCGAGGGGCTCGCGATACTCCTCGGCGCCGGGGTCGGTCAGCGTGCCAAATAGCCGAAGATCACCGCGCGCTTGACCCACACACGCACGCGCCGGCGACCCCCGTGGTGCGAGGGCCTCCGGCGAGGCGGTTCCGTGCGGTGGATCAGGATCCGCGAAGGATCAGGTTGCCGCTGTCCGCGGCGCCGCTTTGCGAGCCGCTTATTTCGCTGGCGCGTTTTACGGCGCGGCATTCCCTGCGGCTTTATCCGCTGGCGTTTCGTTCAAACCCAAACCACGAAGGATGCTATCGCGGTTCGCGTTTCCACGCAGCGCAGTCAAGGAGTTCAAGCGGCCCAGCAAAGTCGTGGAAGATGCGGGACACTTCAAGTCCTGAATCGCCGACAAGGTCTTCTCAAAACGCTGGATGCGGCTTTCAAGGTCCGCTCCACTCGGCAGGTTCGCATTCTTGCGCGCCACCTGCGCGTTCACCTGGGCTTGAGTAGGCGGACAGCGACCCGGAACTTTCACCCCGGTCGGGCCAACACGATCGGCGGTCGCGGTCGGATCACCCGGGCTGAAACCCAGCGCCGGCACCAAAGCGTTAATGTTACCGGAGCCGGCTCCGGCGTTGCCCTGTTCGGCGGCCTGGCTCATCCCCGTGCCGACCGCGAGAGCCGAGACGAGCAGCGCTGCAGCGGCACCTCCAATCACCAGCTTGCGCGTCCGGCTGCTGACTACGCGTCGATACATGCACGGCTCCTCTTCGTCTCGGTACTACTTGTCGAGACATACGAGCAATGACGCCGCGGCAGTTCAGGACGCTGAACAAGTGTTCCTTAAAGCTTCCCTAACGAGACTCACGGGCGTGCAGCCGCCAACCCCCTCCGGCTGAACGAGCTGTCGGTCAGGCTGTTGGTTGAGCGCGGCGATACCGGCGCGCTGCGTGCCCGCGCCGATGCTGGCGACTATCGAGCCACAGAACAATTTGTTGAGCTGTGCATCGAGCGAGGAGACCTTGACCCACTGCGCGTCCTCGCTAGCTACAGCCGGAGCCGCCTTAAGCGACGACGAGCTGGATGAGTGGGAGATGCTGGCCGGGGCGGCGACGCCGAGGCCGGCCCGAGGCTGCCGACCGGGTCGTCGGCGTCCGGTGACCCCGGGGGCATCACCGCGGCCGGGCCGCAGCGGCCGGCGATCCGTA
Organism: Catenuloplanes sp. NPDC051500; assembly: GCF_044454585.1. NCBI lineage: Bacteria > Bacillati > Actinomycetota > Actinomycetes > Micromonosporales > Micromonosporaceae > Catenuloplanes > Catenuloplanes sp. NPDC051500. Next base: position 4,426 of record NZ_JBITDX010000017.1, read on the forward strand.
CCGTGGAGGGGTGGTGAACGAGGTCAACCGGGGTGATGTGCGGGACTTTCTGGTCAGCCGGCGGGCGCGGCTGGGGCCCGCGGATGTAGGGCTGCCGGTGACCGGGCGCCGGCGGGTGCCGGGGTTGCGGCGGGAGGAGGTGGCGACGCTCGCAGGGGTGAGCACCGAGTGGTATACCCGCCTGGAAAAAGGCCATATTTCCGATATCTCGGCGGACGTGCTCACCGCTGTGGCACGCGCGCTGCGGCTCGATGACGAGGAACGGGAGTACCTGCGTGAGCTGGCCAGGGTCGCGGGTCCGGAGCGGGCGCGCAGCCCGCGGCCGGCGGTGGCGCTCGAGCCGCACGTGCAGTGGATGCTTGACGCGATGACGCTGGCGCCCGCGTTCGTCACCAACGGGCGGTGGGACGTGCTGGCCAGCAACGCACTCGCCCGCGCCCTCTACGCCCCGCTGCTGGCCAGCGACGTCACCCGCGAGCACGTCAACGTGGCCCGCTACCACTTCCTCGACCCGGGCGCCCGGGACTTCTTCGCGGACTGGGCGGACGCCGCCGCGATCGTGGTCGCGCTGTTGCGGACCGAGGCGGGCCGCCACCCGTACGACAGGGATCTGCGCGATCTCGTCGACGAGTTGTCCGCGCTCAGCCCGGACTTCCGCGCCCGCTGGGCGGCCCACGACGTCCGGATGTACATCAGCGGGCGTAAGACGTTCCGCCATCCGACCGCCGGGCCGATCGAGCTGTTTTATTCCACAGTGGAGCTGCCGACCATCGCGGCAGACGGGCCGCTGATGACCGTCTACGCGGCCGAGCCCGGCTCCGAAAGCGAGGACCGGCTGCGGCTGCTGACCTCCGGCGAGTTCGCCACACCGAGGTAGTGTCCCAGGTCGCGCTCGACCGCATCGGGGCCCACCTCGGCGAAGAGCGCGGCGAAGACCGCGCCGCGGCCCTGGAAGCCGGGCCAGGAAACCGATCCGGTGAACTCGGTCCAGGACGCCCGCACGTCGGCCGCTGGTGGCAGCGTGGCGCGGTTGATCTGGGCCTTCACGCCGAGGACTGACGACCTGTCGAACAGTGCGATGCGCGCGGCGACCGCGTCGACGAACGCGTCGAGGTCGGCGTCCGGGACCGTACGGGTCACCCAGCCGTATCGCTCGGCACGATCCGCGTCATAGTCCTCGCTGGTCAGGAGCACCTCGAGGGCACGGTCACGGCCGACGAGACGGGGCAGCCGGTCGCCCCCGCCACCACCGGGCACCAATCCGGTGGCGACCTCGGGCTGGCAGAAGAACGCCTCCTCCCGGCTGGCGTACCGCAGGTCGAAGGCGAGCGCGAGCTCCGCTCCCCCGCCCCGGGTGCGGCCCCGGATCGACGCGATGCTGACGAACGGCGCCGCGGCCAGGCGCGTCGCGAGCGCGACGAACATCGGCGTGGAGTCGCTGTCGGCGAGCGTCAGCAGGGCGCCGAGCTGGTCCAGGTCGGCGTGGTTGTAGAAGTATCCCGGCGTGCCGCTGTCGAAGATGACGACCCGCACCCGCTCGTCACCGCTCAACGCCTCCACGACGCCGGACAGCTCGGCGAGCGTGTCCGCGCCGACCACGTTGACCGGCCCGTTGGTGAACGTGACCCGGCGGATCGCCGGAGTCACCTGCTGAATGCCGAACTGTGTCATGAGAGGTCCTCCAGGCCGTGACCGGTGGCGATCGCCACCGGCGGTGACCATGCAACAGGCCCGCCGCAGCCCGATCCAGCTCGCGTTCATCGGGGGGATGAGATCAACCCCCCTGCGACGGTACGACGTCGGCGCGCGGCGGTATCGCCGTGTGGCGGGTCGGCTACGAGCGGTGCTCTTCAGGCCGGAACCACCACGTGACAGGCTGGTGCGCCGATGGTCTTACCGGTCGCCGATGAGCAGGGCGGCGGATATGCCGTCCCAGGACTCCCACTTTCGACAGATGCGCCCGCCCGGAAATCTCGGCACGGTGAGGAGCAGCCCCATGGCCGCAACCGGATGTCTGCGCACATCCCGCGCGAGCCCTGGGGGTATTGAACGCACCGCCACGTTCGGAACGGACCGCCCGGGCCCGCCTTACCGGCTGACCGGGTGATTCGAGGCGGCGCCGCCTCGGGGGAAGGGGCGCCGATCGCCGGACCGGCCGGCCGTCTCCACGAAGAAGGGCACCACATGCTGTCACGACGCCACCTGCTCGCGGGCGCGACCGGAATGGGCGCGGTCGCGCTTGCCGGCGCCGCCGGAGCGAGCGCCTTCGCCGGTGAGACCACGGCCCCCGCCCCGCCGGCCGCCCGCCGCCTGCCGGCCACGCTCGCCACCCGGCGGACCCGGATCGAGAGCCGGACCCGGACCGACGTCGCCGACTTCACCCTCACCCACCTGTCGGTCGTCTCCTCCGCGGGCGCGGCGGTCCGGCTGCGTACCGGCGCGGGGTGGGGTGGGTGGCTTGACCTCGCGGCGGCCTCCTGCGGCGGCGCCCGGGACGATCGGTCCGCGCCCACCAGCCGGCGCTCGCTTGTGGTCGCGCGTGACGTCACCGGCTACGAGGTGCAGACCGACGACGGGAGCACGGTCGCGGTCACCGAGCTGAACACCGCCGACGGCCCCGCCGGTCCCGTGGCCGGTGCGAGCACGCGCCAGTTGCGTACCGGTGGCGGCGTCTGTGATCTGCCCGCCTACCTGTCCCGGGCCGCGTGGGGCGCGGACGAGACGCTGCGCTTCGCCGCGGACGGCACCGAACTGTGGCCGGCGAAGTTCTACCCGGTGCAGACGCTGACGGTCCACCACACCGGGCTCTACGAGCACAACGACGACCCGGACCCCGCCGGTACCGTCCGCGCCGTCTACTACGACGACTGCGTGGTCGACGACTACGGCGACATCGGCTATCAGCTGCTCATCGACGCGAACGGGGCGGTCTACGAGGGCCGGGTGTCCGGCGACGACGGCTTCCCGGTCTACGACCGCGAGCTGCACATGGCCAACGGCGCGCACGTCGGCTCGTTCAACGCCGGGAACATCGGCATCGTCCTGCTCGGCCGGTTCACCTCCGTGCAGCCCACGCCCGCCGCCCGCGAGTCACTCGTCAAGGTGCTGGCGCTGCTGTCCAAGGTCTCCGGTCTCGACCCGGCCGGCACCACCGCCTACCTGAACCCGGGCAACGGGCTCGGCGGTCAGGTCCGCACCGTCCAGGGGCACCGCGACTGGGCGGCGATCGGCGCCGGCCCCACCGAATGCCCCGGCGACGCCTTCCACCCGACCCTCGAATCGATCCGCCGGGACGCCGCCGCGCTGCTCTGACAAGCACGGCACCGCTCTGCACAGCACCGCATGGGTGGCCGGGGCGACCGGCCACCCATGGCTGCCGGCGAGCCGCCGCCCCGCCGGCCGAGGGTGGCGACATCGGGTCGCGGCACTAACCGGTTGCTGACATGTCGTTGCGAGAGTCGGCGGCATGAACATCAGCCGATTGCCCGCTCTGCTCACCGCGGCCGTCGCGATCCTCGCGCTCTCCGCGTGCGGCGGCGAGGATACGCCGCAGGGGCGGCAGCCCGGGGTGGTCACGTTACGGACCGGAGCACCGGGCGCGAACCCGTCGCCGAGTGCCGCCGGCCGGCCGATCATTCGCCCGGACGCGAGCCGGGAGGAGATCGAGGCGCTCGTGCAGGCGTATCACAGCTGCCTCAACGACAACGGGTTCCCGCAGTGGAAGAACGCGGAGGGCCGGTTCGACAAGCCACCGGGCGAGGTGGCCGTCGCCCCTGTCGACCCGGCGGCCGCGGAGCGCGCCACCAAGGTCTGCGCGAACGAGGAGCCGGAGAGCTGGACGGCCGTCGAGGAGCGGAATCCCGAGTACCGCGACCTGCTGGAGGACCAGGCCGACTGCATGAACGACAAGGGGATGGACGTGGCGCTGCGGCAGGATCCGGAGGGCGGGCCCTGGTACATCGCGCCGCGTGACGTCGGGCCCGGCACCGCGGAGGAGCAGGCTCGCCGCAGCGTGGAGCTGTCCAATGAGGAGGCTCGCGCGAAGGTCACGCGTGAGTGCGAGCAGAAGGCGTTCGCGGAGCGGATCAAGCTGTACGGGTGAGCGGGACGCGCACGGTGACGGTGGTCCCCGCCCCGAGCGTGCTGACCACCTCCACGCCGCCGCCGTGAGCGGCGGCGAGGTCCCGCACGATCGCCAGCCCCAGACCACTCCCGCCGGTCACCCGCCGGCGGGAGTGGTCCGCCCGCCAGAACCTGTCGAACACGTGTGGAAGATCCTCCGGCGCGATGCCCGACCCGGTGTCCGCCACCGTGATGAGCAGCTCGTCCGCGGCCACGCCGGCACCGATCGCGACCGTGCCGCCCGCCGGCGTGTGCCGGACCGCGTTGGAGATCAGGTTGCCGACGACCTGCCGTAGCCGCACCGGGTCCGCGACGATCGGCAGCTCCGGGTCGTAGGAGGCGCGCAATCGTACGCCGCCGGTGTCGGCGGCGCCGCGGTGCGACTCCGCCGCCGGTCCGAGCACGTCGCCGAGCCGGATCGGCTCCGGGTGCAGCCGCAGCGTGCCGGCGTCCGCGGCGGCCAGGTCGCGCAGGTCGTCGAGGATGCGGGCCAGCTGAGCCGTCTCGTCGAGCAGCAGCGCGAGCAGTCGCGCGTCGGCCGGGGTGACGCCGTCCTCGGCCGCCTCCAGCCAGCTCTGGATGTTCGTCATCGGGTTGCGCAGCTCGTGCGCGATGTCGCTGATCATCGCCTTGCGCTGCTGTTCGGCGCGGTCGCGGCGCACGGACAGGTCGTTGAGCACGGACGCGAGGTGGCCGATCTCGTCCCGGCCGGCGACCGGCATCGGCCGGTGCGCACCGAGCGGCGCGCCGGCGGCAACGGTCAGCGCGCGCAACGGCCGGACCAGTCGTAGGCCGGCGACCACCGTGAACGCCACGGTGACGGCCAGCACCGCGCCGGTGACCAGCACGATCCGGATGATGTTGTCCCGGGACAGCGTGAACGGGCGGGGTTGGGCGCCCGCGGCCGGGTCGGTGACGAACAGCAGCGCGGGCGGCGCCGTGTAGGGCCGTAGCTGCTGCTCGCGCGCGGTCGCCAGGCAGGCGTGGAACTCCTCCACCGTGAACGGCTGGCCGTCGAGGAACCCGCTGGCGGCGTCGAAGTCCGTCCCGATGATCATCTTGACGTCGGGGGTGCCGAGGCATTCGAGGGTACGGGTGGCCAGCTGCCCCAGGGCCGTCTCCTCGGTGTCGGTCGGCAGGCGCAGCTCGTACAGGCCGCACGGCAGACCGGCGTTCCGCTCGTCCGGCTCGGCCGGCCGCACGTCCACCCGCCCGCTCGGCAGCTCCTCGATCTCCGCGCGGACCCGGGACGCCGTCAGGCAGGCGACCACCGCCTCCGCCTGCGCCCGAAGCTCCCGGCGCTCCCGCTCGGGGAGCAGGTAGGGGCCGACCACACGCGCGTCGATCAGCGCGGCGTCGCCGACCCGCAGCGGGTCGACGGTCGCGGTCGGCGGCCCCTGCGCGAGTGACGGCCCGGGTCCCGACTCGGTGATCAGCGTGCGCTCCTCGGTGAGCAGCGAGATCCGTTGCCCGGTCTTCGTCGCGAGCGTCGCCAGCAGCTCGCCGACCCCGTCCCAGCTGTCGTGGACGGCGGCGTAGCCGAGCAGCACGTCGACGATCCCCTGATCGTCGGCGAGGGACCGGCCCTGCGCCTGCCGGACCGCGGCCGTGGTGGTCTGCACCGCCAGCCAGGCGGTGGCGGTGACGGCGAGCACGACCACAGCGATCGAGGTGCCCAGCAGCCGCAGGACGATGCTGCGGTGGATCGGGACCATCACGCGCCGCCGGTGAGCTTGTAGCCGACGCCGTACACGGTCACCAGCAGCACCGGCCGCCGTGGATCCTCCTCTATCTTGCGGCGCAGGTTCAGGATGTGCACGTCTATCGCACGCCGGGTGGCCGAACGGTCCAGCCCGCTCGCCACCGCCAGCAGCTGGTTGCGGGTGAAGACGCGCTCCGGCTGCTCGCTCATCGCGTCCAGGATCGCGAACTCGCCGCGCGTGCACTCGACCCGACGCCCGGCCACGCTGACCTCGTGCCGTCCCGGGTCCACAAGCAGCGGGCCGACCCGCCGCAGCCCGGCCGGATGCGGCACGGATGCGGACCGGCGCAGCAGACCACGGACGCGGGCCATCAGCACCCGCGGGCTGTACGGCTTGCCCAGGTAGTCGTCCGCGCCCAGTTCCAGCCCGACGAGCTGGTCCTCCTCCTCGGTACGCGCGGTCAGCATCAGCACCGGCACCGACGACTCCTGCCGCAGCTGCCGGCACACCTGCAGGCCGCTGACCAGCGGCAGCATCACGTCGAGCACGACGAGGTCCGGGGCGGTTCGCAGCGCGGCGTCGAGCGCGGCCCGGCCGTCGTGCACGACGACCGCGCGGTACCCGTCCGCCACCAGGTACTGCCGGATCACCTCGGCCTGGCGTTCGTCGTCCTCGGCAACCAGCACATATGCACTCACACGGCGGACTATAGGCAGATCGGGCCGCGGATATCGCCGTGCCGATCGTTGCCCCGGCCTAACAGCTTCCTGACCGTCCGGCACGACGATCGGGCCGGTGAAAGCACGCATCGGAATCACCGCCGCGGCGATCGTCGCGATGACGGCGGCCGGTCTCCTCTACTGGAACGGCCGGCCGGCACCCGCGGCGGAGGCGGCGGACGCCGGGACGGTGGCCACGGCCGAGGTCGTCAAGACGGATCTCGCCGACACCCGCACGCTGCAGGGCGCGCTCGGCTACGGCACGTCGCGGCAGGTCAAGGGGCAGAGCGGCACGGTGACCTGGCTGCCCGCCACCGGCGTCACGATCACGCGCGGCGAGCAGCTGGTGCGCGTCGACGACCGCCCGGTCTCGCTCTTCTACGGCGACCTGCCGCTCTACCGCGAGTTGAGCGACCCGCGCACCACCGGCCGGGACGTCGTCGTGGTCGCGGACAACCTGCGGGCGCTCGGCTACGCGGTCGGCGGTCTCGGCGGGAACGCGAAGGCGCCGCGCTACACCGAGGTGCTGATCGCCGCGGTGAAACGCTGGCAGCGGGACACCGGCCGCCCGGAGAACGGCGTGATCGGCACGGCCGACGTGATCGTGCTCCCCGGCGAGGTGCGTGTCGACTCCCTCGCCGTGCAGACCGGGGACGCGGCCGCGGCGACGCTGATGGGGGTGACACCGACCAAGAAGGTGATCACGGTACGCGCCGAGCCCGGCGACGCCGCCGCGGTCAAGGCGGGTACCGCGGTCACGCTGACACTGCCGGACGGAGCCACCACGCCCGGCACCGTCACCGCGGTCGGCACGGCGCTGAGCACCGACGGCGAGTCCGGTTCCGGCCCGCAGACGCTCGCGGTCACGGTCACCGCCGACGACCCGGCCGCGGTCGCCGCGTTCGACGCCGGGGCCGTGTCGGTGGAGGTGACCTCGGCGACGCGGCAGGGCGTGCTCGCCGTACCCGTGGGATCGCTGTTGGCTCTGAGCGAGGGCGGGCACGCGGTGCAGCTGGCGGACGGCACGCTTGTCGCGGTCGAGACCGGGCTGTTCGCACGAGGTCTGGTCGAGGTCACCGGCACCGGGCTCGCCGAGGGCCAGACCGTGGTGACCACCTCGTGACCGCGGTGATCGAGGTGCGGGACGCCGGCATGGCCTATCCCGGCGGCGTCACCGCGCTCGCCGGTGTGTCGCTGCGCATCCACGCCGGCGAGCTGACCGGGATCGTCGGGCCGTCCGGGTCCGGCAAGTCCACACTGCTCAACATCATGGGTACGCTCGACCGCCCCACCTCCGGCAGCGTGCACCTGCACGGCGCGGACGTGGCGTCGCTGAGCGACCGGCGGCTGTCCGCGCTGCGTGGCCGGGTGCTCGGCTTCGTCTTCCAGCAGTGCCACCTGACCGACGGGCTGACCGCGGCGGAGAACGTCGCCACCGGGCTGCTCTACGCGGGTGTCCCCCGCCGGCACCGCCGGGCGAGCGCGCTCGAGGCACTGGACCGGGTCGGGCTCGGGCATCGCACCGGCCACCGCCCGCACGAGCTCTCCGGGGGCGAGAAGCAGCGCGTCGCCATCGCCCGCGCGCTTGTCAACAGGCCGTCGCTGGTGCTGGCGGACGAGCCGACCGGCGCGCTCGACACCCGCAACGGACAGGCCGTGCTGGAGCTGCTGCACCGCCTGCACGCCGACGGCACCACCATCGCCGTCATCACCCACGACCGGGACATCGCGGCCCGCCTGCCCCGGCGCGTCGAGATCCTGGACGGCCGGGTGGTCCGCGACACCGGCACACCGGAGCGTGCCCGGTGAGAGGCACCCGGCTGTCCCCGCTGGACATGCTCGCGCTCGGCCTGGTCGGCATCCGCACCCGGGTCGCCCGTGCCGCGCTCTGCGCGCTCGGCATCTCGATCGGCATCGCCACCATCATCGTGGTCACCGGCATCCCGGCGTCCAGCCGACGAGCGCTGGCCGAGGAACTGGCCGCACTCGGGACGAACACGCTGCAGGCCGCGCCCCGGGAGACCAACGAGTACGCGCTGCCTCAGAACGCGGTGGAGATGATCTCCCGGATCGGGCCGGTCACCCGGGTGAGCGCGGTCGCGAACGTACACTCGCTGGTCCGCCGTTCGGAGACCGTCGACCCGCTCGACGGCTCCGGCCTGACCGTGCTCGCCGCCCGCCTCGACCTGCTCCCGGCGATCGACGCCGAGGTAGCGCAGGGGGTGTGGCTGTCCCCGGCGAGTGAGACCTTCCCCGCGGTCGTGCTCGGCGCGGTCGCGGCCACCCGGCTCGGCATCACCTCGGTCAGGGCAGGCGGCGAGGCGTCCCAGGTCATGATCGGCGACCGGTACTTCACAGTGACCGGCATCCTCGCCGGCATCCGCAACTCCCCGGACATCGACAGGTCGGTGCTGGTCGGCTGGCCCGCCGCCCGCACCTACCTGGGCTTCGACGGGCATCCCACGGTCGTCTACGTCCAGGCGCGCGAGGACGCGGTCGAGTCGGTCCGGGCCGTCCTGCCCGCCACCATCGACCCGGAGAACCCCGGCATGGTGCAGGTCAGCCGCCCGTCCGACGCGCTCACCGCGAAACGCGCGGCCGATTCCACGTTCTCCTCACTGTTCCTCGGCCTGGCCGCGATCGCGCTGCTCGTCGGCGGCATCGGCGTCGCCAACACCATGGTCGTCTCGGTGCTGGAACGCCGTGCGGAGATCGGCCTGCGCCGCGCGCTCGGCGCCAGCCGTGGCCAGATCCGCGGCCAGTTCCTGACCGAGTCCACAATGCTCGCCGCGCTCGGTGGTCTCGCCGGGGTCACCCTCGGACTGCTCGCCACGGTCGGCTACGTCACCTACCAGGGCTGGCCGATCGTCGTCCCGCTGTCCTCCGTCGCCGCCGGCCTCGGCGGCGCCCTGCTCGTCGGCGTACTGGCCGGCCTCTATCCGTCGGTACGCGCCGCCCGGATGACCCCGACCGCGGCGCTGGCGGCCGCCTGATCGAGCGCCGTCCGGCGGGAGGATCGTTCGTGCGGGTTCAGAGCTGGTTCTCGCCGCCGTCGACGTAAAGGTTCGCGCCGAGGATGAAGCTGCTCTGCGGCGACGCGAGGAAGGCCACGGCGGCGGCCACCTCGTCGATCGTCCCGTGCCGGCCCATCGGCACGCCCACCCGGAAGGTCGCCTTGACCGCCTCGGCGTTGTCCTCCCCGACGATCTTGGCCACGGCCGGGGTCTCGATCGCCCCGGGGGAGACGGTGTTGACCCGGATACCGCGCCCCTTGAGCTCGTTGGCCCAGGTGCGGGTGAGCAGGCGCAGGGCGGCCTTGCTCGCGCCGTACGCGCCGAACCCCTCCCAGCCGTCGTCGGCGCGGGTGGAGGAGTTCACGATGATCGAGGCCCCCTCGTTCAGCAGGGGCAGCGCCTTCTGCACGGTGAACAGCGTGCCGCGGACGTTGACCCGGTAGATCTGGTCGAGATGCTCCTCGGTCGTCTCCTCAAGCGTCGAGAACCCGGCCGCGCCGGCATTGGCGAAGACCACGTCCAGGCCGCGTCCCCGGGCCCGGACCGTGTCGTAGAGCCGGTCCAGGTCGGCGAGGTTCGCGATGTCGCCGGGGACCGCGGTGGCCGCGCCGATCGCCGTGGCCGCCGCTTCCAGCTCGGCTTCGCGCCGGCCGGTGATGAACACGTGCGCGCCCTCCTCGGCCAGGCGCCTGGCCACCCCGAAGCCGATCCCCTCGCTGCCGCCGGTGACGACCGCCGTCCTGCCGTTGAGCTGGCCCATGCCACTCACTCCCCCTATTTCGGGACTGATCAGTTCCGAAGTCAACCTAGCACTTCGGGACCGGTCGGTGCCAAATGGCTAGACTGCAGAGGTGACCCACGAGGAGACGCCGATCCGCGGTCGCCCGAGGTCCTTCGACGCCGACGAGGCCCTCGAGCGCGCCATGCAGGTGTTCTGGCGGTACGGCTACGAGGGGGCCAGCCTCCAGGAACTGACCGACGCCATGGGCATCGCCCGCAACAGCATGTACCGGGCCTTCGGAAGCAAGGAGGAACTGTTCGCCAAGGCCCTGGAACGCTACGACCGGGGCCCGGCGGCCTACGGCCGGCGCGCCCTGCTGGAGCCGACCGCCCTGCGGGTGGCGACCGCGTTCCTGCACGGCGCGGCCGAGGCCACGACACAACCCGGATGCCCGCCCGGATGCCTCGGGGTGCAGGGCGCCCTCGCCGTCGGCACCCAGGACCTCCACGCCCAGCGCCTGCTGTCCACCTGGCGCAACGACGCCCGGCAGATGCTTGAGAACCGCTTCCGACAGGCCCTGGACGACGGCGACCTGCCCGGCGGGTCAGATCCCGCCCGGCTGGCCCGATACGTGCTGTCGGTGGCGTTCGGCATCGCCGTCCAGGCCGCGAGCGGTGCGAGCCGCGCAGAACTGCAGGAGGTCGCCGACCTCGCGCTGGGGAACTTCCCCACCCGTCGCGACGCGAGTCCGGACGACCGCGAGGCCGGCTGACGGCGGGCCACGAGCCGCGCGCCGGGCGCGCCACACGCCCGATGCCCCTTCGGGCACGTAGCCTCCACCTGGTGAGTACCAGCCACATCGCGCTCGGCGTGACGGTGGGCGACACCGCCGCTGTCACGTCCGTTCTGGTCGACGGCCGCGACGTCATCGCGGCAGAGATGACGAACGGCTGGGGCGAGCCGCCGGAACAGTTGTTCCCGGCGCTCCGCGCGGAGACGGCACCGCATGAGGTACGGGTGGCCGAGGCCTACTGCGGGGAGTGCTGCGGCGCGCTCTACGTCACCGTGGAGCGGCGCGGTGACGAGGTCGTCTGGCGCGACTGGCGCAATCCGTCGGACCCTCGCCCCGCCCGGCCGGCCGACACGTTCGACGCGGCACAGTACGACGCGGAACTCGCCCGCGCCGACGCCGACCGGTCGTGGGAGTGGTACGAACGGACCGTGGCCCGGCTGATGCACGAACGCCTGACGCAGGACCAGACACCGCTCATGTGGTGGAACTGCGAGCTCGACGGGGTGGTGGCATATCCGAACAAGCGCGGCAGCGTGACCGTGTCGTACACCTACCCGCGACCGCCCCGCGAGCACTTCATGCAGTTCGTCACCGAACTCCCCGTTCACGGCGGCGCCCCGGACGTGGTCGCGGACGCACTCGTCGACAGGCTGTGCCGCAGCTCGCCGGTGCGGCAGGACCGGGTGGTCGGCGGAAGCAGGGCCGCGGCGGAGGCCTTCGGCTTCGGATGGCCATAAGGAACGCCACTTCCACCGCACCTGTAGCCCGCGCGGCATCGCGTCACCGCCGGGGGCGATCACGGCTCGGCGGGTTCCACGGGCCGGGCGTGATGGTCGAGCCGCTGCCCGAACCGAGATGAGTGATCCTGGCGCGGACGTCAGGCAGAGGCGCCCCGACGTCCCCACCGGTCGTCGGTGATGGTGAGAAGCGCCCACAGCCGGTTCGGGATGAGCAGGGCGACGTGCAGCACGCCGTACAGGGCGAAGCGGAGGAATCGCGGGTCGCGGGTACGCCAGACGCCGTATCCGCAGTACGCCGTCGCCACCACCGTGAAGCCGGCGAGGTACCACGGCAGGCTGGAAGTGCCGGCCAGCGCGGTGTGCGACACCACAAGCAGTGCCGAAAGGCCGAGTAGCAGCGGGGCGAGCACCTGCATGGCCGCGTCCAGCACGAGGTACGCCCCCAGTCTGGGGAGCTGCCCGGCGATGCCGAGCGTGTCGCGGTAGGTGCACCGGTTCCACCGCAGCTGTTGACGCAGGAACGGCCGGATGCGGTCCGGCGCCGTGGTGACCGCCCGGGCGTGGGACGCGTAGACGGTACGGCTGCCGATCTGCAGGATCAGGTTGGTCAGGTAGCGGTCCTCGCCGTAGGTGCTGCGCCGGCCCAGGAACCGCTGGTCCACATAATCGTCGAGGACCTTCTCAAGCACCGACCGCCGGTACGCGGAGAACGGCCCGGAGCAGCACAGCACCGCACCGAACCGGGACTGGGCGGCGCGTTCCTGGTTGCAGGCGTACCAGTAGCGGGCGTCGATCAGCCGGGTCAGCCAGTTCTCGTCACGGTTCGCGACCATCATCTCGCCCATGGCGGCGCCGACGCTCGGCTCGTCCAGGGCGACGACGATGTGCCGGATGCCGTCGGGCGCGATCATGGTGTCCGAGTCGACGGCGACGATGATGTCACCGTCGGTCTTGTCGATCACGAGGACCTGTGCGTACCGTTTCCCCTTGTTGTGTGGCAGTAGGGACACGTGGAAGCCGTGGTCGAGCCGGAAGCGCTCGAAGATCGGCAGCAGCTCGGACCGGTTGGGTGAGCCGTCGTCCACCACGTGCACGGCGAGGTGACCCGGGTAGTCCTGCACGGCGAGCGATTCGAGGCACTCGGTGAGCGTCGCCGGTTCCTCGTTGAAGCACGGGACGATCACGTCGACGGTCGGGTACAGCCGTTCCGGTTCACGCGCGGGGGTGTGTCGCCGGGCGCGTTCCGCGAACGCGACCTGGAGGGTCAGGTAGCCGAGCACGGCCACCAGGTAGGTGCCGAAGACGAGCGGTAGAGCCACGTCGAGCGCTCTGGCGACATTGGACACGGTGGTCTCCTCGTCTGACCGTCACCAGCCGGCGACCACGGCGGCGACCAGGCTGTCCTTGTGTGTGATGGAAACGCTGATCGCGCGGATCCCGACTCTGGCGGCGGCTGCCGCCGCACTGCCCACCAACTCCACCTCGGGTGCTCCGCTCGCGCCGCGCGGCAGGCGGATGTCACGTGGTACGACGCCCTGGAACAGGCCGGTGCCCAGGATCTTGAGTACGGCCTCCTTGGCCGCGAACCGGGCGGCGAGGTACTCGCGTCGACGGCTCGCGGCCATCGTGTCGGCCTGGGACCGCTCCTGCGGGGCGTAGATGTAGTTCATGAACCAGGCACGCTCGGTGAGCCGGTCCAGCTCGGACAGTGTCAGGAGGTCGAGGCCCAGTCGCAGCGTCGGCGGGTTCGGGGGCACGCCGGTCACGCCGGTTGTCCCGGAAAGAACGTGCCCTTGAGCAGGCCTTGGAAGATCGACTGCCGGTGTACGTTGGTGGTGCCTTCCATGTACTCGAAGCCGCGTACGTCCCGGCTGGCCTTGGCCAGCCACGGGTGCTCTAGCAGTGATCCGGGGCCGAGCAGGTCCGCGGCGAGGATCGTGGCCTCCGCGCCGAGGTGGCCGGCGCGCATCTTCACGGCGCCGACCCGGTGCGCGTTCACCACGCCCGCGTCGATGTCCGCGGCGACGGCGTGCACCAGCCGGCGGACGGCGCCGAGGCGGTGGCGCATGGCGTCGAGCCGGGTCCGCTGTCCCGCCGGCATATGAGGTCGCTGCTGCGCCGCGTAGTCGCAGGCCGCGTCGCCGACGCCGAGTGCCATTCCGGCGATGGTGGGCCGGCAGCGCAGAAGGGTCGTCATGGCGCCGTGGAAGCCGCGTCGGCTCGGTGGACGGTCGAGCCCGAGGACCTGTGCCGGTGCGACGCGTACGCCGTCGAACTGCAGGTGGCTCAGCCGTGCACCGCGCAGGCCGACGGTGGGCAGCAGCTCCCCACGGAAGCCCGGGTCCGACGTGTCGACAAGCACCGCCTCGATGCCCCACGGGCCGGGTGCCCGGCGGCAGAACACCACTCCCAGCTGCGCGCGGGCGCCGTTGCCGACGAAGCGTTTGGCGCCGTTGAGCAGCCAGCCGTCGCCGTCCGGATCGCGGTCGAGCCGGGTCTCGAGCTCCAGGACGGCGCTGCCCTTGTTCGGCTCGGTGAGCGCGAAGAACGTCCAGGTCGGGCCGGCCAGCTTGGCGAAATACTCCGCACACTGCGCTTCGCTGCCCAGAGCGGCGACCGCGGCTCCGGACAGTGACGGGCCGGGCCCGCCGAGCACCAGACTCGGATCACCGTATGAGATGGCCTCGAGCACCACCGTCCATTCCAGACAGGACGTGCCGGTGAGCGTCACACCGTCGAGGTCCGGTGTCTGGTACTGGTACCGCCGTGGGGTCGCCGCCGCACGCAGTACCGCCACGGCGGGCAGGTCCGTCAGGCTGATGACGGCGTCGGGGTCGCGTTCCATGACCGCACCTGCCGCCCGGATGTCCGGCGCCATGTCGCGGCAGTGGCGTAGCACCGTGGTCATCCGGGCGTCGAGCAGATCGGTGCCGAGTGGCGGGTCCGCGGTGGTCAGGTCAGGCATCCTGATTCTCCGTTCCGGGATGCAGGTAGACGTTGCTTGTCACTTCAGCCAGGAACAGGTCGACCGCGGGCCCGTCGGCAAGGAAGCCGCGCGCGCCGAACAGGTCGAGCAGGTGCCGGCCGGTGGCGATCAGCCGCTGACTGATCAGCCAGTCCCGGGCGGCCGCTGACGGGCCCGGCATGGTGTACATCTCCTCGCACTCCCGGATCTCGGTGGCCGCGTCCGCGAGTGCTCCCTGGATCAGCTGCCGGGACAGCAGGCTCGTGCCGTCGGCGGTGCGGCCGTCCAGGGTGGCCATCGCCTTGGCGACGGTGCCGCGCAGCAGGGCGGTGTGCAGGCGCAACAGGCCGAGCCGGAACCGGTCGGTGGCCGGCTCGGCGTTCCGGCCGGCGGTGGCCCAGGCGGCGCCGAATCTGGACAGGTCACCGTCGACGAGCGGCAGCGCCGCCGACGAGGCGACGACGTGGCCACCGGGGGACGCGACCAGCCGCCCCGGTGCGGTGGCCTCGTGCAGGGCGTCGAGTGACGCCGGGTAGCCGATGGAGCTGTCCGCCATGGGATGCCTCCTCTATGGGTGGAAGTCGGCGCGTAGCAGGACCGCCTGGCTGCGGCCGGAGCGCGGATCGGTGTCGCAGAGCACGACGGCGCGGTACCGCCCGGCCCAGTCCTCGTGCTGCCGGGCGAGTTCCAGCCAGACGCTTGTGCAGTACGAGCCCGCGGTGACCCGGTGCACCGGTTCGTGTCCGGCGAGCGCCTCGGGGTCCGTCCAGGGGCCGGCGACCACGAGCGTGCCGGCTGCCGGCACCGGCGCGACGGCCCGGCCGAGTACGGTGGTCAGCGGCTCACCGGGCAGGCCGGAGTACACGCCGTGGACGTGGAACCCGCCGGCCGCGCCGAACCGGAGCAGCACACCCGAGTCGGCCAGTGACGTGTCGTGGACCAGCGGTTCGTGGTAGGGCAGCGTGCCCTGTTCCAGCACCAACAGGGTCATCGTGTCGCAGCGTCCGGACCGGGCGTACGCAGAGGCGATACGCAGCGCGGTGAACGGTGCGCACAGCCCCTGCTCGGAGACCGCGAAGCAGCGCGATCCACCGCCGAGCAGATGATCGACATGCGCCGCGACGGTCATGAACGGGTACCAGTCGGGCAGCGCGTAACTCACGATGATCATGTCCGGTGCTCGGGGCGGGGACGGTGTGCGGTCGAGCAGCAGCTCGGCGAGGTGCGTGAACGTGACGTTCGTTCCCTCGGCGAGCCGCTGCTCCCGCACCTCGACGTCGAAGGGTGCGGCCAGGTCCCGGTGGTAGACGAGCAGGCCCTCATCGCGCTGATAGGGCCTGGCTTCGGCGGTGACCACGGCCGCGGCCTCGAGGGTCAGCACCATGTCAGGCCGTCAGCGGAACGCTTGAGCCGATCCAGTTGGCGAACGTGTGGACGGTACGGAAGTCGTCCATGTTCAACGACTCCGGGTCGGCTTCGATGCCCAGGGAGTCCTCCAGCGCCATCAACAGGGTCAGCACCGAGGTCGAGTCGAGGTGCAGGTCCTCGAAGAGCCGGGTCTCCTCGGTGATCTGTATGTCGTCACGCTCGAGGACCTCGACGAGCGCTTCCTGAATGGCGGCGAGAATACGGCTTCGGTCCATGGGTCAGCTCTTTCCTGTGTGATGGTGCGACAGCGGTAGGAGTTCTTGCCGGTCGAGCAGGTCGGCGGCCGTGTCCCGGCGGCGTACCAGGTGCGGTGTGCCGTCCAGGACGAGGACCTCGGCGGGGTGTCCGTGGCTCAGGAACAGCACGGGCGAGGCGGAGGGACCGTACGCGCCGGATCGCTGCACGCCGATCAGGTCGCCGGGCCGGATCTCGGGCAGCTTTACCTTCGCGCCCACCACGTCGTTCGGGGTGCAGAGCGGGCCGGTGACCGTGTACTGCCGATCGGCCGGGGCGTCGTAGTGGGTCAGGGACCGGATCGGGAAGTTGCGTTTGACGAAGCTGCCGATGCCGACCGCGGCCATGTGATGGTTGGTGCCGCCGTCGGCCACCACGAACCATTCGCCGCGGGACTGCTTCACGTACTGGGCGCGAACGACGTAGGTGCCGCACCAGCCGGCCAGGTAGCGGCCCAGTTCGGTGATGAGCCGGCAGTCCGGGTGGCGCCGGCGGAACCGGGCGACGGCGTCGTTGATGCCCGCCGTGGTGGCGGCCAGGTCCAGCGGGTTCTCGTTGTCGAAGTACGGCACGCCGAAGCCGCCGCCGAAGTCGACCGTGGCCAGCGGGATGTCGAGTTCGGCGCTGAGCCGTTCCGCGACGTCCAGGACGCCCTGGGTGTTGCTGACGATATCGGCGGCGTCGAGGATCCGCGTGCCCAGGTAGGCGTGGAAGCCGATCACCCGCACCCGCCGCAGCTGCCGCAGCAGCGGCCCGGCGCTCAGCAGGATCTCCTCGTCGATGCCGAACTGGCGCGGTTTGCCGCCCATCGCCAACCGTGAGCCCTTACTACTGAAGGACGGATTGACGCGCAGCAGCACCGACATCCCGGACTCCGGGGCTATCGAGTCCAGCATCCTCAGTTCGTCCAGGGACTCGCACACCACCGCGTGGATGCCGAGATCGACACAGGCGCGCAGTTCGGCCACCGTCTTCCCGGGCCCCAGGAAGATGATGTCGGCCGGGTCGACACCGACGCGCTGCGCCACCATGAGTTCGGCGAGCGAGGAGACCTCCATGCCGGCGCCCAGCGAGCGCAGCACGCCGCAGAGGCTCATGTTCGGGTTCGCCTTCGCCGAATAGAAGACGTCGACGTGCGGGTCGAGCAGGTCGCGCAGACCGGTGAAGGTGGCGCGCAGCACGTCGCCGTCGTAGACGTACAGCGGGGTTCCGTACCGCTGCGCCAGGTCGGACACGGGGATACCCTGCACGGTCAGTTCGTCGGTCATCGGACCTCCAGTACCTGCGGGATGCGGCCGAGCGCCTGCCGGACCGCGCCGTGAAGTGCGTCCAGGCGCGGCCTGTCGGGGGCGAACAGCATGGCGTAGAGCCGGCCGTCGAACGGCGCGGTCGGTTCACCGGACGGCGCAGCGGCGTTGAGCGTGCCGAAGCTGGTGATCACGATCCGGCCGCCGGTGCCGCGTTGCGCGGTGTCGAGGGCGGACTCGACCGCGTCGAACGCACAGTCCGCCCGCAGCCGCAGCGTGTAGTGGCAGGCGAGGCCGATCCCGCCCGGCGGCTGGAACCGTTCGACGACGACACCCTGGTAGGTGGACATGTTCAGCCGCGCGTTGATCTCCAGCACGGGGTACAGCTGCCCGTCGGTGTCGATGATCGCGTCGACACCGGCGACGCCGGTGAACCCGTCCCGGTGCAGCGCCGCACCCACCAACTGCGCGGCCCGCTCGATCTCCGCGCGGTGCGCATCGGTCAGGGCGGCCGGCATCAGGTGGCCCTTGTGCACGCCGGCCTCGGTCAGCGCCTGCTTGACGAAGTCGAATCGCACGTCGTGGGGCGTGACGGTCAGCTGGTAGTTCAGGTCGTGCCGGCGGGGCAACCACCGTTCCACCACCACCTCGATGCGGTTGTCGCCGGTACGCTCCGCGCGCCGCCGTACCAGACGCAGCAGTTGGCCGGCCCGGGCCGGGGTGTCCACCACGACGAGGCCACGGCCGGAGACCCCGTAGGCGTCCTTGACGACAAGTGGCCGGTCGACGATGTCCCGCGTATCCAGTGCCCCGGCCAGTTCGTCGACGGTCTCGCAGCAGTGGCCGGGCACCTCACGCAGTCCCGCACGCGCGGTCAGCCGTCGGCCGTAGATCTTTCCGTTGACCCGCTCGGCGACGTCCGCGCCGGAGCCGGCCAGCGGCAGCCCGCAGCTGTCGGCGAGTTTCTGTTCGTGCACCGAGGCGCCCATCGGCAGCAGCCGGGCGCCCGCACCCAGCCCGCGCAACGTCCGCAGCAGGTCCGGTGAGTCAAGCGCATCCTCGGTGGTCGACCGGTCCGGGTGGGTCCGCTCGGGGCACAGTACGGTCGGCGTGCGGAAGCCGAGCCCGGTGAGGTAGTCCAGGTAGCCGGTGTCCAGCGGGTGTTTGAGCAGCAGGTGGTCGGCCGGGCCGGCGAGCAGGACGCCCAGTTCCTCCATCCGCTGCACCACCGCGGGAGCCGAGGCCACCGCGACGCCGGGCAGCCCCACGTGGCCGGTGGCCCACTGCCGCTCGACCTCGAAGTTGCAGACGAGCACCAGTGGTGTGTCCGCGGCACCGGCCACCGCTTCCTTGAGCTGGCCCAGATATCGACTCATGCCTCCCCCTCAGTGCTCGATGACCATGGCCGCGTAGGTGGAGCCCAGGCCCACCGATGTCAGCAGGTACCGTCCGCCTTTGATCAGCCGTCCGTCGTCCGCAAGCGCCGCGAGGTTGAGCAGCGGATCGCTGCACCAGCAGTGGCTGTACCTAGCGATGGTGTCCAGGAAGATCCGGTCCTGATCGAGACCCAGCTCGGCGATGATCCGGGTCCAGAGCAGCCGGTTGACGTTGTGCGGCACGACCATGTCCAGGTCGCTCAGCCGAAGACCGGCCCGCTCGACGGTCTCGGTGATCACCGCCGTCAGGTCGCGTGCGTAGCTCTCGTTGAAGTCGCGCAGCTGCACCGGTGTCAACCGGATGCCGTGCGCGAACCGGCCCTGGGTGCGAGCGACGTAGGAACGGACCCGGTTGCTCGGGCCGTCGATCCCGACCAGGCAGGCCGCGGCCCCCTCCCCCATGATCGTGGTCTCGGCGATGAACCGGGTGACCGGCGTGAACGCCTTCTCACCGGTGACCACCAGCGCCTGCGCGCCGGGCACGCCGTCGGCCCGCAGCAGCTCGCCGGCGATGTCTATGGCGGCCAGTCCACTGGCGCAGTTCTGCTGGGTGACCGCGAACGCCTCGACACCGGTCAGGCCGAGCCGGGCTGCCACCTCCTCGGCCACGTTCAGGGCTGACGGTGCGACGTCCGGGATGGTGTGCGCGAACAGCAGGTAGCGGATCGTCGACGGGTCGGGCGTCTGCCGCAGCAGCTCGGCGGCGGGTGGGACGACCAGGTCGCAGACCGTGCTCTGCGGGTCCTGGTGCAGCCGGTCCAGTCCATGGAACTTGCGGAACACGCGCCCGGCGTACCGGCTCATGCCGAGCTCGGCGGCGACCTGTTCGACCGGCACCGACCGTGCCGGTACGTAGGTGGCGATCCGGTCCAGGGTAGTCAGCGACACGGCATCTCCTCGGGACGGCCGGCCGGCTGGTCGGCGCGACGCCCGGTACCGGCGGCCAGTACCGGCAGGCGCTGCCAGGCGGCCGGGTCGTCCGGTTGGCCGGGCCGGGCGGCGTGCAGGTGGTAGAGGTGCGGTGCCATCGCGGTGAGCCGCCCACGGAGCCGGGCCACCGCCGAGAGATGGATGTCGTCCAGGCTCATCGTCGGGTCCGCGCACACCAGGTGGCCGACGAGCGAACCGTCCCGGACGTACGCCACGGCGTCGGTCACCCCGGGCACGTCCAACAGCAGCCGGCGTACGGCGTCCGGCCGGATCCAGCAGGAGTCGATCAGGTCCCAGCCCGGTCCGCGCACCGGCGCCGCGATGCCGCTGACCGTCGCCAGCTCGGCCGCCTCGATGTCGCGGTCGGCGGCGGCCAGCAGCAGCCGCTCGACGCCGCGAAGGAACTCCTCGATCTCGCGGGAGGGCAGCAGCCCGCTGTCGGCCTGCAGCACCAGGGTGACCTGCTCGTCGAGTTCGTACACCTGCAGTTGGCAGAGCACCGACAGGTCCCGGGCGGTGATGAACGTGACCCGTGTCTGTGACATCGCCTCCCGCATCTGGGCGAGCGTGGCGGTGCGGGGTGCGGCGCCGGGCATCCTGCGGTGCACGGAGATGTCGGTGAACACGCAGTCGCGGTGGAAGCGGGTGCCACGCTCGTACTCCATCCGGCCCATCACCTCGTACAGGCAGGCGGTGTCGTACTGTCCAGACCGGTACGTGGTCATCAGGGACTGCCGGGAGTCCCGGACCACCGTGTCGAACGCCGGCGCGATGTCGAGCCGTACGAACGCGTCCTGGGCGATCGTGCCGACGTAGTCGCGGGTACCGAGCCGGAACCGGTTGCCTGACACCGCGATCATCGCGCAGCTGTCATGACCCGTGCGGTGGGCGAGCACCGTCGCGTACGCGGCGAAGACCACAGTGGAACGACTGGCACCGGTGCGCGCGGTGATGTGGTCCAGTGCCAGCGCGGCCGCTCGCGAGTACAACACGGCCTGCCGTGGTCCGGACTCGCCGGCGGAGTGGGGCGTGATGGAGAGCATGCACTGCGGCGCCTTGCGCATCGCGCGGTCCCAGGCACGCAGTCCGGCCTCGGCGCGGCGCAGGCCCGCCGGCGAGGTCTCGTCAGCGGCCTGTTCGCGCGGTTGGCGTACCGCGGGCAGGTTCTGCTGGGGGTCCGCGAACATCGCTTCGAGCTGGTGCGCCAGGATCTCCTGGGCGGCGAAGTCGCCTGCCACGTGTGAGATCGCGAATTCGAGCCGTACCGGCCGTTCGGCGCTGGTGATCACGGCGAACCGCACACCGAACTCGGCCGACAGGTCGAACGGCCGTCCCCACCACCGCGGGTCGATCGCGTTCCCGTCCGGACACACCTCGATGGTGACGTCTCCGTCCGGGTGCACCCGCTGCAGCCACTCACCGGCCGCGTCGATCGTGAACGTCGTGCGCAGGCCCTCATGCCGAATCAGCAGGGTGCGTACGGCATCGACGATGCCGGACAGCCGGGTTCCCGCGGGGACCTCGACGGCACGGGAGATCACGTCCGAGCGTTCGGTGTGCTGACGCACGATCCAGGCCAGCACGTTGCGCTGCCCCAGTGTCGCCGGCGCGGTCCCGGCCGACGCGTCGCTGAACCGCGCCGTCAGGTGCTGCGCGCTTGTCAGATCCTGCATCCGCCCTCCCGGCCTTGGCTGCGATGACGCTCCTGTCCGGACCAAACGGTAGGCAGCGACGCAGGTCGCAACAGCGGGGAAATCCCTGACTTCGGATGCTTTCGGGGTGCCGGCGTCTTTACGGCTCCGCACGCCGGTGCGCACGATGTGCCGCATCTGCCGGTGATACGAGGAGCGGCCATGACAGCGATGACGGTGCGGCGCTACGGCCCACGAGAGGCCGCCCAGTCGACCGAGACCCTGGTGGGGGTCCACGCCGAGGTGCATGCCGGGGTGGCCTGGGGTGACGACCCGTACTTCTCCACGGCGGCATTCCGGCGGCGCTGGGGCCTGGCGGTCCGGCAGCCCGGCTTCGAACTGCTGCTGGCCGAGGTGGACGGTGAGGCGGCCGGCCTGCTCTACGGCTGGCCGCTACCGTTCTTCACCCGCTGGTGGCAGCCGCTGGCCGGGCAGCTGCCCGCGGAGATGACCACGGAGACCGGGCGGCGGTCGGTGTTCATCCAGGAGATCATGGTGCGGGCGCCGTGGCGACGCCGCGGGATCGGCAGGCGGCTGCACGACGGGTTCCTGACCGGCCGGCCGGAACAGCGGGCGTTGCTGTGCGTCCTTCCGGAGAACGAGCCCGCGCACGCCGCGTACCGGCGATGGGGGTGGGGTGCCGTGGCACGCGCCGCGACCGGTGCCGGGGAGCCGACGTTCGACTGGATGCTGCGCGAACTCCCCGGACCACGACCGGCCCCCGGGATTTCCCCGATGCTCGCGGTCCGCCCCGCTACCTAGAGTCGGCGTCATGACCACCATCGAGGCACGCGGACTCGCCCGGCGGTTCCGCTCTGGCAGGTCGGACGTTGACGCGGTGTGTGGGGTGGATCTGGACGTCGCGGCCGGGGAGATCATCGGTTTCGTCGGACCCAACGGCGCGGGCAAGACGACCACCCTGCGGATGCTGACCACCCTGCTGCGGCCGACCGCCGGCACGGCGCACATCGCCGGCATCGACCTCATAAGGGATCCGGCCGGCGTACGCCGCGCCAGCGGCTACGTCGCGCAGTCCGGCGGTGTCGACCCGAACGCCCGGGTCGCCGAGGAGCTGTGCCTGCAGGGCCGGCTGTACCGGCTGTCGCGCACCGACGCCGTGTCCCGCGCCACCCGGCTGCTGCGCGACTTCGACCTCAACACCGTACGGGAACGGCAGGTCCGGACCCTTTCCGGTGGCCAGCGACGCCGGATGGACATCGCGATGGGTCTGATGCACAGCCCGTCCGTCCTGTTCCTCGACGAGCCGACCACCGGACTCGACCCGCAGAGCCGCGGCAACGTCTGGGACCACGTACGCGCCCTGCGCGACGACATCGGCACCACGGTGTTCCTCACGACCCACTACCTGGACGAGGCCGACGCGCTCTGCGACCGGCTGTTCGTCATCGACCACGGGCGCATCGTCGCCCGCGGCACTCCGGACGAGCTGAAACGTGGCATCTCCGGGGACCTGGTGACCATCGAGGTCAGCACCGACACCGACGCCGCGAAAATCGCGCTGGCCGGCCAACCGGGGATCCACGAGCTCGCCGTGAGCGACCGGTCGGTACGCCTGGTCGTCGACAACGGCGAACGGGCGGTCGTCGAGTTGATGCAGGCCCTGCAGGCGCACGGCGTCGGCATGCGGTCGATACGACTCGCCCGCCCGACCCTCGACGACGTCTTTCTCACGCTCACCGGGCGTTCGCTGCGTGACGGCGACGCCTGACCCTGCCGGAGGAGAGCCCATGGACACGGTCCGCGACACCGTTCTGATCTACCGGCGGCAGCTTCAACTGTCGCTGCGCAACCCGCTGTGGGTACTGTTCGGTCTGGCGCAGCCGGCGCTCTACCTCGTCCTGTTCGGGCCGTTGCTGACCGGGCTCGTGGGCAGACCCGGCTTCCCCTCCGGCAACGCCTGGCAGATCTACACGCCGGGGCTGCTGGTGCAACTGTGCCTGTTCGGCTCGGCGTTCGTCGGATTCGCGCTGATCGCCGACTGGCGGGCCGGCGTCCTGGAACGGATGCGGGTGACGCCGGTCAGCCGGGCGGCTCCCCTGCTCGGCCGGCTGCTGCGCGACGTCACAGTCACCTCCATCCAGTCGCTGATCCTGATCGGTACGGCGTTCGCCCTGGGGTTGCGGGTCTCGGTCGCGGGAATCGCGGTCGCGATGGCGTTCGTCGCGGCGATCGTGGTGGCCGTGTCGGCGCTGTCGTACGCGCTGGCCATGACGACCCGTAACGAGGACTCGTTCGCCCAGGTCATCAACCTGCTCACGGTGCTGCTCCTGCTGCTGTCCGGGATCCTGCTGCCGATGGCGCTGGCGCCACGCTGGCTGGCCAACCTCTCGGCGCTGAGTCCGCTGCGATACATGGTGGACGCCGTTCGCGACGCGTTCACCGGCCACCTGCTGACCCCCACGGTGATGCTCGGCGGCGGGCTGGCGGTCCTGTTCGCGGCCGGCGCGGTCGGCCTCGGCTGCTATTCCTTCACCCGCGGGGACCGGTGACCCGCGGCGGACCCTCTCAGCCTGCCTTGGTGGCCGGGGCCAGGCACACCCGGGCCATCTCCACCCGCGATCCGACGCACAGCTTCGCGAAGATCCTCGACAGGTGTGTCTCCACGGTCTTCTCGGTGACGTGCAGCCGCTGGGCCACCCGCCGATTCGTCAAGCCCTCGCTGACGAGCATCGCCACCTGACGCTCGCGGCTGGTGAGCGTGTCCAGGCCGGACCGCGGTGCGGATGCGCCGGTACGGGGTGCCCGGCCCGCGAGACGCCGCCGTTCGGCCACCGCGTACCGCGACCAGCCGTACGCCCCGGCCGCGTCGAAAACGGCCTGCGCGCGCCGCAACTGGACGGCCGCCTGCTGTGGGTCACCACCGGCGGCGGCCGCCACACCACCGGCCAGCCAGGCACGCGCCGCGTCCAGCCGCAGGCCCGCGCTGTCCAGGATCCGCGCTGCGGCGGCCGCATGGCACAGCGCGGTGACCGGTTCCTCTGCGGCGAGTGCCTCGGCGATCGCCAACTCCGCCATGCCGGCCCGCTGCGGAGGGCCGGAGGCGGTGACCGTCGTGCCGGCCCGTACCGCCCATCCCCTGGCGTCGGCTCGGCTGTCGCCCGCCAGCTCCAGTCGTGTCAGGAGCTCGTAGGTGTGCGGCCGGGACCAGCGGTCGAGCTCGGGCAGGTCGGCTCCGCCCAGCGCGTCGATCAGGGTCCGGCCGCCCTCGCGATCACCGGCGGCCAGGCGCGCCTCGGCGTACATCCGGTGCGCCAAGGCCGTCACCCATCGGCTGGGTCGCCGTGCCCGCCAGGCGGTGGCCGCGGCGCCGGCGCGCAGGGCTCCGTCCCGGTCACCGGTCCAGGTGGCGACACAGCATCGCGCGGCGAGCGCCAGTACGAGCTGCTCGTCGCTGCCCGATGTGGTCGCCAGCTCGACGGCCTCGGCGGCGGCCGCGGCCGCCTCGGCGAGCCGGCCGAGCGCGCGCAGCACGAACGCGCGCCCGGCCTGCAGGTGAGGGACAGCGAGCAGGGTGCCGGCCGCGCGGGCCACGGTCAGCGCCCGGTCGAGATGCCGCAGCGCGTCGACCGGCCGGCCGGTCATCAGCTCACCCACGCCGAGCAGTCCGGCGGCGACCAGGTTGCCGGCCAGTTCGCCGTCGACCAGTCCGTCCACAAGCGCGGCCAGCGTGTCGAGCCGGGGCGCGGCGTCGTCGGCTCTGACGTCGAGGCAGTCCGCCACGAGTATCAGCCCGTGCCCGACGCCGGCCAGCGCCCGGCCGCCGGAGTGCGCAGCGCCGGTCAACGCCTCGGCCGACCGCCGACGGCAGCTGTCCAGGTGACCGTCAGCCATGTCGATGACGGCCAGCGCCAGCGCATGCGTCGGCAGGAGCGTTGTGGACTCCCTCGAGGTGGTGCCGCCCGCACGGCCCAGCAGCGCCCGGCCTTCGGCGTTGCGGCACAGCAGCCATTCCACCATCGCGCCGAGGCCGGCGAGCCGGTCGTACGTTCGCGAATCGTGCGCGACGATCTCCGGCCACGCCCGATGCAGCGTCACCCGGCTTTCTGCGAGGCGTCCCTCGGCGGCCAGGGTCGCGGCGAGGGCGGCCATCAGGGTGGCCGGGCGGGGCGCCCGGCTGCCCGCCGGTAGCAGCCGCAGTGCGGCGCGCAGCCAGCGCGACCTGGTCGGTGTCATCGTCTCGCCGTCCGCACGGGCGGCCGTGATGAGCAGAGCGATCGCCGCACGGTCACCGACGGCTGCCGACCGCTCGACGTGGTGGGCCATGGCGTGCGACGCCGTGCCGATCGCGCGCAGTGCCACCGCGGCCCGGGCGTGCGCTGTCAACCGCCACGCCGGGGCCGCCGCCGCATACGCCACCGCGCCGACCACCGGGTGCCGGAAGACGAACCGGCCGTCCGCGTCGACCGGCCGGACCAGGTCGTGCCGGGCCAGCTCGTCGATCGCCGTGTGCACGTCCGGTCCGGGGAGCTCGGCTACGGCGGCGACCGCGGCCGGAGCGAACGGATCACCGAGTACGGCCGCCGCCGACGCGGCCAGTTGCGCGGTCGGCGACAGGTCGGCCAGTTCCCCGGACAGTGCCCAGGTGCCCGAGGCGGGCCCGGTCCCCTCCTCCGCCAATACCCGCAGATAGCTCGGATTTCCGCCGCTGTCGGAGTGCAGGGTCGGCCGCCACGACAGCACGGGATGCGCGGCGACCAGCCGGGCCGTCTCGTCCGCGTCCAGTGGGTCCAGGGGCAGCCAGTCGACGTGGCACGGATGGCCACCTCCGATGACGTACTGGTGCGGCCACGCCGCGACCTGACGGGGCCGATATGCCAGCACCACAAGCACCGGTGCATGCGGCGGCCGGCGTAGCAGCCGCAGCAATTCCTCGATTGCGGCCGAGTCGGCACGGTCGACGTCGTCGAGAATCAGCACCAAACCTGGTGCGGCAATACGGGTGAAAAGGTCACGCGGGGAGTCAGATAGGTTAATACCGTACCGATAGTCGTGCAGCGCGTCGGAAAGCGGATCGGCTGCACCTCGACTGCCGTACGGCACCCGCCCGGTCAGCACCGGGTAGCCGTACCCGCAGGCGAGGTGGGTGGTCTCCTCGAGGAGGCGGGTCTTGCCCAGGCCGGGGTCACCCGTCACCGCGATCACCCGAGCCGAACCCGCACTGAGCTGGCTCAACGCCGTCGAAATGGCGGCGATCTCACGCTCACGGCCGATCATCGGTGCCCGCTCCACTGCACTCATCGCACCCTCCACGTCTCTCGTGACGCATGCCCTTTTGCAACCACTGTGGACAGACGCCTGGTGCTCGGATCTTGGCAGCGGTAGAAAGGACGAACGGCAGAATGCAGACGCGTCCAGAAATCGGCATACGCTTCGTCGCCGGAGTTGACAGCCGATGAAAGACCAGCTCGGGCGTTAACGCATTGGCTGTGGTGATTTGCTCCGTATCGCAGCGATCGACAGGAGATGTAGGCATGTCCCACGATCGCGGCCGAGCCGCCAGCCGCATCCTCGCCGAGGCGGCGGACGTCCACGCGGTGGACCAGTTGGCGCAGTTGCTGCGCCGGCTGCGACGCCGCCACGCACGCGACCGGCGCGATTCCGAACTGACCTACCGCGAGCTCGCGGCGGCGAGCGGCTTCTCCGTGGCTGCCATCGCGGAGTACTTCACCGGCCGGACCCTGGCCCCCACCGACCGATTCGACGTACTGATCCGGCTGCTCGGCGCGACGGACGAGGAGTGCGGGGTGTTGGCCACCGCCCGGGACCGGGTTGCCGAAGCCCGGCGAGGTCCCCGCACCAGGCGCGACACCTCCGGCCGGCCCACGCCCGCCGGGGCGGCTACGCCGGCCGCGGTGGTACCCCGTCAGCTGCCCGCCGCCGTGGCGCACTTCACCGGCAGATCACGGGAACTCGCGGAACTCGACCGTCTCGCGGTCGGCCCCCGACCGGAGTCGACGTCCGTCATCTCCGCGATAGGCGGTACGGCCGGCGTGGGCAAGACCGCGCTGGCGCTGCACTGGGCGCACCGGATCGCGGACCGCTTCCCCGACGGCCAGCTGTACGTGAACCTGCGCGGATTCGACCCCGGCGGGATGGCGATGCCGGTCGAGCGTGCGCTGCGCGGCTTCCTGGACGCGTTGGGCGTGGCCCCGTCCCGCATACCCGCCGAGCCTGACGCGCAGGCCGCGCTGTACCGCAGCCTGGTGGCCGGCAAGCGCATGCTGATCATGTTGGACAACGCTCTGGACACGGCACAGGTACGCCCCCTGCTGCCGGGCACGCCGAGCTGCCTGGTGCTGGTCACGAGCCGTAACCAGCTGCCGAGCCTGGTCGCCTCCCACGGCGCGAGGCCGATCACGCTGGGCCTGCTCACCGCGGACGAGGCGGTGCACCTACTGACGCCTCGGCTGGGTGCC
The DNA here is from genome assembly GCF_044454585.1 of Catenuloplanes sp. NPDC051500. Classification (NCBI taxonomy): domain Bacteria; kingdom Bacillati; phylum Actinomycetota; class Actinomycetes; order Micromonosporales; family Micromonosporaceae; genus Catenuloplanes; species Catenuloplanes sp. NPDC051500. The sequence continues at coordinate 32,606 of NZ_JBITDX010000017.1, forward strand.
ACCCGGGTGGCCGCGGAGCCGGCGGCGCTGAACGACATCGTCGCCCGCTGCGCCGGTCTACCGCTGGCGCTCGCCGTGGTGGCCGCCCGTGCCGCGGGACGACCCTCCCAACCGCTGTCCAGGATAGCGACCGAGCTGCACGCCGCCGGCGATCGGCTCGACCCGCTGACGACCGGCGACGATCCGACCACCGACGTACGCACGGTGTTCTCGTGGTCGCACGACGCCCTGACGCCCGCCGCGGCGCGGCTGTTCCGGCTGCTGGGCATACATCCCGGGCCGGACATCTCGGTCGCCGCCGTGGCGAGTCTGGCCGGCGTCGATCCGGCCCACGCGGAACGCCTGGTCCGGGAACTCATCCGAGCGCATCTGATCACCCCGCACGGTCCCGGCCGGTATGTCGTCCACGACCTGCTGCACGCCTTCGCCGCCGAACGCGCCCAGCAGGTGGACGACAACGCCGCCCGCCACCACGCCTCCAACCGGCTGTTCGACCACTACCTCCATCCGCTTCACCGCGCCGCGATGCTTGTGGAGCCCCACCGCCGCCCCATTGCGCTCCCCGCGCCCGCCGACGGCGTGACAGTGGAGGAGATCGTCGACGTGGAACACGCCGTCGCCTGGGTCGACACCGAATATCCGGTACTGCTCGCCGGGGTCCACCGCGCCCTGGAACTGCACCTCGACCGGCACGCCTGGATGCTGGCCTGGGCACTGTGCGACTTTCAGGACCGTCGGGGCCGCTGGCATGATCTCACCGACTGTCAGGCCGTCGCCCTGGCCGCGGCCCGCCGCGCCGCCGCCCCCGTCGGCCAGGCCCACGCGCTGCGCTACCTGGCACGGGCACAGGTCCGGCTGGACCTGCTCGAGCCTGCGGTGACAAACCTCGGCCGCGCACTGGAGCTCGCGGATCACGTGGACGACCCGCTGTTCGAGGCGCGTTGCCACATCGACCTGGCATACCTGCTGGCCCGGCACGATCCACACCGCCTGGGGCTCGGTCACGCCCAACGCGCGCTGGAGCTCTTCGCCACGGCCGCCGATCGGGTCTGGGAAGCCAGGGCTCTCAACGCCGTCGCGTGGCACCACGTGGTGCGCGGCGAGTACGAGCCCGCGGTCGGGTGCTGCGAGCGGGCCATCACGCTGCTCACCGACCTCGACGACATTCCAGGGCTCGCCGCGACCTGGGACAGCCTGGGATACGCGCGTCAGCACCTCGGCCGGTACGCGTCGGCGATCGCCTGTCACCGACGGGCGATCGGACTCTTCCGGCAACTGGGTGACCGCTTCCAGGAGGCCGAGGCACTCACCCATCTCGGAGAGGCGCTGCGCGGTGACGGCAACCCGGCGCTGGCCCGGCAGGTGTGGACGGACGCCGTGACGATCCTCGACGACCTGAGCCACCCCGACGCCGCCGCAATCCGGGTCAAACTGACATCCCTGCAACCAGCCGTCGCCGAATCGCCGTTGTAGCGCAGTCTAGCCTAGATTGGCGAGCGTGGATCATGATGACCTTGTCCGAACAGCAGTCGCGGTGGCCGCTGCCGCTGACCGGCGCGCGATCGAGCGGGCGTGGCTTGCGAGCCTGGTTACGAGGAACCAGAGTCGGCGGAGTGTGTGGCCGCGGCTAACGGTCCTGCGGCACTTTCCCCAGCATGTCTTCGTGCCGTCGCAGCATTTCCACCCCACGAACTGTGGAGTGTGCGGTATGCGCGAGAACGAGGACGCTGTCACATCCGAGGACCTCGCCGGCGACGCCTTCTGGTTGCGGCCGATAAACATTCCGTGGGCCAGCGCCGCGGTGGAGCGGTTCGACGGAGCAGACAATGACTACGATGTCCACCGGGGCCGAGCAGTGCTGGAAGATATCGTTGATGCGATCCGGCTGCTGCCCGAGTCCGCACAGTTGACGGAGCTGAACGCAGCCCTGATCGGCAAACTCAAGTCGAACAAGCTAGAGCGGACAGTTCTGCTCGAAGCACTTGGCTACGCCGGCGCCCTGCCCACGGACGGATACCCGAGTTATGCGACAGAGTTCGTAACGTTCGACGACGCAAACTCGCGAATGCCCAGCCAGTTCTACAAGAAGGAATGGGCGTACCCGGTGCGGTTCTGGACCGGCGTGGACGGAGTCGATCCCGCCCGTCTGCCCACCGGTGAATGACGGATTTCCCGCACCGGCATGTCGGCTGACTCTCCTGCCGCCGACCGCGCGGGGCGGACGACGGTGAGCCGTCACGCGGCGTGACGCACGTCGGAGGTGGCCGACGCCCGCTCGTACCGATGAGCGAGTGCCTGACCCTGCTCTGTTTTCAGCCCTGGGTGCGCGGGCGAGTGTCCGGCGACCAGCTCTCGATCTCGACCAATCAGTCCCCGCCGTCATCGAGCGGGTCGTAGAAGCCGCGCCGGATCATCCCGGGCCTCGGTCGGCACTCCCGCGCGCTCGCCGGGCCGCTGCGACGCCGGCGAGCCTGAGGATCCCCCCGCGCAAGAGTGGGCGCTCGGGTGCGCTCACCTCCGCTTCACCGCCCGTCGTTCGGCCGGGCCGCTGGCACGCCGCGGACCCTCCCCCGCCCACCACCGGCCGGTCAGCAGACCTGGAGGAACCAGATCGGGCGCCAGTCGACGTCCTTCTGCAGGCCCGGCTCCACCCAGCTGTAGCGCTCGCGGCTCTGGGTCAGCAGCCATACCGTCGCGTTGTGGGTCTGTTTGTTGGTGATGGTTCCAGCGTCGATGAAGTTGCTCAGGTTGCGTTCCACGCAGTAGTAGAGCTCGTAGATCGTGTGCATGCCGTCGCCCTGACCGGCGGCGACGCATACGTACTGCGCCGCGCAGTGCGAGAGCATGTAAGCCCGGTCGGCCGAGCTGACGTCCCGGTGCACCCGCTCCTTGGGCCCGGCCAGCTGAAGGTTCGGCGTCCAGCCCGCGGCCGCCAAACCGGTGCCCTGCGGCTCGGCCGCACGGGCGGTCGCCGGCGTGAACATGGAGAGTATCGCGAACAGCACCGCGACCGCCGCGATCAGCGTCAGCGCCCCGTTCCGCGAAACCCGTGTCGTCGTGGCGTCAAGCACCATGTCGTGTCTCCTCGTGAAGTCGGCGGCATCCCGCACCCGCTGCGGTCTCGTGCCGCGTTCACCACCAGCATCACCCCGCGTACCGGCCCGCTCCATCCTTTCGGCGACGCCCTAAAACCCCAGCTCAACAGCCATCACCGGGTACGGGTGTGACGACCCGACACGTCGGTCGATGCCGAGCTCGGGGCGCGGCAGCGCTCCACTTCGCTGCCTGCGCGATCGGCGAGTCCACGCTCGGCCAGCGCCTCCGCCGCCGGTTCCAAGCCAAGCCCACCGGCGCCGGTGGGCGGTGGACTCCACCCGTTGCCGTGCAGACCGGTGTGGCGGCCGTGGTCAGGTCATTTCCGCCGGATTCGCCCGTATGAGATTCCGGAAGTTTTCCGGGAGTTGACATCGCGACGTACCGGTATCGATACTTTGCGACACTGAAATACATCGACGCATGACGATCGATTTGGAGGGAGTCCCTGTGAGCGGCAGCCCGGACCAGCGCAGGAGACGTACCAGAAGAATGGCCCTGCCGGCGGCGGTGCTGCTGCTGGCCGGCGGCGCGGCCATCGTCCAGGGGATCACGCCGGCCGCCGCGGCCGAGACCACGCTGCGGGCGGCCGCCGCCAAGGCCGGCCTCTTCTTCGGGGTGGCGGCCTCACCCGGGCGGCTCAACTCGACAGTGGCCCAGGAGTTCAGCCAGCTCACCCCCGAGAACAACATGAAGCCGGACACGATCGCCACGTCCAGCGGCGGGCTGCAGAACACCGGGGGCGCCGACACGCTTGTCAACCACGCGCAGACCAACAACATGATCGTCCGCGGCCACACCCTGGTCTGGCACTCGCAGGCCGGCGCGCTCCAGGGCGCCAGCCAGGCCACGCTCAACACCTTCATCGGCAACGCGCTGACCCGCTGGGGCAACCGGATCGCGTACTGGGACGTGGTCAACGAGGCGCTGGCCGACAACAACGCGGGCACCCGGCGCGGCGAGTGGCCGCACAGCATGAACCGGGACGCCAACGGCGACGGCGACCTCTTCGACGCCGGCGACACCGACGTCATCCGCGACTCGTTCATCCGAGCCAAGCAGGTCGTCCAGGCCAACGGGCTCTCCACCAAACTGTGCATCAACGACTACGACGTGGAGGGGCTGACCGTCCGCGGCGGCACCCCCAACCGCAAGGCGAACGCGCTGTACGACATCGTCAGCAACTACCGGCAGTACATCGACTGCGTCGGCTTCCAGTCGCACTTCAACGACAACCCGAACAGCATCATCAGCGACGACCTGCAGGCCAACATCCAGCGCTTCGCCGACCTGGGCGTCGAGGTGCACATCACCGAGCTGGACATCGACGACGACCTGAGCAACAACGACATCGGCCAGGGCCAGGCGGACAACTACCGCAAGGTCGTCCGCGCCTGCCTGAACGTCGCGAAGTGCACCGGCATCACCGTGTGGGGCATCGCGGACAGCGAGTCGTGGCGCTCCTCCGAGCGGGGCCTGCTCTTCACCGGCGGCAACGGCAGCTACCAGAAGAAGGCCGCGTACCACGCGGTGCTCGACGAGCTGAACAAGGGCCGTAGCGGCACCGGCACGCCCACCACGCCACCTGTCACCCCGACGGTGACGCCGACACCGACGGTGACGCCCTCCACCTCGCCCAGCCCGGTGCCCGCCGGCTGCTCGGCCACCGTGTCCCTGAACTCCTGGACCGGTGGCTTCGTCGCCACGGTACGGGTCACCGCCGGCTCCGCGTCGATCAACGGCTGGTCCGTCGGGGTGAACCTGCCCGGCGGCGCCACCGTGACCAACGCGTGGAACAGCACCCCGAGCGGCACCAGCGGCGCCGTCCGTTTCGCCAACGTCGACCACAACGCACGCCTCGGCGCCGGACAGACCACCGAGTTCGGCTTCCAGGGCACCGGTTCGGCGACCGGTATCACCCCGACCTGCACCGCCTCCTGACCGCATCGGTGTCCGGGGCGGGTGTCGCCCGCTCCGGACACCTCGCGGCAGTGCCGTGACGAGCCGCCGCATCGAGAGGATCTCCGACCGCAGCTCCCGGGGTAGCGGTCGGTGGCCGACTGCGGGGGTACGGCGTGTCGAAACCGACGGTCCGCGGGCTTCCCGTGGTGGCGGGCGGCATGGGGTTGAGCTGCGTCCTCGATGACGACGAGGTGGTACCGACCGGCGATGGCGGTGAACCGGGGCATGTCGGCCAGTCAGCCGTAGAGGCGGACCGGGGCGATTGCGGCAGTGGGTGAGGGCGGCGGCGGTCGCGGCGACCCGCTCGCCCTGGCTGAGATTTCCGGAGCGCAAGAGGAACACGGCGGCGGCGATCTCGTCGTCGTGCAGGTGCGGTCCGGCTACGGAGATGGTCATGGTGTGCTCTCGTGCGCGCGGGCTGTCCGGCGCCCCCTCGGGTGAGCAGGGTGCCCGGTCAGGGGTGCGGTGTGGCGGGGTCGTAGCCGTGGTGGAGGTAGGCGGTGGTGCCGTCTCGTAGCGCTCTGGCGCAGGCGTGAAGCCGTCGGACCATGTGCGGTGCGAGCAGGCCGGGCCACTCGTCGGCCGCGGTCAGGCGCCAGGCGCGCAGTTCGTCGGTCTGCAGACGGAGGTGTGTCGTGGCCCAGTCGGCGGTGATGGGGCCGCCGTCGAACAGGTGGTTGGCCAGGGCGGGCCGGCCGTCGGGCTGCGGCGGCACCCAGTCGACGGCCAGCAGCCGCCCTATCCGTACGGTGATGCCGAGCTCCTCCATGACCTCACGGACTGCGGCGTCGAGTGGAAATTCGCCCTCTTCGAGCCCGCCGCCGGGGACCTCCCACGTGTCGGTGCGATAGGTGGGCTGGACCAGCAGGATCCGGCCGGCCGGATCGTGAAAGATCGCTCCCGCACCGTTCATGCTCTTCGGGGCGCGGGCGTAATACTCGGCGGGCGGCAGGTGGGTCGCGGTCATAACGGGCGACGGTAGCGGTCCGCGCCCGCCGCTGCGGCCCGACAGCCGTTCACACCCCTACCGGGTGATTACGGTCATCCCATCACCCTGGTTGGTGGGCCTCAGGCGCAGGCAGTGACGCTGTTGTGTGCCCGTTCGGAGCCTCCGGGTCCGGCGCATCCGGTCACCTGACCGAGCTGTCGGTGATCCTTATGCACCCTTCCTGCGGTTCAGCCTGCGCGCTCGGCTCGGAAGGGGCGGGACCGTCGAGATCGTACGGGCATCGGCTATCGCTTGGAATGGCCTCGTGAACGCGTGGTGCCCCGCCGCGCCGGAGCGCGGCGGGGCGGGACGTGAGAGCTCAGCAGCCCATCCGGCCGAGCGGCTGGACGTAGTAGCGCACCCCCGAGTAGTCCACGAAGCCGGAGGCGTACACGCACCGGTTGGCCACCCCGACCACCGAGACCGGACCGGCGTACGAGGAGTACTTGGCCGGGCCGTTGTCAGTCATTTTGCTGAGGACCGTGCAGCCGGGCTGTCCTTCGCCGCTCTGCTCCCGGCAGCTCTCGATGTGCGCCTGGGTAGTGCTGGCGACACCCGCCGACCGGCCACGGTGGTACATGCACGCGGTGTTGGTGCCGCTGTTGTCGGACTTGTAGTACACGATCAGCTCACCGATCGTCCCGCCGGGTCCATCGACCTTCTGGCGGAACGTCACTGAACCGGTGCAGCTTCCCGCGGTCTGCGCCTGCGCCACCGTGGGCTGAAGAGCCAGCGGGCCGGCGAGCGCACAGACGGCCAGGACGAACGCACCGATTGCGGATCGGAGCTTCATCATGTCGTGTCCCTTCTCGTGATCGGATAGGGCCAAGCCTGGACCGCACCGAATGATCTCGACCCGGGAGACGAACAGGCCGTTCCTCTCCCGGATTCACTACGTCTGACCTGCGATCCTTCGTCTGGATCTCGGCCGTGACTGACGCTAGCCATCACCACGGTTCGCCGTGAGCGGTGAACGACCCTCACCCGGAAGTGGACCCGTGCTGTTGGAATGCGGGCCAGTGAGGCTCTCCGAGTAACGCTTGAGGTATGCGCTATTCCGCTTGCGGTGCGGCTCCAGCAGGTCAGATGCCGTTCGTTGCATCGCCCGCATGTCAGAGGAACGGATCCTGGCCGACTTGGTCGTGATTGGCCGCAGGCGGGTTACCGCAACCGCTGGTCTACCTGGTCGGGGCCATCCGAAGCAGCAGTCGCGAGCCGGATTCTGATAGCGTCCGGCGGCGCTACGGGGACTCCGCGGGGGCGGGGCGGCGCAATAACTCATGTGAGGCATCTTGTGGGACTGCTCATCAAACTCCTGATCCTGCCCTTCCGCCGCCCGATCCTGGCGATCATCATCGGACTGGTGATTCTCGGGGGTGTCTTCGCCTACGACTGGGACGGCGCTCCGACATGTGGCGGCTCCACGATGGAGCAGGGCGATGTCTGCCGTAAGGTCGGCGACACGACCGGCTCCTCTGACAAGACGTTCGAACAGGCCAAGTCGAACCAGCAGGCCGCGCCGTACATCTGGGGTTCCCTGGGCGGAGCCCTGGTGCTCCTCGGCGGCGTGAGCTGGCCCGTCCGCCGCCGTCGCGAAGCCGCCCGTCAGGCCGCGGCCACCTCGGTACCCGCCACCAACTGACCAGGCCGAGCTTGGGTGAAGGGCCGGCCGCAGTGCCGGCCCCGCACCCCGCCGAATCGGTGGGTGCGAAGACGGTTCGGTCCCGCACCGCTCGGATCATGCCGATGAGCACCGGGGTGGATCGTCCGCCGGTGGGCCCTGGTGTCATCGCGGTACGGGGGTGCAGACTTGTGCACCATGCCTGTACTTGATCTCCCGGAATCGACGGCGACGGGTAGCCGGCTGCCCTCAGTTCGCGCTCTGGTGGAAGAGCGCATCATCTTCAACTACCGTCTGCCCGCCGACCACCTGCAACGCCTGCTCCCGGTTGCCTGGTTGACCCCCCAACTCGTCAACGGCGGCGCGGTCGCCTCGGTGTGCGTGTTGCGGCTCAGCAAGGTCACGGCCGGTCCCGTCCCCTCCCTGTTCGGCGTCCGAAGCGTCAGTACCGCGCGGCGCTACGGAGTTCTCGACCACAGGTCAGGCGGCCGCCCTGCCGTCTTCGTCACCGAGCGCACGACCAACTCGGCTCTCGGCTCCCTCTTCACCGGGGCCGGATTCTCGTCGCAGCACGAGCATCTACCCGCGACGATCAGCAGAGACGACGAGTCGATTCTGGTCACCCTGGGCAACGACCGCTTCAACGGTCGAGCGGTCCCGGCGCCACGATGGTCGTCGTCGCTGTTCCCCACGCTCGGGGACTTCTCGGCCTTCTTGGCCGAGGGGATCCGGAGCTACGGAACGTCCCGGTACGAAGGGCGGCTCACCGTCCTCGACCTGCTCAAGGAGGACACGGGCTACGAACCCCTGGCCGCCTGTGAGGCCGGTGGATCGCTGGTGCAGCCCTGGTTGGACGCCGGTGCCGTGCTGGACAGTGTCGCCCGCACCACGAACGCGAAATATCGCTGGACCTACCACGGGCTCACTCACCCCTGAACGGTCGGCCGGTCACCGTACTCCGGGGGCGTTGTGGGCGGCCGGGGGCGTGGAAGTGTTGCGCATGGTGCCCGCGGCGGTGAGTAGAACGGCGCGGCGGCGGGTGAAGTACCGCGGGGCGAGGGCCAAGGCGTGGTTGAGGTGCCCGGAGACCCAGCTGGGTGGCGGGTTGCGGCGCTCGAGGACCTGAAGTCCGGTCTCGGCGACCTGGGCGGGTGTCTGAGCTTTCCCGGGACGTGAGGCGGGATCGTCGCTGGCCAGCGCCTCGAAGAACTCGGAACTGGTGATGCCGGGGGCGAGGGCGAGCACCCGCACACCGCTGCCCCGGGTCTCCGCCCACAGCGCCTCGGTGAAGCTGACCACGAAGGCCTTGGCGGCGGAGTACACCGCCTGCATCGGAGTCGAGGAGTAGGCACCGAGGCTGCTGACATTCAGCAGGTAGCCGGACCCTCGCCGCACCATGACGGGCAGGAAAGCGCGGCTCACGTCCATCACCGCCGTCGCGTTCAAGGCCACGATCTGACGCAGCCGCGCCGGGTCCGAGTCGACGAAACGCGCCCAGAGCCCGGCGCCGGCGTTGTTAACCACGCTCGTCACGGTGACACCCCGCGCCGTTGTCTCGGCCAGCAAGCGCTCGCCGGGTGCGTCCTCGCTGAGATCACAGGCGATCACCTCGACGTGTACGCGATGCGCGGTCCGCAGTTCAGCGGCCAGAGACTCCAGCCGGTCGATCCGGCGTGCCACGAGGACCAGGCCGGAGCCGCGTGCCGCCAGGAGCCGGGCGAACGCGGCGCCTATCCCCGAGCTGGCTCCCGTGATGAGCACCGTCTCGTCGTTGTGGTTCACCGGTCGCATGATTCCTCCTGCTGTCACTTCGCTGCCTTGATGGCAGTCTACTGCCACGAAGGCAGGGGGATGCTATAAAAGTGGGCATGACCACTGGACCGTCCCTGCGGCAGCGCACCCGCGACCGGATGCGACAGGAGGTCCTCACCATCGCCCTGCGGCTCTTCGCCGAGCGGGGCTTCGACGCCGTCACCACGACCGACATCGCCGCCGCGGCCGGCATCTCGCCGCGCTCGTTCTTCCGGTACTTCCCCACCAAGGAAGACGTCGTGCTCTCGGGACTCCGCGGATCCGCCGAGCGGGTCCGCGACGCCCTGGCCGCCCGCCCCGGCGACGAACCGGTCTGGGAATCCCTCCGGCTGGCCTTCCATCACCTCCTCGGAGCACCGGGCTCCCCCGCCGCCGACGTCGCGGGCGTCGCCGACATCGCCATGTACTCCACGTCGATGCAGATGCGCAGTGCGGACAAGCATCACGACTGGGAGAGCCTGCTGGTACCGGTCATCGTCGAGCGCCTGCCCGGCGCCGGACGCCACGCGCCAGTCAGCGACGAGGACCGGGCCCGGGCTCTCCTCGCCGCCGGGCTCGCCTGCGTCGATACGGCCGCCCGGGTCTGGCTCGGCAGCAACCGAACCGCTGATCCGATCGCCATGATTGACGCACTGATGGGTCAGCTACGCCTCGACTGACACCAGGACAGTCACGCGGCGGCGGCGTCCGGATCCGCCGCAGTCCATACGCGCCGACGCACCCCGCTGGTCGTCACGGTGCGCATATCGCGCCCGCGTCGACAAACGTGCACTTCTGCCGACGAGCGCGCGCGATCGATCTGCGTCGCGGGCGTCGATGGTGATCCCGTTATGCTTTCGCTCATGCTGGCACCGTTGTGGTCGGAGCTGACGTCCTGGCTGGCAGCCAACGCTCCGCGCCTTCACGAGCAGGTGCGTCCGCCCGGCGACCCGGCACGGTTGGCGTCAGCCGAGGAGCGGCTCGGGTTAGCGTTGAACCGAGAGCTCGTCGAATGGTGGCAACTGCACGACGGCGTCGCCGCGGGCTACCTCCTGCCGAACTACGAGCTGTTCGGTGTCGAGGACATGCTGCGAAGCCGTGAGATCGAACGCGACGTGGACCTCGAGGAGGAGGTCAATGCGATGGCCTTCCGGAACCTGTACCCCGTCGCTGCCGAAGGCGACGTTCCAGGACGGTACTTCCCGTCCGAGTACGTGCCGATCGGGGGTGATGGAGCCGGCAACTGCCTCGTCATGGACTGCCGGCCCGGCCCCGAGTACGGATTCCTGCGCGATCACGACCACGAGCACCGCGGCGTCATTTCGGCGCCCTACTACACGAGCCTGGCCGACCTTCTGACCAGGTTGGTGACCGCCCTGCGCACCGGACAGCCGATGGCAGTAGGGAACTCGGACCGCACATACCCGGCCACCGCGGTCGTCGAGGACGGCTGGTTGTCTTGGCGGTGAGCCGCCACGGTCCGCGCGGTGGCAACCGTGGACCCGCTGGATCTCTTCAGATGTGGTCAGCGTCCATCAGCTCATGACCGGCGGACGCCGGACACCGACAATCTGAACTGCCCGATGCGCTGGCGTTGACGCCGTTCCGCCGCTTCTTGGTAAAACTCATCCACGCCGCGGTCTGGCAGGATCGGCGCGATCCGTAACCTACAGTCGCCGATGCCAAGACCGCGGGCACGCTTGTGCAGCGGCGATCTTGGCGGACTCCGGGTCGGCGGAATTCGCCGCGACAGAGGACTGTGGCAACGGTACGATCGGCGGCCATGAGCACTGTCGGTATCCGGTTCCGTGACCCGATGGTGAGGCTGTCGCGCTTCGGAGACGACATTCTCGTTCGCTGTCCGGTCTGTTCCGGGGCGGCATCGGTTCGGCCGGACCGTACCGCCGGCGAACAACGCCTGGCCGGGCTGCATCGCCGGGTTACCTGTTCCGGCTGTGGGCACGTCCAGTATTGGAGTGCGCCACAGCGCGATAGCGGCTATCTGCTGCCACACCTGTCCGGGCCCGAAGACCCCTACTTCGGCTTTCCCCTCTGGCTGCGCACCGAGTTCCGCGGACGTCTCTTCTGGGCCTACAACGCCGACCACCTCACGCTGCTGGAGCGATACCTGACCGCCGGTCTCCGCGAGCGCGGTCCGGCTTTCTCCTGCTGCGAGATGAGCATGCTCGAACAGCTTCCCGCGTGGATGAAGGCGGGCAAGCACCGCGGCGGTCTTCTGCGCGCCGTCTGGCTTCTGCGGGCCCGCCTGCCCTGAACGGCCCGCTGGCCGCCGAGCCAGGCCGAAGCGTGAAGTGTCGCTATCCGAGATCGAGTCCAGGTTAGTGGCGCCGTTCTACCTGCGAATGATGGGTTTGAACGGCCTGCGGATCGACGATGAGACCTGGGGGCGGCTGGTCGCCGCCAGCCGTACCGTCACCGCGGACGACGTCGGCTCACTGCTCAGAGTCGGAGCGTGGCGGCCGGTGGTGATGGGTGCATGGTTCAGCCTGACGGTGCCCGCAGAGCTGATTCACGACGACCTCATCACGGCGACGGCGCGGTCGCAGGGGTCGTTGACGGCGCCGCCGCTGGCTGCCGCTGCGACAGTGGTGGCCGGTGCCGACGTCGTGCCCGCGATGCTCGCCTACCTCGACTTCATCATGGAACCGACCAGGCGCGACGGGTCCGAGCACGTCGTGGCGTCGGCTGTGGAGCACCTCGGCGCGCGACCGCCGATCGCCCCGACCGAGGAGGGCCGGCGAGCGTTCCGCGACATCCACAACCTGGCCATGCGCCTCCGTGAGGCTGCGCAGCGTGGCCCATCGCTTTAATCGGGCGTCCGGAGCTCCGGTTCCCACCTCCAGCGGCTCGTTGACAGGGCCGATATTGGGATGCCACGGGTCACCCTGGTCGGGTATGTGCTCATCGCCGCAGACCGCGCATGCCGGATACCCCACTGGTTGTCACCCGGTGTGGGTGCCAGGTGCCTGCTACACGCGCGCTCTTGCCGAATTCAGTGCCCCTGATCTTGGGGACCGGCGGTCCGACCGCACGGGGCCGGACGACTGCCAAGCCAAGCGTGGCCGGTGCGATGCGGGGGCACCCCGTACCCGGGTATGGGGTAGATCGGCTCTCCGGTGTGACGATTTCTCCGCTTCCGCGCAGAAAACTGCTCGTCATGTCCTTCTCACCGTTCGCGCCACGTGCGCACCGCCCTCTCGCGGTCCTGACCGCCACCATGGCCGGGCTCGCGGTGTTCAGCCTCGTGGCCCTGCTTGTCGACGACCGCCTGTTGATGGGGCAGCCGGTCTGGGGCAAGCCGCTGAAGTTCGCGCTGTCCACGCTGCTCTACTCCGTCTCCCTGTCCTGGGTGCTGAGCCGGGTCACCCGCTTCCGGCGGGTCGCCGACGCCGCTGCCACCGTGTTCGTGGTCTCCTTCCTCGTCGAGATCGCCTGGATCACCTGGTCGGCGGCGCGCGGCCGCATGAGCCACTTCGGAATTGCCACCCCGCTGGAGGCTTTGCTCTACCAGGTCGCGGGCATGATCGGGGTCGTGGTGTGGATCATGAGCGCGATCATCTGCCTGGCGCTGATGCTCAGCGCGACCGAGGACCGGGCGCTGGTGTGGTCGGTGCGCGCCGGGTTGCTGATCGCCCTGGCCGGCATGGCGGTGGGTGGGCTGATGACCTCGCCCACACCCGAGCAGACGGCCAACCCCGGCGGTGTCCTGGGCGGTCACTCGGTCGGGGTGGCCGACGGCGGTGCGGGGCTCCTCCTGCTCGGCTGGAGCACCGAAGGCGGCGACCTTCGCATCCCGCACTTCATCGGGATGCACGCGCTCCAGATTCTCCCGCTGGTGCTGGCCGCGCTGCGGCTCGCCGGGCGGCGGCTGCCCACGCTGCGGCGGCCGGAGGTAGAGTTCCGGCTCGTCCTGATCACCTCGGCCGGGTACGCGGCCCTGCTCGGCCTGCTGCTGTGGCAGGCGCTGCGCGGCCAGTCGATCGTGTCGCCGGACGGGCTCACCATCGGGGCGGGCGTGACCACGGTGATCTGCCTTGGCGCGGTGTCCGCCGCCGTGGTGCTGCGAGCCGGTCGTGGTACCAAGACGGCTCCGGTCGCATAGGCGCCCGGTGTCCACAGCAGGGAGCCCGATGTCCGACCTCACCACGAACAAACCCGGAGTCGTGCTGACCTCAGTGGTGCGCTCGGTGGCGTTGGCGCTGTTCGCCATAAGTGTGCCCGTGTACGTGAGCGGGCACGGGATCGCGGTCGTCCCGGCCTTCGTGCTGGCGTTGGCGCACTGTGCCTGCATTCCGCTGTTGATCCGGTGGCCGGGAATCGCGATCGGGGTCTCCTCGGCCGCGGCGTGCGCCCTCGCCGTACTGGCGCATGGGGCGAGTGACGCGGCGTGGCCGTGGTCCGTGCCCGGTCTGCTCACGCAACTCGGCGTGATCGCCGTGGCCGGGTGGCACGGAGGATGGGGACGCGGCCTGGCGGCCTGGCTGCTGTCCGCCACGGTGTCGGTCGCGCTCGTCCTCGCCCTCCCGGTGCCCGTGGAGGACTGGGGCGCGAACCTGACGGTCTTCGCGTCCAACTCGGTGCTGGTGCTCGTGGTCTCCGTGCTCGCCGGTCAGCGGTCGGCGATCCGGGCCGAACTGACCCACGCGCGTCACCGGGCGGAACTGGAACAGGCGAGCCGTGTCCTGACCCAGGAGCGCTCGCGGATCGCGCGTGAGCTGCACGACGTCGTCGCCCACAGCATGTCCGTGATCCAGGTGCAGGCGCGATCCGCCGCCTACCGGCTGCCGCAACTCGACGACCCCACCCGCCGGGAGTTCGACAGCATCGCCGACGCGACCCGCACGGCACTCGCCGAGATGCGGCAGGTGCTCACGGTGCTGCGCGACCAGCACGCCGGCACGGACGTGGCCCCGCAACCCCAGCTGGAGGACGTCGCCGACCTCGTGGCGGCGGTGACACGGGCGGGCGCGGTGGCGCGGCTGCACGTCGACGGCGACCTGACGGACGAGGCGATAACCGTCCCGATCGGCCTGACCGCGTACCGGATCGTTCAGGAGGCCCTCGCCAACGCGGTGCGGCACGCCCACGGCGCGCCGATCGACGTGAGCCTCGACGTCATGCGGGAGGAGTTGTCGGTCGAGGTGGTCAACGGGCCCGGCCTCGCGGGGCGGCCTGGTGATCCCCTGGCGAACGGGCACGGCCTGGTGGGCATGCGGGAGCGGGCGGCGCTGCTCGGCGGCCGGCTGCGCGCCGAGTCCACCGCCGACGGGGGTTTCCTGGTGCGCGGCACGATCCCGCTCACGACGGGACGGTGGTGACGTGGCCGTCCGAGTGGTCATCGTCGACGATCAGCCCGTAGTCCGGGCGGGACTGGTCGCGTTCCTGACCGCCCAGCCGGACCTCGACGTGGTCGGGGAGGCCGCCGACGGGTACGCCGCGATAGAGGTGGTCGGCGCGCAACGGCCGGACGTGGTGCTCATGGATGTGCGAATGCCGCGTATGGACGGCCTCACCGCCGCCAAGCGCCTGCTGAGCCCCACCTTTCCCGACGGGTACGTCCCGAAGGTGCTGATGCTGACGACCTTCGACATCGACGACCACATCTACGAGGCGCTGAGCGCGGGAGCGAGCGGGTTCCTGCTCAAGGACGCCCTGCCCGAGGAACTCGCCGCCGCCGTCCGGGTCGTGGCCGCCGGCGAGGCGCTGCTCGCCCCCAGCGTGACCCGGCGCATGATCGAACACTTCGTCAGCGCGCGCCCGATGCGCCCGGAGCCGGGCGATCGGCTATCCAGCCTGACCGCGCGGGAACGCGAGATCCTGACGCTGATGGCCGGCGGGCTCTCCAACCACGAGATCGCCGCTGACCTGGTGATCGCCGAGCAGACGGTGAAGTCCCACGTCAGCCGCATCCTGATGAAGCAGGGTCTGCGTGACCGCGCACAGGCCGTCGTGCTGGGCTACGAGACCGGGCTGGTGCGGCCGGGACGGAACGAGATGCCCCGGACGTCACGTGACGAAGCGATAGGCAGACGCGAGTGAATGGCGTCGCGAACACCCGAATGTCCTAGGGCAAGGGGCTCACCACGGCACGGTCTGGCCGCGGTGGTCCAGGAATCGCAGACCGGGCGTGCCGTGCTGGGCGAGAACGGTGTCGATCACGCCGGGGACGCTCTGGTCGATGCTGAGCGGCGCCTCCGGGCCGCCCAGCTCGGTCCGGACCCAGCCGGGGTTCAGCAGCAGGAGGGGGCGCGCGTCGCCGGCGTGCCGGGCGGCGAAGCTGCGCATCAGCTGGTTGAGCGCCGACTTGCTGGCCCGGTAGACCTCATGCCCGCCGCGGGTGTTCAGCGTGAGGCTGCCCTGGCTGGAGGACAGCACGCCGATCGTGCCGGTCGGGCTCACCAGCGGCAGCAGCGTTTCGACGACGCGCAGCGGCGCGTAGGCGTTGACCGTCATGACCTGGGTGAACGTAGCCTCGTCCACGTCGCCGATCGGCTGGTCGCCGTTGGTGATGGCGGCGCTGACCAGCAGCAGGTCGAGGGTGGTGCCGGCGAGCGTGTCTCGCAGCGCCGCCCGGGAGTCGGCGTCGGTCATCTCGAGGCGCTCAACGGTGAGCCGGCCATCAGAGCGGTCGGCCAGGTCGTGCAGGGCAGTGCGCGCGGTGCCGCGCACAGTGCCGATGACGGTCCAGCCGCGGCGCAGCAGCTGCTCGGCCAAGCCGAGCCCGATGGTCCGGGACGCGCCGACGACGAGCACGGTCGAGCGCATCGCCGCCCGGGCCGGGGTCAACAAGGAGCGGCTCTACAGCAACTACGGCGGGAAGGCCCAGCTCTTCGACGCCATCCTGGAGGAACAGCTCGCCGGCATTGTCGAGAGCGTGCCGTTCAGCGCCGACTCGCCGGACGACCTCGTGGAGTTCACCGGGCGCACCTACGACTACCAGCTCCGGCATCCGCAGCTGACCCGGCTGCTCGCCTGGGAGTCCCTCGCCGACGCCGGCTCCGTGCCGGGGGAGTCCGTCCGGGCGGTCGTCTACCAGGACAAGATCGCCCGGTTGACGTCCGCCCAGGAGCGTGGCGTGATCGCCGCCGACCTGCCCGCGCCCCAGCTGCTGCTCACGCTGCTGTCCCTGGCGAACTGGCCGATCACCTCCCCGCAGATCACCCGGATGGTCCTCGGCGACGACTCCGCGGACCAGACCCGCGCCGCCGTCACCCACGCGGCCCGCCTGCTCGTCACCCCGAGACCCGAACTTCCGGACCGGTAGGCGGAACCTCCGCCGCACGGCCGATAGGCGCTGACCGGTACGCGTGGGTGGGCGGTGCGTCGGTTGCACGCCCGCGCCGACCGCCTATACAGGACCGGATGGGAGGCATTTGCCTGTAGACGGGCAGTGAGAGCGTGTTCGGCGGCACTCCCCCGTAGTAGGCCGCCACCGCCCACCGACGACCAGCTGGATCGGAATGACCGCTTGGCGTGCCTTGCTAGGCTCGGGCACGGTACGAGACGGGACGACTTCGGGGGATGCGTTGGCGGCTGTCTTCCTGCGCTTGGGCGATGCATTCGACCCTGACAGCGCGCTTGCCCGGATGTACGCGTGGAAGGGCGGCATCAACAAGAAAGCCGCCGGCACACGGGCGATGAGCGCGCGACTATCCGCACTCCGCGTGACGCATGGCGACGCGAATGGTCCAGCCGAGGTCACCGGCAACCCGGTCGATCTGACGTTCGGCCGATCCGCCTCGCAGGCGGCGCCGGACCTCCTCGCCCGGGCCGTCATGACCCTGATCCGTGACGCCGCCGCGCAGCTCGCTGACCAGCCACAGGAAGTCATCGCCGAGTCTGTCGCGGCCCGCGCGATCGCAGACAGCGTTCCGCGGCGGCCGCACCAGGTCGATCCGCACGGGTCACAGGAGCACTGACATGGCTGCCGGTTGGGAGTCGGACTCGGAGCAGATCCGTATGCACGCCCGGAACCTCGATGCGCTGCGCGAGCAGTTCGCTGCGGTCAAAGGGGCCAGCTCGCACATCACGCGCGACGATCAGGCGTACGGACTGCTCTGTGGCTGGATCTCCGCGATTCTCGAGGCCCGGCATCAGCCGTGGGACGAGGTGGTCGCCTATCTGGAGGAGAACCTTCAGATAGCGGCGGATGGGCTACGCGAGACCGCGGACGCCTATGACGCGGTCGATGCGGACACCACCAAAGGCCTGCTCGCGATCGAAGGCCGGCTGCGGTGAGCGACGATTCGCTTGTCGCACCGGTTCATTCCACGCGTGAGGCGTGGACCGGTGCCTCGCTTGCTGACGGGTTCGAGGACCTGGTCGACGCGGTACGTAGTGAGGGCTGGGTCGACGATCTGCTGGCCGGTGCGGCTTTCGGGCTCGACGTGGTCTCCTCTGCCATGGATCCGTTCAGCGCGCTGCTGGCGAACGGCCTCGGCTGGGCGATGGAGTATTTCGAGCCGTTACGCGAGATGCTGGACGCGTTGACCGGCATGCCGGACGTGGTCGCCTCGCACGCGGCCACCTGGACGAACATGGCGACGGCGCTGGACCAGATGGGCCGCAACCTCCAGTCGCACCTGGCCGGCGACGTGCCGGACTGGAAAGGCGACGCGGCCGCGGCGTACCAGGGCATGATGTCCTACAACGTGCAGGGCTTCGCTGAGGTCGGCTCGATCGCGCTGGCGATGTCCATCGCCACCGAAGGGGCCGGCAACCTGGTGCAGTTCACCCGGGACATCGTCCGTGACCTGATCGCCGACCTGGTGGCCCGCGTCATCGTCTGGGCCGTCGAGGCGATCTTCGTCGTGACGCTGCCGGTGATCGCCATGCAGATAGCCGCTGCGGTGGTGAAGTGGGCGGGCCGCATCCTGACCTACACCACCGCCCTGCACACGAGCATCAGCAACCTCGCGAAGCTGATGGGCTGACCGGGTGGCCACCAGACCGGGGACCCACGGCGGCGACGGAAGCAGCAGACCGAGGGGCGACGGCGACGAGGGATCGACGGCCGAAGGTGGCGGAAGGCCGCGTGCCAGCGGCTCCAGGCCCGCGTCCAACACCCGGGTCGCGCTGGACAACGCGAAGATCACGGTGGTACACGGCCGTGGCCGCGGACGGCTGCCGGTCAAGACACGTGATCCGAACAAGACGTACGTGGATGGTCCGGACCACACCAAGGAGCCGGTCACCATCGAGCTGAGGATGGACGAGGGCTACAACCGCGCAGAGTTCATCCGCAAGGCCAGGGCGCTTCAAGATCTGGGTGAGGAAGGCGCGCTCTACAAGGCCACCAACCCCGGCGCTCGGGACCCCAACCTGACGCTCGACCACAAGTACGATCTGCTCAACCGTATCGAGACGGTGTATGCGCACGTTCCCGAGTTCCGCAACCGGCTGCTCAGCCGCGTCTACGGTTCGCAGGCCGACCATGTGCACGAGCTGCAGCTCGGCGGGAAAGACGTCCGCGAGAACCTGCGCATGTTGCACGCTGAAACGAACCGTGGCGTGGGTGAACAGATACGACTCGCCATCGTGAGGGATAAGATCGCCGACGGCACACCGATTCGAATAAGGATTGTCGACGAATGATTGACGAAGTCCGCCGGAAAGCGGAAGCGGTCCGCGCCACCATCGCCGCTGACGGCAGAGCGGGCGTATTCGGCCCGAAAGACCCCGCCGCCGACGTCTCCGCGGCCCTGCCCGCCGGGCTGCGAGAGGTGCTGCAGGTCATGGACGGGTTCGTCACCGCCTCGGTGCGGCTCTTCAGCACCACGCAGATCCCCTCCAGCCAGCGCACCCTCCAGGTCGCCACCGAATTCCCCGCCATCATCGACGACCCCGACCGCTGGCTGGTCATCGGTGAGATCGACGAGGCACCGCTGCTACTCGACCGGCGTGACGGCCGGATCTGGTGGTTCCCGGACACCAGCGTCACCTGGTGGGACAGCACCGAGTTCGTGCCGGTCGCCGCCGACGCCGTCGAGTTCGCCGACCGCTTCCTGCTCGGCGCAGAATACGAGAACCTGGCAGCCGACGTACGGTGGGAACCGCTGCTTCGCCGCGCCGGCGCCATCAACTAACACATTCACCACCACGCAATGGAGCGCAATGAGCGTCACCTATGCCGAGCTGCGATCACTATGGGGCGACGGCAACCTGATCCACTTTCCGCTCGACAAGTTCGACGCTGTCCTCGGCCCGCTCGGCCCTGAGCTGTTCCCACCCGACGGCGCACAGCCGATCGACGTACCCATCCTCTTCACCACCGTCATCGCGCACTCCCAGATCGAGGTGTACACCCACCTGCAGCTGGAAGTCGGTGACGAGGAGTATGAACTCATCGTCCTCGGGGCCTCACCCAGAGATGACGAACTGCTGTTCTGCCTGAACGCCGCCACCGGCGCCGTACTCCTGCTCGACCTCGGCACACCCGCGCTGGAGCTGTGCAACAGCAGCTACGCCACGTTCGTCGAGTTCCTCTTCCGGCTCGGTCAGCTGATCGCCACCGACCCCGGCGGCCGCGAGCGCGCCCGCCGCGCGATGGAGCTTCACGACCGACTTGAATCCCTGGACCCCGCCGCTTTCGCCGATCCAGAGGCATGGTGGCCGATGGCGTTCAGTCAACTGGAGTCCACCGGAAGGTAGCGCCGTTCAGCTTCGGGCCGACCGGGATGAACCGATATCGTGCCGCCGTGACCGGCTCCGCGGTGCGCCCGCTGCTCTTCCTCGACGTTGACGGACCCCTCATTCCCTTCGGTGGCACACCGCAGCGATATCCGAACTACCAGACGGGCACCGAACGACGGGAGACAGGCTCGCATCCGCTACTGGGCAGGATCAATCCCGAACACGGTCCCCGGTTGGCCGCGCTGCCATGCGATCTCGTCTGGGCCACGACCTGGATGGACGACGCGAACGACACCATCTCGCCGCTGATCGGTCTCGAGCAGCTGGCAGTGGTGATCTGGCCGGAGCCAACCGACACCGACGAGCACGACGGGCGAAACGGACTGCACTGGAAGACCCGCGCCCTCGTCGACTTCGCCGCAGGACGCCCATTCGTCTGGGTCGACGACGAAATCACCGACGCTGACCGCGCGTGGGTGTCAACACATCACCCAGGACACGCCCTGCTTCACCGAGTCGACCCCCGTCTGGGCCTCACCGATGCCGACTACGCCGCTCTCGATGACTGGCTGCGCCGGGCCGGCGGCGGCGGGCCGGGCGGTCCAGGCGGCGAGGAGACGCTGGATTAACCGTGTCGCACTGATCACGATCAACGTCAAAATACCGTGAAAAACCGCCGGGGGTACGGTCGGGATGCCGCATGCTGGCCTGCGTGCACATCCTCAAGATCACCGAGGACGGGGCCGCACGGCACACCGTCGACGACCTCGCACGGCTGCTCACGGAGCAGGACGGCTTCGTGTGGGTCGACATTCCGCACTGCGACGACACGGCCGTACACGTGCTGGCCGAGGTCTTCGGTTTTCACCGCCTGGCGGTGAAGGACTGCCGGGAACGCAACCGGGTGCCGAAGATGCACGCCTACGACGATCACGTCCTCGCGGTCCTGCACGCGCCGGAACGCGGCGAGCGCGGCCATGTGCACTACCTGGAGCTGGACCAGTTCATCGGCCGCGGCTACCTGGTCACCGTGCACGGGCCGAACAACCCGGCGGTGACCGCCGAGGCGGCCGAGCGGGAGACCCGGGCGGTGCGCGACCGCATCGACGGCGGGCGGCTGCGCCCGGACAGTCCGGCCGCGCTGTCGCACGCGATCGTCGCCGCGCTGATCCGCAATCAGGAGGAGTACGTCGAGCACGTCACCACCGACGTCTGGGCCCTGGAGCAGCAGGTGACCGGCGGAGACGTCGCCGAACCGGAGGCGTTCCTGACCGAGCTCTTCCGGGCCCGGCACGGCCTGTTGACGGTACGGACGATGGCCGCGCTCAGCGGCGCGCTCTACACCCACATGGCGACGCTTCCCGCCCTGCCGAAGGGCCACCGTGGGTCCGTGGAGGACACCGCCGACCGGTTCACCCGGGTCCGGCGAATCACCGACGGGCAGCGCGAATACCTGCAAGGGGTGATCGGCTTCTACCAGAGCCTGCTCACGCTGCGGTCGACGCTTGTCGGCCAGACCCAGAACGAGCGGGTACGGGAACTGACCGAGGCCAGCTACGCGCAGAACGAGGAGGTCAAGAAAATCTCCGCCTGGGCCGCGATCTTCTTCGCCCCGTCGCTGGTCGCGGCCGCGTACGGGATGAACTTCACCCACATGCCGGAACTGAGGTGGGCGTTCGGCTACCCGTTCGCGCTGGTGCTGATGGCCGCGGCGGGCATGGCGCTGTACTGGGCGTTCAAGCGGCGGGGCTGGCTGTAGCGAGGCGGCGGGCAGCCCGCACCGGACGGCCCCGCCTCGTCCGCTTCAGCTCACGCGCAGTAGCAGGTCATCGAAGCTCTCCCGGCGTACCAGCGTCTCCGTCCGGCCCTCCGCCACGCCCACCACGGCGGCACCGGCTCCTGACCTGCGACTCGGACAGCACGTGCACCGGCGTGCCGTACGCCTCGGCGAGCGCGGTCACCGGTACCCCGTCGATCAGCAGCTCACCGTGCTCACCCCAGCGGGCCGAGGCCGGCCAGACACCGCCGTCGAGGTGCGCCCGCAACGATGCGCGCAGGGTCGGGAGGATGTCGGTGAGCGTCATGTCCCGACCATGCGCCCGGGGCCGCGGGTGCGGAAGCCGCCTTACGTGATGTTGACGGCGCCCGCGCTCTTCTTCACGGCGCCTTGACGCCGGTGGCGGGAGGCATCGCCCCGCACCACCGGCCGGCATGGCCGACGAGTCCCGGTACGGACCGCAGCGCACGCCCGATGTCAACGTCCGTGATGCCGACTCCTATCCGGCTGTTTCGACACCCCCGACGTCCAGGTCGGTACGGGTGGCCGCCGCCGTCATCGCCGGTACGGCGGTGGCCCGCTGCCGGAAGCGGCCCGGCGACACACCGAATCGGCGACGGAACGCGTTCCCGAAGGCGTAGGCGCTGGAGTAGCCGACCTGCCGCGCTATCACGGCCAGCGGTGCGGCCGACTCACGCAGGGCCCGCGCAGCGCTCGCCAGGCGCCACTCGATGAGATAGCCGATCGGCGGCGTACCCACCATGGCGGTGAACTGCTGTTTGAACGTGGTGCGCGACATGCCCGCGACCTCGCCGAGGCTCTGCAGCGTCCACGGCCGCTGCGGGTGGAGGTGCATCTGTTCGATCGCCGCCGCGATGCCCGGATCGGTGACGACGGGTGACATGCCGTGGCGGGTCTGTTCCCAGCCGTGACGCAGCGCGTGCGCCAAGGTCAGGTCGACCAGCGCCGCCCTGGTCGCCGACGTCCCGGGCGTCTCCGCGGACACGTCCGCCGAGAGCATCTCGATCAGCGCCCGCATCTCCGGGTGGCGGTCCTGGTCCAGCGAGATCACCACGACCGGCGGCAGATCCCGGACGAACCGCTGAAGCCGGGGCTGGTCGAGCCGGTAGCACCCGAGGACGAGGTCGATGTGAGTGGAATCGCCCGCCGGTTCGCTCCACGACGGCTCCAGCATCATGGGCAGCTCACCGAGCCGCGACGTCGCTCTGTGGCTGAGCCCGTGTTCCGTGCCATACGGCACCAGGACCACATCGCCGGTACGCAGCCTGCGCGGTGGCCCGGCAGCCGTGGTCAACCAACCCTCACCACCGACGACGACGTGGAAGCCCATGCCGCCGATACCGGGAAGGCGGAAGCCCCACTCGCCCTGCCTGCTGGCCCGCGCCGCGAACGGGCGCCCCGCGTGAAGCGCGCCGATCGCCTCGCTGATCATGTCCACCGCATGATCGTAAAGGCCGCGGAAGGGCGGTCCTGCCTCGTATGTATCCGGGCCTGCCGCGTATGGCCGCGGGCCGCCTGGCGCGTTTGGGTGGGAGGCGTGATGGAGACCCTCGCAGTGCACGCGGCGGAGACCGAGCAACGCGGCCGACCGGCCACGGCCGGCCACGAAGCCGCGAGGTCGGCCGGGGGCCTTCCCCCTCGGCACTCAGGCTCGCCGGATACCCGACAGGTCGAGTTCCGGGGACTCGGTGCACTGTCGACGGTGGTGGGCGCGACGCGCGGTGCCCTGGATGTCATCGAGTCCGTGTCGCCGCCGGACCTCACGGTGGAGGGTTTCGGCCGGGCACCGGCCGCATCCACGCCGGTCACGTCATGAACGTCCCGGCAGCAAAAAGGAAAGGACCGGGTCCGCCCGTGGACGCCGAACTGTTCCGCACGATGCTGCGCCGGCATGCCGCCGTCGTCGTCGTCGTGACCGTCCCGGGGGCACCGCCGGCCGGATTCACCGCCACGTCGTTCACCTCGGTCTCGCTCGACCCGCCGCTGGTGTCCTTCTGCCTGTCCCGGACCGCGTCCAGCTGGCCCGCCGTCGCTGCCGCCGGCACCGTGGCCGTCCACGTGCTGGCGCAGGACCAGGAGCAGGTGGCACGTACGTTCGCCACCAGCGGCATCGACCGGTTCGCCGCGCACGGCGCCTGGCGGCCGGGGCCGGACGGCACCCCGCTGCTCGACGGCGTCGCGGCCCGGATGGTCTGCCGGATCGTCCATCGCGTCGAGGCCGGCGACCACTCGATCGTGCTCGCCGCCCCGGAGCCCGGCCATCATCACGTCGACGAGTCGGCGGCACCACTTGTCTACCACGCCGGCCGGTACACCCGGCTCCGCCCGGCGGGCGGCGCCTCGTCCGACATCGTATGAATCCCGGCCGACCGATTATCGCCGCGCACCGCCGATCGCGCTTCGATGGGGATGTGATGGACATCCTCGCCGCTCACGCGGCTGACACCGAACAACGCGGACGGCTGGCACCTGAGAGCCTGAAGGCCGCCCGGGAGGCCGGGGCGTTCGCGCTCCGCACCCCCGTCGCGTACGGCGGATCCTGGGCGGGCGCCGTCGAGGTGGCCGGGCTCATCGCCGCGACGGCCCGCCACTGCCCGTCCACCGCGTGGGTCGCGAGCACCTCCCTCGGCAGCAAGAACATGCTCACCTTCGGTGACTTCCCGGACTCGCTCCTCGACGAGGTGTTCCGGGATCCGGACGTGCCGTCCTGCGGTGTCGGTGCGCCCTCCGGCATCGGGGTGAGCGGACCGGACGGCGTACGTCTGCGCGGCCGGTGGGCCAACGCCTCCGGGTGCGAGGACGCGGACTGGGCCTGTCTCGGCACCATGGTCGACGGCGCATTCGCCCTGGTCGTGGTCCCGACGGCCGACCTGATCATCGACCACACGTGGAACGTGGCCGGCCTGCGCGGCACCGGCAGCCATTCACTGGTGGCCGATGACATCCTGGTGCCCATCGACCAGGTGGCATCGGGTGGACGCCTGCACTACCCGCCCGACGCCGCGAGCGTTCAACTGTGGGGGCTTACCGTACTGGCGACCGTGGTGGGCGCGACGCGCGGTGCCCTGGACGTCATCGAGGCCGTGTTCGCCTCGTCCCGGAAGCCGTTCATGACGTCCTACCGGAGCATGGGCGAATCCCCGGGAGCCCGGCACTGGCTGGCCGAGGCTGCCGCCCTGCAGCTACGCGCGCAACGCACGATGCTGGCTCTCGCGGCACGCATCGACGCGGAACCCGCCATCAACGCCCTGGAGAACAGCCGCATGCAGTACGAACGGTCCCAGGCCGCCAAGGACTGCCAGGCGGCGATCGACCGCATACTCGACCTGCACGGCGCCAGCGGATTCGCCGCGGGCAACCCGCTACAGCGCTTCTGGCGCGACATGGCGGTGGCGAGCCGCCATCCGCAGCTCAACGCGTACCTGACGGCCGAAGGCTTCGGCCGGGCGCTGACCGCGGCCTAGCCGTTGGGTGCGAAGCCGTCGGCGCGGTCTCGGTTGTCGGTGAACGGCCGGGAGTAGATCCACTGCAGCAGCGGTTCCATGACTTTGACTCAACCCCGATCCCGTGGTGCCGATGTCACGGGTGATGCACGAGCACCGGAGCGAGAACAGGGTCGCGGCCGCTGCGGTCGGCGGCGCGGGTCTGCTGCTGACCGTCTTCTTCGTGTTCTACCTGGGCCGGTGGGGCAGCGACGACGCCCGCAGGTTCGTCACCGATCTGGTGCACGTACCCATCTCGCTGGTGTACACGGTGCTCGGCCTGCGGATCGTGCTCCGCGGTCAGCGCACGCCCCGGACACAGCGAGCGTGGATGTTCATCACCGCCGCGTTCGGCTGCCGGATGGTCGCGCAGGTGTCGTGGTTCATCGAGGACGCGGTGCTGGGCTACCCGTCGTATCCGGCCGTGGCCGACTACTTGTTCATCGCGTTCGTCCCACTCATGTTCACCGGCCTGCTGGTGATGCCGACCGACCGCCGTTCCCGCATCGACCGGATCAAGCTGGTCCTCGACGCGTTGATCGTCGCCGCCGGAACGTTCATGATCCTGTGGTATCTGTTGCTCGGCCCGATCGTCGTGACCGAGAACGTCCCGCTGCACCAGATCGTCTTCTCCTCGGCGCTGCCGGTCGGTGACCTGCTGCTGGTGCTCGCCCTGGCGATAGTGCTGATGCGCCGGTCCACGGGGGCCGACACCGCGATGCGCCTACTGGCAGCGGCGGTCGCGTTGTTCGTTACGGCCGATGTCGCCTACGGTTATCTGCAGCTGCACGTGGGCTTCGTGGGCGGGACCTGGCCGGACCTGTTCTGGCTCAGCGGCGACTACCTGCTGGTACTAGCCGCGCATCAAACCTACCGGCAGGATCACGCCGCGTCGGAGGGTGCCGACCGTCGCGGAGCAGCAGTCAACTGGCTACCCTACGGGGCCATCGCGCTCGCGTACGGCCTGCTCGGATACCTGGCTCGGGCACAAGGCCTCTACCCGCTCGGTGGAATGATCATCGGAGCCATCGTCATGACGTCCCTGGTCATCGCCCGCCAGATGTACGTCCTGCACGAGAACCGCGAACTCGCGGTGACCGACCCGCTCACCGGCCTGGCCAATCGCACCATGATCAACAATCGAGTGGCCGCCCTGACCTCACCACCACCCCGCGCCGGACGCTGCTGCGCGGTGCTGGCCATCGACCTGGACCGGTTCAAACCGATCAACGACGAGTACGGCCATGAGGCCGGCGACGCCGTACTCCAGGCCGTCGCCGTGGCCCTGCGCGCGGTGATCCGAACCGGTGACACCGCCGGGCGCCTCGGCGGTGACGAGTTCGCCGTGATCCTGCGCGACCTGCCCGACCGGGCGGCCGCCGAACGGATCGCGGCCCGCCTCGTGGAAGCCCTGCGCACTCCGGTCATCCTCGGCGACGTCGTGCTCACCGTGGAGGCCAGTATCGGGGTGGCGGTCCTCGACGCCACCAATCCCGCCGACCGGGACCAACTGCTACACCAAGCCGACGTCGCCATGTACACCGCGAAACGCTCAGGCCGCTGCCGGTACGAGTTCTACACCCCGCAGCTGGAATCGGGCATCCGCGATGCCGAGTTGCGCCACGCGATCGACAACGACGAACTGGTCGTGCACTACCAGCCGGCGGTGGCACTGGGTATCGACCGCGGCAGCGGCTTGCAGCCCGGTGACATCGTCGCGTTCGAAGCCCTGGTCCGCTGGAATCATCCCGCCCGCGGTCTGCTGATGCCGGGCACATTCATCGAACTGGCCGAAGAGACCGGTGCCGTGGTACCGATGGGGCAGTGGGTGCTGCGCGAAGCCTGCCGCCAGGTCGCCGCCTGGCGTACGAGCATCCCCGGTGCCGACCGGATCAGGCTCAGCGTCAACCTCTCCCCGCTGCAGGTCAGGCAGACGGACCTGGTCGACGTGGTCTCCGACATCCTCGATGAGACCGGCTTCCCCGCCGACCGGCTGGTCCTCGAGATCACCGAAAGCGTCGCCCTGCAACCCGACCAGCAGACTCTCGCCCGGCTGGAGACGCTTCACGAGCGGGGAATCCGCCTAGCCGTCGATGACTTCGGCACCGGCTACTCGGCGTTGAGCTACCTGCAACGGTTTCCGGTCAGCATCCTGAAGATCGACCGGTCTTTCATCAGCGGCATCGCGGACACGGCCAAAGCCCGCCGGATCGCTGAAGCCGTCATCCGCCTCGGCTCCGCGTTCGACATGCATGTGGTCGCCGAAGGCATCGAGACAGCCGAACAGGCACGGTTACTGACGGACATGGGATGCGGCTTCGGGCAGGGCTACTACTTCCATCGCCCTCTCGACCCCGCCGCCGCAGCCGAGACCCTGTACACCGGAGCCCGCACGGCCTGACCACGCGACGGTCGGCGGTCGTCGATCGGTTCCACAAGCGACTCGGGTGCCGTGACAGGGCTTGTCCCGCTATCGCAACGTTGCCTCCAGGACAGAGAAAGGACTTGGGGTCGGCACCACTGCGTCCACGTTGAACCGGGCGGTTGCGAGCAATCGTCGATACTGTTCCTCGGTCCGTTCCTGACCCCCGAGGATGGCGAGCATCGTAACGTCCATGGCCTTGATCGGATGTGCTTGGTCGCCGTCGGGCACGATGCCTTCGACGACCACCAGACGCGCGCCCGGACGTGCCGCCCGAGCGATCGTGGTGAGGATGCGCTGGGCGTCAGAGTCATTCCAGTCGTGCAGTACCCAGCCCAGCAGGTAGATATCAGCAGTCGGCACCGCCTCGAAGAAGCTGCCACCGACCAGTTCGATCCGATCGCCGGGGCCGGATGCGGGCATAGCCGCCCGGATGCCGTCGACGACTTCGGGCAGGTCGAACAGGATTCCTCGGCGATGTTCGTTTTCCGGTCTCGAAAGAAGATCGATCAGCACATGACCGCTTCCTCCGCCGATATCCGCGATGACTTCGCCAGCCGGAAGCCGATAGTTGTCGAATATCCCTTTGCGCAGGGTCTTCATGAAGGTGGCCATCGCTCCCTGGAAGAGCGCGGTGCGGGCCGGGTCGGCGGAGATCCATTCGAAGTAAGGGACTCCATAGAACTTCGATGCCGCCGACTGTCCTGTACGAAGCGTGTGCTCCAGCTCGCTGAATGGGAGGTAATGCAGATTCTTGGCGCCGATCGCGATGCCGTGCAGGGAACGCGGGTGGTCCACGGACAGAGTCGAGCCCAGCTCTGTCAAACTCACTCGATCTCCGCTGAGGTGAAAGACGCCGTGTGTGACCAGTAGACGCACCAGCCGCGCCAAGGCGTCGTGGTCGACCCCAGCTCTCTCCGCCAGATCTTTGAGGGTCAGCGTTCCGGCCCGATCGAGAACTGTGGGGATCTCCGTCGCGGCCACGGCGAACAGTGCTTGCGAAAGCTCATACCCGGTGAGCATCTGCTGCATCGCCGCGAGGTGGTCGACGGAATGAGGCTGGGGACCCTCGGTCACCTGGCGTCCTCTCGTAGAGCGGTCAACTGGTCGTCGAACATCGATTCGGGTTCCGGGCGCACCCAACCACCCGGAGAGGTCTGCGTGCTCGGCCACCCGACGGCGTCCGGGAGCAGACAGTTCAGCTGCGCTCTCGGTACCGGGTGAACCGGTGTTCCGCTGCGCTGAACCTGTCGGCACGCGCCACTGCCCGCATGCTCGATCCCTTCGATGTCGTCGCACGATCATCGAATACCGTCCGCGATATAACTTCAAATGCATGTCACGTATAACTAACATTACTTCGATGCATATTGACTTGAACCTTCTCCGTACCCTCGATGTCCTGCTCGATGAGGGCAGCGTCGGCGCGGCCGCCGAGCGACTGCACCTGTCGCAGCCGGCCATGAGCCGCGCGCTCGCCCGCATTCGCCGGGCGACCGGCGATGAGATCCTGGTGCGATCGGGTCGCGGCATGGTGGCGACGCCCTACGCGGAAGGCGTCCGCGCCGAGGTCCATGCACTCGTGCAGAGGGCGCAGTTGATGCTGCAGCCCGTCGTCGACCTCGACCTGCGGACGGTCGAGCGCACGTACACGTTGCAGTGCAACGACGCCCTGAGCGAGGTACTCGCGCCACGCCTGGCTCGTACGCTCGCCGATGAGGCCGCGACGCTGCGGCTGCGATTCCTGGCCGAACCCAGTTCGACCTCCGACGACCTGCGCCGTGGACACGTCGACCTGCGGGTCAGCTCCGACCTCGCGGAATCGTCGGACCTGCGATCGTCGACGCTCGCGCATGACCGGCTGGTCGCCGTCGTCCGAGACGGGCACCCACAACCCGATGCCCTCGACACGGCCGCCGGGTTCGTACGCTTGGACCATGTCATCGTGTCGCGTCGTGGTCGATTGCGAGACCCGGTCGACGAGGCACTGGAGGCGGACGGCCTGCGCCGGCGCGTGTTGCTCACTGTCGCGACCGCGACGACAGCCGTCCAGGTCGTCTCCGCAAGCGATCTGGTGGTCCTGCTGCCCAGCCGCATGCTGGCCACACAGATGGCGGCCCACCGACTCGTCTCCAGACCGCTGCCCGTCGACGTACCAGATGTTCCGATCGTGATGACGTGGCACCGGCGACACGATCGCGACCCGGCACACCGCTGGCTGCGCGACCACGTCCGGGCCATCCTGGCAGAACGGTCGGCCTAGCCTGGGCGAAAGGTAGGAGGAACCGGGTCTGGGTGAGGCGTTCCGAGACGGCCCGGAGCTCTTGCGCGGGGTCGTCGTACAAGGCCACGCCGGACCGTTGTATCCCGAACAGGCGGGGGCCACTAAGGCTGGCTGCGGGGACGTGGCCAGCAGGGCGGGCCGGGCGCCGTCGCGCGAGTTCTGGGCGATCAGACGGTCCGCCGCCCGGCACCCTACCGAGCAGGGGCCAGCTGATCTCCTCGGTCGCCGAACCCGGGGAGCGCAACGGTACCGTCCACATAGGTGGGTGTCGGCAGCGACCTCGACAGCACCGTGGGGCGCCGGTACAGTCGCGGCGCTCTCGCTCGAGAGGACGGTGGCGTCGCGGATCAGCGGCTGGGCGACCTTTCTGCAGGGTTCGGATGACGAGATCATCGAAAGGCCGTGAGTCAGGTGGGACACGACATGCCGGATGCGGATCCCGGTGCGGCGCTGGCTGCGATCGGCGCGCTGGGACTGGCCGGTGAGCAGGCCGCGCTGATCCGGGGCGCGCTGGCCTCGGGTTTCCTGGCGCGATGCCGCACACCTGTCACCATCGCCGAACTGACCGAACTGACCGGGCTGCCGCTGACCCGCGAGTTGTGCGTCGCGCTGGCCGCCGCCGGCGTCCTGCAGGACCGCGACGACACATACCAGCTCAGCGAGGTGTACGCGGGAATCTTCACCGCAGGGGCCGACAGCTCGGCGCTGCGCGCGCTGACCGGCGCCGCGGTCCGCGAGAGGCTTGTGGACAGCTACTTCCGCTCGGTGACCGCCGACAGCTACTGGCGGGTGACCGACGCCGACCGGGCCGCCCTCGCCGCCGCCACGTCGGTCGATCCGGCCACCGACCGCGGGCGCGGTGTCCTTGGCGCGCAGATCGAGGCGTTCCCCGAGGTACACGATCTGCTGCGCGGCGGCGCCCGTTACCTGGAACTGGGCTGTGGCCTCAGCGGGGCGGTGCTGTCCCTACTACAGCTGTACCCGAAGGTGACTGCGGTGGGCGTCGACCTGGCCGCCGATCTCGTGGCACGCGCACGCTCACAGGCGCAATCCCTCGGGGTGACCGACCGGATCCGGTTCGTTGTCGGTGACGCCGCCGACTACGTCGACGAGGAACCGTTCGACGTGGCCTTCTGGAGCCAGTTCTACTACCCGGAGCACACCAGGGCGGCCACGCTGGCCAACGCCTACGCCCGGCTGCGCCCGGGTGGCCTGCTGGCCGCCCCCGCGTTGATCGCCGACGAGACACAGCGCTCCGACCCGGCCACGACGCTCAGGACGCTGATGGTCCGCGCCTGGGATGTCCCCGCGCGCACGGCCGCGCAACTCGGCGCCGAACTGACGGCGGCCGGGTTCGCCGACGTAACGACAGGCAACGGCCCAGGCGGCACGACCGTCGTCGGCCGTCGCCCCTGACACGCCACGTCGTGCCCGCAGGATCACCCATGGCAGGCGTCCACCTGGGCCACCGGCAGGCCCGCAGAGAGTCTGCGCCGGGGCGATGAGCAACCGATCAGCGTTCGGCAACCGGGCCGGGATGAGGGGTAGCGTGTCTGGTTTCCCGATCTCCGAGATCGTCAGTGAGCGGCTGGCCCTCGGGCCGGTCGAGGAGCGCGACGCGGCCGAGGTGCACGCGACGTGGCAGGACGGGTTGTTCGTCCGGTGGGCGCCGGTGGGGTATCCGTACGCGGGTGCCGACCTACCGACCGCGATCGAGTGGTGCACGACCGGTGCCGCGATCCGGCGGGAGGATCCGGGCCGGGCCGAGTTCGCGTTGCGGCCGCGTGGCGCGGACCGGATGGCAGGGCTGGCCGGGCTGTTCGACACCGACTGGGACAACGGGATCACCGAGATCCATTACTGGACCGCGCCGTGGGCGCGCGGTAAGGGATACGCGGCGGAGGGCGTCCGGGCGATGGCGGAGTGGGCGCTGCGAGAGGTGGGCCTGGAACGGGTGCTCCTGCGCGCGGCGGTCGGCAACGCACCGTCGCTGCGGGTGGCGGAAACGGCCGGCTTTCGCGCCGAAGGGCTACTGCGGAGCGCAGCGGTCCTACGCGACGGCGGGCGCACCGACCACGCGGTCTACGGCCTCATCCGGGCCGATCTCGGCGCGGCGGCGTACAAGTGACTCAGAATCTTTAGAGATCTTTAGCGACACCGTGAGCGCCGGCCGCTCCCCGATCAGCCGGTCCACGCCGTAGAGCATCATCCGCCGGTAGTCGCCGATGATCCGTCCGCGCCGTTCGCGAGCCCGGTGACGATGTGTGAACGAGGAGCTTTCAACACCATCCGGGGTACGCGTCGTGTCCCCGCCTGCGCCGTCACCTCCGGCTCCCATCACCGTTCTCAGCCGGCGTGGTCCCGGGCGGAGCCGAGTCAGCCGGCGCCGGGTCGCTGGGCTGCCCGCAGTTCCGCGTTGCGTGCCGCCGTCGCCTCGACCACGTCGGTGAGCAGCTGTTCTGTCCGGCCCAGGGTGTCGTCGTCGTAGCCGTCCAGCACCCGGTCGACGCGCTCGCCGGTCGGGACGAAGAACGCCACGGTCCGGGTGTGGGCCTGCGGCGTCAGGCGCAGCCGGATCACCCGCCGGTCCGAGTCCTCCCGGCTGCGGGCGACGAGACCGGCGGCCTCCAGCCGATTCAGCAGGTTCGCCGTGGCGCCGGAGGTGAGGCCGATGCGGTCGGCCAGGCGGGCAGGAGAGAGCGGGCTCAGCGTGCTCTCGGCCCACAGGATCTCCGCGATAGCGACCGCGTCGTTCGGGTGCACGCCCAGCTCCCGTGCCAGGTTCCGGGTCAGCTCGACGTGGGCGTCCGTGTAGGAGCGCAGCAGGTGCAGCACCCTGGCCCGCCGGCCGGGCCTGAAGAGCGAGTCGGCCATGCGTGCACATTACTCGATCGTGTAGTAGCTTCATGAAAAAGTAGCTTCATAGAAAAGGTAAATCATGAAGGTGTTGATCACCGGCGGCAGCATCGCCGGACCCGCGGTAGCGCTCGGGCTGTCGCGGGCGGGGTTCTCCGTGACCCTGCTGGAGCGCGCCGCGCAGGCCCGCGATGCCGGGCAGAACGTCGACATCCGTGGCGCCGGCCATGAGGCCCTGCGACGCATGGGGCTGCGCGACGCGGTGGCCGGTGCGACCACCGGCGAGCTGGGGACCCGGTTCCTGCGCCCGGACGGCACCGTCTACGCCTCGATACCGGGACGGCCGGGCCGCGACGGGCCCACCGCGGAGCTGGAGATCCTGCGCGGGCAGCTCTCCCACCTGCTGCTACACGCCACAGCCGGCGAGGCCGAGCACCGATACGGCGACCACCTGGTCCAGGTGGACCAGGACGAGCACGGGGTCGACGTGGTCAGCGCGGCCGGCCGCCGGGAGCGTTACGACCTGCTGATGATCGCCGAGGGGCGCCGGTCCCGGACCCGCGATCTGGCCTTCACGTCGAAGGCCGGCTATCGGGACCTCGGTCAGTACGTCGCGTACGGCACGATCGACCGGGCCGGCACCGATGACCGGTGGTGGCGCTGGCTGACCGCCACCGGCAGCCGCGTCGCCTCGCTCCGGCCGGACAACGTGGGGACGATGCGGGCGGCGCTGGCGTTCCTGTCGCCGCCGCTGGGGCTGCACCGACTCGACGTCGAGGCCCAGATAGCGGTGCTGCGCGCGCGCTTCGCCGGGGTGGGCTGGGAGACCGGGCGCATCCTGGACGGCTTCGCCGCGCGGCCGGCGGAGTTCTACTTCGAGCGGGTCGAGCAGGTGCGCACGCCCCGCTGGTCCGAGGGCCGCGTCGCGATCGTCGGCGACACCGCGTGGGGCGCCCCGACCGGGATGGGCACCTCGCTGGCGCTGCTCGGGGCGTATGTGCTGGCGGGCGAGCTCGCCGTCGAGCGGGACCGCGGCGGCGCGTTCGACCCGGCCCGCGCGTTCCGCGCCTACGAGCAGCGGTTGCGGCCGCACGTCGAGAAGACGCAGCGGGTGCCGCCGGGCGTGCCCGCTGTGGCCCTGCCTAAGTCCCGCTGGGGCCTGGCGGTGCTGCAGGCCGCGCACCGCCTCGCCGCGAGCCGCGCGCTGAGCGGCCTCGCGGACCGCGCGCTGCCGTCCTCGGCGTCGGCCGGGCTCACCCTCCCCGACTATCCGCTGCCGTACTCGCGCTGATCAGCGCGGGTGGGCGAGCCGACTTCCACTCCTTCCACCGGTACGCCCCGCGCATCCGTTTCTTCCGCGTCGGTGCCGGTCCGCGGCGCTAGCCGTCACACACATCGGCGGTGACTTCGGGGCGCGCCTTCCTGCGGTCGTGCCGGTCCCGGTCGGGTCGGCCTCACCGGTTTCCCGGGGCGCGGACCGGCCGGGGGTGGCCGTCGCGGTGCGGTTGGGCCAGGCCGGCCAGAATGCGGTCCAAGCCGAACTGGAAATCCTCGTCGGTGTAGCCGATGGTGCCGGTGTTCGCCTGGTCCGCGAAGAGACGGCAGAACATGGGATACCGGTTCGGCGTCAGGACCGTGCCGAGAAACCCGAAGTAGTCGTCTGTCACTGCATCGCCGCCGTCCGCGATCCTCGGATCCAGCGTGAGGCGGGCCTGCTCGCGGACGTACCCGGAGATCAGGGTGACGGCGCGGAGCTGGTCGTGGGCACTCAGGGTGCTGTGCGACAGGGCCCTGAGCATGTGCTCGCCCCACAGTAGTTCGTTCGGTGTCCTCGGCGGGCCGGACGTGGGCACCTGCAGCACCCACGGATGCCGCCGGTATAGGTCGTAGATCTGCCAGGCGATGGCGGCCAGTGACTCGATCCACCGTCCGGGGTCGGGCGGCGGCATGTCGGGTGGTGGTGCGGCCGCGGCGTCGCGCATCACCACGATGAGGTCGTCTTTGGACCGGATGTGCCGATACAACGCGGTCGTCGCGGCGCCGAGGGCGGTGGCGACGCGAGCCAGTGACACGGCGGTCAGGCCTTCACGGTCGGCGATGTCGATGGCGGCCGCGACGATCCGGCCCAGGGCGAGAACCGGTCGCGGGCCGGGCTTGTGCCCGTTGCCGGGTTCGTCCGGGTGGGCCGCGTCGCTGGAGGCGCGCCAGGCCAGTTCGATGCCCGTCGGTGTGCCTACCCGGTGCTGTTCGCCCATCTCGGCCGTCTCCCTGTTGTCGCGGGGGGTGCGCCGGTAAGCCTATAATGGCGAAGTGCATTCACCACTACGGTGAACGGCGTGCGCCAATAATGGGCGGAGAGGCGGCTCTCATGGCTGACACGAAGGCGATGGCAGGCAGGCGGGAGTGGTTCGGCCTGGCTGTGCTGGTGATACCGACACTGCTGATCTCCATGGACATGACGGCGCTGTTCTTCGCCCTGCCCCACCTGAGTGCGGAACTCCAACCGAGCAGCGCCCAGCTGTTGTGGATCATGGATATCTACGCCTTCCTGCTGGCCGGGTCGATGATCACGATGGGTGCCCTGGGCGACCGGATCGGCAGGCGCA
Source organism: Catenuloplanes sp. NPDC051500 (assembly GCF_044454585.1). Classification (NCBI taxonomy): domain Bacteria; kingdom Bacillati; phylum Actinomycetota; class Actinomycetes; order Micromonosporales; family Micromonosporaceae; genus Catenuloplanes; species Catenuloplanes sp. NPDC051500. Next base: position 68,162 of record NZ_JBITDX010000017.1, read on the forward strand.
AGATGCTGATCATCGGCGGTGCGGCGTTCGGGGCCGCGTCGGCGCTCGCGGCGTACTCGACGAGCGCGGAGATGCTGATCGCGAGCCGCGCGGTTCTCGGTCTCGCGGGTGCCACGCTGGCGCCGTCCACGTTGTCGTTGATTCGCACCATGTTCCACAACGACCGGCAGCGGCGCACGGCCATCGCGGTGTGGACCGCCGGATTCTCAGGCGGCGCGGGACTGGGCCCACTGCTCGGCGGGGTGCTGCTGGAGCACTTCTGGTGGGGCTCGGTCTTCCTGATCAACGTGCCGGTGATGGTGCTGTTGGTGGTGCTCGCCCCCGTGCTGCTGCCGGAGTTCAAGGCGCCGAACCCCGGCCGGTTCGACCTGCTCAGCGCGGCGCTGTCGCTTGCGGCCGTCCTGCCGATCGTCTACGGCGTGAAGCTGATGGCCGAGGACGGTTTCGCGGCGCTGCCGGTCCTCGCGGCGCTGTTCGGCATCGTGACCGGCACGATCTTCGTGCGCCGCCAGCGCCGCCTGCCGGATCCGCTGATCGACGTGCGGCTGTTCGCCGGCCGCGCGTTCAGCACGGCCCTACTGGCGAATGTGTTCAGCATCTTCGCCCTGGTGGGCTTCGGCTTCTTCGGTACCCAGTACATGCAGCTGGTGATCGGCATGCGCCCGCTGACCGCCGGACTGTGGACATTACTGATCGCCCCCGCGATGGCGCTGTCCGTGACGGCGGGCACGATACTGGTCCGGCGAGTGCGCCCCGGCTACGTGGTCGCAGGCGCGATCGGGGTGATGGCAGCGGGCTTCGCCACCCTGACCCAGGTGTACGTGGAGGACTCCCTACTCGCCGTCGGCGTGGGCTACATCCTGCTGGTGGGCGGGTCGGGCGCGGTCGGCGCCCTGGCCGTCGACATGATCGTCGCAGCGGCCCCGCCCGAGTCGGCGGGTGCGGCCTCGGCGCTGTCGGAGACCGGTTCCGAGTTCGGTGGCGCCATGGGCATCGCGGTGCTGGGCAGTATCGGTGCGGCCGTCTACCACTCCCGAATGGACACCGCGGTACCCGCGCACCTCCCCGCCGACGCCGCCGAAGCCGCCGGCGACACCCTCGGCGGTGCCGTCGACATGGCGAAGTACCTGCCGGAACAGCTGAGTGGCCCGCTCCTGCAGGCCGCGCAGGAAGCCTTCACCGAAGGCATGCGGCTGGCCGCGACAGTCGGCACCGTGATCATGGCGGTGATCGCCGTGCTGGCCGCGATCATGTTGCGGCACCTACGCCCTGACGCCGGCCCTGACGCCGACGACCGGCCAGCGGAGCTTGCCGACGAACGCCAACCTAAAGACCACACGTCACCGTGGCCTCAGAGGTAGGCCTGGTCACTCCTCTGCCACCTCGGTCCAACACCGTCCCCCGCAACCACCTCACGACCGCGGGCGCCGGCGCGGCGGCCTCAGGATGGATCGCTGCGAACACGGCCGGTAGGCGAAGCCGCGCAGCTGAGGTAACTCTCAGCTACTTCATGCCCCAGCCCCAGAGCGAACTCGCCACGATTGAATACGCGTTCCTACCGCCCGGCCAGGCCTGCAGGGGTTTTCAGCGACCCGAGAAGAAAAGGCTCCGGGGTGGTCCGTCGCAGAGTGACCCGGTGACATCCTCGCCCACGCCGGTCAGGTCGTGCGTCAATGGCGTCACGTCGTCGGTACCAGTCGTGAAAACACTCCGGGGTACGGGATGGGACGTTGCCCGCGTACCCCCGGTGCCCTGGATCATTCACGCGGCTTCAGCGCCTCGCGCACCTCCTGGAGGTGGAGCCGGACCGGCACGGCGGCGACTCGCGCGGAGTCGCGCACCGCCGGAGCGCATCCGCCGGCCAGCTCACGGTCGATGAAGTCGAGCGACTGGACGTGCGCCTTCTCCTGGAGAGCCAGCCAGGCCGCGTCGAACTCGACGCCGTTCTTCGCCGCCACGGCGGCCAGGTCGTCGCGCTGCCTCTGGTTCGGCTTCGGCGGCATCGCGACCCCGTGGCGCTCCGCCAGGTCGGTGATCTTCTGGTCGAGCCAGGCGTGGTGTCGGATGAGCATGCCGGCGATGGTCCGCACCCCTTCGTTCGCCGACTCAGCGAGCGCGGCCTGGCCGGACGTCACCTCGGCGAGGTTACCCCGGTGCGCCCGGACCAGATATTTGGCGTCCTCCGCGCAGAACTCCTCGGACGCGGCGGCGGGTGAGGCCACGGCGAGCGCCAGGCCGGCGGAGAGCGCGGCGGCGGACAGCACAGCGGTGATACGCATAATTGATCTTCCCCCGTGTGGACGGCGCACTGTAACGGCGCCGTTCGTCCGCGCCGAGTACCCCTTTATCCGCAGGTCAAGCGCGGTCCGTGCCGCGAGCGGCGCGGTGCGCGGCCTCCCCTTGGGGTCGGGCGCACCGCTTCGATGCCCCTGCGGGCCGAGTCGCCGCGACCTGCCGGTCCTCGTGCCGCTCGCCGGGGGCGTCGGCGCCCCGGGCGTTACCGTGCTGTCGCTACGGCTCGCCTTCCACTGCGGTAATTGTCAACAGACGCACCACGAATGGTCGGCAGGACGGCTGGTCTCCCGAACGCCTGCGTCGTTCCAGGCGATAACGGGCTCGGTTCGTTCTCCGGCCGTCTCAGAGTAGACAACCTGGTAGCGGCGACCATGGCGCCGGCTGGCGCGTCCGGGTCCGGGTCGTCGGTCGATCGTCGAGCGCGCCGCCGCCGCGAACACCCCGTCATGACGGCGGAGCACGCGCACACCAGCTCGGTTCGGTACGGAGCGGGACCACAGTCCGTAGCCCGCGAGGTCAGGAGCCAGGTGTGAAATCGTCGGCTTCCCGGCCTCGCCGTGCGCTCCCGTTCTGGGCCTGGTGCGTCGTCGCACTGTTCGGCACCGGCTTGTACACCGTCACCGTTCCCCTCACCACCGCCGTGTACGAGCTGGATCTCGCCGTCGCCTTCGCCATCGCCACGGTCCAGTGCGGCTCCCTCGTCCTCGCGGTGGTTCGGGCCCGGACAGCGGCGCTGGTGCACCTGGCGTCGATCGCGGCGTGGTGATCGCCACCCGTGACTCGGCCGGTGGTCCCTGGCCGTTGCCGATCACCAAGCTGGTCTCCCCTGGGCGGCCTGATCGTCCTGCTCGGCGTCCGGGAGCGGTGGACGGTGTCGTTCGGCGTCTGGTGGTCGAGCGTCGCACTCCTCGTCGCGCTCATCGGCACGTCGCCGCAGCGATACGCAGACCCGGACCAGTGGGGTACGAACCTGACCGTCTACGCCAGCTACACGGCCACCGTGCTGGCGGCGGCGATCGCCGTCGGGCAGCGGAGCCGGATCCGGGCCGACCTCGCGGAGGCGCGGCGAGACATCGAGCTCGAACAGGCGCAGCGGCTGCACATGGAGGAACGCGCCCGCATCGCGCGAGTTGCACGACGTCGTCGCGCACAGCATGTCGCTGGTCCACATGCAGGCGATGTCGGCGCCGATCCGGCTGAGAGGGGCGAGCGCGTCGACGGTGAACGGCGAGTTCCAGGAGATCGCCCGGTCCGCGCGCACGGCGCTGGCGGAGATGCGGCGGCTGCTGGGCGTGCTGCGGTCCGACGACGCCGAACTGCTGCCCCAGCCCCGACTGAGCGATGTCCACGAGCTGGTCGCGGCCGTCTCCAGGGCGGAGATCCCGATCCGCGCGACCATCGCTGCCGAGGCGGATCTGGCGAGTCCCGTGGTCCAGTTGACGACCTACCGCATCGTGCGGGAGGCGCTGAGCAACGTGATCCGCCACGCACCCACCGCCGTCGTCATCCCGCCCTCATCCCCAAGGTCCCGGCTGCACGCAGAGCGGCGCGCCGTCATTTGTCACCGACGGCGAGACCGACGTGTGCAGCGTGAGGACCGACAACCGTCCGAGTCTTTCGGCGAGAGGTCGACGCGGGGTCAAGCCCTCAGGCGCGGTTGCGAGTCCTTCTCATGGCTGACCTCGAGGTCAGACGGCAGGCGGTCCATCCGCCGGCTCGCCGGGGGTGGTAACACGGATTCCGGCTACCGGCCCACGTATGTCGTACCCGGATCAGCCGATCGGGGCGGGTACCTCAGGATGGTGCCGGAACTTCACGCCGTTGACCATCACCTCGAGGCCGCGCGGGCAGGTGTGGGGTTGCCCGGTCGCGTCGGTGCGAGAGACGAACGTGATCGTGATCCCGCCGTCCCGCAGGCTGCGGAAATCGACCTGCTCCACTCGCCCGGCCAGCGTGAGCGTGGTGGCCGCCCGACGCAGCCGGTCCACCTCCACGGTCGCGGTCACGCCGTCGGGGGTGAGGGTCTCCACGGCACCGCTCATCGTCGGCCGGGACCTCAGTGCCCGCAGCACCACCACGACGAACACACTGGCCAACAGCACCGCTACCACCAGCCAGAAAGCGCCCGGCAGGCCGCGGCGGCCGCTGCCCTCGACCGGTGCGGCGCCGTCGGCCAGCGACAGCTGCGCCCGCTGGGCGAGGCCGCCGCCGGCCATCGCCAGGTAGGGCGAGCTGAGCCTGGCGGTTAGCGTCAGTGTGCCGGTCACCGAGACCTCGTCGGTCTGCACCGCGCCGCTGGCGGCCGGCCACTCGACGGTCATGGTCGCCTCCAGCGGCCGGTCCGGCTCGATCCGGCCGCCGCCGGTCTCGGCCGTCGCCGGTAACTGCCGGGGGTTGGCGCCAGTGCGGTCTGTGATCACCACGTCGAGCACCCCGGTCAGTTCCTCGACCACGATCGGGGCGACGCCGGTGGTGCCAAGCGTGATCTCGACCTCGGCCCGGTCGTCTGTCGGGTCGAATCGCAGCGGGCGGCCCGACCAGCCGACGGTGACCTGTCTGGTCAGCTCGCCGCGATCCTCCAGCACCCGCTGGGCCTTGCGGGCGCGCGCCGCGTCCTTGGTCTGCCGCAGGTCAGCGGGGGTCTGGGCGCTGGTCGGCTCGAATGTCTGGGCCCCGGCGAACGCCTCGCCCAGCACCGACTGCGGGGTGATCTCGGGGCAGTACTTGCCGTCGACCGCCACCGGCAGCGCGTACGCGTTGATCGGGCGGGCCTTGGCGAGCAGGTCGGCGCGCTCACGCAGGCCGGTCCACCGCTCCGTATCGCCGAGTTCGCAGCGGGCGTTGCCTGGCACGTCCGGGTCGCCGTCGGTGAGCAGCAGCACGGTACCGACCCGGTCGGTGTCGGTACCGAGCAGATCTACGGCCCAATCCAGTACCTCATAGAAGTCAGTGGCGCTGGAGGTGGCGGCGGGCAGGCCTTCGATGGCGGCGGTGGCCTCCGGCGAGCGCGCGGGCAGCCAGGGCGCGGGCGGGCGCGGCGCGTCGTCGAACTGCACGATCGCAATCCGGTCGTCGTCGTCGAGGGATGCGGTGAGGGCCTTGATGCTCGCCTTCAGGCTGTCGTACGAGGAGTCCATCGAGCCTGACTTGTCCACCAGGAAGAGGAAGTCGGCGGCGACGTCGGTGATGCCGAGCCGGGTGTACATGTCGACCCGGTCGTCGGCGCGGACCGGGATCGCGGAGGCGGCGACCAGCGAGATTGTGGCGGTCGCGGCCAAGGCCGCGACGAGGCGGCGGAGCACGGTCATGACGGGGCCTCCTGGTCCGGGGTGGGGGGTGGGACGCGGTGGCGGTGGCCCGATTCCGGGTCACCGGTGTGCAGAACAACGTCGAGACCGGTCTCGTCGAGCCGCACCGCCAGGCGGTAGTCGCCCGCGTGCAGGCCGTCGTGCAGGGGCAGGTGGCGCATCCGGCCGCCGACCCGCACCGGCAGGCCGGAAGTGCTGATGTCGACCCGGACGGGACCGGCTGCGACCGGTACGGTTTCACCGGCTCGCAGGGTGAATGGGGCCGCCGCCGGGAGCCACTCGTTGTGCGGCTGGCCGGCGGCCCAGCGATGGGCGCCGATCTCGACCGGCTCGGCCAGCACGTCGACGACCGGGGCGGTGCCCTCGGCGATCAGGGCGGCCCCCTCGGCGATCAGGCCGACACCTTCGGCGGCCGGGCCCGGCCCGGGTGCTGCGGACGCCTCCGGGCCGGGCCGCGTCAGCTCGGCGACCGGGCCGAGATGCCGGGCCCGGACGGCGGCCAGCACCATCTCGCCGAACGCGGCCACCTCCTCGGGCGCCCCGGTCAGCAGGACACCGAGTACGCCGTCCGGCGCGCCGACGCCGGTCAGCGCGCGGGCGACGACCGCGTCCACGTCGGCCCCGGTCGCCGTGACGGCGGGCCGGAGCAGGCCACCGGCGGTGTCGAACCGGGTCAGCTCCGCCGGCTCGGTCCCGAGGTCGGCGACCAGTATCGTCTGCTCCTGCGCCCGGGGGTTGCGGTGGATCACGTGGGCGAGGGCTGCGGTGGCCCTCCCGACCACCCGGGTGACCGGCAGGCGGCAGTGCGCGGCGCAGATCCGGCGGAGCCGGTCGGTCGAGTCCCGGCCAGGGGCGCCGGGCAGCAGCCAGCCGTGCGGGACCGTGAGGACCACATCGGTGAGATCATCGTCCACCCCGGCGAAGATCAGCCCAAAGAACGCCTCCACCAGTTCCTCCACCGGCCGACCGAGCGGCGGGGCGCCGGTGCCGTGTAGCGCCCGCTGCAGATCGGTGCCGGTGACGACCACATCATCGGGGTGCGGGTACCGGGCGGGACCGAGCAGCACACTCTCATCCCGGCAGGTCAGGACGGACAGGACGGTGACCGGTGATTGCGGTCCGGAGTGAACGACGCGGGTGTGCCTGGCACCCCAGTCGACACCGGCGGTGGTCATCGCTCCTCCTCCCCCAGCACCCGGGCCGCGATCAGCACACTGGCGAGGGTCAGGGCGAGCACGATCACAAGGATTGGGCCGGGCCCGAGGGCCTCCCACGTCAGAAACACGACCACCGCGGCAACGATCACGAGCAGGACGATCAGCAGGTCGAGGGCTTGCGGCCGGTACCGCACACGGCGCCGAGCCGCACGCTCCTCGGCGCGCGCCGGGGGGAAGCGTGCCGGTCGGGGCCGTGCGTCGGTGCGGACCGGTGCGGGCGACGCCTCGGTGCGGGGCTCGGGCATCTCCTGCCGCCCACGTCCTCTGCCCTGCCACCGGCCGATGCGGATCTGTGGGAAGCGACGCCGCTGCGGCCCGGGCTCGGCGACCGCACCCGGCTCACCGGCGAAGGCGCCGACGCGGGTCCACAACCGCCGCCGTTTCTCCAGAACGGCCTGTTCCTTGTCGATCTGGCGCAGTGTCGTCCGGCTCAGCCCTCGCACCGAGGCGAGATAGCGGTCCCGCTCCCGATCCGGCAACGTCTGGGCGAGGAACGCCACCGTGCTGGTCAGCCGGTCCGTCTCCGGCGTCGCGGACGGCAGCCGCCCGGCCAGTGCCTCGGTCAGCTCCCACCACAGCCGGTTCCAGTGCCGCCACCGGAGCAGCAGGGTGGCGATCTCCCCCGACGCGCAGGCCAGCATTCGGGCCCGGTCGAGCGGTAGGGCGAACCGGCCCGGTTCGGCCCCCTGGTCGGCGGCCCGGCTGAGGTCGCGCAGGACGCGCCGCTTCTCGACGCGCGGAGCCTTCGCCGTCATCCGCTCCCATACCTTGGTCTCGGGGCTCTCGGGATCCTCCGAGAGCCGATCGGTGAGCTCCGGTCGCGCATCCACGGCATGGATACCCCGGTCGGCGAGGTCATCGAGGCCGAAGCCCTGTTCCTGCCGCAGTAGCTCCAGCAGCCGTAGCGCGTCGGCGGTGCCGTCGTGCCCGGAGATGTGGTCACCGAGTCGTTCGAGGACGGTATTCGCCCACCTGGGCTGGGCACCGGCCTGTACGGCGATGCCGCGCGCATAACCGGCGTCGGTGGCGAACGGCGAGCCTTTCCGCAGCCCGGGCGCGCTGATGCCGCCGGCACACAGCAGCACGAAGTCGATCGTGCCGCGGGCGTACGCGTACTCCGTCTCGATCCCGGCCAGCCAGTCGGCGGCGACCGCCCGTCCGTCCACTGTGTCCAGCCCGGCGATCAGCATCGGCGCAAGGCCGGGTAAGAGGTCGGCGAGCGCGCGGCGGTCTTCGGCGATCCGGCCGGCGCGCTCCACCCAGGCCGGTTCGGCCCGGCAGTGGTCCGGCACCGGCCCGGAGTTCAGGGCCGCCAGCAGCAGCTTCACCCAGTCGGGCGTGCCCGGGCCGTCGAGCCAGGACAGCCACGCGAGGAGCCCGCCGGTGTCGTCCGGCAAAAGCTCGCGGACCGTCCCGGCGTGCGCGGGGTCGAGCAGCCGGGCCCGGGTGCGCACCGCCTCGCCAGGACCGGGCGCTCCGGCGAGCCGCAGCAAGTCGAGGGCGGCTATGGCCGCGGCGGAATCGGCCAGCACCAGGTCGAACAGCTCGTCGGTGAGTCGCAGGTGCTGGGCCAGCCGCACCACGGCCCGCTGCCAGGCGGCCGGGCGCGGCCGGGCCGCCGCCGCAGCCAGCTCGGCGAGCGCGGCGGGCAGCCAATGACGCTGGACCCGGGGCAGGTCATCGACCCCGCCGTGGTGCAGCAGGAAGCGCAGGTATGCCAGGTGCGGCCCGGGTGGAAGCCGGTCGGCCAGCGAAGCGGAGTCGACCAGCCGTCGCACCTCGGCCGGATCCACCGGCTCTCCCTGGGCGAGCAGTGTGCCGACCTCGTGCAGCCGGTCGAGCATGCCGAGGTAGGCGGTGGCCTGCCGGGCGGCCCCGGAGCCGAGCTCAGCTGGGACGACCGCGTCTCCGCGGGCCAGGTGCCTCAGCACCGCCGCGTCGCCGTAGTGCGCGCGCATCTGCAGCAGCACGTCGAAGTAGCCGCGTACCGCTTCATTGCCCTCGAGGTCGGGCTGGCCGCCGAAGGGCACGGCGCTGGTCCCGGCGGGCGCGGCGGCGGCGAAGGCGAGGTTGAACGGATCCGGGTCCGGTGCGTCCAGCCAGGTGCACATCCAGATCGACGGGCGCAGACCGGCCGGCAGCAGCGTGGCAGCCGCGGACAGGCAGCGCAGCCGGGTGAACCAGTCGAGCGGCTCACCGTCAGCGGCGGTGATCCGCACCGGGCGGCGCAGGGCGAGCGCTGCGGTGGCCCCCAGGAAGTCGAACCAGCCGTCCTCCAGCCAGTCGTCGGCGGTGCCGGGACCGCCGGGCAGCCGCAGCGCAGGCAGTGAGGCGGTACGGTCGGCACGCAGCACCTGCCAGGCCGTGCGCGCGTACTCGGCGACCGCGAGATGCGGGACTGGGGCGGGCAGGATCAACCGGAGATAGAGCACCGCCACGGCGGCACGGCCGACGCCGTCGCTGTGCCCGGCCCAGTCCCACCACAGCACCGTCACCTCGTGGTGGCCGGGCGGGATCGGCGTACCGCGGTGGTCCTGCACGATGGCCACCCAGGGTAGCGCCCGCAGTGGGGAGCTCGGATGCTCCGGTGGCGAGGCCAGCCGAAACCGCTCCAGGTCGGCCTCGACACCCGGCAGCTCATCCCGGGTCGCGTTTCCGGCCAGCACCGCGTAGTCGGCGCGGCTGCCGGCGTCCTTGCTCCACCACGCCCAGACGACTCGTCCGGTGTCGGTCGTCATCGCCGGCGCTCCCGCATGATCGACTCGTACAGACCGATCACGATCTCCCAGACGTTGAGCGGCATCTGGCGCTTGATGTGCGGCTTCCCGTTGCGCTGGATGACGTTGAGGAACGTGCCCTCGTCGAAGTCGTGGCCCGGCTCGATGTAGAAGCCGACCGCGGACACGACGTGGTAGTCGACCCGGTTTTCGTCGAACCGAGTGAGAAGGTTGGGGATCTGGAAGTCCCCGGGACCGGCGCTGCGGTCGCACAGGTCGGTGAAGAAGCGACGGGCGCCGTCACCGCTGGGCACGAAGGGCGGGCCGGTCGGCTCCCGGTCGACCACCCCCAGTTCCTTGGCCCGCGCGTAGACCGCGGGGTCGTCGAACTTGGAGACGCAGACCGCGAGATGCTGGGTGAGCCGGGGACTACCGCCGTCGTTGACCCGGTGGCTGGCCAGGTCGGGCAGCATACGGAAGAGGTACGCCATCGTGCTGTCCAGCTCCTTGTCACCGACCACGGGTAGCGGCTGCAACATCAGCGTCGGGTCGATCATCAGCAGCAGTCCGTCCGCATCGTTGATCTCCCGCAGCATCTCCTCGGCTGGTCGCAAAGAGTGGCTGCCGGGGCGGTCCACGATGGTCAGGTCGAAGGACTCCTCCCGGCGCGGCGCGGGCAGAGGCGTACCTGAGAGGAGCCGGCGGCGGGGTGGCGGCGGCGCCTGCGGATAGCGGCCCTGGATGCGCCACGTCTCGGCGGCTCGGCGGGTGGAGGCGGCCGGAAACTCGCCCCGCATCGCATGCCTGCGCAGGTCGGAGTCCAGCGTCTCCCCCGCGCCGTCGCCGCCGACCCGGGTGGCGGTCCACTCGCCGTGCCGCTCTCGGTTCGGCTGCCCGGTCAGCAGTCCTTGAAGGAACGTCGTCTTGCCAGCGCTGGCAGGTCCGAAGAGCGCGATCTTGATGCCGTTCCGGGACGGCCCCGGCCGCCCCGCGGGTGGCTCCCGGCCGGGCATCGGGATCGCCCCCCGGGGCTGCGCTGATACCGGGTTCGCCGGCACGTCCTCGGTGCTCTCGTCGGCGTACCGGGTGTTCCTCACCGGCTCCTGCATGGGTGTCCTCCTCGCATCACGGCCGCGGCTGCTCGGCCAGCGCCAGCCGCAGCGGCTCGGTGCTGCTCGGGGCCAGCGACGTGCGCAGCGCGCGCAGGCACGGCGCCACGTCGTCGAAGGCCGGTTCGTCGGAGATCGCCGCCCAGGCCCGCTTGGCCCACTCCAGGGCGGCCGGGTGCGCCCCGCTCCAGCCGGCCTCGGTCACGACCGGCAGGATCCGCACGCCAAGGTCGCCTTGCAGACCAGCGGCCGCGCGCCCCAGATCCTGGGTGCAGGCGGTCAGCCCCCAGTCCTGATGCGGCGGGTGCGGCAGTCGGGTCGCGAACGGCACCACCACGCGCCGTCCGCCCGGCCGCCAGCCGAGGCCGGTCACGGAGGTGAGCGCGTCCTCGAGCGGGGCCAGCAGGTCCTCGTACCCGGGAACCGGGTGAGCCTGGCCGAGCGCCCGTCGCGCCACCTCCGGGTCGCCGAACGGCAGCACGTCCAGCCGCAGAGTCTGGCCTGGGCGATGGTCGCCGTAGGTGATCACCGCGACCCGGGCCGGCGGGCCCAGCAGCCCTGCCTCACCCAGTCCCACCAGTAGCTCCCGGGCCTGCGCGAGCGGCCACTCGCCACCACCCAGCTCGACGGTCACGGCCAGGTCCAGCGGCTCATGCTCGGGGTCGGTAGCCCGCAGCAGAGTGGGCAGGGCTGCGGCGCGGTCCGGCCACGGCACGTCGTCGGTCACCGCGTCCCGGGCGATCAGCTTCACCCGGCCCGGTGTGTCCTGGCGGGCGGTGATCCGGACCGGCTCGCCGGGCGTGGTCCGCAGCCGGATGGCCGTGACCGCCGCACCGAGCCCAGCCGCGTGCGGCACGACCGGGATGAGCACCTCGCCGCCCGCACCGGGGCCGTAGACGACACGGTGCGCGGTGCGGTCGGTGTCCTCCTCGACCGGCTCCGGCGCAAGTAACGGATACCTGGCCAGGGTCAGGCCGCCGCCCGCCGTGCCGGGCGCCGCGAGCAGCAGGTCGTATCCCTCCGGTGGGGGCAGCCCGCGCAGCAGCGTCACGACGAGCCGGTGCAGCTGGGCCCGGTCGCCGAGCGCGGGCACGACGCCGACCGTGGTGAGCGCCCGCGCCGCGTCCGCCGCTGCCCGTTCCAGCAGCACCCAGCCGCGCGGGGCGGTGACCAGCAGCAGCGGCGGGCGGACCAGGCCGGTCAGCTCGCCGAGGGCGGCGCCCACCTGGGCGTCCCACTCCGGGCGGGAGATCGGACGCAGCTGCCCCACGCCACCGGCCAGCTGGAACAGTCGCGCGTCCGAGTCGGCCGAGAGCCGCGGGCAGATCTGCCGCCAGCCACGAGACCAGGCCGCCCGCAGTGCGGGACCACCCTCCTCGGTCTCCGACAGCCGCAACCCCTCGGGGGCGATCTCGACGATCGAGATCCGGTGGTACGGCTGGTCCCCGTGCAACCGCCGCGCGAGGTCCGGCAGCCCGGCCGTCGGCGTGTCACCGTCACCCGGCAGGACCGGCATCTGCGTGTCGCCGTGGCCGCTCGGGCGGGCCAGAGCGGCCAGCCGCCCGGTCCCGGCGGCAGGATGGGGCCCGGCCGCCGGTCCGGCCCGTCTCGCGGCGGCCAGGTCCCAGGCCCGGCCGGCCGCGGCCAGCTCGGCGGCGGCCGCGTCCAGGTCGGCCGGGGTGAGCCGGCCGAGCCGCAGCGGGCCCGCCAGGCGGCGGCCGCAAGTCCCGCAGTCGGCCCGGTCCGCGATTACATTTTCCCCGCATACGGGGCATATAACCCGGATCTGGGCAGGCGGAATCGCCAATCTGGCCCCCTTGAGAATGTGTGGACAGCCGTCCGACGTACGCAATCGTTCAGCGGGACGCAGCCGGAACACAACGCCTGACCGGATCCCCCGCCCCAGAAGGGGGTTGATCCCCACCCGGACCGGTCGGATCGGCGACACGGACCGACCGGCTGCGTCGGCGGCCGACGAATCGGCGTCGCGCGCCTGAACAGCCACATTCGACTCGCGCCTGCTCCGCGGCGGCCGGCCGGGAACCTACTGTGGGTCCCCGGCTAAGGAGGATCCGCGATGTCCCACTGGCACGACCACCTCTGCGGCGACCCCGCCAACGAGAAGTACCGGTACGAGATCATCGAACGCCTGGCCGGCGAGACCGGCCAGGCCCACGTCTACCTCGCCCGCCCCGCCCAGGGCCCGGCCGGCGACCGAGTCACCCTGCGCGTCTGGCGCAGCCCTCAGAACGGCCGGGACATCCAGCAGCACCTCGTCTCCTGGGAGAACGGCGACGCGATCTTGGCCCGGATCAGCGGTCACGTGCCGCACATCTGCCGGCGCCGCGACAGCTTCAGCGGATTCCTGCCCTGGCCACACGGCCAGGCCCCCACCGGCACGCGGGTCCCCATCCAGGTCCTCGAATATCTAGACGGCACCTCCCTCCGCGAGCGGCTGCGCACCGCCGGCGCTGAGCCGATCGACGGGCTGGCCGTACTCACCACGCTCGCCGAGGTGCTGGGCGTGTTCGCCCGCCCTGAAGTGCCCGGCCTCGGCGATGGCCCGCTGGTGCACCAGGACATCAAGGCCAGCAATGTGATCATCGGACCGAACAGCAGCACCACGCTGATCGACTTCACCAACGCGCGGGTCGCGGGCAAGATCACCGCAGTGGTGGGAACCGAGGGGCAGCGGGCCCCTGAGGTGGACAGAGGCCAAAAGCCAGGACTTCCGTACGACGTGCACGGCTTCGGCTCCATCGCCTACCACCTGATCACCCGGGCCGATCCGCGGGTCGCGTATCCGCCGCACGACCTGAACGTCGTACCCGGTTTACGTGATCACCCGAAGCTGCAGAGACACCTTCTGTTGCCGCTGAGCGCCGACCCGGTCGCCCGGCCCGTGGCGGCCGAGCTGCCGCGGTGGTCGGGCCGGCTGGCCGAGATCGTCCGGGAGGTCGGCTATCCCACGCCCGGGGTGCGGTGGGGCACCAGCGACACCGTCGCGGTGCGGCTGCCCGGGCTGCCGACGGCGCCCGTGCCGCCCACCCGGCCGCTCAGCACGACACCCACCGCCGCCACCGAGCCGCGACCCGCCGCCACCGAACCGGCCGACACCTTCGTAACCGCGGCCGACCTGCGCCGCCGAATTACGGCCCGGCCACTCGTGCCGGTGCCCCGTTCCCCCGGCGTGGCGCTGCTCGCCGTTCTCCCCGCGCCCCAGACCATCGACCGGACGCTCACCGAGCAGCAATCGCCACCGGACCCGCCGCCGCGATTCATCGCCAAGGTGGCGATCGTTGTTCCCGGGCCACCGCAGCCCACTGAGATGGACGTGACCACGCCCTATCCACCGACCCTGCCGGAGCGACTGCGTCCCTGGCAGGTCCGAGCCCGCGCCTTTCGGGATGGCATCACGGTGGCGCTGTTACCGCTGGTCGTGCTGGCTGTCTTCTGGGCGGTCTGGCAGGTCGCCGTCGCCTCGGACAACGCGGTCAACGGCGTGGCCTCACTGGCGGGGGTGATACTGCTGGCGGTGGTCTCCACCGTCCTGTCCCGGGTCGGCCTCGGCCATTTCGGCCGCCAGTTGCCCGGTCGGCGGGTACCCGGCTGGCTGTTGCACCTGCCAACCGGCGTCCTGCTGTCGCTGGCCGCCTTCTGGTACGCCTACCTGATCCTCTGGAGCTGAACGTGCGAGGCCCGTCACGGCCGGGAACCACGCCCGCGGGCTGCGGCATCCCACTCTCACCGCGGCAGCGCGGCCCTTCGGCTACGCCCTACTGGACCCGATGGCAGAGGCGATGCCGGTCCACTCCTCAAGGTGCGCGCCCGCAGCCCCGGCAGTCCGCCCTCAAGGGATCTGAGGAGCCGGAGGACACGCGGCGCGAGTCGCCGCGCTGCTGCTCTACGAGCCCGTACCGACCGGCTTGCGGTGGAACTCGCCCGAGGGCTGCCTCCCGGCCGAGGCCGGCCGTCGTGGCGTCACCAACGGCAGGGCGGGCATTAGGCTACGGGTGGCGCGGCGGGAACCGCGACATGTCCGGCGAAGAACGATGCCAGCCGTACATGAGCGTCGTCATTCGCGGCGAGCACCGACACGAACGCTCTCGCAGCCGGCTCAGCCGCGCGAACCGGCTCCATCACGTCAGGAATTCGACGCTCCGTGGAGATGCTCAGCAGGCCCGACGAGAACGGATACGCGGTCACCACGTGAACACCTCGATCGGCTGACACCGGACAACCGGCGCGACCGACCCGGCCCGCGCCACGCGCCTTACCAATCGACGCCAATACCACCTGATCGCCGCGGCGAACAGCAACTTCCCGATGCCGTAACGGCCCTTGACGAACCGGCTCTTCGTACACACTGCCCGCGGGCAGTGTGTACTTCACGAATTGAATCCGGGATGCTTTTCCCGTGACATTCTTATCCTCGCAGTATCGGGTCGATCTCGTCGTCGGTGGGCATCAGGTAACCCGCGCGAACAAGGACGTGAAGATACTCCGGATCCGACAGCGGAAGATCGCGTCCGAGACCGAGCGCATATGCCTTTTGGCGGGCCTCCTCAAGTCGGCGACGCACCGCTTCCGGGCCGATGCCGAGTTGCCTCGCCACCTGTTTGATGCGCAGCGGGACCGCCTGCCGCAGCGGGGGCCAGGCGAGCAGTTCCGCATAGAGCAGCCGGAGGGCCTGCTGCTGGGCGGCGGTCAGCGGCTGCGGGGGCGCGAGGGTTTCGGTGAGCCGGCTGGTCAGTTGCGGACGAGGCGCAGCGATGCTGAAGGCCGGATTGTCGAGCAGCACCAGATGACGCAGCGCCTGGTCACCCCGCACGGTGACCGTGATGCGCGGCCAGCGCAGCGCGACCTGTGGCTGGTGAGCCATCGGCGCCTGGCCCCAAAGCTGCATGTCGGCGCTGTGCCGGTTGGTGACGTCCACCTCCCATCCGTCGGGTCTCGCGGTGACCGTGACCGCGAGCCGGGAGATCTTGCCGTCCAACGGGTCGACACCGAGAGGGAGCTCCCCCTCCCTGCCGATGGAGACCGGGCGGCCAGCTACCGCCCGGCAGGTATGCACCGCTCCCCGGCTGCCGTCGCCCCGCACGCTCAGGACGTGAACGTGAGCACCATTCACCGACTGTATCCCCTCTGCCTTTCCATGATGTCGCCGAACCCCATTCGTACACGCGATGAGCGGGCGGAACCCGCCCGACGTCCAGTGACAGGACCCTGCACCATGCGAATTGCCGCCGAAATGCCGGGGCGCCAATCAGAGAAGAATTCATCAAGCGCCTCCGGCAGTGACATGGAGATTCTAAATGCCGCACGATGATGGTTTTTATGTCGGCCCCGAGGCATCGCCGAACAAGTACCGACTGCTGGATTGCCTTGGGGCGGGCGGCGAAGGTGAGGTGTGGACCGCCGACCTCACGCTGTCTCCGCTCGGGCGTCTGCGGGTGGCGGTCAAGATCCTGCGCGACGACCTAATCGGCAGAGACGACGCGTCCTGGGAACGCCACGCCGATCTTCTCCGCAGCGTCAGCCATCCCGGTCTGGTCCGTGTCGTGGAGGTGTTCACCGGCGCGCGCAAACACCGGCTCGGCGACGCGCTCCCGGCGGGGCGCAACCGCTATGTAGTGATGGATCACATCGAAGGCGACACCCTGCGCGACTGGCTGGCCGAACACCCCGACAGCACCCTGACCAGCCGGCTGCAGCGGCTACGCAACGTCGCCGCCGCACTGGACGAGATGCACTCGGGCGACCAGACCGTCGTGCCCATCGCCCACGGCGACGTGAAGCCGGGCAACATCGTCATCCGCGAGGACGGCACGACGGAACTGGTGGATCTCGGTCTGATGAGGATCTCCGACGGCACGGGCATCCGCGGCGCGACCGCCCCCTACGCCGCACCGGAGTTGCTCCGCTCGGGAGCACCGACGACTCCCGAGGCCGATCGGTTCGCGTTCGCCGCGACGGTGGCGCACGTGGTCCTGGGCGAGTCCCCGCCGACCGGCGACGCGGGTCCGGACCTCAAGCAGACCTCGGCCATGCTGGCTCGAAGCCCGCTGAGCGCGCGGCGCCACATGCTGCAGCAGCAGGTGATGGCGGCGCTTGAGGCACCCCCGGAACAGCGGCCGAAGAGCCTGAGTCGCTGGCTGTCCACGTTGACCGACAGCCTGTCGCAGGTGACCGAGCAGGGCGGCGAGGCGGCCGCCGGGCCGGCCACCTCCACCCACGACGGCGTGGGCGATGGCGCCGGCTCGCCGACCGGGCCACTCTGGCGACGCCGCGGGCATCTGGCCTCGTCCGCCGTTCTCGCGCTGCTCGCATTGGCCGGGGTCTGCAGCCTGGTCGTGCCCGATTCCCGCGAGTCGAGCGGGGCCCTCCCCCGCTGCGCGAGCGCCGGCCCGAGTGCCTCGCCCGCCGTCCGCGGGTCCGCCGCGGCACCGGCGACCGGCCACCCCGACGAGTTGCTGATCTTCGCCTCGCAGGACAAGACCGAGCTGATCAACGATCTCGCCCGCGCCTACGGCCCGCGCTTGGCCGCAGGTCAGTGCATGACGATCAGGGCCGAAGCTCACAATTCCGGCAAGTTGCGCTCGATGCTGGCACGCGGCTGGCACGCGCAGGACGGGCCCAGACCGGATGTCTGGAGCCCTGCGGCATCCACCTGGGTCGCGCTGGCCCGACACGAGGCGAAACCCGGAATCCTCGGGGATCAGGCCGAGTCGATGTTCTCCTCACCCCTCGTCATCGGGATGCCGAAGCCGATGGCGGAGGCGCTGGGCTGGCCCAATACCGCCATCGGCTGGTCTGAACTGGCCGAACTCGCCCGGGATCCGCGGGGCTGGGGCGGGCATGGCCATCCCGAATGGGGCCCGTTCCTACTGGGTAAGACCAACCCACGCTACAGCGCGTCCGGATTGGCCGCCACTGTCGGAGCGTTCTTGGCCGCCACCGGGCGCACCGACGAGCTGACCGAGGAGGCCGTGAACGCGGAGAGCCGGGCCGAGCCGTCAGTCGTCAAGGACATCGAGAAGGCTGTCGTGCATTACGGCGACACCACACTGACATTCCTCGCCAATCTCCGCCACGCGGACGACCGCAAGGCCGACCCGCCGTACATCTCGGCGGTGACCCTGGAAGAGGCGTCGCTGGTCGCCTACAACCGCGGATATCCCTGCGGAGCCGCGAGCGATGAGCCGGGATGCGCCAGGACGGACGAGCCCACGACACCACTGGTCGCGATTTATCCGAGGGAGGGCACCCTCTCGTCGGACCATCCTTTCGTCAAGATGGTCGGGCTCAGCGACGCCAAGAGCGCCGTCGCGGACGACTTCCTGGCATACGTACGGTCGGATGCTCCCGAGGTGATCGACAGGCTCGCCGATGTCGGATTCCGGACCTTCGACGGGAAGCGGACCAAGAACCTGACCGCAGAGCACGGCGCAGTGCCCTCCGGCGCCGCGAGCATGCTGGAGATCCCGCCCGCACGCGTACTCACCCGACTCCTCGAGGTCTGGCCGGAGCTGCGTAAGCCCGCCAACGTGCTGGTCGTCGTGGACACCTCGGGATCGATGGAGAACAAGATCAAGGATGACGGCACGACAAAACTGGATCTCGTCAAGCAGGCGGCGAATGCGCTCGTCGCTCCCGAAGGGTTCGGCGATGACGACCGCGTCGGGCTATGGCAGTTCTCCGAGGAGACGAACGGCGGGCCCGCCCACCGGGTCGTCGTCCCGAGCGCGCCCATGGCCAGTCGGCAACGCGACCAGATCACGAACGGCATCGCCGGACTGCGAGCAGGGGGCGGCACCGCCTTGTTCGACACCATCGACGCCGCCGTCGCCCAGATCCGCAGCACGTGGGATCCCAACGCGATCAACGCTGTCGTCGTCCTCTCCGACGGCAAGGACGAGGACAGCCGCCGGATCGACACGGTGGAGAAACTCGTCCCGAAGATCCTGTCGGAAGACGAGCCGGTCCGCGTCTTTACCATCGCCTACGGCAAGCAGGCCGTGACCGACGAGGCCAGCCGGGCCACCGGTCGTGACGACGGCGATCAGGACGACCGGAACGGAGATCTGGCGAACATCTCGAACGAGACCGGCGCCCACCGCTACACCGCGCCGGACGCCACCACCATCGCCGACGTGCTCATCGACGTCATCTCCAACTTCTGATACACCACCGGCGATCACCGGCGGACCACCGATCATGAAAGGCACGCTGCGATGTCCCCTGAGATCGTCGGCTACCACGGCGCACTCTCCCAGCACCGGTTCCCGATCCGCGGCGAACGGATGACCTTCGGCCGCGGCGCGGCAAACGACGTCGTGATCACCAGCCCGGACGCCTCCCGGGAGCACGCCGAGGTGCGCCTCGGGGCGGACGGTCATGTCCTGCGCGACCTCGGCAGTCGTAACGGCACTCTGGTCAACGGACGACCGGTGGCCAGGCACGTCCTCCAGCCGGGCGACCTGATCACCATCGCGGATGACGTCTTCCGCTTCGAGGCGGCGGACCCGGCCGAGCCGGTCACCGTCCCCCTGACCAGCGACCTGAGGGCCGGCGTACTCAACGTCACCATCGCGGGCGGCGGCCCGGTCGGGCTGAGCCTCGCCCTGCTACTGGAACAGTTCCTGGGCAGGCGGGTGCTCGTCACCGTGTACGACCACCGGTGGGTCGGGGACGGATCGCGTGTCGTCTGGAAGGACGAGACGCAGGGGAACGCGCGCAGGCGGCAGGTGGTCACGATCCAGAGCCGCCAGTACCTCCACCTGCCGGCCGATGTCCAAGAGAAGCTGTTCCGCCCCGGCTCCTATTCGGAGATGTGGCCCATCGGTCCCGACTCCGTTCGAGGGTACGGTCCCCGAAACGTGCGCATCGCCGATGTCGAGGACACGCTGCTGGAGGCGGCGACCATGAGGCAAGGCACGATCCGGCTGGTACCCGAGGCGTTCAATCCGGGCGAGAGCCGAGAGACATTGGCGGGCAGCCATGTACTCGCCATCTGCGAGGGGGCGCGCTCCAGCACACGGGAGTACTTCTCCGACAGGTTCGGCAGCGCCGACAGTTCGATCTACTCGCTGGACGGCCATCACGTGCAGGACGTCATCCTCGGTCTGCGAGTAAGGTCCAGGCTCCCGGATCCGATGATCGCCGCACTGACCGTGGCACAGAACCGTTTCCTGCTCAACTCGCTGTCCGGCGACGGATTCCTCAACATGCGACTCACCCCAGCGGAGGCCCGTGAGGTGATCGGCATCGATCCCGTCCGGCACGTCTTCGAGGAGTGCGTCGCCTCCAGCCCGTGCGTGATGGACCGTGACACAAGCGGCGACTTCCGCTGTCCCACCCACGGGACTCTGTTCCTTCCCGCCCTGGTCAAGGGATCGGCACTGTGGAAACGGGTACGGGAAGGGCTGATCCTGTTCGGCGTAGCCGACAACGACCTGAGCGCGGTGACCGCCTTTCGGCTGGACATGGTGCAACGACCGCTCTTCACCGCTGCGCTGCGTCCCGCGACCCCGGCAGGTCCCGGAACGTATGGCTTCCTTCTGGGCGACGCCGCGAACGCCATCCACTTCTGGCCGGGGCGTGGGCTCAACAGCGGTCTGGCATCGGCGGTCTCGCTCGCCCGGACGCTTCGTGACACCTGGCGCGGCACCCCGTTCCGGGACGCCGACTTCATGCGCCACGAGGCTGCCATGTCGATGCTCCAGTACCGGCACAAGAGCCGAGCGTGGCGAGCCATGGTGACGGTGGATGAACACGGCTCCAGTCGTGCCATCAAGGACCTGATCGCCGACAGCATCGACGCCGCGCAACCCGGCGTCCCCGACCGGAACACCGACATCGAAACGCTACTCGACAGGTTGCGGGGAGTCCGGCAGCGACTGTCGTCGCGTATCGCGGGAATGCCGGACGATGCCGTCCTCGGAGACCACCTCGGGCAGCTGTCGGCGCAGACCCTGCGCACTCTGGTCGCGAGCGGCGGCTGGGACACGCCGATCGTCGGCGGAGAGGAGGTGGACATCGATATGTTCCAGCGACGCGAGCCGGCCACGTCGCCGAGCCGTGCCGCGCGACCGCCCACCGCAACGACGCCATCCGGAGGTAACCGGACCGGGCCACCGCCGCGGATGCGCGGACGCGCCGTGCCCTCGACGACCGGATAGACGGCAGACCGCACTACCCGGAGCTGACCGAGAACAGGCCGGCGCCGCCGTAGTGATCAGTACTCCGCGCTCGGCGAAGAAGCTGTCGCCGGCGTCTGACCGGACGCAGGTGCGCACGGCAGAGATCGGGCGACCCCGACGATGACGAAGGGTCGAGGCGTCCGGTCTTCGACGCGCGGAATCCAGATCCGGCGCGAAGTGGACCTGATCCGGGCCTCTGAGCCAGTACCCAGTCGGCGGAAAGTGGATCTGATGACCGGCATTCGACATGAAACCCGGAGCCTTCGGCTGGTGTGACAGCTTCGGACCCAGGTCGACATGACCAACTGGTCGCCGCATACACGCACCGCACGACCGGCGCTGCCCGGCCCGCCTGCCGAGCACAGGTCACACCGTAGGCGTCGGCGGGTCGCGATGTCGTGGGTGGCTCCGGCCATCCACCAGCGTCGGCACCCGGCCGCACCCAGGACTCAACGTGTCGCGGTCCTCGACGACAGCCCGGCTGACGGGCGTGCGGGAGGAAGCGTCGGCTGAGTCCGGTGCGGCCGGGCCGCGGCGGGTGGCGGGTCAGAGCCCGGCGGCCTCCGCGAGCCGGTCGATCTGTGCCGGGTCGGGGATGGTGGGGTTGAACAGCAGCTGGTCACCGCCGACATCGCCGGCCTGGCTGATCGTGCGGCGCACGTCGGCAGCGCTGGTCAGCACCTGGGACGCCATCCACCCGGCCGTCTGCTCCCCCAGGTACGAGTAGTAGTGGAAGACGTCGGCCCGCCCGCGCTCGACCTCCTCATCGGAGCCGAGCACCACATAGGACAATCCGGCAATCCGGGGCGCGCCGTCTCGTCCCGCGTCCGCCCAGGCGGTGCGCGCCTGGTCGAACAGACCGGCCGCGAACTCCGGCAGGATCGACGGGGCGATGTAGCCTGCGCCCCAGCGGGCCATCCGCGCGAACGACGCCGGGACGGTGCCGCCGAACATCATCGGCACCCGGCGGGTTCCGGGCGGCACGGCGGGATTGTCCCGGCCGCCGATCGGCTTGCCGTCCCACACGTCCCGGTAGACCGGCAGTGCCGCGTCCAGCCGCGCGCCGAGCCCGCGTGGGCCGAGTCCGGGCAGCGGGAAGTCGTCGGTACGGTGGCGGTCCCCGAGGCCGAGGCCGAGGGTGAGCCGGCCGCCGGAGACGCCGTCGATGCCGGCGACCTCCTTGGCGAACAGCACGTCGGGCCAGGCGGTGCCGACCGCGACGCCGCTGAGCAGCGCGATCCGCCGGGTCGCACCGGCGGCCGCGGCGAGCGCGACCGTGTCGATCACGCCTGGGTACGCGAGCCGCCCGACCGTGCCGAGCGACGCGAACCCGGCCTGCTCGGCCGCGGCCGCCCACGGCGCGATGATCCGCGGGTCGACGCCCAGCACCTGGTTCGGCAGCCCGATTCCGATCGTGACCGTCATGACGGTGTCTCCGTGATGTCGCGGATCGCCTGGACGTCCGCGGCGAAGAGCCCGTCCGGGTCGACGCGGGAGCGCACCGCGGCGACCCGGGCGACGGTGTCCGCCCCGAACGTGCGCTGCTGCTGGGCGACGTGGTCGACGAAGGTGGGCGCGGTGTAGCCGGTGAAGCGGGGACCTATCGCGTCGCGTACCCGCTGAAGGTCTTTGATCGTGTCCTCGCCCGGCAGGCCGCAGGACCAGTAGAGCAGCGGCGCGCCCGTGTGCCCGAACGCCCCGTCGCGTGCGCCCGGCCTGGCGAACGCGCCGCCGAGCTGCCGCAGCTCCACGGCCAGCAGCTGGGCGGACCCGGCCGCGGCCAGCAGCCCCGGCCAGTCCTCGGCGGTGAACGTGCCGGTCAGGCCGGTGTCGGACGCGAACGGCAGCGGGTCGGCCGGGTCCATGTGCGTCAGCGGCAGCAGGCCCGGCTCGGCCGGACCCCAGGTGTTCAGGATCGGCTCGGCGAGCGCGGTCAGCGGGTCCAGCAGGCCCGCAACGGTCCGCTGCGCGTCCGGCAGGTCCGCCTCGGTCGGCGCGGCCGCCGCGCCGTCGATCGCCAGGATCCGCCGGCCGCGCAACAGCGCCGGGATGTGCTCCATCGGGGGTACGTTGAGCAGCCGCAACGACGTGGTGATCGCCTCCGGCGCGTGCTCGGCCCACGACTGCCAGGCCGGTGCGATCCGGGCCGCGTCGGCGGCGTCCCAGACGGCCATGCCGGTGATCACCCGGTGCATCGGCACCAGGTCGATCTCGACGGCGACGACCACGCCGAAGCCGCCGCCACCGCCGCGCAGCGCCCAGAACAGCTCCGGGTCGGCGTCCGGGCTCACCGTGACCACGGTCCCGTCCGCGCGGACGAGCGTGATCGCGCGGACCGTGTTCGCGGCCACGCCGTGCAGCCGGCCGTAGAAGCTGATCCCGCCGCCGAGCAGGTAGCCGACGACGCCGACAGTGGCCGACGAGCCGTGCACCGCGGTCAGCCCGTGCCGGTTCGCCTCGGGCAGCACGTCCGCCCAGCGTTTCCCGGCCGGGACCACAGCGGTACGCGCGATCGGGTCGACCCGGACCGGCTCGTCGATCAGCGGCCGGACCAGCAGCTGCGGGCCGGCGACCGGCGCGGTGCGGCCCATCGCATGCCCGGTCGTGTGCACCCGCAGTGGCATGCCGTGCTCCCGGGCGACGCCGACCGCGCGGACGACGTCGGCGACGGTGCGGGCGGTGAACGCGCCGGCCGGCTCCACGGCCGCGGCCAACTGGAACGACGCGCACGCCT
Source organism: Catenuloplanes sp. NPDC051500 (assembly GCF_044454585.1). Taxonomy (NCBI): domain Bacteria; kingdom Bacillati; phylum Actinomycetota; class Actinomycetes; order Micromonosporales; family Micromonosporaceae; genus Catenuloplanes; species Catenuloplanes sp. NPDC051500. Next base: position 91,744 of record NZ_JBITDX010000017.1, read on the forward strand.
CGGCGTACCCGGGCGTGCCGGGCGGAAGAAACGGTACGAACAAGGCTGCTCCCTCGAATAGGCAGCCAGCCTCCCGCCGGCCCCATACCGCCGACTTGCAAACGGCAGACAGCACGGCTTACATGGGCGGGTGCTCAGATTCGCCGTGCTCGGCGCCGCCGAGGTCCACGACACCGGGCACCCGGCGCCGCTGGAGATCGGCGGGCCGGTCCCCCGCCGGCTGCTGACCATGCTTGTCGCAGCGGACGGGCGCCCGATCCCGGACGACCGGCTGGCCGCGGCGATGTGGACCGGCGGCGCCCCATCCGACCCGGCCGGAGCGCTCCAGGTGTACGTCTCCCGGCTGCGGCGTGCCCTGCCCGGAGCGGAGATCGCCCGGACCGCGCACGGCTACCGGCTGGCGGTCGCCCCGGAGCAGACCGACGTGGGCGTGTTCACCGCGCGGGTCACGGCCGGGACCCGGACGGACCTGCGGGAGGCGCTGGGGCTGTGGCGCGGCGAGCCGTTCGCGGACGTGACCGGCGACGACGGCATCGAGGCGGCCCGCGCCGGGCTGCACGAGCTGCGGGAGACGGCCCTGGAGGAGAGCGCGGCCGGGCTGCTGGCCGACGGCGGGCACGCGGCGGCGGTCGCGGAGCTGGAGGAGCTGGTCCGGGCCGCGCCGTACCGGGAGCGGCGGTGGGCGCTGCTGGCGCTCGCGCTCTACCGCGGTGGACGGCAGGCGGACGCGCTCGGCGCGATCCGGCGGGTCCGCGCGCTGCTCACCGGCGAGCTGGGCGTCGAGCCGGGCCCCGAGCTGCGTGAGGTGGAGCGGCGGATCCTCGCCCACGATCCGGTGCTGCTGGAGCCGGTCGCCGCGGGCCGCGCCACCGGGCCGCCGACCACGACGGCCGGCGCCGTGCCCCGCACCCTGTCCGCCTTCATCGGCCGGGAAGACGAGCTGGCGCTGCTCGACCGGCTCACCACCTCGTACCCCCTGGTCACGGTGGTCGGCGCCGCGGGCGCCGGCAAGACCCGGCTCGCGATGCAGCACGCCGGGACCGCCGTGTTCATCCGGCTGGCCGACGCCGCCGACCCCTCGGCGCTGCTCCCCACGATCGCGGCCGCGCTCGGCGTGCCGGACACCGCCGACGACCCCGGCGAGGCGATCGCCGCCGCGCTGCGCTTCCACACCGGCACACCGCTTGTGCTCGACAACTGCGAGCACCTGACGGACGGCCTCGCCGCTCTGGTGTGGACGCTGCTGGAACGGGTGCCCGCCCTGCGGATCATCGCCACCAGCCGCACGCCGCTCGGCGTCGACGGCGAACGGATCCTGCCGCTCGGCCCGATGCCCGCGCCGGACGCGGTCGCGCTGCTGGCCGACCGGATCCGCGCGGCCCGCCCGGACTGGACGCCCGCCGCCGCCGACCACGAGGACCTGAGCCGCCTGGCCGGCGCGCTCGACGGACTGCCGCTCGCGCTGGAACTGGCCGCGGCCCGCGCACGCACCATCGGCCTGCGTGAGCTGACCGCGCGACTGGGCGACCTGACACTGCTCGGCCGGGTGCCGCACGGCGCGGTCACCCCGCACCGCACGCTGCAGGAGGCGATCGCCTGGAGCTTCGGCCTGCTCAGTCCCGCCGAACGGGACCTGGTCGTCCGGCTGTGGCCGTACGAGGGCGGTTTCGACGCCGACGCCGCCGGCGACCTGGACGCGCTGGCCGCGCTCGTCGACCAGTCGGTCGTCACCGCCGACGCGGACACCGGCCGGTTCCGGCTGCTGGAGACGATCCGCGCCTACTGCCGATCGGTCGACCCGGACCCGGCCGACAGCCGGGAGACCCATGCCGCCTGGGTACGGGCCATGGTCGCGAGCAAATCGGCGGACCTGGTCGGCGACCGGGGTCCGGCCGCGATGCGCGTGCTGCGCCGCGAACTGCCGAACATTCGCGCCGCCCTGGCCCACGACCTGACCCACGCGCCGGAGCAGGCGCTGCGGGCCGCGGCCGGGCTGATGTGGTTCTGGATCCGGGCCGGGCTGCTCACCGAGGGACGGCGGGTGCTCGGCGACGCGCTCGCCGCGGCCCCCGGCGCGCCGGTCGCCGACCGGATCCGGGCGCGCGCCGCGTACACCGGCCTGGAAGGGATCATCGGCGACCGGGCGCTGGCCCTGGAGATGCTGGCCGACGCCGCGCGAGAGCTGGACGGGTCTGCGGAGCAGGACGCGCTGCGCGGCGAGGTCCGCTACTACCAGGCGCTGCTGCAGCTTCCGGACGGCGACGCGCACCTGGCGCTGGCCGCGGCGACCGAGGCGCTGGAGATCGCGCAGACGACACGCATCCCCTGGCTGATCCCGTCGGCGGAGATGGCCCTCGGCGGGGCGCTGGTCCTCGCCGGCGACCTGCGCGGCGGCCGGGAGCGGCTGCGGGCCGCGATCGCCCACGGCCCGACCGTCGGCCAGACGTGGGCGGCCGGGCTGAGCGAGCTGATGCTGGCCCAGACCATGATCACCGAACGGGACGGTGACCCGCTGCCGCTGCTGCGCTCGTCCGCCCGCCGGTTCCGCGACGAGGACGACCTCAGCGACCTGCTCGCTGTGCTGCATCAGGGCGCGGTGGCGCTCGACGGCGACCCCCGGTCGGCGACCCTGCGGGCCGTGGTCCACCATCACCTCGCCCGGCATGCGATCTCGCCAGTCCGCTCGTACTTCACGACGGTCGTGCCGGACGGCTGGTACACCGGGGACCCGCCGCCGGATCCGCCGTCGCTGGACGACGCGTTCGCCGCACTCGGCGACGACTGACAGGCTCGTCAGTCCGACGTGGTGCGCGTCTGCGACGCCCGAGAGGCGGCTGCAGGGGACAATTCGCATGCAGTCGCCGTTACGGTGTAGGCATGGCAGTGATCGGCGTTCCCTATCACCTCGACCAGTACCTGCCCGACCTGGACTTTGCGCTACGGCCCGGCGAGATCGTGACCGCGGAGCCGGGCGCCGGTGACATCTGGGCACGACTCGCACCGCTGTACGCAGCGACCGCTGACGCGGTGGCCGCGGCGCCCTCGGCCGACGGAGACAATCCGCTGGTGGTCGTCACGGGCGACTGCCTGACAGCGCTGGGGATCGTGGCCGGGCTTCAGCGCGCGGGCACGGATCCCGGCATCGTGTGGTTCGACGCGCACGGCGACGTACAGACGCCGGAAACCACGACGTCCGGCTATCTGGCCGGCATGTCGCTGCGCATGCTGACGGGCTACCGGCCGGAGCTCATCGCCGAGCGGCTGGGCCTGCACGCCGTCCCGGAGCGACGGATGATGCTGGCCGGCGCGCGGGACCTGGACCCGGCAGAGGCCGCCTACCTGGAGCAGGCGCAGATCCGCCGGTGCGAGGTCGCGGACGTGACCACCGCCGGTCTGCCGGACGGGCCGCTGTACGTCCACCTCGACATGGACGTCATCAGGCCGGCCGACCTGCCGGGCTTGCGTTTCCCGGCGCCAGGTGGGCCGTCCGCCGCGCAGGTCGCCGACGCACTGCGGCTGTTACTGGAGACCGGACGGGTCGCCGCCGTGGGCCTCGCCTGCAGTTGGCTGCCCGGGCGCGGCACGGCGGAGGCGATCGGCCCACTGCTGGCGGCCACACTCGGAATCCGGCAGTAGCCACGATCAGTTCGCCCTGGCTACGTGGAGCAGGTGCTCGAGGATCGTCCACCTGCGCGCCGGCCGCTCATGCCGAGGAAGCGAGCCGGCCCGCGACGTCTGCTCGGCGCACTACGGCGCGGACGGTGGCCACTCTCCTCGGCGCGCGAGGCGATCCAGGTAGTCGAGAAGCTTCACCTCACTGCGATCCAGGCGCTCGCGGTCAGGTGCCGACAGACCAGCCAAAGGATCGCCCAGGTCCTCGTTACGGGGTACATGCACCATCGCGCCCGAATACTCTCGACAGACCGAACACCAGGCCAAGCCGATGCAACGCTCGTAGAACTTGTCGGACCGCGGGTAGAAGCGGTATCGGTACGAGCGAACCACGCCACGACACGCGGCACCACGATCAGAACGAGGTCCATGGATCTCGCTCACCTTGGACCATCTCCACATCGCGTCGCGGCCCATGACTCGATCCTCCAGCATCGCGTACCCGCATCGGTAGCCGGATCTGCCGCTGGCCGCGTCCGAGGGAGTCACACGGTGTGGCCGAGGCGCCCACGCGGGCGGCATCCGGTCCGCCGATATGAGTGCCCCGGTCCCGACGATGGCGAGATCGTTTCCGTCCCTCAGCGCGTGCCGGGCGTCGTCTCCGCGCCGAGGATCTCCAAGGCGTCGCCGCACCTTCGACTGGACCTGATCAGCCCCATCCCACACGCTTTCAGCAGCCGATCTTGGGGGGCGGAAACCATGGCCGGGCCACGACCGATGTACCGTCGCGACACCAGATGGCACTGAAGCGACACGTTCTCGACCCGGGCGGGAGACTCAGCATGGCCGGACCTCGGTTCTCTGGCCCGGCTCGCCGAGTGGGCACGTTCGACGTCGACGCCGACGCTACCGGCACCGGGCGGGACACCTGGGAACCCTTCATCGACACCTGGAACGACCGCATGGGGGACCTGTACCCGCTGCCGGAGTTCACCGAGTCCACGGTTGACGGCTTCCAGGGGACGATGCGCTCGGTGACGCTGAAGGACGCCGCCGTCAACGAGTTCTGGGCGCACTCACGAGTGAGCACCAAAACGGTCGGCCGGGAGGAGCAGGATCAGGTACGGCTCTATGTGGGCTTGCGTGGTGTGCTCGCCCTGCGGGAACCGGACGGGCACGGCGGCGACGCTCACGTTCCGGCCGGCACCTACTTTCTCCACCATTGCGCGCGGGAGAACCAGTTCCGGACCACACCCGAGATCGCCAGCCGGGTCTTCGTCCTTCCTGGCGACGATCTCCGGCACCTTATCGCCGGGAGATCGCGCAGCGGACGGGCCTCCGAGCCCATGGCGCAGATCCTCATGAGCCATGCCGGCATGCTGCAGCGCACCGTGGGACACCTCGGTCCGGACGAGGCCCGTACCGCCCGCAACGCGCTGCTCGAACTGGCCAAAGGGCTGATCCTGAGCCGGTTCGACGACCACGAATCCGCCTTCGCGCCGACCCTCGTGCAGGCGGCGATGGACGTGGCCGACACCCGGCTGACCGACGCCGGCCTGTCCACGGCCACGATCGCCGCACTGTTGCACGTATCGGTCCGGACCCTGCAACGGGCCTTCGCCGACCGGGCCGAGTCGCTCACCGCCTACGTCCGCCGCAGGCGACTGGAGGAGGCGGCGCAGGCGTTCCTCCGCCCGGGTTCCCGGTTGACAGTGTCGGAGGCCGCGGCCATCTGGCACTTCACCGACGGCAGCCACTTCATCCGCTGCTTCAAGAAGGAGTTCCACGCGACTCCCCGCCAATTCCAGTCGTTGCATGGCGCGCGGTAGGAAATCCGCGCCAGCCCGCCCCGGGCGTCGTGCTTGAGTTCGCCGCATGAATTTCGTCTTCGTGCCCGGCACCAATCACGGTGGCTGGTGCTGGCATCCGGTCGGCCGACGGATCCGGGCGGCCGGCCACGGCGTCCACGCGCTGACCCTTCCAGGCCTGGCGATGGGCGACGACCCCTCCGGGCTGCGCCTGACCGACGCCATCGAGTACATCGTGCGCGAGGTCGAACGCCGCGACCTGACCGATATCGTGCTCGTCGGTCACAGCTTCGCCGGCGTACCCATCACCGGCGCCGCGCCCAGGATCGCCCGCCGGCTCAAGCACCTCGCGTTCTTCAGCGCCTTCATTCCTCGCCCCGGCGAGTCGATGGCAGCCGCGCTCGGAGCCGAGACCGCCGCGTGGATGAGGGCTACGGCGCTCGAGACTCCGGCGTTCACCATCGACATCGACTTCGAGACGTTCCGTACCCGGCTGATGCAAGACGAGCCCGAGCAGCTCCAACGACTCGTCTTCGAACAACTCACCCCACAGCCTGCCGGGTACGTACTCGACGCGCTCGACGACCAGCCCTTGACCGGCCTGGGGGTACCTGTCACGTACCTCCTCGCCGAGCGGGACATAGCTCTCGCCGCACCCGGTACCGAACTGGCCGCTCGGCTCGACGTGGAGCCGGTCATCGTGCCCGGCACCCACGAGGCGATGCTGACCCACCCCGGCGACCTGGCCGACGCACTCCTGGAGAACGTGCACGCATGACGCCGTGTCTCGCCGTGCCGCACTACGGTTCGGCACTATCAGACCTCGCCGGATTGCAGCGCTTCGCCGGCGAAGCCGAGCGGCACGGCTACGCCACGCGCGGCGGCGAGTGAGCAGCAGCACGATGGCGGCGAGCGCGCCGATCAGCGATAGCCGGGCGACCATGACCGGGCCGAAGTAGCTGGCCCGCACCGCGCCCGGGTCGGCGACGGCGACCTCGGACGGGCCCGCGCCCGAGAGTGCCTCCTCCCCCGTTGCGGGTCGCAGCACAAGGGCGGCCGGCGCGATCGGCTCAAGCTCCCCGATGCGGAGTCGAAGTACGCCGTTCCACATCAGTCCGCCATCCCGATTCTCTCGTCACACCGTCCTGTCGTTCTCGGGCGCCCGCAGGGGCGCATGAGATCACGAGGTGTTCTGTCGTACCGCGGCGGTAGCGTGCGCCGCCATGGAGAACGTGATGGAGCCGTTGAATGGTTGGCGCCGGACGCATCGGCTGCGGCGGGGCGGCTGGTTCACGGATCCCCCGGCGAAGATCGACCGGAGGAGGACGGCGACGCTGACCGCGGAACTGCTGGCCGCGCGGCGGGACCAGGCGGTGCGGATCCTGTCGCATCCGGAGACGCCGCAGCCGCTCGGCGAGGACGCGATCGTGCTCCTGGACGCCCTGGACGGCGGCACGCCAACGGCGATGGCGATGATGGTCGTCGCGTTCAGCAGCGGGCTCAGCTGGAACGGCGACGCGGCCCTGGCACACCTCGCCGACCAGATCGTGGTGACCCGCGGTGTGGTGTTCGCGGCGGAGACGGCCGTGGAGCTGGCCGCGCTCGCCCTGACCGCGCATCCCTCGTCCTACGGGAACGACACGGCGGTGCGACCGGTCACCGACCAGGAGTACGCCGCCGATGACACACGTCTCGTCTGGCCCGACAGCGACCTGCCCTTCAGCAGCCGGGTCCGCAACCGGCTCGCGGTCGCCTCGGACGAGGACTACGCGGCCGCCGAGGCGATCCTCGCGCGGTACCGCGGCGGTGGGCCGCCACAACGGGCGATGGTCACGTTCCTGCTGCCGACGCGGGAGGACTGGTTCGACGAGACGATGGCGTGGCTGGTCAGCGCGCCGATATCGCGGTGGGTGCGGCACCGGGCGACGCACGTGATGACGTCATCAGTGCGCACGCCCGGCCAACTGATGCTGGCAACCGGTTCGATCCACAACATCGGCTGGGGTACGCCGGCGCTGTCCGCAGCGCTTGAAGGTCTGGGTCCGGCGCTGCTGCCCGAGCTGCTGAGCGTGCTGGACAGCGAAGGCTGGGGCAGTGACGGCTCGCGGCTGGTCGTGTCGATGATCGCGATCATGCCGACCGACGAGGCGTTCACCGCGCTGCTGGACCGGCCGGGCAACAGGTTCGTGCTCCCGGGGCTGCACGAGGCCGCGTCCCGGTTCCCGCGGCGCGCGATGCGGCTGTTGGCCGAGGACGGCACCGCGCACGCCGCGGAGCTGCTGCGCGGCCACGTGGCCCGGCACCCAGAGATCGCCACCACGCTGCTGCCGGACCTGAGCGGGGCGGCCGCGCCCCGGGTCCGTGACCTGCTCGCCGGCACGGCCGTCGCGGAGGCACCGGCCGACCGGCTGCCCCCGCTCCTGACCGGACCGCTGCCGAAGAAGACCACGATCAGCGCGTGGGTGGACGCGGAGACGTTGCCCCGGGTCGAGCTGCGCGACGGTGCCGGCGCGCTGCCGGCCGAGGCCATGCACCACCTACTCCTGCAACTGGCGGCCGCGAACCCGGCCGTTAAGGACGTGATCGCGCCGGGCGACCTGGCCGCGCTCGGCTGGACGCTGTTCATGCGGTGGCGGGCCGCGGACGCACCGTCGAAGGACGGCTGGGCGCTGAGATCACTCACGATCACGGGCGACGACGACACGGTACGCCGGCTGGCGCCGATCATCCGGGCCTGGCCGGGCGAGGGCGGCCACGCTCGCGCCGTGATCGGGCTGGACGTGCTCGCCGGGATCGGCACCGACGTCGCGTTGATGCACCTGCACGGGATCTCGCAGCGGCTGAAGTTCCGCGGGCTGAGGGAACGCGCGGCCGCGAAGATCGGCGAGGTGGCGGACCGGCTGGGCCTGACGCCCGACCAGCTCGCGGACCGGCTCGTCCCCGACCTGGGCCTGGACACGGACGGCACCCTGCGGCTGACCGACGGGCAGCGGGAGTTCGTGGTCGGCTTCGACGCACAGCTCCAGCCGTATGTCACCGGCGCGGACGGCACACGCCTCAAGACCGTGCCCAGAACGGCCACCGACGCGTACGCCCGGTTCGCCGCGCTGAAGAAGGACACCCGCACGCTGGCCCGCGACCAGCTCGACCGCCTGGAGAAGGCCATGGTCAGCGGACGGCGGTGGACGGCCGCCGAGTTCCGCGCGCATCTGGCCGGCCACCCGCTGCTCGGGCACATCGTCCGCCGGCTGATCTGGGGCGTCTACGACGGTGACGTGCTCACCGCCTCGTTCCGGGTCGCCGAGGACCGCAGCTTCGCAGGCCTCGACGACAGCACGCTGACCGTGCCGGACGACGCGATCATCGGCGTGGCGCACCCGGTCGAGCTGGGTGACGCCACCACGGCCTGGGCGGAGGTGCTCGCCGACTACGAGATCGCCCAGCCGTTCGGGCAGCTCGACCGCGCGGTGTTCCGGCCGGCGCCGGCCGACGTCGAGGCCGTCCTGGACCGCCCCGCCCCGGTGCACCGGCTCCTCGCCCTGGAGAAACGCGGCTGGCGCCGGACCGCGCCGATGGACGCCGGCATCCAGTGGGGGATCTTCGCGTCCCTGCGCGGCGGCGGACTTGTCGAGATCGACCTCGACCCCGGCATCTCCATCGGCGATCCGGGCGACATGGGCTCCCAGTCACTGCGCAAACTCCGGGTCACCCGCGATCGCGTAGAGGTCCCGCTCGATCGGCTCCACCCGGTCGCCCTGTCCGAGCTGATCCGCGACCTCACCGACATGACCACGCCCTGAGACCTGGCCGCCGGGCGGACACCTTTCGGTGTCCGGCCGGTGTTCTGCGGCCCGGTGACGAGATCAGCTCTTCCAGGTGTCGCCGGTGAGGCGGCCGTCGGGCCAGAGGATGATCTCGTAGTGGTCGCCGAAGCGGCCAGGGGCCCAGCTGACGCCGACCGTACCGCCGGCGCCCTTGTACTTCGCACCGCCGGAGATCCTGCGGGAGACGGTGGACTTGGCACTGAAGTCGGCGTAGATCTTGATCCGATGCCAGCACTAATGGGATTTCCCCATAGCGCTCTGGCGGGTTGTGCACTGGCCGCTTCAAGCGGTGGCCCGTCAACTGAACTGATGGTCAATACGCTGGCCGAGGCGCTACATATTCGCGATGAGAAAGTCTTGGTGCGTGGCAGCGCCGTGACTGCCGGTGCCGACTCCGTGCATCCGAGAGCAGATCGTCCACGCTGGAGACCCGAGCGATGCCGTACGCCACCCTTCTGGCTGGTGTTGCGGCGCGGCTGCCGACGGGGAGGCGCTGCAGCGTGCAAGGTGGCACCGTGCCCACCTAACCGATAGGTGACTGCCGACCTACGAGAAGAAGGGCTATATGAAACAGCTCAAACTGGCCGGCTGTGTGATCACGGATGGCCATGGAGGAATCCTTCTTCTGCATCGCAACACCGCTAAACGCGTCCACTGGGAGATCCCCGGCGGCAAAATCGATCCGGACGAGGATCCGCGGATGACGGCATCCCGTGAAGTGCGTGAGGAGACCGGTGCCGAGGTCGACATCATCACCTATCTGGGGGAAAGTCCTTCGAAGAAGACTCCTACACAATGGTCTACTCCTGGTACCTCGCCCAGGTCGTCCGCGGCACGCCATCGGTCCGGGAACCGGAGACCCACGACGACTGCAGGTACTTCAGCTTGTCCGAACTCGACGGCATGGCACACGAGCTGTCGCCGAACACCCTCAACTTCCTCGCCGAGCTGAGATCCGGAAAGGTCTCGATGTAGCGACGCCGATCGGAGGCAGTTCTGGTGAGGGCGCACAGCGACCACGCGGAGGCGCACACGATCCGCGACCTGATCAAGGTTGAGGCCCGCGCGGACTACGTCTACATGTATCCGCCACGACCGGCCTACCGAACACTCTCACCAGAAACTCAGCCAGCAGTGCCCGGCCTGGTGAAACGCTGGCCGGAGGACGAGTCGAGGATCGACCCGGCGACCGATGTCGCCGTTGTCCGTCAACCGGACGGGACGCTGGTGGCCGCAATCCCGCCACATTATGGTCACCCGCTGACGAGGCGGCGGTGCCAGGTGACGGCGGCCGGGTCGGACAGGCTGGCGACCTGATCGATGACCGCCCGGAGGCGCGCGGCGTCGTCCGGCGCCTCCTTCCACGCCTCCGCGAACAGCGGGGTCAGGTGCTCCGGTGACCGGGCGGTCAGCAGCTCCACCAGGTCGCGGAGGATCTCGCGTTGCTGGTCGTACCACGGCTCCGCGGCACGTACGCGCATCACGTACCGCAGCGCCATGCCCTTGAGCAGTGCGCACTGACGCCGGATCCCGGCCGGTACGACCAGGGAGGCCTCGTAGCGGCGCATCGCGGGACGGTCGTGCGCCGCGAGCGTGGCCGCCACCGCGTGCGAGACGAAGCGGCCGATCAGCGTGCTGGTCATGCGTTTCAGCGCGTTCTCGGCGAGCCGGGTGCCGTCGTAGCCGGCCGCGGCGCGCACCGCCTCGTCGGCCAGCAGGCCGGACAGCGCCTCGCTCAGCGCCTCGGGTGAGTCGTCGAGATAGGCGCCGGCCACGTCGGCGCAGAGCGCGTGGCGCTCGGCGGGGTCGTGAATCAGCGCCCGGAGCGGGATGAGGCCGCTGTAGAGGCCGTCCTCGACGTCGTGCACCGAGTACGCGATGTCGTCCGCCCAATCCATCACCTGAGCCTCCAGGCAGGGACGGTGATCCTCCGGCCGGCCCTGGCGGATCCAGGCGAAGATGACGGCGTCGTCCTCGTACACGCCGAACTTCGCCCGGCCCGGCCCGCGTGGCCACGGGTACTTGCAGCAGGCGTCGAGCGCCGCCCGGGTGAGGTTGAGGCCGGCGCCGTCGACCTTCGCCTCCAGGCGGGTGAGGACCCGCAGCGTCTGGGCGTTGCCCTCGAACCCGCCGCACGGCCGGGCCACCGCGTCGAGCGCCTGTTCGCCGTTGTGGCCGAACGGCGGGTGGCCCAGGTCGTGGGCGAGACCCGCCAGGTCCACCAGGTCCGGGTCGCATCCGAGCTGCGCGCCCATTTCGCGGCCGATCTGGGCGACCTCGAGCGAGTGGGTCAGCCGGGTGCGCAGGAAGTCGTCGGTGCCCGCGGTGTGGACCTGGGTCTTGGCGGCCAGCCGGCGGAACCCGGCGGAGTGCAGGACGCGGGCGCGGTCGCGCTGGAAGGCGGTGCGCCGGTGGTCGTCGTGCTTGACGGGCTCCGCGACCCAGCGTGCGACGTCTGAGGGTGTCTCGTCCGGGCGGTCTCCGCGCAGTGTCATCAGCGTCCCCAGGGGCTCGAGGCGGTATCGGGCGGGTCTCAGCCGGCGGCGCCGTTGATCACCTGCGCCTTGATCCGGGTGGAGGACTGGCCGTCCACCGGCCTGGGCAGGTAGACGAGCAGGATGCCGTTCTCGTCCAGCCACTGCGCGGTGAAGTTCATCTGCGCGTAGTAGTCCTTCGGCGGCGCCCAGTCGACGCCGATGGCGATGACGTCCGGCCGCACCGACAGAATTGTCGGCTTGGAGTCGGCGCCGTCGGTGTTCGGAATGACCCGGGACACGTACCGGCAGGACTCCAGCACCTCCTTGCGGCCGGCGTAGGAGACCGCCGGTCTGCGCCCCTTGAACTGTTCGACGAACTCGTCGGTGTTCAGCGCCACCACCACCTCGCCGTCGCCGGCCAGGCGCTTGCAGTTCTTGAGCAGGCTGACGTGCCCCTCGTGGAACAGGTCGAACGTGCCGCCCGTGTACACCTTCATCTGCGCTCCCTGATCGGTCGTGCGGTCACTGACTACGAACCGGTCCAGCGGAGGACCACGTTCGTGAGGTACTTCTCCTCGACGGCCGCGACCGGCGTCCCACCGGCCCAGAGCAGGGCCCGTACGTGCAGCACGTGCGGCCCGGCCGAGGGGGCGTGCTGGCTGACGATCTGCCGGCGGAACCGCAGCGCGCCGATGGCCACCCCGAGCGGCACGTCGCTGCGGTCAAGCGCGGCCCGCATCGACGGCGTGACGCGGGCGGCGACGACGAGCGCGGCTATCTCGGAGAGCACGGTCCCGCCGGTGGCGCGGAGCGTGCCCGCGCGATCCTGCACCAGAGCCCCGGGCGGTATCCGCAGGACGTCGGCCTCGGCCGGGGTGGCGGCGCGCCAGACCCGGCGCGTCACCCGGGCCGTGATCGGGCAGCGGCACCACACGCCGAGCTGCCGGGTCGCGCTCGGGTCGGCGTTCAGGACGCGGACGAAGCGGTCGACGGCGTGTGCGCGGTCGACCATCAGGCGACCCGGGCGGCGGCGCGGCACTCGCTGTCGAGCGACCGCAGCGTCCTGCCCACCATGGAGTCGAACGTCTCGTGGGAGAGGTGCCCGCCGCCGCGCCTGGCGGACAGCACGTCGTGCAGCCGCCGCAACGCCTTCCCGCCGCGGTGCAGCAGCCGGCCGGCGGGCCGGTCCGGATCGTGGCAGGCCGCCGTCCAGCGCACGTTGGCGGCGTACACCCAGGCCATCCGCTCCAGCGTCCAGAGCGGCGTCGGGTGCTGGTCCGAGGCCACGGTCCGGTCGTTCCACGCCTCCGGGGTGGCGAAGCGGCGCACGGTGCGCACGAAGTCCAGGATCCCGGCGTAGCGCCCGTCCCCGGTGAGTTCCCGGACGGCGGCGTCCGGGTCGGGGGCGTCGTGGTGCGCGCCGGGCAGGACCGAGGCGGCCAGGTAGCCCGGCGGGAGCACGGCGAACGACCCGGCGGGCAGGTCACCGTCGAAGAGCGAGGCGAGCGTGCCGTCGACGACGCGGGTGACGCCGTCGCCGGCCGGGCCCGCGGGCAGGACCGCCAGCGCGTGCTCGTTGTGGGTCCTGCGGTGGTCCACCATGTGCGGCATGTCGAAGGTGTCGACCACGACGACGCCGGGGCCGGTGAGCGACTGGCCGGGAAGGACCGGTCGCGCCCGCATGCTGATCCCCGCGGCCGCGGCCTCCGCGATGAGGAAGTCAAGGATCGGGGTGAAGTGCAGGCCGTCGCCGGTCAGCGTCGAGGTGTGCAGCAGGCTGGCGGGTGACCGGCCGAGAACCGCGGGCGGGTCGTGGAGACCGAGCTCCGTGAGGGTCACCCCGAACGCGGCGTGGAAGCAGCACGCGTCCGTGAACCGCCGGGACCGTCTGTCCGACACGTCAGTGCCCGCCTTCCACGAGACTCCGCAACGCACCATGATCGACTTTGCCGAGCGCGGACACCGGCAGCGCGTCGAGGCGCAGGATGCGCTTCGGCCGCTGGTAGGCGGGCAGCCGGGCGGCCCGCTCGCGCAGGTGCGGATCGGCGCCGTCGCCGTCGCGGGACGCGTACACCCACGAGGACTCGGTGATGCCGTCCGGATTCGTGGTCAGCACGACCGCGAACTCCGCCACGACGCCGTCGCCGGACACCGACCGCTCGATCAGCCCGGGGTCGAACTTCTTGCCGTCGATGTTCGCGATCCGGTCCACCCGGCCGAGCAGGACGACGTCACCCGCCTCGTCCACCGCGCCCAGATCCTGGGTGACGAACTCGCCGCGGTCCAGGCCGGCCGCGCGGGACGCCTCCGGGTCGCCGAGATAGGCGACGGCGACGGTCCCGGACCTGACCACCAGCCGCCCGGCGGCGGAGACCACCACCTCGACACGGGGGTACGGCCTGCCGACGCGGCCCTCGGTGAACCCGCCGGACAGGTCCACGGTCACCGATCCGGTCTCGGTCGACCCGTACTGCTGCGCCGGGTACACGCCGAACCGCCGCCGGAACCTGTCGGCCACCGCGCTGCCCAGCGGCGCGCCCGCCGTGATCACCACCGGGAACCGCGCGGGTACGTCCAGCTCGGCGTCGCCCGCGGACCAGTGCGCGATCTGGGCCGGCGACGCCACCAGGTACCGGACCGGCCGTTCGGCGAGCATCCGGGTCAGCGCCCGGGGGGTGCGCGGGTTGGCCGTGGTCAGCACCGCGCCGGAGGCCCGCGCCGCGAGCGTGCCGACCCCGAGGCCGAACGCGTGGTGCAGTGGCACGCAGCAGAGGATCCCGTCCCCGGGCGCCAGTTCCAGCCGCGCCGCCACCAGGTCGCCCTCCTCGTCGAGCGCGGCCGGGGCGCGCAGCACGAGCTTCGGCCGGCCCGAGCTTCCGGAGGTCCGCAGGACGACGCCGCCGCCCGGATGCTCCGCGAGCCCGGCGGGCGGGTGGTAGGCGGTCTCCGGCGACGGGCTGTCGTCCAGGCCCAGCTGTGCGGCAATCTCCGCCGCGGCGGTGGCGTCCTCCGCGAGAACGGCGACGTTGCCGTCCCGCGCCCACCGCACCAGCGCGTCCGCCTGCTCCACCGAGGGGTCGATCCCGAACCGTAGCCGCCGTTGCGAGACGCGCATCAGCCCTCGTCCTCCCGGTCCAGGATCGTGCGCAGGATGTCGCCGGGTGTTATCTCAGTGGTTCGCAGCGCGTCGTCGAGCTCGATCTCCGCGTCGAACGCGTCCTCCAGCGACACCAGCAGCGATGTCACGTCGAGGCTGTCGAAACTCGTCGGCGGCGCGGACAGCGCGCGGTCCCAGCGGATGTCCGCGTCCGGCGCGTCCGTGGGCCGGATGCGGCGGATCTCCGCCTCGATCCGCTGCCGGACGGCCGGCTCCCGTATCTCACTCACCGTCGCTCCTCATCCCTTCGATCCGGCCGACCAGCTCGCCGGCGACACCGTCCATGCGCGCGCCGATCCGTTCCGCCAGCGCGTGCGCCCGCTCCCGGAAGCCGGTCGACGGGTCGAGCAACTGCGCGGCGGCGGACACCACGACGTCTTCGATCGGCAGCGTGGACCGGTCCGGAAACAGTCCGTTGTGGACGGCGAGCCGGGCGCCGTCCTCCTGCGAGGTCCACCGGGCCAGCCGGCCGACGCCAACGTCCTCGACCATGAACCGGCCGTTGGCCTCGTTCTCGCCGAGCGCGGGCACCACGCACAGTGGCCTGCCCGCCTGCTGGGCCGCGAGGATCGTGCCGTGGCCGCCGTGGCAGACGACGATGTCCGCCCACCGCATCAGCGCCTTCACGCTCCCGAACGAGGTGACCCGTACGCCGGGGCTCAGGCCGGTGGCGTACCGGGCCGGGGAGGCGGTGCTGAACAGCACATCGGCCGCGAGCGTGTCCGCGAGCGAGTTCAGCAGCGGGGTGGCGTCCCCGAGCGCGACCTCGCCGCTTCCCAGCGTCACCAGGATCCGCGGCCGGCGCGGGCCGGACGGCTCGGGCACGGCCGTCCCGGGTGTGACCGGGTCCCAGACCAGCGGTCCGACGTAGGCGCCCCGGCCGCCCAGGTCCGGCTGCCGGGAGTCGAGGAAGTCGAAGCCGGCCACGAGCGAGTAGTCGCCCCGGGTGATCGCCGGGGCGCTCGCCGGGAGGTCCAGCCCCAGGTCGTCGCAGAGGTCCCGGATCCGGCCGTCAAGCGACGGGTACGGCGAGACCGCGCTCAGCGGGCCGGCGAGCCAGGGCATCCACGCGTTCCACGCGTCGCCGAAGTAGTCCGACTCGCAGATGCCCACCGTCGGCACCTGCAGGTGGCGGGCCGCCATCGCGCCGCTCAGATGCATGTCGGTGACCACCAGGTCCGCCTTGGCCTCGTGCACCACCCGCAGGTCCCGGTCGAACCAGTGCCGCAGGGTGGACCGCAGATGCAGTCCGGCGGCCGCGAACGCGGAGTCCATCGACGGCGACGACAGGTAGCGCTGGGTGTCCGCCGGCGCGCGCCGCCCGACGGTGATCCGGGGGGTCTCGCCCAGGACCGGGAAGCCGTCCGCGCGCACGTCCTGCCGCGGGGTGTCCGCGGCGAAGAGGCAGGTGTGCCCCGCCTCCCTCAGCAGCGCCGCCGCGACGAGGCACCGGCCGACGTGGGCGGCGCCCACCGGGTACGGGAAGAACAGAATTCTCATGAGGGCTCCAGAGGGCCGGGCTCAGATGAGCTGTCGATGTGGGGGTCCAGGCCGCACGTCGACACAGGTTTCTAGTCCGTCATCTTGTGCACGAATCTGGTGATCGTCAGCCCCATCAGCGCGGCCGCCATCACCACGAACGTCAGCGCGTGCGCCGCGACCTGCCCGTCCCAGTGCCCGGCGAAGATCGCGCGCCCGACGTGGATCGCCTGGTAGAGCGGGGAGATCTGGACCAGCGGCCGGACCGCCTCGGGCAGCGCGTCGACGGGGAAGAACACGCCGGAGAGGTAGTACAGCGGCGCCACCACGAGCGTGTTGAAGTACAGGAGGTTGGTGAACTTGGGGCTCATCGACGTCCACAGCATCGCCGGGGCGGAGAAGCAGGGCCCGGCGACGGCCAGCAGCAGCGGCAGTAGCACGATCGACGGCGAGAAGTCCGCGCCGGCCGCGAGGAACAGCGCGGCCATGATGGTGCCCTGGAACGTCGCCCGGAACGCGTGCCACATCAGTTCGCCGCCGATCACCTGCGCGATGGTCAGCGGCGCGGTCAGCATGGACTCGAACAGCCGGCGGTCGTACAGGTTGGTCCTGGTCGCGTACAGGCCGTCCAGGGTCACGGTCTGCAGGCAGGAGCCGAGGACCAGGGCCGGGGCGACGAAGTCGATGTAGCGCCCGCCGCCGGGCAGCGTGACGTATTTGCCCAGCAGGATGCCGAAGGCGATGACCGCGACGGTGCTCTCGGCGATGCTGAACACCGCGTGCCGCCGCCAGTCCGGCAACCAGACCCGCAGCTCCCGGCGGAAGACGCGGAACGCGGGTGCGACCGCGCGGGTGAGGGTGGCGGGCCGGGTGCCCGTGGTGACGGTCATTCCGCGTCCCGCTGTCCGAAGAGGGCCAGGTACAGGTCGTCGAGGCTGGCCGGGGCAGTGACGGTGTCCGCCGCGCGCGCGACGCCGGTCCCCAGGTGGCGGTGGATCAGGTCCCGGGGGCTGCCGCTGTCGAGCTGCCGGCCGCGGTTGATGATGATCACCTCGTCCGCCAGCCGCTCCGCCTCCTCCAGGTAGTGCGTCGCCAGAAGCAGCGTCTTGCCGCTCCTGCGCAACTCGTGAAGCGTCGCCCACAGGCTCTCCCTCGCCACCGGGTCCAGACCTGTGGTGGGCTCGTCGAGCAGCACCAGATCGGGAGAGTGGACCAGCGCGCGGGCCAGCGCGAGCCGTCGTTGCATGCCGCCGCTCAGCGTGGAGATGGACTCGCCGGCGCGGTCCTGGAGGCCGAAGAGCTCCAGGCACTCGTGCGCGCGTCTCTTCGCCTGCCGTCCCGGCATGCCGTGGTAGATGCCGAAGACGGCCAGGTTGTCGAGCACGGTGAGCTCGGCGTCGAGGTAGTTGTCCTGGGTCACCACGCCGATGCGCGACTTCAGGTAGCCGGCGTGCCCGGAGGGGTCGCGCCCGAGCACGGACAGCTCTCCGCCGTCGCGCCGGATGCGTCCGTAGACAAGGCGGTTGAGCGTGGATTTCCCAGCGCCGTTGGGTCCCATCAGCGCGGTGCAGGATCCGGCGGCGACATCGGCGGAGAAGTGGTCGAGGGCCGCCGTCCGGCCGAACCTCTTGGTCACCCCGACGGCGTGGATAGCGGCGTCCGTGCTCATCTGACGACGACCGATCCACCGCGCCGGGGAGATGAAGGCAGCATTGATCGACTGGCTCTGGAAATAATGAGAAAACCCCCGTGGACATTGTTTCCGGAAGCGCCCACTTTACACGACCGGGCTCACCGGGACCGGCCTTCGAATGCCGGCAGGCTCTCCTGCGATTACCTCCATGTTTTCCCCTCACTGTCCTATCTCGCCACCGCCCGCGATGTAGTGTGACACTCGTCACAGCACGTCAGACGGTTTGCACGCGCCCATGCGGGTTTCCGTTTCGGCTCGCCAGTGTCGCATGTGGACGGCCGTTTCGCGCCGCTCAATGCGGGCTCCACGTGCGACGTAATGGATAGGAAACATAGCTTCGAGGCGATGCCTTGCTAAGCGGCCACAACCGCACTATCGTCCGTCGAGTAGCCGACGCGTGCGGTCGGTATAAATGATCTAGGTGAGAAACACGGCGCGATTAACTCCAGGCCGGCTCACCACGCGGATATGACGTCTCTCGATATATCGCGATGCGCTCCAAAGAACGGGCGCCCGGTATCCAGTGAACGCATGATCCGAATCTCGAACGCGAACGGGGGAATTGCTGTGCTGATCGGTGTGACTGGTGGTGGCGGAAAGATAGGGCAGCGGGTCGTGGCCGACCTCACCCGGCACGGGCACAAGTGCCGGAGCATCGACGTCGGCATGGTCTACGAGACCCCCGACCGGTACCGCCGCGCCGACCTGCGGGAGCTCTGGCAGACCCTCGACGCGCTCGACGGGCTGGACGCGGTCGTCCACCTCGGCGCGCTCGGCGCGCCGGACCCCGCGACGACCTCGCACGGCTTCCTGGCCGAGCAGAACACGTTCGCCACCAACACCGTCGCGACGTACAACGTCTTCACGGCCGCACGCTCACTCGGCATCGACCACGTCGTCTGGGCGTCGAGCGAGACCGTCGCCGGCTTCCCGTTCCAGGTGGCCCCGCCGGACTTCCTGCCGGTCACCGAGGAGCACTCGATCCGCCCGGAGTACAGCTACGCCCTCTCGAAGTCCGTCGGCGAGCACCTCGCGCAGAACGTCGCGTACCAGCACGGGCTGTCCATCACCAGCCTCCGGTTCTCCGTCGTCTTCGACGCGGGGCGCTACGAGCTACTGCCGGACTACTGGGCCGACCCCCAGCTCGGCAGGTGGAACCTGTGGAGCTACGTCGACATCGACGACGTGGCGACGAGCTGCCGGCTCGCGATCGAGGCGACCCCACGTGGCGCGGAGTCCTTCGTGGTCGCCGCGCCGGACACGCTGATGAAGCAGCCCACCGAGGAGCTGATCCAGCGGTTCGCGCCGGAGCTGGCGCCACTGGTCCGCGAGCCGCTGCCCGGTTTCCGGTCCCTGCAGTCGACCGACCGGTTCGCCGAGGTGTTCGGATTCCGGCCGGAGCGCTCGTGGCGCGACCGGCCCACCGGGTGAGAGCCCTGCCCGTGGCCTGAGCCCGGTGACCCGTCACCGAGGTCTCCGCACCGTTACCGAGAGGCGCCGTGATGCTCACACCGGTCTGGGAAATCGCACCCGGCTCGGCAAGACCGTTACTCGTGCACGTGAACGCGACCGCGACCGGTGGCGGAGTGGCCGAGATGCTGCGCGGTCTCGTGCCGTTCCAGCACGCCGCCTGGGCCGTGATCGCCGGCACCGACGAGTTCTACGCGGTGACGAAGTACCTGCACCACCTGCTGCACGGGCAGGCCGACCCGGGCCGGCTCGACGACCCGGCGCCGCTGGCCACCTACCGGGCCACGCTCGCGCCGCAGACCGGCTGGTTCGCGCGGTTCCTCTCACCTGGTGACGTGGTCGTCCTGCACGACCCCCAGACGCTCGGCCTGGCCCCGGCGGTCAAGGCCACCGGCGCGCGGGTGGTCTGGCACTGCCACATCGGCGCCGAGGTCGCGCCGGAACGCGGCCCGGGCGCGGTGTGGCGGGCCTTCGACACCGAGCTGGCCGCCGTGGACGCGGTGATCACCACGCTGCCGCGGTACGCGCCGCCGCACGTGCGCGACCGGCACACCATCGAGCCCGCGATCGACCTGACCTCGCCGAAGAACCGGGACCTCACCGAGGAACGGGTCGCCGACGTGCTGGCCGGGATCGGGCTGACCACCGGCCGCCCGTCCGCCGGGGTGACCGTCCTGCAGGACGAGCCGCTCCCGCGGCACGCCCGCGTGGTGCTCCAGGTCTCCCGCTGGGACCCGCTCAAGGACATGCCCGGCGTGGTGCGCGCCGCCGCCGGGCTGCCGGACGACGTGCACCTCGTGCTCGCCGGCACCGACCCGACGAAGATCCCGGACGACCCGGAGGGACTCGCGGTCTTCACCGAGGTGCGCGCGCTGGTGGCGGCGCTGCCCGACGCGGACCGGCGGCGGGTGCACCTGGTCGCCAACGCGGAACCCGACCCGGAGCAGAACGCGCTCGTGGTCAACGCGCTGCAACGCCGCGCCGACGTGGTCCTGCAGAAGAGCCTCCAGGAGGGCTTCGGGCTCACCGTGGTCGAGGCGATGGTCAAGGGCCGCGCGGTGGTCGCCTCGAACGTCGGCGGCCTGCGCCTGCAGATCACCGACGGCGTGAACGGCCTGCTCGTCGACCCCGCCGACCTGGACGGCGTGCGCGCCGCGCTGCGCAGGCTGCTCGACGACCCCGCGCTGCGCCGCACGCTCGGCGAGCGCGCCCGGGCCGGCGTCCTGGAGCGGTACACCATGGCCCGGCTGGCCGAGGACTACCTGAAGGTGCTGCGGTGAGCGGCCCGATCACGGTGCTGGACATCGGCGGCACCCACCTGCGCTGGACACAGTGGTCACCCGGCCACGGCCTGGGCGAGGTGCGGCGGACGCCGTCGCCGAGCTTCTCCCGGCACACCGGGGCGACGGTCGAGGAACTCCAGGCCATGCTGGTACGGGAGATGGCCGGCGCGGTGCCGCCCGGCGGGGTGGCCGGCGTGTCGTTCGGCGCGGCCCTCGACCACCGGACCGGCACCGTCTACGCCTCCGCCCCGCTGTGGGGCGCGCACGCCCGCCCGTTCGACCTGCGCACCGCGTTGGCCGCGGCCCGGCCGGACGTGCGCTGGCACGTGGTCAACGACGTCACCGCGGCGCTGCTGCACCTGGCCAGCAGCCCGGCCGCCCGGGACCTGCGGAAGATCGTGCTGGCGACGATCAGCACCGGCATCGCCTGCCGCACGATCGACAAGCGCACCGGCGAGATCCCGGTCGACGGCTGCGGGCTGCAGGGCGAGATCGGCCACCTGCCGGCCACGGTGACGCTTGACGGCGCGCCGGTGGAGCTGCGCTGCGACTGCGGCCGGCCGGGGCACGTGGCCGCCTTCTCGTCCGGGCCCGGAATCCGGCGGCTGAGCGAGGTCCTGCGCCGCCGCCGGGCCGGCGACTGGGCGTCCAGCGGCCTCGGCGCGCGGCTGGCGGCCGGCGAGGGCTTCGAGTCCGCGCTGGCCACGGCGCTCGACGACGGCGACCCACTCGCCGGTGAGCTGCTCGGCGCCGCGACGAAGCCGGTCGCCGACGTGGTGCGCACCGCGCTGTGCCTCGACCCGGAGATCGACCTGGTCGCGTTCACCGGCGGCGTCGCCGTCGGCCTGGGCGCCCACTACCGCGCCGCGGTGCTCGCCCACCTGACCCGGGACGGGCTCTACCTCACCAGCGAGCGCGACCCCCGCTGGGTGCCGGACCGGGTCGTCGTCTCCGAGGCCGACGGGCTGATCGGCGCCGGGATCGCGGCGCTGGCGGGAGCGCCGGTATGAGCCGCCGGCACCGGGCGATCGTCCGCGCGGGCGCGACGCTGTCCGTCGCGCTGCGCCCGACGGCCGTGCCCGGCCCGGGAGAGCTGAGCGTGGCGACCAGCTACGCGGGCCTGTGCGGCACCGACATCCAGATGCTGCGCGGCCTGCGCGACGACCCGGCGCCGGTGATCGGGCACGAGGGCGTGGCCCGGGTGGTGGCCGCCGGCGCCGGCGTCCCGGAGACGCTCGGGCCCGGGACGCTTGTGGCGGTCAACCCCACCCACCCCACCGATCCGGCGTTCCTGCTCGGGCACAACGTCGACGGCCTGCTGCAGGAACGGACGCTGCTGCCCGCGACCGCGGTGACCGGCGGCATGGTGCTGCCGCTGCCGGAGACCACCGACGTGACGCTGGCGCCGCTGCTGGAGCCGCTGGCCGTGGTCCGCTACGCGCTCGGCACGCTGAGCGCGTTCCGGCCGGCGACACTGCTCGTGATCGGTGACGGCATCGTCGGGCATCTCGCGGCGCGGGCCGCCCGGCGCTGGCTCGGCCCGCGGGTGCGGGTGGCGATGGTGCACCACACCACCCCCGGCCGGGAGTTCAGCGCGGCCGGGCCGTACCCTGCTGATCTGCTGTTGACCGGTCCTTCGGAGGTCACGCTCGACGCGCCGGTCGCGGCGTTGCTGGCCACGCCGCGCGACGCGACGGTGGCCGCGCTGGAATCGGCGCTCACCGCCGGCGCGGAGGTCGTCGACATCGTCGGCGGGCTGCCGCCGGGCGCCACCACACCGCTGCTGCCCGGCGTCGACCTCACCGCCGTGCGCGCGGCGAACTGCGGCGGCCGGCCCGATCCGGCGCGCATCGCGACGGCCGGCCGGGTACGGGTGTTCGGCCACCGCGGGGTGGCGAACCGGCATCTGCTGGACGCCGCGGCCGAACTCGCCCGTGACCCCGCCCGCTACCGCGACCTGATGACCCACGAGACCGACCTCGACGGCGCGGCGCGCGTGATGCGGGCCCTTGCCGGTTCCCGCGAGCGCACCGTCGACGGCCGGCGGCTGATCAAACTCTCGGTCCGGATTACGGAGGATGACTGATGGCATTGCTGACCGGACGGCGCATGATCGTGATGGGTGGCTCGGCCGGGATCGGGCGCGGCATCGCCGACGCGTGGGCCGGCGCGGGCGCGGAGGTCGTGGTGTGCAGCAGGCACCGCCCGGCCGAGGCCGCGCATCTGACCTGGGAACGGATCGACCTCACCGAGCCCGGCGACGCCCGCGCGCGGCTGGCCGCGCTGGCGGCCGGCCCCGTCGACGCCGTGTGCTACTCCGCCGTCTACTACGGGGACCGGCGCGCCGACTTCGGCGACGTCCGCGAGGAGGAGTGGCGCCGCCAGCTCGACGTGAACGTCACCGGGCTCTGGCTCACGCTGCGGGCGGTGCTGCCGTCGCTGCGCGAGGCCACGCCGGGCCTGATCCTCGGCGTCTCTTCCGAGGTCGCCTTCAACGCCGGGCCGGGCCGGTCCGGCTACGCCGCCACCAAGGCCGCCGCGAAGGCGCTGCTCGACTCGATCGCCCAGGAGGAGAAAGGGCTGCACGTGGTCCAGGTGCTGCCGGCCGGCATGGTCGACACTCCCGGCATCCGGCGGCGCAGACCCGACGGCTTCGACTACAGCGGGTACGCGCAGCCGTCCTCCTTCGCCCGGGTGGCGGTCGAGTTGGCGGCGATGACCGGCCGGGAGCGCCACGGCGACAGCCTGGTGGTCGACGGCGACGGCGGCTGGCGGTCCGTCCAGGACGGCCTGCCCGCCTCACAGAGCCGGGTGCCGGTGTGAACTGCCTGGTCGGCCTGGCGGACTGGCGACTCCCGGCGCGGGGCGCCGACGCCGTGCGGCTGGCCGCGTCCGTCGGCGCGGACGGGGTGCAACTCGACTTCGGCGGCCCCGGCCGCGGCGTGGAGATCGACACGCCGGGCCGGATCGACGCGGTGCGCGCCGCGGCACGCGAGCACGGGGTGCGGCTGCTCGCGCTGGCCGGCAACCAGCTCAACGACGTCGGCCTGACCCGCGGGCCCGACGTCGTACGACCGCTGCTCACCCGGTTGCTCGACGCCGGGGTCGCGCTGGGCGTGCCGCTGGTCTTCGTGCCGAGCTTCCGGCGCAGCGCCATCGACGGGCCGGTCGCGTTCGCCCGCACCGCCGGCGCGCTGCGCTGGGCCGCGGCCGAGGCGCAGGCCCGGGGTCTGCTGCTGGCCAACGAGAACGTGCTCGCCGCGACGCCGGCCCGCGCGCTCGCCGAGGCGGTCGGCTCCCCCGCGTTCCGGCTGGTGCTCGACACGTTCAACCCGGTCGGGGCCGGCCTGGACCCGGCCGTGCTGGCCGGTTCGCTGGCCGGGCTGCTGGCCGATCAGGTCCACCTCAAGGACGGGCCGCCCGCCGTCGGCACGTCCCCGCCACTGGGCGCGGGAGACGGCCGGCTCGACGACACCATCGACGCGCTGCGCGCACACCGGGTCCCGGTCCGCGCGTTCGTGCTGGAGAACGACTACCGCGATGGGGATCCCACGCGGCTGGCCACCGACCTGGACTGGGCACGGCAGCGTGCACGGCAATCCACTGCGACCTGGGCGGGACAATGAGCGATACCCGACTGCCAGCCACAGTCGCCGCGGCGGCGCTGCTGTTCGACATGGACGGCACGCTCGTCGACTCCACAGCGGTCGTCGAGCGGACCTGGCGTACGTTCGCCGACCGGTACGGCCTGGACGTCGCCCGGATCCTCGCGGTGTCGCACGGGCGCCGTACCGCGGAGACTGTCGCCGAATTCGCGCCGGCCGGCGTGGACGTCGACGCCGAGGCCGGGCGCCTGGGCGCGCAGGAGGTCGCCGACACCGAGGGCGTGATCGAGGTGCCCGGCGCGGCCGCGCTGCTGGCCGCGCTGCCGGAGGGCACCTGGGCCGTGGTCACCTCCGCCGGGCGGGAACTCGCCGAGGCCCGGATGGCCGCGGCCGGGGTGCCGGTGCCGCCCGTGATGATCAGCGCCGAGGACGTGACCGCCGGCAAGCCGGACCCGGAGGGCTACCTGCTCGCCGCCGCGCGGCTCGGGGTCGCACCGGAGCGGACAGTCATCTTCGAGGACGCCGAACCCGGCGTGGTCGCCGCGCTGGCCTGCGGCGCCCGCGCGGTGGTGGTGGGCGACTGCGCCGCACCCGCCACGGAAGGCCTCGACCGCGTCGCGGACTTCCGTGACGTGCGGGTCAGCCACGACGCCGGCCGGCTGCTGGTGTCGTACGCGCAGTCGGATCGGGGCCGGAGATGACCGACGGAGTCGGACTGCACGTCGGACGGTCCGGCTCGTGGCTCGTCCGCACGCGCAAAGAGGTCAGCTACGAGGTGCGGTTCCGGGACAACGTGTTCCGGCCGGACCGCACCGACGTGCTGGAGATCGGCGCGGGCTTCGGTGGCCGGCTGCGCCGGTTCGTCGTGGTGGACAGCAACGTCGACCGGCTGCACGGCCACACCATCCGTGCCTACTTCGAGCACCACGACGTCGACTACGCAATGGTGGTGGTGCAGGCCAACGAGATGCTCAAGGACCTCGACCACGCCGCGCTGATCGTCGAGGAACTCGACCGCTTCGGCATCGCCCGGCGGCGGGAGCCGATGATCGTCATCGGTGGCGGCGTCCTGATGGACATCGTCGGCCTGGTCGCGAGCCTCTACCGGCGCGGCACCCCGTTCGTGCGGGTGCCGACCACGCTCGTCGGGCTGGTGGACGCGGGCGTCGGCGCCAAGACCGGTGTCAACTTCAACGGCCACAAGAACCGGCTCGGCACGTACGCCCCGGCGGCCCTGAACCTGCTGGACCGCTCGTTTCTGTCCACGATGGACCGGCGGCACATCCGCAACGGGCTCGCCGAGATCCTGAAGATCGCACTGGTCAAGGACTTCGCGCTGTTCGAACTGCTGCGGGAGTACGGCCCGCTGCTGCTCGACGAGAAGTTCCAGGGTGTCACGCCGGCCGGGGACCGGGCCGCGATCGCCGTGCTGCACGCCGCCACCCAGGACATGCTCGAGGAGCTCCAGCCGAACCTGTGGGAGGCCGAGCTGGAGCGCTGCGTCGACTACGGGCACACCTTCAGCCCCACCGTGGAGATGCTCACGCTGCCGTCGCTGCTGCACGGCGAGGCCGTCTGCATCGACATGGCGCTGACCACCGTCATGGCGTACCGCCGCGGCCTTCTCACCGAGCAGGAGCGCAACCTCGTCCTGGCGGTGATGGCCCGGCTCGAACTGCCGGGCTGGCACCCGCTGTTCCATCCGGAGGTGCTCGCGCACGCGCTGGAGGACACGGTCCGGCACCGCGACGGTCAGCAGCGGCTGCCGCTGCCGGTCGGGATCGGCGGTGTCACCTTCGTCAACGACGTCACCCAGGACGAGCTGAAGGCGGCCGTCGCGATGCAGCGCGAACTGTTCGAGGGAAGCACCTTCGCCGCGTAGCCGGCGGCCGACCGAAATGGAGAGGCGATGACCGAGCACCTGCGAGCCGACATTGTCGTGGTCGGCGGTGGCGCCGCCGGTTGCGTGCTGGCCGGCACGCTCAGCGAGGACGGCCGTCAGTCGGTGCTGCTCCTCGAGGCGGGGCCGGACTACGGGCCGTTCGAGGAGGGGCGCTGGCCGGCCGACCTGCTGGACTGCCGGTCGCCGGCGCGCAGCCACGACTGGCACCCCGACGGGCCGCCTGACGACTCACGCGCCAGGGTGATCGGCGGGTCCTCGGTGAGCAACGCCGGATGGACCACTGTCGGCGCGCCACCGGACTACGACGCCTGGGCCGGCCCGTCCGGTGGCGCGTGGGACTACGCGACGTTCGCCCCGTACCTGACGGAGGCCGCGCGCCGACTGCGGGTGCGCGCCGTTCCGGAGTCGGACCGGGTGGCCGTGCACCGTGCGGTGGTGGCCGGCGCGGCGCAGCTCGGACTGCCGTTCCTGCCCGACATCAACGACCCCGAGGCCCGGGAGGGCGCCGGCTGGGTACCGCTCAACGCGGTCGGCCACACCAGGTGGAACGCCGCGTTCGCCTTCCTCGACCCGGCCCGCCACCGGCCGAACCTGCGGGTGCTCGACGACGCGGTGGCCGTACGGCTCACGGTGCGGGGCGGGCGGGCCACCGGCGTGGAGATCGTGCGCGGCGGGCGGGCCGAGACGGTCTCGGCGGGCACGGTGGTGCTCGCGACCGGCGCCTACGGCAACCCGCCACTGCTGCTGCGCAGCGGGATCGGGCCGGAGCGGCAGCTGCGCGCGCTGGGCGTGCCGGTGACGCTCCCGCTGGCCGGCGTCGGGCAGAACCTGATCG
The DNA here is from genome assembly GCF_044454585.1 of Catenuloplanes sp. NPDC051500. Lineage (NCBI taxonomy): Bacteria > Bacillati > Actinomycetota > Actinomycetes > Micromonosporales > Micromonosporaceae > Catenuloplanes > Catenuloplanes sp. NPDC051500. The sequence goes on from NZ_JBITDX010000017.1 coordinate 118,890, forward strand.
ACCACCCGAAGGCGCACCTCACGCTGGCCCCGGCCGAGGCGCTCGGCGCGCCGGACCGGGCGGCGTACATGGCGCAGACCCTGATCAAGGCGCGGTCGAGCATGGCGGCCGACGACTACTGGGACCTGCACCTGGTGCCGTCCGCCGGTGCGGGCGAGGACGAGTTCGGCAGGTACGTCGGGCCGATGGCCTTCTCGCTCTACGTGTTCGTGCTGGCGCCCCGGTCCCGCGGCAGCGTGCGGGCGCGCTCCCTGGACCCGCTGGCCCCGCCGGTGATCGAGCACGGCTACTTCACCGACCCGGAGGGCCACGACCGCCAGGTGGCGCTGGACGGTGTCGATCTCGCACACAAGCTGGCCGAGACCGGGCCGGTCAGCGCGCTGGCCACGTTCACACCGTGGGACGCGGCCCGGCGGAGCGCGATCGCCGAGGCGCCGGGCGGGTACTGGCATCCGGTCGGCACCTGCGCCATGGGACCGGCCGACGATCCGTCGGCGGTGGCCGGGCCGGACGGGCGGGTGCACGGGCTGTCGAACGTGTACGTCGGGGACGCCTCCCTGATGCCGGTCATCCCGCGGGCCAACACGCACCTGACCACGGTCGCAGTCGCGGCCCGGGTGGCCGCGGCGATCCGGCGCGCGGAGTCGGCCGCACCGGCGGGGGCACTTCCCGAAGTGGAGTCGATCCGGTGAGAGCCGGAATGGAGGCTGAGGCCCGCCCCCGTTTGCCTTCGAGACCGTTGGGGAAACCGGTGCGTCCGCAATCCACAAGGGGTCTCTCAATGCGTTCGGAACGATTCTCGGTTTTTGTTGTCTTTGTATTGAACGGCCTCATCGCCGGGTCCTGGGCGCCCCGCATGCCGGCGCTCGCGGACCAGATCGGCGCCGGTCCCGGCATGCTCGGACTGGTTCTGTTCGGTGCGCCCGTCGGCCTGGCCGCGGCCGCCTCCTTCGCAGGTCAGCTGTGTGCGCGCTTCGGCGCCCGGATCATGGTCCTCGTGTCGGCCGTGGCCGCCGCGGGTGTGCTCCCGCTGCTGGCGCTGGTCCGGTCGCCATGGCAACTGGGTATCGTGCTGATCCTTCTCGGCGCGTCATTCGGGCTGTTCGACGTATCGAACAATGTCGCCGCCATGGTGGCCATCCGGCACGCGGAACGGCCGTTGATGCCGGTATTCCACGCCGGATTCAGTTTCGGCGCGCTGGGTGGTTCGCTGCTCGCCGCGGCCGCCGCCGGGAGCCGTCTCGCCCTGCTGCCGTACTTCGCGCTGGCCACCGCCGGCGCGCTGATCGTCATCTCGGCCGTCATCCGGTTCGTGCCGCGGCAGGAGACCTCGCCCGAGGACGCGGCGGGCGACGGGCCGCGGACCGCGGTGCGCCGGCCGGCGCTGTGGCTGCTCGGCCTGGTCGCGTTCTGCGCCGCGATCGCGGAGGGCGCGAGCTACGACTGGTCCGCCTTCTTCGCCGTGCACGAGCGTGGCATGTCCGAACGGGCCGGCGCGGTCATGTTCTCCGCCTTCTGCCTCGCGATGGGCGTGGTCCGGTTGACCGGCGAGCGCATCCAGCACCGGTTCGGGCCGGTGCGCATGCTTGTCGGCGGCTCGGTGCTGGGCGGGGCCGGTCTGCTGCTGGCCGCGACGGTACCGGCCGCCGGATTCACCTACGCCGGGTATCTGCTGGCCGGGTGCGGACTCGCGTTCGGCTTCCCGGTCGTGCTGGACCTGGCCGGCGCGGCCGGGCGGCGCGATGACGGCACCGGCGGCGAGCGGGAGATCGGCTTCGTCACCACCGTGTCGTACACCGGGTTCCTGCTCGGGCCGCCCCTGGTCGGCGGCCTGGCCCAACTGGCGAACCTGTCGGTCGCGATCGGGTTCACCGGAATCGTCGGACTGCTGATCGGGCCGCTCGCGCTCGCCTCCCTCGCCGCCCGCCGGCGGGAGAAGGCGGGCATGCACGAGGTCGGGGCCGCGCCGTGACACCGCGGGACGGCGGCCCGCCGACCGCGGTGATCCTGGCCGGCGGGCGGGGCACCCGACTACGTGAGATCAGCGCGGACCTGCCGAAACCGCTGGTGCCGATCCTCGGCAGGCCGGTGCTGGAGTACCAGATCGAGTCGCTGCGCCGGTCCGGTGTCACCGAGGTGGTGCTTGTCGTCGGGCATCTCGGTGAGCTGATCCGGGACCACTTCGGCGACGGCGCCCGGTTCGGTGTGCGGATCGGGTACTTCACCGAGACGACGCCGCTCGGCACGGCCGGGTGCTTCGCCGAGCTCCGGCACCGGCTGCCCGAGCGGTTCCTGGTCGTCTACGGCGACGTGATGCTGGACGTGGACGTCGCGCGGCTGGCCCGTTTCCACGACGGTCACCGGGGCGCGATCTCCATGTTCGTCCACCCGAACGACCACCCGGCCGACAGCGACGTGGTGGACGTGGACGACGGTGACGTGGTCCGCGGGCTGCTGCGCAAGAACGAGCCGCGCGCCGACTGGTACCGCAACCTGGTCAACGCCGGCATCCTGCTGTGCGAGCGCCGGGTGTTCGACGGCCTGACCGCCGGGCGCGCCGCCGACCTGGAACGCGACGTGGTGCTCCCGGCGATCGGCGGCGGAGCGGTCCGCGCCTACCGCAGCAGCGAGTACGTCAAGGACATGGGCACGCCGGAGCGGTACCGGCAGGTCACCGAGCACGTACGGCGCGGCGTGGTCGCGGCGAGATGCCTGCGCGTCAAACGCAAGGCGGTGTTCCTCGACCGTGACGGCACCCTCAATCAGCACGTCGGCCTGGTCTCCACCCCCGAGCAGCTGCATGTCGTGGACGAGGCGTTCGACGCGCTGGCCGCGCTGAACGACTCCGCCTACCTGGCCATCGTCATCACCAACCAGCCGGTGGTGGCCCGCAACCTGTGCACCCTGGACGGGCTGCGGCGCATCCACCGCAAACTGGAGACGGTGCTCGGCGAGCACCACGTCTACCTCGACGATCTCTACTTCTGCCCGCACCACCCGGACCGCGGCTACCCGGAGGAGAACGCCGAGTACAAGATCGTGTGCGGGTGCCGCAAACCCGCCACCGGCCTGATCCATCGGGCGGCCGATGACCACAACATCGACCTCACCGCGTCGTACCTCGTCGGTGACACCACAGTGGACGTCCAGACCGGCCGGACCGCCGGCCTGCGCACGATCCTGCTGGACACCGGCGAGGGCGGCGCGGACGGCAGGTACAACGTCGTGCCGGACCACCGTGCCGCAGGCCTGCGCGCCGCGACCGAGATCATCCTGGGCGAACGCCCCCGTGTGCGAGGAGTATCCCGATGACCGTACCCGACGACCTCACGAACGGGGTCGAGGAGTACCTGGCCGGCCTGAAGAACGCGATCGACAGCCTGAACGTGCAGGAGATCATCGTGGTGATGGACCAGCTGCTCGCCGTCTACGAGCGGCAGGGGTTCGTCTACATCTTCGGCAACGGCGGCAGCGGCGCGACAGCGGCGCACTTCGTCAACGACTTCAACAAGGGCATCGGCCAGAACCTGCCGAAACGGTTCCGGTTCTGCTGCCTCAACGACAACGTGCCCACCGTGCTGGCGACGGCCAACGACACCGACTACAGCCAGGTCTTCGTCGGGCAGCTGCGCAACTACCTCAACCCGGGCGATGTGGTGATGGCCATCTCCGCGAGCGGCAACTCCCGCAACGTGCTGGAGGCGGTGGAGTACGCCAACGACCTGGGCGCCGAAACCGTGGCGCTTGTGGGCTTCGACGGCGGCAAGCTCAAGGAGCTGGCCGGCCGCACGATCCACGTGCCGGTGCACGACATGCAGAAGGTCGAGGACGTCCACCTCGCCCTGAACCACGTGATGATGTCCGTGCTGAAGAAGCGCCTGGAAGGCTGCACACCTTGATCGTCAGCCAGACCCCGCTCCGGGTCAGCCTCTTCGGCGGCGGCACGGATCTGCCGGACTACTACGCCGCGCACGGCGGCGCGGTGCTCAGCCTCGCCGTGCGCCGGTACGTGCACGTGGTGGTCAAACCGCGGTGGGAGGGCGACATCGTGCTTCACCACTGGTCGTACGAGCGGGCCACCCGGGTCGCCGACCTGGAGCACGGGATCATCCGCGAGTGCCTGCGGGAGAGCGGCATCACCGGCGGCGTCGAGATCACCTGCCTGGCGGACGTGCCCGCGGGCGGCAGCGGCCTCGGCGCGTCCAGCGCGCTCACCGTCGGCCTGCTCCACGCGCTGTTCACGCTGACCGGCCGGGACACGACCCCGGCGGAGCTGGCCGAGCTGGCCTCGCACATCGAGATCGACGTGCTGGGCGAACCGATCGGCAAACAGGACCAGTACGCGGCCGCGTTCGGCGGCTGCGCCGAGTACCGGTTCCACCCGGACGGCCGCGTCGCTGTCGACCCGGTCGGCCTGCCCGCACACGCGGAACGGGAATTCCTGCGCCACGCCGTGGTGCTCTACACCGGCCGGACCCGCCGCGCCGCGGAGATCCTCGACGACCAGCGCGCCGCCATCCCCACCACCGTCGAGCACCTGCACACGCTCAAGGCACACGTGACCACCGGCCGCGCACTGCTGCACGCGGGCAGGATCGCCGAGCTCGGCGCGCTGCTGCACGGCGCCTGGGAGGTGAAGAAACGGCTCAGCTCCCGCATCCACGACGACGCGCTCGACGCGGTGTACCGGCGCGCCCGGCTGGCCGGCGCGTTCGGCGGGAAACTGCTCGGGGCCGGCGGCGGCGGGTTCTTCCTGTTCCTGTGCCCGCCCGAACGGCAGGACCGGCTCCGGGCCGCGCTCGACGGCCTGCGCGAACTACCCTTGTCGATCGACGGGGCCGGCAGCACGATCCTGGTGAACACGCTCGCGCGGCCGGCAGCGGCATGAACGCCGACATCCGGAACCACCGCCTGCTGTACGGGTGCCTCGGGCTGGGCGGCGACTGGGACACGCGGCCGTACGGCCCGCGCGAGCTGGACGCCGCCGAGGCCGCGATCGGGGCCGCGCTGGACGCCGGCATCACCGCGTTCGACCACGCGGACATCTACCGGCACGGCAAGTCCGAGGCGGTCTTCGGTGAGGTTCTCGCCCGTACCCCCGGACTGCGCTCCCGCATCCTGATCCAGACCAAGTGCGGGGTGCGCCCGGCCGACGACAGCGGGCCCGGCCGCTACGACCTGCGCGCCGACCACATCGCGCGCAGCGTGGAGGACAGCCTCACCCGGCTGCGCACCGACGTCATCGACGTGTTGCTGTTGCACCGGCCCGATCCGCTGGCCGACCCGGCGGACACCGCGCGGGCGCTGACCACGCTGCGCCGGCAGGGCCTGATCCGCGAGGCCGGCGTCTCCAACATGGGCGCGGCACAACTGGCGCACCTCCAGTCCTACCTGGACTTCCCGCTGGTGGCGAACCAGCTGGAGATGAGCCTGGCCCGCCGGGACTGGCTGGAGGCGCACGTGCTGGCGAACACGGCGGAGTCCACCGCGGTCGGCTTTCCGCCCGGCACCGTCGAGTACTGCCGAAGCAACGGAGTCGGCCTCCAGGCGTGGGCGCCGCTCGCCCGCGGGCGGTTCACCGGCGCCCAGCACACGCCGGCGGAGCATCGGACGGCCGATCTGGTGGCCACCTTGGCCACGCGCAAGGGCACCACACCGGAGACGATCGTGCTGTGGTGGCTGCGCCGGCACCCGGCCGGCATCGCGCCGGTGGTCGGCAGCGCCCGCCCGGAACGCATCCGCGCCTGCCGGGACGCGGCGACGCGAGAACCGGACCTGACCCACGAGGAGTGGTACGAACTCTGGCTCACCGCCCGCGGCCAGGCCCTCCCCTGAGGAACGCGGCAGCCCCACCGGCGCGAGCCCGACGGTCGTCGGGGTACTCCTCGGTACGGCCGTCGATCATTCTCGGCACGCGCCGGGGCCGAGGCGAGCGGCCTTCGCCGGGCTGTGCCCGGCTGCGGTTACCCGTGGGCCGTCCGCGTGGCTTCCAGGTCGCGGGGAGGTCGCCCGAGCAGCCGCTGCACACCGTCGCCGAGGCAGGCGTTGCGGCCGTCGAGGAGCGTGCCGAAAAGGTAGCCGAGCAGCGCGATCGCGTCCCCGGGTTCGCCGGCGGACCGTAGCTCCGCCACGAAGCCAGCCATCGGCACGCTCAGGAACGTGCCGCCGCCGGTCGACGCGACCGCTTCGGCGCAGGTGAGCAGGCATGACCCGGTCAGCTCGTAAATCCGGCCCTGGTGACCGCCGCCTAGCAGGGCTGTCACGACCGCCTCGGCCACATCGTCGGCGTCCACGAACGGCTCGGTGACCGCCGGGTCCACCGGCAGAGCCAGCACGGCGGCGCGTAAGGCTCCGCGAACGCGCCCTCGGTGACGTTCTGTTTCAGCCAGGCCGCCCGAACCGGGGAAATCACGCTTGATCTTCGTCCAGCACGGACGATGGCGACGTATCTCTCCGTGACTGTCACATAACGAGAGGCACGCGGTGACAAACACGGAGCAACGGCCCAGACGGCACCGGGCACCCTCGGCGATCGCGGGTGTGATCACCGCGGCGGCCGGCGGTACCGCAATCCCCGAACTGCTCGGCGTCCTCGCGAACGTCGCCCAGGTCGCGCTCATCCCGACCGGCAACGACTACTTCCTGATCGGCTGCGTCGTGGTGGGGCTACTCGGCATGATCGCGCTCTTCGATCCGGGGCAGGACGGGTACCGCGACTCGCGGGTCCGCGTCGGGGTCACGATGTTCGCGGTCGTGCTCTGCGGCATCGCGGCCGGCGTCGGCGTGGCCGATCGCGTCTGGGGCGACAGGTACCCCCCGGTGGTGACGACCATCCCGTCCCCGTCCCCCATCGGGAGTACCCCGCCGAGCGTTCCCACTCCCGCCCCGACGTCCGGCACCGATACCCGAGACCCCGACCCGCCACCGCCGCGCTCGGTGCCGGTCCCGGCCAGCGCGCCGCCCGCGCCCACGACCTCGCCGCCCGGCGTCATCGAGACCCGGACAACCATGTCGTGCACACCTGCCACCTGCGAAACCTCAGAGGACAACATGACCCTCGCCGGTACGTTCAGCGGCGCGCTGGCCGACGGCGACCAGCTGATCCTCTTCGTGCATGCCCCGGACAACCTCTACTACGCAGGCGCGAGACCCCGCCCCGCCGGTGGCACCTGGTCCGGTGCCGTCCATCTCGGCAGCCCGAACGGCACCGAGACCCGCTACACCTACACCGGCTGCCTCTACCGCATCGACGGTACCTTCGCCGCCGACCTCAAGACCCTCGGCGACGAACGGCTCAATCAGGGCCTGGAATCGATCCCCACCAAGGGCACCGCCACCGAGCTGGCCTGCCGCACGCTGACCTGGAACCGTCCATGAGCCGGCAGCGGCGGGACGCAGTGGTTCCCGGACACGCTCACCGCACTGATGGCACAGACCGCCAACGACGCGCCAGATCACTCCGTCAGGCACTTCGCCATGCTCGGTGACGGCGCCCTGATCGGCGGCTGCCTCGCCCACCCCGCACCGGTGGCCGCCGCCCTTCCTGCACGGCGCCGCAGACCTGGTCCGGGCCCGCGCCGGGCGCTCCTGACGGCGGCGCGCCTGCCATGGTCCGGCCCCGCGTAGAAATGCCGGACCATGGCAGATCACGCGGTCACAGGCCGTATACGGCGATCCTGCTGCCGTCGGTCAGGTAGATGCGGCCGTTCGTGATGACCGGCGCGGCCGTCACGCCGGCGAACGCGGGCGTGGCGATCGAGGTGCCGTCGACCGGATTCAGCACATGCACGCGGTCGCCCGGCACCGTCACGTAGAGCACGCCGCCGGCGATGATCGGCTTGAGCGGCGCCGCTGGGAACGACCTCGTCCAGAACACCGGCCGGGCCGCGGTCACGTCGAACGCGCTGACGCCGTGACTGACGCCGTTGCTCCACGCCGTGTACGCCCGGGTCGGGGTCACCGTGACGTGCCTCGCCGCGATGTTCGACGCGATCGCGGTCGCCGCGCCGGTGGACGCGTCGACGATGTACACGCCCGCGCCCCAGGCGGCGTAGAACCTGGTGCCGGCGTCGTCCGCCGCGAGGGCGGCGTACTCCGGCCCGTCGACGGTGGCGACGACAGCGCCGGTGACCAGATCACGGACCTGGCTGCGGTCCTGCCGCGCGGAACGCAGCAGGACCCTGCCGTTCGACACGACCGGAGCGGCAGTGGAGTGGGAGACGTCCTCCCAGACCTTCCCCAGGTCGCTCTGCCGCAGCACCTCGGTGAAGAATCCCCGCTGGCCGCTCCACAGCGTCACCGCGACGTGGCCCCGGTCGGCGGTGATGTCCTGGATCGCGCCGTAGTTGACCGGGGCCGCCTCGGCGATCTTCGCACCGGTCGCGGTGTTCAGCGTCACGAGCGACACGTAGGAGCCGCCCGGGGCGCCGGGGATGTTGTCCCAGCCGGCGATCAGCACACCGTCCTCGAACGCGAGCCGGACGACCGAGCCGACGTTCGGCGGGGTCGGGTACGCGTACGCCCAGAGTTCCTCCCCGGTGCTCTCGCTGAACGCGAAGATGCCCCGCTGGTCGGCGGCGAAGATGCGGCCCTGGGCCAGCACCGGCGCGCCGATGTCGGTGCTTCCCGCCCGCAGCGACGCCTTCTCGGTCACCCGCCCGACCGTCGAGAGCAGGATCGACGTCTCGTGCTGACTGAAGCCGCTGTTGCCCACGGTGTAGCCGGGCGTAGGCCACCAGCCCTCGGTGGCTGCCCGCGCCGCCCCCGGGGTCAACCCGACGACGGCCACGCCCGCGGCTCCGGCCAGCAGCGTCCTTCTCGAAACCTGATTCATGATCATCTCTCCCCGCGAATGTCCCGGCCCCCGGGAGGATAACGACGCCCTGCCACCACAAAGGACCTGAGTCCCACGGTGAGTGTGACGGCCAGGCGGGGCAGGGATAAATCGAGGGCGGCGCCATCCCGCCTGCCTGGGTCGCGCAACTCCCCCGAAGGCCGGTGTCATGGGGCGCCAGAGCCCGACAGTCGTTGCCGCGTTCGCCCTTGATGTCGCAGGACCGCCGGCGGCGACACGAAGTCCCATCGAGGCTACTTGGCGTAGCGGACGCGCTACTAATTGTACATTTCCGCCGGTAAGGCCTTTTTGCGACAGACGGGAATGCTATGTCGACTCTGCCCCGACCTCGGTCCACGCTCGCTGTATTGGGCTGCGCGCTAACGGCGCTACTGATCGCGCCCGCACCACCGGCGGCAGCCCGCCCCCATGCAGCCACCGCGCACCCGGCCGCGACGGCCCGTGCGGCCGCGTCGCCGTGCGTCAGCCCCGGGTCGGACAACTATCCGGTCGACTACTACTGGAAGAACGCCTTCGGCATGCGGCTGGGCAGTGGTTCGGTCGCGGTCACCACCTCCGCGCCCTTGTGGGGCGGAAGGATCGCACCGGGGAGCGCCTTCACCCTCACCCTCGCGCACCGCACCGCGCAGTGGCCGCTGCTGGTGCGTACCTACACCACCACCTGGGACCTGTCCTCCCTGCTGGCACAGGCCGACATCGTCGGCCAGTCCGGCGCCGGCACCATCAGCGGCAGCACCCTGTCGATCACCTCACCCGGCAGTAAGACCGACCCGGCCGCCAAGACCATCACCTTCCAGGTCCGGCAGGGCACCGCCGGAAACAGCATGACCATCCGGCCCACCGGAATCAGCAGCGTCATCGCCGCCCCCGGCCAGCTCGGCAACAACAGCGCTGCCGCCCCGATCCAGATCGTCGCCGGCCAGTCCATCGCCCCCACCCGGGCCGTTGACGACATCGCCACCAGCCAGGGCAAAGCCGTCAGCGTGCCGGTGCTGGCCAACGACATCGCCACCGCACCGGCGATCAGCACCATCACCCAGCCCGCCAACGGGTACGCGTCGGTCTCCGGCTCCAACGTCATCTACACCCCGGGCCCGGGCTTCGTCGGCACCGACACCTTCACCTACACCGTCACCACCGCCTGCGGCACCAGCACCGCCCAGGTCACCGTCACCGTCCCCTGCACTGACACACCCATCCGCCTGACCAACGGCAGCTTCGAGGCACCGTCCGGGACCGGCGTCCAATTCCGTCCCGACGCCTCCACCGACCCGGCCATCGGCTGGCGCACCACCGACCCCAGCGGCGAACTCGAGCTCTGGAGCCACGGCGCCCTCGGCGTCCCCTCAGCCGACGGCCAGCAGTTCGCCGAACTCAACGCCTACCAACCCGCCACGCTGTATCAGGACCTGCCCACCGTCCCGGGCACACGCATGACCTGGTCGCTGTACCACCGGGGCCGATCCGGCATCGACGTGATGCACGCACTGATCGGAGCGCCCGGCGCCACCGTGGCCCAGACGCCCGCCGGGACCTCCACCCCCGACATCGCCGACGACAACACCGCCTGGCGCCAATACACCGGGGTGTACGTCGTGCCCGCCGGGCAGACCGTCACCCGCTTCGCGTTCCAATCCGTGACCACCACGGGCAACGCCCCGGCGGCCGGCAACTTCCTGGACGGGGTGACCTTCGAGACGCCGGCCTGCCCGCCCGCGTGAACACCACGAGCGACAACGAGCGCGACGTCGTCTCCGGTCACCACACGCTCGCCTGCTGAGCCATTCCTGAGTCCTCAACGCAACGACCACGGATGGCCGCCCTCCCCGGCAGGGCGGGCGGCCATCCCGCCGGTGAGACATGGATCCGCACGCGAACGATCTACGGGTCTTTCACCGCAACGCGCCCACCCGGCCAGCTGGGCGTCGATCCGGGCCTGCGGCACCTGACCGGGCTGAGCCGGGCGGCGGTTTTCGGCCGCGCCGGGAACCACCTGGGCCCCGCCCCCGGCTGAAGGACGGGCACAGGTGCGCACGGCGCCGTGGCGTGAAGCTGGCGCACCCTGGCCCGCGGGCCACTTTCCGGGCGTCGCGGTGCCGGTATTCGAGAGGCCACCGGCCGGCGGGGTTTCCTGATGCTGTCACGCGGCTCGTTCGACGGACCTTCGGCCGGACGCGTAGATGTGGGCCGCCTCGGCGACGCGGCCACCGAGGTGGCGGGCGGTGCTCAGGTCGGCGTGGTGCACCGCATCCGGGCCTTGGTCGTTCCAGCTCTGGGCGCCTGCTCCGAGGTAGAAGCCGAGCCGATTGTCGTCGTGCTCGGTGGCGACGGTCGTGTTCCAGCCCGGCAGAAGTCCGAGGCTGATCCAGTGCATGCCGTGCTGCGCGGCGAGCAGCGACAGATATTGCAGGGTGTGCAGCTTGTCCCCGCTCATGGATCCGGAGTTGGTGAATCCGGCGGCGAGCTTGTCCTGCCAGGAGCGTGCCAGCCAGGGCTTGGAGGTGGCCTCGGCGAAGGTGTGGAAGGCGCCCGACGCGCTGCCCATGTAGGTGGGGGTGCCGAAGACGATCGCGTCGGCGTTGTTGAGCGTGTTCCAGCCCTCACCTGAGATGGTGGCGACGTCTACGAGGTCGACGTCCGTCCCGTTCACGGCCGAGGCGCCGTCGGCGACGCTGTTGGCCAGTTCCCGGGTGTGGCCGTAGCCCGAGGTGTAGGCGATGGCGACTGATACGTGGGTCATGGGTTCCCCTGCTTCGGTTGTTCAGCGGGCTTCGCCTGCGGAAAAGGTCCCGGTCATGTCCGGGCACCGTTCCCCGGCGATGGCTTCGAGCTGCGCCGGCTCGTCGTTCGCCAAGATCAGCTCTGTGGCGACGATGTTCTCCAGGAGCCGCTCGCGCCGACGCTGTTTACGATGGAAACAATATTGACGTTACAACGTCAATGTCAACGTCAACGCGTTTGCGTTATCGTTGACACATGCCAGCCGTCACCAGCGAGACCACCGCCAACGAGCGCAGTGAGCAGACTGAGCGCATCCTGCGTGCCGCAGCCGCCCTGCTTCAGGAACACGGCCCGGCGGGCATCTCCACCCGGGCCGTCGCCACCGCCGCCGGGGTGCAGACGCCGACCTTGTATCGCCTGTTCGGAGACAAGGACGGCCTGCTCGACGCTCTGGCGAGCTACGGTTTCGACAGCTACCTGGCCGAGAAGAGGGCGCTGGAGCCAAGTGCGAACGCCATCGACGATGTTCGGCGCGGCTGGGACATTCACGTCGAGTTCGGGCTGCGCAATCCCGCGTTCTACGCGCTGATGTACGGCAACCTGCGCCCGGGCCGCCGCCCGGCCGCCGCCCTGGAGAACGGCGAGATCCTGCGCCGCATGCTCGAGCGGGCCCGCGAGCAGGGCCGGCTTCGTGTTCCGGTCGAGGCCGCCGCCCAGGCGATCGAGGCCACGACCACGGGGGCCGTGCTGCTGTTACTCGCGCAACCCGAGAGCAAACGCGACCCCACTCCGCTCGCCGCACTGTGCGACACGGTGATCGCCTCGATCGTCACCGACGGCGACCCGCCCGGCGACGCCCGCACGACCGTCGCCGGGCGGGCCCTGGCATTGCTGGCCGCACTCGGTGACGGCCACGGCGAGCCTGACGACGACCCTGTGGTGGGCGCCGGATTCAGCACCGCCGAGGCCGCCGTGCTACGAGAGTGGCTCGGCACGTTGACCCGGTGATTCTCGCCGGCCGGTGCCACCGACCGGCGGCGTCGCGAAGGCACGTCGGCGGACGGTGATCGCCTGCCCGCGCTCCCCCGCGCGTCACATGGTCCCGCAGACCGTCCAGGACGCCGCGTGACACGAGGCCGCGTCAGTGTGGCGATGGACCGCGGGCGTCGAGCGGGCCAGGAGGCCGATGGCGACGTCCGAGGCCTCGGCGCCCTTGTCGGACATCAGGGGCGCGACCAGGCATCACCCGTCACGATCCTTGCCCTCCGCGTCACGGTGCGTGCCGTCTGTACTGTCGGGCGTTCCTGCATCGCCGACTCCAAGAGGACCCGTGCCGAACGTCTTCCGAGCCCGCCTGGCCCTGTTCGCATCCGTGCTGTGCCTGCTCGCCGGTGGTGCCGCCGCCTGCGATCCGTCCGATGGCCGGGATGCCCGGCCGGGCGCATCCGGCGCCGGCCCGGCGCCCGGCCGGGTGGACCTGCTGGCCGGGGACTGGAGTCACGTGCCGGGCGGGACCGTCGGGCCCGGGGGCGTGCGTGTCCATGGCTTGGGACGGCAGATCGTGCTGCAGGACGGCACGGGCGGGCAACCCCATCCGCCGGTGAACCTGCGCGGCCCGCGGCTCATGGTTCGTGGCGACTTTCAGGTCGGTGCGACGGTGCACCGTGCGGCCGGCCAGACCGCGTCGCTGTACTTGTACGGTGAGGTGCCGATCGTCTACGACGAGTGGCTTCAGAACCGGCGGGGCCTGCGAGTTTCGGTCTCGGAACGCGAGCTGAGCCTGGCCGTCTGGGACGGCGGTTCCGCCGCGCCGGTTGAGGACCGCACCGCGTCGGTCACGTCGCCCGCCACGGTCACCGTCACTGTCGAACGGCACGGCGGCGACCTGGTGCTGTCCGCCGGCGACACCCGCGTGTCCGTCCCCGATCCGGGGGTGTTCGACGCCGGTTCTGTCACGTTCGGGGTCGACGCCGTGCCCGGCGCACCGGATTGGACCCTGGCAGCGCTGGAGGCGACGGCGCGTGACGACGGCGGCGTCGCGGTCCGTGACACTCCGATGGCGGGGCAGTCGGCCAAGCCCTCGGACTCCCTGCGTGCCCTGGCGGAGGCCACCGGCCGCCGGCTGTCGATCGGGGCCGCGATGGCGGCCGAACCGCTTGTCAGCGACGACGGCTACCGCGCCCTCGCCGCCACCCAGTTCTCGATGCTCACCACCGAGAACGCCCTCAAGCCCCAGTTCGTACACCCGATGCCGGACACATACGATTTCACGGAGGGTGACCTGCTGGCTGACTTCGCGGCTGCCAACCACATGCAGGTGCACGCGCACACCCTGGTCTTCGGGGAGGCCAACCCGCCCTGGATGCGGCAGACAGCCCTCGCCGACCGGGAACGCGTGATGACTGACCATGTCAAAACCGTCGCCGGTCACTACCGTGGCCGGGTCGCGGCGTGGGACGTCGTCAACGAACCATTGTCGCCGGACGACGACGGACCCGACGGCGCCCCCGGTCTGCGCGAGCACCTGTGGCAGGAAGCGATGGGCGAGTCGTACATCGACAAGGCGTTCACCGCCGCCCGCGCTGCCGACCCCGAGGCGAAGCTGTACCTCAACGAGTTCGGCGCCGAGGCCGACGGCCCCCGCTGGGACGCCCTGTACGACCTGGTCGTCCGCCTCAAGGAGCGTGGAGTGCCCATCGACGGGGTCGGCTTCCAGAGCCACATCCACGAAGCCGGTGATCACATCGACCCCGAGGTGCTCCGGTCCCACATCGCCGATCTGGCCGAACTCGGCCTGTCCGCGCGCATCTCCGAGATCGACGTCTACGGCGAATCGCCGCGCGTCCAGGCCGACCAGTTCGCCGGCGTGCTCGGTGCCTGCCTGTCCGAGCCGGCCTGCACCTCGTTCAGCACCTGGGGCATCACCGATCGGTACGGCTCCACCGCCGAACACGACAGCTATCCGCTCGAACCCGGCGACGAACTGCCGTGGGACCAGCGACTACACCCGAAGCCCGCCGTAGCCGCCCTGCGGGACACCCTACGAGCCGCCCGCTGAGCGGACGTCCGATTCCAGGATCGGCCGGTCGTGCTGATGACCGCGAGGTCGTGGTGGGTGGTCGACAAGTCGATCTCACGTGAGAGCTCTGCTGCAGCGCCGCTTCGGCCCCGGCCCTTCCCCGCCACACCGCGACAGGCCGGGCGGACTCGGCGAGGTCGAGTGCGCCCGGCGCGGCCGGGTCAGGCCCTGATAGCCGGGGAGGACAGACCGCACCTGACGATCTTGTCGGCGACGGTGCCGCTCGCACCCGACTCGTACGTGCACGCTCTGAACTGGAACTCCGAGCCCTCGATGAAGTTCATGTTGCAGCTGCCGACGGCATGCTCTCCTCGCTTCTCCACGCAGGCACCGCGGCGGTACAGCGCGCCGTTGACGAAGTTCTGCCAGACGATGGCGGCCGAATGGCCGTCCGCCGCGAGGTCCGCGACGCTGATGTGGTCACCGTTCGCCTTGAAGCACCCGGACGCCGCACCGGTGAGATCCTGGCAGTCATTGGTGATCTCGTTGTACCAGGTGCCGGAGGCGATGGTCTCGACCCAGGCGGGCGCCGCGGTGGCAGGGAGCTGGCCGACGGTCACCGCCACGGCGAGGCCGGCCATGACGGAGGCGAGCATCATCTTGATCTTCAAGTGAACTCCAGGAGATAGCGGAAACGGTACGGCCGACAGGTACCGGCGTCGACGACGGTCAAACTACCGACGCCCCGCACACTCCTCATACATCGATAAAAATCGTTCAACTGGCATCAAAGAACGAGACCCGCCAACGCCAGGCCCACATCTGCGCGGTACGGCCGCGAGCGCACGACAGTCACCGACGATGATCTTTCGTGGGCGGCGGATCGCGGACTCCCAGTCATCGCGGTGGCGAACTGGGCCTCGTGACGTCCGCGCTCCCCACGACCTCTTCGGCGCGGACGGCGGTGCCGCGGATGTATGGCGGCTGTACGGGGGATCTCTAACGTCCTGCCATCATTACTCATCAGCAGGAAGGCACTTCAGGTGAGAGTACGAACGATCCTGGCGGGTCTGGCCACAGCCGTCATGGCAGTCAGCGGCGCGGTCATCGCCTCGCCCGCCTCGGCGGCGGCCACGATCACGGTCATCGAGGACACCGCGCAGGGCACGGGTGTCGGGCAGGTCGCGTTCTCGTCCGGCTGGAGCAACTGCTCGGGTAACTGCGGCGTGGCCGCGGACAACAGCTTCCGGTGGACCTCCACTGCCGGTTCGACGGCCACCATCCGATTCATCGGCTCGCAGATCACGCTCTACGGCATGAAGGAGCCGTGGGCGAACATCGCGACGGTGGCGATCGACGGCCGCGCGGCGACGGACGTGGACTTCTACGCCGCCACCTCCACCGTCGAGACCGTCGACGTGTACAACTCCCCCACGCTTGCGGAGGGCACGCACACGCTCGTGCTGACCATGACCAGCCGGCGCAACCCCGCGTCGGCCGGCGGCTCGGCGATCACCTTCGACAGCGCCGTGGTCAGTGGCGACGACGCCCCGGCGAGCGCGAACCGCTCGGGCCTGCCCTGGTCCGACGGCGGCTACTTCAGTCACAGCGGCGTCGAGGCCAAGGCGTTCCAGGAGTGGCGCGGCCGCCCCGTCGACAACATCGTCTCGTTCACCGACCGCAAAAACTGGGGCGCCCAGCTCAACACCTGGTGGGCCGGCACCGTGCCGAGCACGTTCGAGAAGGCCACCGACGACTTCATCCTGTCGGTGCCGCTGTGGACGGACGACAACGACAAGGGCACCGACGCGCAGTGGAAGCAGCTGGCCGCCTCGATCGCGGCTGTCGACCCCGACGGCTACGTACGGCTCGGCTGGGAGATGAACTGCTGCTTCTCCCACGCCCGTGACGCGGCGTCCTGGCGGGCGCAGTACTCCCGCGCGGTCGACCTGATCCGTAGCACCGCCCCGGGCCTGAAGATCGTGTTCAACCCTAACGAAGGCACAAGTAACAACAACACGATCGCCGACCCGCGCACGCTGTACGTGGACGGCAAGGCCGACGTGATCGCCATCGACTCCTACGACTGGTGGGAGCCGTTCACCAACGACGCGAACGCGAACAACCACTTCACAAAGACCTACGGCTGGAACTTCTGGTACGACTTCGCCCGCTCGAAGGGGCTGCCCTTCGCCGTGGCCGAGTTCGGTGTCATCTCCACCAACACCGCGGAGCACCACTCCGGTGGCGACAACCCGAAGTACTTCACCTATGTCTACGACTGGCTGAAGGCCAAGAACGCCGCGAACCCCGGCTCGATCGAGTTCGTGTCGTACTTCAACGACTCCGAGGTGAACGGGTGGAAGTCCAACCTCTACCCGACTACTACGAACCCCACCTCGGGCGTGCGCTACAAGCAGGTGCTGAGCGCCGCGGTTCAGTGAGCCACGCCGGCCTGCGCCAGCAGTGAGCAGGTCAGCTCGGCGGCCTGCGTGAGCCCCATCTCGCGGAAGCCGGCTTCGGCGGCGGTCAGCAACGGGACCGCCGCCGCGGGCCGGCCCTCCACCAGCTCGATCCGCCCGGCCACGCGCCGGGCCGACGCGACACCCCACCGGTGCCCGAGCCGTGTCGCCCTCACCAGGCACCGTGCGGCGATGGGCCGGGCATGCTCGCTCGAGCCCAGATCCACGTACGCATCGGCCAGCACGATCTCGGCCATGGTCAGTTGCATATCGTCCCGCAACTCCGTGTAGGCGAGCACGGCCGCCCTCGCATGCCGGACGGCGGCCGCGGGCTGCTGCTGTGACCGGTAGCCCGCCGCGAGGAAGGTGTGCACCTCCGCGCCGCCCCACGTCTCCTGGGTCGCCTCGAAGATCTTCAGGGCCCGGCCGAGCGCCGCCGTCTCCTCCTCCGGCGATGAGCTGATCGGCCGCCGGAACGCGAGGTGGACGTAGCCGGTCGCGGGCGTGCCATCGAGCACTGGCAACAGCGCCGCGGCCCGGCCGTAGGCGGCGAGCGCCTCGTCCAGCCGCCCCAGTTGCCGCGCGGCGACGCACCAGGCGACCGCGGCCTGTGCCATCCCGGACGCGTCGTGCAACGCGTGGAACATGTCGTAGGACCGGCGCAACTGGGGCAACGCGGTCCGGTTGTCGTCGCGGAACCGGTGCAGGTTGCCCAGGCTCAACGTCAGCAGCGCGGCGGTGGCGGGGGGCAGGGCGGCGTCGGCCGGGATGGCGTCATGCGTGGCGGCCCAGTCGTCGGTCCGCCCGCGCAGCACGCAGAAGTTGACGGTGGCGGTCGCGAGGCGGGCGGCCAGGTCCACCCGGCCGAAGCCGACCAGAAGCGGCACGAGCGTCCGGATACCGTCCAGCTCGCGCTCGAACCACTCCACAGGCGTGTCCCCGGCTCCCGGGGCGGGTGACGCCGGCGCGGGCAGTGCCATCGGCCGGCCCGGCAGCCGCCGGTTCGCCGTCAGCGCGGCCGCCAGGTACACGTGCCCCGCCGCGTCGACGAGTTCCCCGGCGGGCGGCCCCGGCAGCTCACCGGCCGACAGCCGGACCAGGTCGTGCAGGGCGTAGCGCTGCTCACCGGCGCGGGTGAGCACCTGCGCGTCACACAGCCGCTCGGCCAGTGCGAACGCCTCCGGTTCGCCGAGCCCGGTCAGTGCCGCGGGCAGCCACGGCGCGAACGACCGCATCGGCAGCAGGCTCATCGTCCGCAGCAGGGCGAGCGCGGCCGGCTCCAGCCGGCGGTAACTGACCGCGAGACTGGCACGAATGTCGAGGTCACCGACCGTCAGCCGATCGAGGCGCTGGTGCTCGTCGGACAGCCGTGCGACGAGTTGTCCCAGCGCCGGCCCCGGCAGCGATGCGGAGCGGATGCCGACCGCGCGGATGCCCAGCGGTAATCCGCCGCACATCTGTGCGAGGACGGCGGCGGCCTCGGGCTCGGCGGCCACGGCGTCGCTTCCGGCGATCCGCTCGAGCAGTGCCACCCCGGCATCGGTGCCGAGCGGCCGCAGCTGCAGCAGATGTGCTCCCGGCACTGTCAGCAACGCCCGGCTGGTCACCAGCAGCGCGCTGCCCGGCCCCGGCATAAGCTGCCGCACCTGGCCGGCCTCGGCCGCGTTGTCGGCCAAGATCAGCACCCGGCGCCCGGTGAGCAGCGACCTGAGCTGGTCGGCGCGCTCCTGCGTGTCGTGGGGCAGGCTCTCCCCGGGTACGCCCATCGCGCGCAGGAACCGTCCGAGCACCTGATCCAGTGGCGTCGCCGTGCCGTCCGTGCGCTGCAGGTCGGCATAGAGGCACCCGTCCGGGAACAGCTCCGCCACCTCGTGCGCGACCCGGACCGCCAGCGTGCTCTTGCCGACGCCCGCCATGCCCCCGACCACTACCGTCAGCCCCGCACCCGGTACTGGTTCCTGCCGCTGCCGGCGCAGCAGCGTCGCCAGGTGCGCGATCTCCGGTTCGCGCCCCACGAAGTCCGCCACCGCCGGCGGTAACTGGAACGGTGCCACGAAACCGTCCGGCTGGCTCGGCCCGGCGTTCAACAGCCGCCGGTCACGGCGCAGCACGGACTGGTGGATCGCCGCCAGTTCCGGGCCGGGGGCGATGCCCAACTCCGCGGCGAGCACCGCCCGCGCCTCCTGGTACGCCACCAGCGCCGCGGCCGCGTCGCCACCCCGGTAGAGCGCGAGCACAAGCAGGCTGCGGAGCCGTTCCCGCAGAGGGTACCGGTACACCATCTCTCTCAGCAGGGCCTGCGCCGCGGCCGGGTCGCCGTCCTGCAGCAGCAACTCGCTGTGCAGCTCGACCGCCGCGAGATAGTCGTCCTCCGTCGCGGCCGCCCTCGCCTGCAGTACCGGCCCGGTCGACTCGCCCGCGAACGGCGGCCCGCGCCACAGCCGCAGCGCGGCCGCCAAGCTCTCCCGCGCCGCCACCGGCTGTTTCGTCGCGGCGGCCCGCCCGGCGGCGACGAGCGCGGTGAACTCGGCCAGGTCGAACTCGCCCGCCCGCACCTCGAAGCGGTAGCCGCCCGTACCGGAGCTGATCCGCCCGGGGAACAGCGTGCGCAGCCGGGACAGGTAGGTGCGGATGTTGGCCACGGCGGAGGCGGGCGGTTGCTGCGGCCACAACTCGTCCACCAGAACGCCGAGCGGCACCGGGCGGTTGCCGGCGGTCAGCAGCAGCAAGGCGACCAGCCGAGGCTTGGCGGCGACGAGCGGCACCGGGAACTCGGTCGCACCAAGCACCCGGAACAGCACGCCCCACCCTAGCCCCGGTGGTCAGCCGGCTTGTGGTGTCCAGTCCTTAAAGGAGGTTCAGCTCACACGCTGCGGCCATTCCCGGCGCCGGCTCCGAGGTGATCGCGACCCGGCCCGAACGGACCAGACGATCGAACGCCCGGCGCCGCCGGTACCGCGTCCGGGCGACGTTAAGAGCCGTGCCCAGCAGCCAGAGCCCGGGGCCCGCGGTACCTCTACCGCGTCACTGCGGCCTGACTGCGGCGAGGATCTCGGCGAGACGGCGGTGACCGGCGGGGGTCAGGCCGACGCCGGCCGCGTCGCCGAGCACGGCGCGGGCCTCCGGGGGCAGGTCCTCGCTCTCGCCGACGGTGATCCAGCCGTTGGCGACGGCCTCCGCGACGAACGCGAGCACCTGTTCCTGCCTGCCGTCCGCGTCGGCCGTGGCGCTCACCGGCGCGGAGCCGCTGTCCGGGCCGGCGGCGTCCGCGAACACCAGCCGGCTCAGGTCCTCCGCGGCGACCTGCCGGGGACGGCCCGGCGGGAGCACCGGCGCGACGGCGCGGAAGACCCGCCGGACCGCGTCGCCGTGGTAGTCGCGCGGGTCGTCGGTGGCCACCAGCAGCAGTCCCCCGCCGTCGACGGCGATGACCCGGGCGAACGCGGCGGGGTCGACCCGGGCCGCGAGCGCCGGCGGGCAGTAGGTGGCCCAGTCGTAGCCGCGCAGGTGGGTGCCGGCCTCGTCCGCGGAGACCTCGGTGGCGCGGCCGAGCGCGATGTCGAGCGCGGTGGCCGGCGGCAGCACCCGGGCGTTCGCGACGATCTCCCCGTAGGCGGCGTCGTGCGCGCCGAGGAACCCGGCGAACAGGTCGAGCAGCGCGGGCGTGACCGTGGTGATCGGCCGGCCGGGAGCCATGCCGACGGTGAGCCCGCAGAGCGTGTGGCCGCCGAACCGGGTGACCTCCGCGTCGGCGTCGGCGACGGCGACGGCGCGGCCGCCGGGGATCTCCCAGAACGTCCGGCGGCCGACGGTCTCCTCGGTGGGCGCCCAAGGCCGCAGCCACTCCCTGATGCGCGAAAGCCAGGACTCGGCCGGCGCGCCGGGGAGTTGCGCCCAGGCGACCGCGAACTCCGGCTCCTGCTCGCCGTCGAGAACCCAGTCGGGAACGGTGGTCACGACGCACTCCTCCTCGGGGCCGGTTCGCCTCGACGGTACCGCGCCGTCCGGGAACGGACGGCGCGGTACCGCCCGGTCAAGCGAGCGCCGGGTTGAAGATGCACAGCAGGATGCATCCGATGATCGCGATTCCGCCCACGATGACCTCGCCGACGACGGTCGCGGCGTCCTCGTCGACCTGGATGTCCGGCTCCCAGCCGCCCTTCGGCGTGTTCGGCTGGGTGGCGCCGCCGGGCGGTACGGGCTGCGGGACCGTCCGGGGTTGCGGTTCCGGCTGGGCCTTCGGCACCGGTTGCGGCTGGGTCTTCGGCTCGGCGACCGGTCTGCCCTTCGGCGGGTCCGGCTTCTTCGACGGGTTCTCGGCGTAGAAGATCACGCCCGGATTCCGCTTCTCGCTCCAGACCCGGATGGTCTTGCCGTCGCCGGTGGGCACGGTCGGGACCGTGGGCAGCCACGGACCGGGCATCACCTTCTGCGGCAGGCCCTGCTTGACCAGGTCCTCCTGGAGTCGTGCGATGTAGTTGTCCAGGTCCTCGGGGCCGTGCTTGCGGCCGTATCCGTTGGCGGGCTTGACCTCCCACACGTAGACCACGTCCTTGCCCCACCAGATGATGTCGGCGGCGCCGTCGCCCCGTTTCTCCAGCGGCCGGTCCTTGTGGTCCTGCCGGGCCTTGGGAATCGTGTTGTTCTTGCTGCTGCCGATGTCGACGGTGACCTTGCCGCCGCCCAGTCCGTGCATCCGGAACAGGGTGAAGGCGAGGATCATCGCGGCGATGGCGATCAGCGCGAGGTTGTGCGGCGAGTCGAGGCGCGACTTACGGCCGGGGTCGTCCTCGGGCGGGGGCCGCATCCCGGTCGGGTCGCTCAGCGTGACCGGGCTGTTGCCGGCGTACGCGTACCCGTTGAGCTGGTTGAGCTCGGTGTAGTCGGTGACCGGGTCGTCGGAGATGAACCGGCCGAGCGACGGGTCGTATTCGCGGGCGCCCAGGTGGGTCAGGCCGCTGACGTCCTGGAACCCGCCGACGAAGCCGCGCCGGGTCGGCCAGGTCGCCGGGGCGGTCCCGCGTGTCTCACCGAACGGCGACGTCCGGCGCACGGTGGTCGCGCCGGTGGTCGCGTCGATCGAGATCAGGCCGGTGCCCTGGTGGTCGGCGGCCAGGAAGGTGACGCCGGTGACCGATCGGACCGCGACGACCTGACCGCCGAAGCTGTAGTAGCGGGTGCCGTCGACGACCTTGGTGGCCGTGTTCAGCCGCAGCTCCATGCCGGGCAGGAACAGTGTGGTCGCGCCCGGCTCCTTGCTGAGCAGCCGCTCCCCGTCCGGGGTGTAGACGTAGCTGGTCGTCCTGCCGCCGTCGGTGACCGACTCCAGGTGGCCGTCGGCCGTCCAGTTCAGCGTCTGCTTCGTACCGTCGGCGAGGTCTCGGGTCCGGGTGTTGCCCGTGGTGTCGTAGGAGTAGGTGGCGAGCGTCTGGCCGGCCGAGGTGACCGACCGGACCGTGTGTGGCTGCGCGTCGGCGTAGACGTAATCGCGGGTGACGCCGTCGACGGTCTGGCTGGCCCGGTTGCCCGAGGCGTCGTAGGTGTACGAGTGGTGGTAGGCCGCCACGCCGCCGACCCCGGTCGCCGCCGGGCCACCCGCGCACGGGTCCTCGGCCGTGGACGGCGACGTCCACGCCTCGGTCAGCCGGCGCGCGCCGTCCTGGGTGAAGCACTGCACGTCACGGGTGCCGTCGATCGGGGTGTCCGCGATGGACAGCACGTTGCCGGCGGCGTCGTAGGAGTAGTGGGCGTCCCGGGCGAGCACGCCGACGTCCTGGCGCTTGACCTCCTGGCGGGTGAGCCGGTTGGTTCCCGTCTCGAACGTGTTGGAGATCCAGGCCTTCTTGCCGCCGGTGTTCAGCTCGACCCGCAGTAGCGACCCGGTCCTGCCGTAGTCGGTGCCGGTGACGTAGGTCTTGACGCCCTCCAGCGCGGTCGGCCGCTCCAGCGCGTCGTAGGTGTAGGCGAGGCCCTCGGCGGGCAGGCCACCGGCGGCCGGCATACCGAGCCCGGACATGGTGCCGTCCCGGTTGTAGCTGTTGCTGAACTCGTACGTGGTGGCCAGCTCGGCGCCGGCGTCGTCGGGGATGACGTACCGGGTGCGTTCCGGCCGGTAGAAGGCGTCCCGGTTGGTGTAGACGACGCCGTAGCCCTTGCCGTTGACGAACCGGGCAGAGGAGTACAGCTGTCCCTTGTACGCCGTGTCATAGGTGTTCTGGGTCAGCCGCGTGCCGGCCGTGCTGGTGCCCTCGTAAGTGGCGGTCACCCGGCCCGCGTCGTCGTAGGTGGTGAACACCTTCCGCGTGCGCGAGTCGGTGGTGAGCGTGACCCGGTCCAGGTCGTCGTACGCGTACGACGTGGTGCCCGAGTCCGGGTCGTAGCTCTCGATCTTCCGGCCGCGCTGGTCGTACGTGGCCGTCCAGGTGTCCCCGGCCGGGTCGGTCACCGCGTCCAGCTGCCCGGACGGCGTGTAGTGGTACTTCGTGCGGTGCGCGCCGTCGATCACCTCGACGGCCTGGCCCTTGGCGTCAAGCAGCGACGTCCTGGTGGCCGCGCCCTGCGGCGGATCGACGGTGACCCGGTCGCCGCCGTAGCTGGTCACCGTGCGCCAGCGCTCGAGGCCGGCGACCAGGAAGATCTCGTTGGTCTGCCGCCCGGCCCCGTCGTAGAGGAACATCTGGTTGCCGAGGATGTCGCCGCTGTCGGTGCCGAGGATCCGGTCGTCTGGCGCACCGGCCGCGTAGTAGGCGTCGTTTGCCTGCATGACCAGGCCGAGCCCGTTGTAGTAGGTGTCGGTGACGAGCCGGCCGGCCTCCGGTCCCGGCGCCTGGCTCTGCCGCAGTCGCAGGTGCCCGTCGTAGAGGTCGAACGACTCCACGTACGTGCCGTCGGTCTCCACGTTCTCGGTCTTGACCGTGACGCCGACGTCCTTGCGGTGCAGGTAGGTGTACTTCACCGACGGGCTGATCCCGGCCGCCTTGGACCGGTCCGCGAGCCAGACCGCGGTCCGCCGGCCGAGCGGATCGTAGGTCAGGTCGGTGCGCTGCTTGTTCACGTCGATCCGCGCGGTGACCAGGCCCCACGCGGGCGCGAACTCGGTGGAGCTGTCCTGGCCGAGGAGGTTGAACTCCTTCTGCCCGGTCTGGAGCCCGTACGTGTCCGTGTACTCGGTCCGGGAGGTCTTGCCGAGCGTGTTGGTCAGGCTCAGCTGCCGCCCGTACGTGTCGTAGGTCGACTCGTTGACCATCTGATACGTGCCGGTGGTCCCGTTGTGCGACGTGAGCCGTTCCACCTTCGACGGCTCGCCCTCGACAGGTGCGGCCCCGAGCGCGAGCTTGTCGTAGTAGGTCCGCTCGTCCTTGACCACCTGGGTGCGGCGGTCCGGGGTGGCGGCGCACTTCACCGACACCACCTCGGTGCGGTAGAGCAGCTTGTCCGGCCCGCTGCCCGCGTCCGTGTAGTACGAGCGGGTGCACTGATCGTCGGCGTCGGTGCTGATGTCACCGAGATCGTCGACCACTGTCGCCAGGCCGTAGGTGGTGTCGTAGGTGGTGCTCTGCTTCGTCTCCCGCCAGCCGCCGGCCGCGAGCGCGGTAAGCGTCCGGGACGAGGCCGGGCGCACGATCGAGGCGGTTCTCGACCCCCACGAGCCGGTTTCGGTACGGGTGACGTGGCGCCACACGTCGGTGATGCTCTTGGTGACCACCTTCGACCCGTCGTAGACGGTCTTCTCCAGGTCGGTCGGGTTGACCCCGTCCGGGTCGGCGTGCGACCCGCCGGTGGAGTCCTCGATGCTGGCGCCCATGCCCCGGTAGTAGACGGTGTCGGTGCGTGACGGCATCGCCTGTCCGTCACCGCGCCGCTCCCGCACGGTCTGGTATCCGCGCCAATCGCTCCAGGTCAGGTACTTGTTCGGGGAGATCCCGTCGGCCTTGGCCTTGGCCCAGCCGGCGTCGCCGAGGTACTCGTACCGGGTGACCATGTCCTTGCCCTTGGCGACCAGGTCCGTCTCGATCAGCTCCGAGACCACGTACTTGTGGAACCAGTCGACGACCGGCTCCTCGTCGCTGGCGTTCGGGTGCCACTTGACCGGGAAGCACCGGCGGGTGCTCTCGCCCTCCTTGGGCAGGTCGCCCGCGGCGCAGTCGGCGTCGGCGTAGTGCACGTCGAGCTGAGCGCCGGCGTCGGTCTGCACGGTGGTGAGCCGGAACCGGATCAGGGCGGAGATGTTGTCGCCGGGCTTGTCGACCCGGTTCGGCAGCTGGGCGCCGAGCAGCCGCACGTTCGGCAGGTCCGCGGTGTCACCGACCAGGCCCCGGTGGTCGATGTCGCGCAGCCACAGGCTCCGGCTGCCGTCGCCGTTGTCGGTGAAGATCTGGGTGAGCGTCCACCTGTCGACCGGGGACCAGTCGGTCGCGCCCCGGATCTGGGTGGTGACTGTGGTCAGCCGCTTGCGGGTCCAGAAGGTGGGTGAGTTCTGCTCGATCTTGCACTTGGCGCCGGACGCGCAGTTGCGGTCCCAGGGCACGTCCGGCCAGTGCGCGGCGGTGGAGTCCTTGAGGTTGCCGGGCGCGCAGTCGAAGCCGTCGTCCTCGATGCATCGCTCGGTGGTGCCGAACACGACCCGGCCGGGGGCGTTCGTGGTGTAGACGGCCTTGTGCCGCTGGCCGTAGTCGATGCGCTTGAGCACGCCGCCGCGGTGGTAGGACGTACCCTCGACGTCGGTCTTGCCGCTGCGGGCGTAGTAGTTGGTCTCCCGGTCGTAGAAGTACGAGATGACGTTGTCGTGCGGGTCGCGGACGTAGTCGAGGTTCCACCGCCAGCCCTGCCGGCACCAGGCGTCGGCGAACGTGGCCTTGTAGCAGGGCTCGGCGGAGTCGTCACCGAAGACCGGCGTCGACCAGACCGAGTTCGTCTCGTCCTTGCCCGTGCTCCACCCGTCGAGCCGGTTGAGCCCGAAGCTGTAGATCGTCCCGTCCGGCGTGGTGACCTCGAAGTACTCGCCGTCGTTGTCGCCGTTGGTGGCGCCGGTCCGCCGGGTGACCTTGGTGCCGTCGTCGTCGGTGAGCCGCCACACGTCGTCGCTGTCGCGGACCAGCTCGTGGGAGCGGCCGCCGAGCGAGATGGTCAGGTTGTCGCGCGCCCAGCACAGGTCGCCGGACTTGTCGTGGCCGTCGTCCTTGCAGGCCCGGTACTGCCGCTCGACGTAGCCGGGCTCGTAGGTGAAACCCTCACCGATCCAGGAACCCTGGTTGTTCGTCGCGGCGGTCCGCCCGTCCACGGCCTGCGACGAGTAGGAGAGCTCGACCTGCGGTTCCAGCCCGCCCGGCACCGGCGGCACCCGCATCGGGTACGACCAGCTCAGCGCCCCCGACGAGCCCGCGACCGTCCAGCTGGACGACGCGGTCGGGGTGGTCGCCGAGTAGTCACCGGCCGCCGAGGAGTCACCCGCGGCCAGCGCGAGGACCGCACCGGCGGAGGAGACCCGGGCGGTGAGCGTGCCCGCCTCGGTGTCGTTGACCGCGTCGATCTCGGTCGTGCCCGACATCAGCCGCAGCCGGGAACCGTAGCCGCCGCCGTAGGACGCGGCCAGGTCGCGGTAGTCGAAGGAGACCTCTGTGGAGTGCGCGGCCGAAGCCGCGACCCGGTCGGCCCGGTCCTCCACCTCGGACGACGCCGGGGTCAGCCGGATGACCGATCCGCCGGTCACCTCCGCCCGCAGCGGTGCGCCCTCGCCGACCGACAACCGCAGCCCGCCGAACCGCGACGGTTCCGCGCCCGGCCGCAGCGTGGCCCGCCCCGGCGAGACCGGCGTGTGCGCGGGTGCCCCGGTCAGCGCCGCCGCCGAGGCCGCGTCGGAGGCACGCCCGGCGGACGGGTTGACCCGCGAGCCGTGCACGACCGGCGCATCGGCGGGCAGCGCGCCCGGACCGGGGTCGCGCACGGCCGCCGAGGCCGGGCTCTGCACCACAGCGGTCAGCCCGGCCACCGTCATGACGACGGACAGCAGGCCCGCGAGCCACCGGCGGGCGCCGGCGCGCAGCATCACATAACAGCCGAAGAGCATCGAAGTTCCCTACAGCTCGGGCTGCTCGGAGAGCAGCGCCATCCGGGTGATCGCCGCGTCGCCCGCGACACCTGCATAGACACGCACGTCGTCGACGACACCGGCGAAGTGCTCGCGGTACGCGCCGCCGACCAGCTGACGGCCGACCTGCAACGGCCCGGCGGCCTTCCACGGCTTCGGGTAGTCGGCGACCGCGTTCAGCGCCAGCTGGCCGTTGACGTAGAGCTTCGCCTCGTTGGTGAAGGCGTTGTAGACGTAGGTCAGATGGGTGCCGGAGAACGTCGGCTCGACCGCCACCTGATCATCGATCACATGGGTGATCTGCCCACCGGCGGCGTCCGCGGCCGGCAGCGACACCTCCCAGCGGCCGTCGGCGCAGCGGATCGCGAACCCGGCGGCCTTGCTGCCCGACTGCGACAGCACTGTCATCGGCGCGTCCGGGGTGGCGGCCAGCCGCACCCGCAGCGACACAGTGAAGCTGCCGTCGGTGGCCGCGATCGGACCGGCCGTGGCCGCGTAGTCGTCGATGCCGTCGAGCACCAGGTGCCCGGTGCCGACCAGGGCCGGCTCGCCGAACGGGTCGTCGAGCACTGCCACCGTGGCCCCGCCCGCGAGGGTGAGGTCCTGTCCGCCGTCGTACTCGGGCGCCTCGGCGCCGGCGACCTCGTTCAGCGGCCAGTACGCGAGCCGGACCGGCAGCAGCTTCGCCATCTCGGTGGCCTCCTTCGCCTGGATCAGCCGGGGGATCACCGCCACGTTCGCCACGTCACCGGTCCAGAACCCGGTGTATCCGGTCTTGGCGTAGGCGCGGCCGATCTGCACCGGGCCGCGCGCCCTCCACTCGGAGCGGCGCGCCGCCGGCGTGGACGCCTTGCCGTTGACGTAGATCGTCAGCGTGTGCTTGACCGAGTCGAACACCGCCGCCAGATGCGTCCACCGGCCGATCTCCGGCGCGTCGGCCGCGGTCACCTTCCACTCGCCGAGCGAGTCCACGTCGGTGACCGGGACGGCGAACGCCCACTTCTTCTCCGCCGCCCGGTAGCCGAGCGTGAATCCGGGCTCGCCGCTGCCGTCCAGGCTGACCGCGACCGCGTCCCTGGTGGCGTCGGTCAGCCGCACCCAGGCGGCGACCGAGAATCCCTGCGACGTGTCGATCATCCCGCCGGACGCGGTGGCCAGGTAGCCGGACGCGGTGCCGTCCAGGCGGACCGCCCGGTCGCGCACGCACTCGTCGCCGGTGCCCTGGCAGCCGGGGCCGGGCACGCCGAACGCCGCACCCGGGCCGGGCAGCGCGGGACGGTCACCCCGGCTGTCCGCGGCCGGTCCGCCGGCCGGGTCGTCCATGCTCCACTCGCCGGACGCGTTGACGGTGGCGACAGAGAAGTGGCACTCGGCGACCGCGCTCGGGTTGTTCGCCTTGTCGTACCCCTTCACGGTGATCCGGCGCGGCCCGTCGGTGTCCGGCAGCCACTGAATGCTGACCGGCCCACCGGCCGCGGTCGGGGTCAGGACGTTCGCGGGGCTGGGGTCGGAGTTGAATCCGTACTCGTAGCGGACCGTGTCGGCGGAAGGCGCGTCGAACGTGAACGTGCCGTAGGTGCCCATCGAGCCCCGGTCGGCCGCCTCCTCCGCGCAGTCGCTCGTGGTCTCACCCGCGTCCGCGGGCAGGTACTCCGGCGAGTCGATGTCCGGCGCGGGCGGGATGGTGGCGTCGTAGACGAACTGGCAGGCGGTCTGCGTATCACCCTCGTAGCTCCACGGCCCCCACCCGGTCCCGTCGCTGGCGCGCACCTGCCAGGTGATCACCGTGTTCTGCGGGATGCCGCTGAGCGTGTACTGGATCGTCGTACCGCTGGCCTTCTTCCCTGTGGTGAAGGTCTTCAGCACCTGTGTGCCGCCGGCCGGGGTCCAGTAGACCTGGATCTCGCCGTGCACGCTCTCGGTCCGGCCCGCCGAGGGCGCGTGGTCCGGATCCCGGAAGATCATGTAGAGGGTCGGGGGCTTGTTCACGTACGGCCGGCTCGCACCGGACACGCACGAGCCGCCCGGGTTCATGGTCAGCTCGGACTGCTTCGGCTGCACAGGTGCCCGGTTGTAGTTGACCGACAGGATCGCGTTGCCGCAGAAGCGCTTCCAGGCGTGGTACTCGCCCTCGTCCTGCGCCTTGAGCCCGAACGTGGTCGTCGACTTGTTGTTCGTCACCGCGTACTTGACCGCGTCGGTGGCGTTGAACCCGACGTTCTGGTTCGTCGACGTGCACGAACCCTGGGTGCCCTTCGGCGACTTGGTCTCCAGCACGTCCGCGACCGACGGCTTGTTGCTCCAGGTGGTGCCGGAGCTGATCGTGGACCCGCCGCGGAACAGCTGCACCGGCTGCGCCGAACTGTCGTAGGTGTGCGTCATCGTGACCCGGAACTCGGCGCTCAGGATCGTCTTCCCGGCGTACGGCGTCGGCAGCGCGTAGTAGACCCGCTTGATCCCGACGCCGTTGCACCAGCCGGAGGAGACCGGGCACTCGCCGACGCCCTCGTCGTCCTTGAACTTCCAGTACTTCTCGGACGGGTAGCCGCTGGCCACCATCGCCCAGCCGCTGTTGGTGGTCGACTGCCAGACCGGGTCGACGTACACCGGCCAGCGGGTGGCGGGGCTGGTCAGCATGGCCGCGTCGGGCGTCAGCGCGATGCTGTCCCCGTCGACGGCCACGTCCACGCCGGCGACCGTCGACGTCTCCGAGGGCTCGGTCGACACCACCACCGCGGCGGCGGTACGCGCGGCGGGCGCGGCCTGCCCGGAGTCCCACATGATCGGCGCGGCCGCCTCGAGCACCGCGTCACCGGTGGCCGGGTCGACCGCGGCCAGCCCGCCCTCGGCGTTCTCCGACACGGTCAGGTTCTCGGTGTCCAGCCCGAACTCGAGCGTGGCGAGATCCGGGTTCGCGGCCGCCTCCGGAGTCTTGATCACCAGGACGTGCGAGAAACCGGTGACCTGCGCGTCAAGCACCAGATCGACGCCGGGCAGCACCTCGGCGTAGGTGGCCTTCGCCCCGTGCAGCACGGGTGCGGGCAGGTCGCCCGGCCAGTCAAGCGTCATCTGCCGACCGGCCCGCTCCACCGAGATCAGCGGTTCGGCGCCGCCCCGGGAGATCCGCATGCCGATCGTGGCCGCCTTCGGGCCGATCGACCCGTCCTCGCCGACGGTAAGTGTCGCGTCGACCGGGACCCAGCTGCCGCCCTTCGCCACCCGCACCGGTTCGGCGTGGTCGACGGAGGTGGTGGTGCCGTCCGCGTTCGCGTAGACCTCACGCGACTCGGTCCGCAGCGCGCCGATCTCGACCCGGGCGCCGATCGCCACCGCGTGGGCGAGCGCCTCCGGCTCGGTCTGCCGCATCGGCTCGGCCGACGTCAGGTCCAGGGCGGGCGGCGCCGCCGGTGGTGGCGCGGCCTCCGGCTCCCAGGTCACCGCGGAGCCGGCCAGCACACCGGCCAGACCGGCGGCCAGGCCGATGTGCCGCAGCCAGCCCTTCGTCCGTCTCGGATCGTCCACCGTCGGCCACTCCCCCGTCGTACCCTCGCGAAAGCTCTTGATCTTTGACATGGCCGCGTCAGCCGATCGACGTGCCGAAGGCGGCACCGGACGGCGACGACCAGACCGGCCCGGCGGACAGGTCGGGCCAGGCCAGCGCCCGCACCTGACCGTCCCCGTACGGGCTGCCCAGGTAGAGATGGCCCGGTGAGCCGCCGAGCGACAGGCCGAGCAATTCGCCGGCGACCGGCGCACGATCCACCACGACCGCGGTACGCATCGGTGCGAGCCAGTCGACGACGCGCACCCGCCCCGCGTCCGGTGCGCCGCCGGTGTCCTCACCCGGGCTTCCGACGGCCGCCATCACGGTCCCGTCGCCGGACGCGGACGCGAAGACCCGCTCACCGAAGTAGTCGCCCTCGGCCTGCCCGCCGTCGGCGAACAGGTTGCTCCAGCCCGCGTCGCTGAGCAGGAACCGGTGCACCATCCCGGCGTCGTCCACCTCGCCCACGTCCTCGCCCGGCGCGCCGACGATCAGCAGCGTCTCCGGCCCGGCCGCGAACTTCGCCATCGACACCGACTTGCCGAAGGTGTCGTTCGGCTCGGCCGCGTCCATCGCCGCGTTCTGATCCAGGCTGGCCAGCAACGTCGGCTTGCCGGAGGTCAGCGCGTGCGTGTAGGTCTGCACCGCGCCGGCGAACTGGTTCGTGCCGATCGCCTCACCCGGCGAGCCGATCGCGAAGAACCCGGGCGCCGCGGCGAGCGAGTAGCCGAGCCGGTCGTCGTTCTCCGCCGCGCCCGGGACGCCGGCGCCCGCGTAGAGCGTCACGCCGGTGGTGCCGCGCCGGTAGTGGACGAGGCCCGCGTCGACGCCGGTGCCGATGTCCTCACCCGGCACGCCGACCAGCAGCGCCGCCTCTCCGGTGGTGGTCTGGGTGGCGGCGAGGGAGTAACCGAACCAGTCGCCGGCCTCCACGGTCTCGGTGAAGCCCGCGGTGCCCTGGTCGTACCAGAGACCGGCCGGGCCGCGGCCCAGCCCCGCCGGGGAACCGAGCATCAGCACCACGCCCCCGGCCTCGGCGACCGTGCCGATCGCCTCGTAGGGCGCGCCGACCGCCAGGTCGCTGCACCCGTCCCGATTCGCGTCGTAGGTGGCGAGCGAGAACCCGAACTGGTCGTTGGTCTCCGCGCCGCCGGGCACCTCCTCCAGGTTCTGGTGCAGCACCGACACCGTGCCGGTGCCGCCGTAGGTGACCGTCACCCGCCCGGCCCGCGCCACACCGTCCACTGTGGCCAGCGGGTCACCGATCGCGGTGTCCCGGACGCCGTCACCGTTGTAGTCGTGGTCCATGCCGGGTGTGCACCCGGCGACCGGCGGCACCGTCACGTACGTGGTCATCTCGCACCACGACGTCCACACCGCGCTGTTCGCCACGCCGTCGGAGGCCCGCACCCGCCAGGAGTAGGTGCCGCCGTCGATGAACTGCCCGGCGGGCACCGTCACTGTCGCCGTGCCGCCGGACGCCGTGCCCGCCACGGTCAGCCCGCCCAGCTTCGCGGCGCCGCCGGTGACCCACCATTCGAACTCGACGGACATCGCGGTGCCGTCCGCGTCCGTCACTGTCGCCTTCAGCTGCGGGGTGAGCGAGTTGACGAGCGGGCGGCCGGCGCCGGTGACGCAGCTCGTGGCCGGCACCGTCGCCCGCGCGGTCACCGTCGGCCAGGCGTTGTAGGTGACTGTCGCGTACGGCACCCGCGTGGTGTCGGTGTCCCAGTCCCGCGACCGGAACTGCTTGAATCCCGCGGGTACGGTCTCGTCCGTGGCCCGGATGCCCATGTGCGCGGTCGTCTGCTTGGCGGTGGCCGCCTTCTGGAAGAACGAGGCGCCGCTGATCGTCGCCCAGCCGTCCGCGCAGTCCGTCGAGCCCTTGGTGACCGTCGAGGTCGCCTCCTTCGCCGACCAGGCCGGCTGGCTCGTGTAGCGGGTCGACGCGGACGCCGCGCCGGTCGTCCAGATCTCCCACGACGTGGCCGTGCAGGTGTGCGACCACCAGTTGTAGAAGTAGACGGTCGAGGAGTTGATCTGCTTGCCGGACAGGACCGCGGTGTTCCAGGAGACGAACGAGCGGGCAAGCGTCGGCGGCGTCGTGGCCAGCAGGCCGATCTGCAGCTCGCCGGTGGAACTCTGGTCTGCGGTGATCTTGTCCCGGACCCAGGTGTCGAACGTGGTCAGCGCCGGGTTCAGCGTCGGGTCGAGCGTCACCGGGAACTCGGTGGACGCGTCGCCGAGCCACCCGGCGTCCGGCTCCAGCACCAGGTCCACACCGCGGTCGCGGGCGGTGACGGTGGTCCGGATCGGGGCGATCCGGTCGTGCACGCCGCCGGCCACCGTGCCCGCGTCCCACATCGACGGCGCGGGCACTGTCGCCAGCGTCTCGCCGCCGGCACCGGTCAGTGTCAGGGTTCCGGCCGCGTCGGTGCGGTGCCCGGCGATGCCCGGCCCGGTCAGCGTCAACGGCACCCGCCGCACGCGCTCCAGCGCGGCGCGGTCCTTGACGATCAGCGACTCGCCGAACGCCGCATCGGTGGCGGTCACCACCAGGTCGACGCCGGGCAGCACCTCGGGGTAGGTGGCGGTGGCACCGGCCAGGACCGGCTCGGGCAGCGCGCCGTCCCAGCCGAGCGCGATGCGCCCGTCGCCGGTGCCGGAAGCCGCCAGCTCGTGCTGTCCGGCCGGTCGTGCACCGGAGATAACCAGGTCGCCGGGGTGGGCGCCGGGCGCGGCCCCGGTCTCGGTGCGCGCGAGGGTGAGGTCGAGCGGGACCCAGCCGGCGCCCCGGCGCACCCGGGCGATGCCGGCCGAGATGGTCGCCTCGAGCTGACCGTCCGGGCGGGCGAAGACCTCTGTCGTCTCCGAGGTGCGGGCATCGACACGCACCGGCTGCCCGGTGGACTTCGCCCTGTGCAGCGCGGCCGTCTCGGCGGCGAGCATCGGGTCGGCCGGCGGCGCGCCGGGCTCGCGGGTCACGACGGCGACCGCTGTCGCGGCGGTCAGCACGGCCAGCCCCGCGATCGTCGCCGTCCAGGCCGGACGATGACGAACGCCTGTAATAAACCGATTTCCAGACACAATAGACGCCCAGCGATCACTCGCCACGCAGTCCTCCCCCGTGAGAACGCAGCATAGGTGGAGCGGGACGGTACGCGGTCCGTAATTACGATGTCAATCAATACTTATAGTGATCAACAAAGGCCCGTTCCGGACATTCTCGGCACACGGTCACCATCATTGTGAATTTCTTGGGAGGTCGCCGGGAGACAGCTGGGAGCCGGACGATCGGCCGTGTGGACGGAATGAACGGCAGGTAACAGACGGTGAAACATGGAAGATCTTCACCTCGACGTCCGCCGAGGTCCATGTCGACACGAGCGCAAAGACGCCATCACCGTCCGTAGTTGACACCCCGCGTCCACCGGACTTCTGTTGCGATGTCGCGGCCCGATTCGGCCAGAACCCCCGTCGGCCGTGGGTGTGGAGCGCCGCGCGGCCTGTCGCGATCCGGACGGCAGGGGTTCACGCCCGGCGGCCTGCCGCGTGATTTCGGCACTGGAGAGATCCACTCGTGCCGTCGGACTCCGGAGCCGAATGCCTGCGGCGCTGTACACGGCGTTGGCCACCGCGGCGGCGACGCCGGTGATGCCCTATCTCGCCGGCGCCGTGCCCGCCCATCGGTGCCCGCCCCAGCACGCTGCCGCTGGGCGCCAGCCGGAGCACGAAATCAGCCCATCAACCGATGCGGCACCGACGCCTTCGCAACCCGACGATGCGATCCTGTGGGCTTTGCTCGGCTTCTGGGCTCGCTCAACCCATCCGGTCGCCAGGTGCCGAGCATTCGCCTCTCCGGTCCTGAGCCAGCCGCACGAACCAGGCGGCGGCCCGGTCATTCAGAAACCGTTCTGCGACGCGCCGTACTCGGCCTGCGCGGTGGTGAATCCCTCGAACTCCAGCTGATCGATTAGACCCGATCGAGAGAAGGCGGTAAAGCCTAGATAGTCTTTTGCCTTCGCGGCAGCCTGCGCGTTCCAGTCCGCGTTCTGCTTGTCAGTACCGTAGGTCGCATCCTTGGTGGAGAAACCCTCGAACTCCAACTGCTTAATCAGACCTGATCGAGAAAAGGCAGTAAATCTTAGATAATCCTTCGCCTTTTCTTTCGCATTCTTCTGACTAACCGTCTCTGTTGGTTCAGCTGCGGCTTTCTCGGCGGCCGCCTTCTCTGCGGCCGCTTTGTCGGCAGCTTCCTTCTCGGCTGCGGCCTTATCAGCGGCTTCCTTCTCGGCAGCCGCCTTGTCAGCGGCCTCCTTCTCAGCAGCCGCCTTGTCCGCAGCCGCCGTGTCGACAGCGACTTGGCTCGCCGTTGTCGCCGCCACCTGCACCGCGTCACGGTCTGCCGGGTTCTCGGAAAGGCTTCCGATCAATCCGCAGAGCAAAAGCACCACGAACGTCCCGGCCGCGGCGGTAAGCACCTTGTGGCGCGAGAACCAGTTGGAGTCCTGCTCCTGAACCCAGAGCGGCCAGCCCGCAGGCGCGGGCTGCCAGCTCGGATCCGGCTGCCAGCCGGGTTCGGGAGTCCAGCCGGCGGGTGCCACCGGCCAGTTCGGGGGCGGGTTGAAGCGCATACGCGGATTCGTCATCACGTCGTCCTAGCGACTAGAGAGATCTTCCGGGACTGAACCATCGGCCCAAGACCGAGGATCTGAGACAATTTTGACGCGATCATCGGAAGTGCAGAAATTTCTTCCCTGGGGACAGGAACTCCCCCATCGACGGATCGACCAGCCAACCCGCGACGAAGCGTGCAATTGCCATCGTTGCCACTATCGCCTGAATCCCGGCCAGCAGAGGTGGACCCCGTTACGAGCTTTGCCGCCTACTTAGGACTCCACCGCTGGAACACCCTGCGGACCTCGTGCGGCCATTCTCGAATTCCGTTGGACCAGCCGGCGCCCGGCTGACCTGTGTCCTTGTTGACCACAAGCGCGGCAAGAGAGCAGTCCTCGCCTCTGGCCCGGCAGTCCTTCGACACATCGTCGAGCACATGTCGAAGGTGGTTCCGCAGGCCGACGCCCTCGATACCCAGGGCCATACCGAGTTCGCCGTAGGTCAGGAGGGTCCGACGCGTTGCGGCGATGATCAAGGCAGCACGTGCTTGGGAGACCCACTCACTCTGCTTCTCTGGCGGCATGCGCAAACAGTGTCGCACCGAACGTCGGAGCGCATCATCGATGAGGCCGAAGTGGACCGACCCATCGTCCAAGGGTTTGACGCTCGAAATCGCGTACAGGTGCACAAGCCGCCACTGTGGTCAGTCCGAGCGGGCCCGTTCTCAGCCTGTATGACTCGCTGTCCGAACTGTTCAGTGCGGCAGCCGGACCAGCTCATCCGTTCCATCAGTGGGACAGGGTGCCGCCGACCAGACCTGGTCTGCAACTCGGCGGCACCGCGGCCCGTGAGGGCCAGGTCGGTCCGCCCGGAGCGGCGCAGCCGACCGGCCAGAGCTCCCTTGGGCGCATTGAGACGCCGGTGGTCAGCCGATTGACCGCATTCGCCGTGGCGGGCTCAACTCTGATCGGCGAGGTGAGCCGAGGCCGGATCAGCTCAGCCGCCGATCGCGATCTCCCGCCGGGCGGACGCGTACCGCCTGTCCAGTTCCGCGTCGATCGCTGTGTCGTCAGCCTCCGTGAGCAGCACCGCGGGCACCGCCGGTGGAAGCTGGGCGATCCGGCGCGCCCGCAGCCCGGACGGCGGATGGCTGGCGAACATCGACACCTCCTCGCGGATCGAACGCTGCCGCACGACCGGATCCGCGACCCGCAGCTGCGCGACCGAGGCCCGCGCCGCCGCCGGGGACAGCCCGGCACGCGCGTCCCGCCGCACGTACATACCCAAGGTCTCGGACCGGGCCAGCAGGTCGAAGAACGAGACCGCCGCCTCGGTACCGGCCGCGCGGGCCGCCAGGTCGTCCGCGAGGTACTCGGCGTGCTGGCTCTCCCGCATACTCAGCCAGACCACCAGCACCTGCGCCGCGACCGTGCCCGAGTGGACGACACGCAGCACCGCCCGCGCGAACACGTCCGCGGCCATCATGAGCAGCGAGTCGCCGCTCCGCGGTCCAGGGCGGAAGATCAACGACAGTTCACCGAGGGTACGGGTGGCGACGCCGGTCAGCTGTCCACCTCGGACGGTGAGAGCAATCGGGTCTGTCACCAAGGGCGGAGATCGACGGCATCGGATCACCCGATCGTCAACCCGCGGGTCAGATCCACCATTTCCGTGAACCGGTGCTGAACCGAAAGGGACGGTGCCACGTCAATCCGGCGTCGACGCGGCGGCTGTCCTTGCGCGCCCGGTGAGGAGTGTGACGTGGCGGGTGCCGGGGATACCTTTCTGATCTGCGCGGATGGTCGTTTCATCGCGGTGCCGGGCGGCGTGTTCTACCACGACGGCGCGATGTCCGACCCGGTCGACCATGCCGCGCTGACCGGAGCGATGCAGTCGCCGCGCGTCAACGGCTCGATCATGGTCTACGTCCAGGACACGATCGGCATCGGCGCGCTCGACCGGGTCCGTCGCGCGCTGGAGGAGATCCCCGCCGCGATCCGCGACCGGCTCATGCTCGGCACCCTCCCCGGCGAGCGCGTCAACCCGGCCGTCTGGATGGACCTCGCCGACGCGTTCGGCCTGCCCAAACACGCCTTGTTCGCCCCCGGTCTGACGCCGTCCGCCCGCGTCGTCCCGCTCGGTGTGACAGGTCTGGAAACCCGGACAGATCCGGCCACGGTACGGGTGCTGCCGCGCGCCCAGGCCGCCGCGCGCGAGACGCTGCGCACGGTCCTGGACGGCGGCGAGCCGTCCTGGAACCGGCTGGAGGAGCTGATCGCCGGCGCGGCCGCGATCCGTGACGAGCTGCGCATCCCGCTGAGGCTGCGTGTCGACGGGCAGCGCGGCCAGTCCGGTGCCGCCTACGCGCTCGCGGCCGGCATCGCGCTCTACGGTCCGCCACCCGGCACCGACCCGGCCGCGTTGCTGCGCGGCGTGCGCCCGATCGGCACGGACGACGTGCTGCGTGCCTGGGGCGGTCCCGCGGTCGCCACCGAACCGGGTGCGCTGGTCGCCGCCCTCGTCGCCGCCCCGGGCTCCGGTGCACTGGTCAGGCTGGACGTGGCCGGCGGCGGACGGCCCGGTCTCGGCTGGCTGGTCTCCCGCCCGGACGGCCTGGTCTGGATCGACCTGGAGCTGGACGGCGACGCCTCGATCCGGGTGATGACGGCGCCGGACGCGGTGTCACTGCTTGGCGCGCTGCCCGGCGGGCGCCCCGCCGTGCTCCGGGTGGACGCGACCGGCCGGCCGGCCACCGGCCTACCGGTGCCGGCCCGGGCCACTGACGTCGGCGCCCGGGGCGTCACGCCGGCCGGGGCGCCGGAGCGTGCGGCGCTTGGTGAGGGGCAGATCCTTGAGCTGTTCGGCCGGGTGGTCGAGTCGGGCGAGCGGGCCGCGGCCGCACACGGTGATCGGACGCTGGCCGAGTGTCTTGCGCTGATCCAGGACCTGGTCGGCCGGTTGCACCACGACGGTGTGCGCGTCCCGCGTACCCGCGAGGAACCGGGCGCCGGACGGGCCGCGGAGTCATGGCTCGGCGACCGGCAGGACTGGCAGCGATTCGGCGGCTGGGACGCACTGACCGACCGCCTGACCAACGAGCCGGAACTGGGACCCGGCTCACTTGCGGTCGTACTGACCGAACGAACCAACGCCACGGCCGGACACGTCTACGCGGCCTACCACACGTCCGATCAGGGCGTTCTCTGGATCAACCTGACCAGCGCCGGTACTGCGCCACGGGTCGGCACGCCCGGAGGACTCCCGGCGGAGTCCGCCGCGTACACCCGGGCGATCGTGATCGATCCCTCCGGAACAGTGTCGTCAGATACGCGTGCACCGGAGCCGGAATGGCGATCGACGGCACGATCCGTGATCGACGCCCCAATCACCATCGGCTACCGCGGAGGCGGCATCGAAGCCGAGCGCACCATGCCTCTCGAACTGCCCGCGCTGAAGGAGGGCGAGGTCGATGACATCACCCTCGCGCACACCGCGGACCGCAGCATCGACCTGCTCCTCGAAGAGAAGTGGCTGTACCAGCGGGACGGCACGTACCACCTGACGGCGACGAGCTCGGACGAGGAGTCGGAGCGGACCGCCGTCGTGGAGGTGCGCGCCGGCGTCCTCGGCATCCTGCCCGGCGAGGAGAACCGCATCCAGGACTCGGACGAGTTCTGGGATCGGCTGATCGCGCTCGAGGAGCGCTTCGAACGGGTCGACACCGAGCCCGGCACCCCCGATACCCGCCTTCGGTTACTGCTCTCCGGGCTCGGGTTCGGCTTCACCCCGCTCGCCGTCGGCGCGAAGATCGGCGCCCCGCCGGAGGGCGACGCCGGCGGCAACCACGGGCACATGTCGTTCGGCGTCGCACCGGCGATTCTCAAGCCGGTGCTGAAGACCGTCACGGACGGGACCTGGCGTGACGACAGCATCACCCACGAGAGCATCGTCGGCCCGGTCCCGTACCGGACCAAGGCGGGTCAGGCGGAAGGCACCACGTTCGGCGCCGAGACGGCCGGGCGGCTCGACGAGTTCTTCACCTCGCACGGCCTGGCCGGCACGGCGTACGTGTCCGAAGCCGTCGAAGGCATCCTGACACTCGTCTACTCGCACACCTCCGGCTACCTGGACTCCTGGGTGCCGAGTGACACCGTCAAGAAGGCGCACATCGCCACGCTGTCCCGCCAGGATCATCGGTTGTACTGGGCTGACCTGCCCTGGTGGCAGGCGTTCGGCCTGGCACTGCACGCGACCGAGGTCCGGGACGGGATCGGCCGGTCGTATCTGCGGAACAACCAGGCGTTCCTGGACCGGATGCGGCAGGTGGGCAAGCTCAGGCCGGAACGGGCCGGGATCACCGCGGAGAATTGGAGCGGTTATCGGACCGGGGCCGCGCCGACGGCCGACGAGTACGTGCGCGCCTCGATCACCGGCCGGACGCTGGACCCGCGCGATGTGTTCGGCCCGATCACCCTCTTCCCCGAGCTGGACACCAACGAGGGCCGGCTCCGGCACGGCCTGGCGATCCTGGAGGTGCGTTCGTTCGGCGCCCGCCGGGTCACGATGCGCGAACTACGCGACCGCTTCCGGACGATCGCGGACGTCATCCGGACCGAGTACGCGCGGATAGCGGACCAGCCGCCGCTGCGTACCGTGCGGCTGCAGGTGACCGACCCGGGCGTGAACACCCCGACGGCCGCGATGTTCCGGGCGGTCGCACTGGCACAGGACGGCGACCTGGACGGTGCCGCCCGGCAGACCGCAGTCGCGAACGCCGGGCTCGGCGACGCCGAGCGGGAGCAGTGGACGAGCATGCTGACCCGGCGGGCGCCGATGGAGCAGGACGAGGCGTTCGGCGGGCAGATGCGGAAGATCGCCTACGAGATCGCACCGCCGGACGCCAGGGCCTGGTTCGACGCCGTCACGGACGACAGATGGGCGACCGGCGACGACAGCGGCTCCGCGCGAGGGACTACGTCGCCGTGGTACGACATCGGCCTCGCGCTCATCGAGGAGCAGCAGTACGAGGCGGCCGGGGCGCTGTTCCGCACGCTGGAGACCTCCGTGCGCGTCTCCGCGGCGGCCGAGCACGCGCTGGCGCTCATCCGGGCGAACACCATGACGGCCCGGCTCGAAGCGTTGCGGGATCTGCTGAGCATGGCCGGCCCGGACGGATTCGGTGCGGCGCGGGCCGTGCTGCAGGCCGTCGACGTGCCGGCCGATCAACGCCGCATGGTGGAGGCGCTCGGCGCGATGCTCAGCGACGACCTCGACAGCGCGTTCGAGATCGTCGACTCGCTCTTCGCGCGCCTGTCCCAGGAGTTTCAGGGCAGCTGGGCGGGGGTCGCGTACGACCTCGCCGGGTCCGGGCCGTTGCCGGATCGTCTGGTCGAGCTCGCCGTCGAGGCCTGGCAGTCCGTGACCGACCCGATGTCCGCCTACTTCGCGCAGCTGCGGCTGACGTCGTTCGTGGAGGCCGGCGGCCCCGGGATCCGACGGCTGGTCGACGACCGTGTCTCCGCCCTTCTCGGAAAGACCCGGACCCCGATCGGCGTACGACGCAAAGCCGTGGCCTGGGCACTTGGCGATCTGGGCATCGCGCCGGAGATCTACCACCTGCTCAACGCGGAGAACGCGGCCGGCCGGCAGCGCATCCTGCAGCACACGATCGACCGTTCGCCGGAGTCGGACTCCGAATCCGAGTCGATCACGCCCAGGCAGTCGGCGGATCCGGGCCCGGTGATCGAAGCGCGCACTGTCACGCACTTCCAGACGCTGCTCGCGCTCGTCGACGACGCCGAGCCGCTGGACATCGTGCTCCGCGACACCTTGGGGGCCGTGGCCGCGGTGGCCTCCGGCGACGAGAGCGGGGTGCGGTCGACGCTACGCGACCTGCTCGCCGAGAACCAGAATCACGTCGAGCACGTGGTGTGGCTGCTGGAGGCGCTGCGCAGCCGCAATCTGGCGCCCTCGGTGCGAGACGCGGTCGAGACGGTCGATCTCGTCGTCGCGGACAGTTCGACGTCCTCGGCGGTGCCGGCGCCCGGCGGTGGCCTCCTGAAAACGGCGCGCACCGCGCTCGGTGAGGGGCAGATCCGTGAGCTGTTCGGTCAGGTGGTCGAGTCGGGCGAGCGGGCCGCGGCCGCACACGGTGATCGGACGCTGGCCGAGTGTCTTGCGCTGATCCAGGACCTGGTCGGCCGGTTGCACCACGACGGTGTGCGCGTCCCGCGTACCCGCGAGGAACCGGGCGCCGGACGGGCCGCGGAGTCATGGCTCGGCGACCGGCAGGACTGGCAGCGATTCGGCGGCTGGGACGCACTGACCGACCGCCTGACCAACGAGCCGGAACTGGGACCCGGCTCACTTGCGGTCGTACTGACCGAACGAACCAACGCCACGGCCGGACACGTCTACGCGGCCTACCACACCTCTGATCAGGGCGTTCTCTGGATCAACCTGACCAGCGCCGGTACTGCGCCACGGGTCGGCACGCCCGGAGGACTCCCGGCGGAGTCCGCCGCGTACACCCGGGCGATCGTGATCGATCCCTCCGGAACAGTGTCGTCAGATACGCGTGCACCGGAGCCGGAATGGCGATCGACGGCACGATCCGTGATCGACGCCCCAATCACCATCGGCTACCGCGGAGGCGGCATCGAAGCCGAGCGCACCATGCCTCTCGAACTGCCCGCGGTCGAGGGAGAAGCCCACGGTGGCACCCGGCTCGCGCGCACCGCGGACCAGAGCATAGACCTGATCATCGACGAGAAGTCGTTGTTCAAGCGGGACGGCGCCTACTACCTAACGGCGGAGAGCCTGAGTGAGAAGGCGGTCTCGACCCCGATCACGGAGGTGCGCACCGGCGTCCTGGGCATCCTGCCCGGCGAGGAGAACCGCATCCAGGACACGGACGAGTTCTGGAACCGGCTGATCGCGCTCGAGAACCGCTTCGAGTGGATCCTCACCGACCCCGGCACCCCTGAGGCGCACCTCGGAGACCTGCTGAGCGGCCTCGGTTACCGGTTCTGGAAGGCCGCCCGCGGCGCGATGATCGGCGCCCCGCCGGAGGGCGACGAGGGCGGCAACCACGGGCACATGTCGTTCGGCGTCGCACCGGCGATCCTCAAGCCGGTGCTGAAGGCCGTCACGGACGGCACCTGGCGTGACGGCAGCGTCACCTACCCGACCGTCCTCGGCCCGTTGCCGTACCGGACCAAGGCGGCCCAGGCGGAGGGCGCCACGTTCGGCGCCGAGACGGCCGGGCGGCTCGACGAGTTCTTCACCTCGCACGGCCTCGCCGGCCAGACGTACGTGTCCGAAGCCGTCGAAGGCATCCTGACACTCGTCTACTCGCACACCTCCGGCTACCTGGACTCCTGGGTGCCGAGCCCCAACATCATGAAAGCGCACATCGCCACGCTGTCCCGCCACGACCACCGGGTGTTCTGGATCGACCTGCCCTGGTGGGAGGCGTTCGCCCTGGCGCTGCACGCGACCGAGATCCAGGACGGGATCGGCCGGTCCTACCTGGGGAACAACACCTCCCACCTGAATCGGATGCACGACGTCGTCACGGAGCAGCCGGCGATGGCCGGCATGACCGCCGAGAACTGGAGCGGCTACCGGCTCGACAATGCGCCCACGGCCGGCGAGTACGTGCGCGCCTCGGTCACCGGCCGGGGAATGGACCCGACCGACGTGTTCGGCGGGATGACCCGCTTCCCCGAGCTGGACACCAACGAGGGCCGGCTCCGGCACGGCCTGGCGATCCTGGAGGTGCGCTCGTTCGGCGCCCGCCGGGTCACCATGCGCCAGCTGCGCAACTACTTCCGTCAGCTCGCCGACGTCATCCGGACCGAGTACGCGCGGATAGTCGACCAGCCGCCGCTGCGTACCGTGCGACTGCAGGTGACCGACCCGGGCGTGAACACCCCGACGGCCGCCATGTTCCGCGCGGTCGCACTGGCACAGGACGGCGACCTGGACGGCGCCGCCCGGCAGACCACAGCCGCGAACGCCGGACTCAGCGACACCGAACGGGCCCGTTGGGTCAGCATGTTGACCCGGCGGGCGCCGATGGAGCAGGACGAGGCGTTCGGCGACGCGATGCGGCACATCGCGTTCGCGATCGCACCGCCGGACGTCAGGGCCTGGTTCGACGCCGTCACGGACGACAGATGGGCGAACGACGACGACGCCATTGACGACCTCGTGGGGAAGCCGACGTGGAGCGACGTCGGCCTGGAGCTCATCGAGGAGCAGCAGTACGGCGCGGCCGGGGCGCTGTTCACCGCACTGGAGTCCGCCGTCGTC
This sequence comes from Catenuloplanes sp. NPDC051500, assembly GCF_044454585.1. Lineage (NCBI taxonomy): Bacteria > Bacillati > Actinomycetota > Actinomycetes > Micromonosporales > Micromonosporaceae > Catenuloplanes > Catenuloplanes sp. NPDC051500. The sequence continues at coordinate 162,510 of NZ_JBITDX010000017.1, forward strand.
GTCACCGCGGCGGCAGTGCCCGCGGTGCAGCTCATCCGGGCCAACACCGTGCCGGCCCGGATCAGCGCGCTGTGGGAGCTGCTGAGCGTCGCCGGGCCGGACGGATTCGGCGCGGCGCAGGCCGTGCTACAGGCCGTCGACGTGCCGGCCGATCAACGCCGCATGGTGGAGGCGCTCGGCGCGATGCTCGACGACGACCTCGCCCGCGCGCTCGAGATCGTCGACTCGCTCTTCGCGGGCCTGTCCCCGGATTCGCGGGGCCGCTGGGCGAAGGCCGCACACGACCTCACCGGGTCCGGGCCGCTACCGGACCGCCTGGTCGAGCTCGCCGTCCAGGCCTTTCAGTCCGCGCCCACCCCGCTCCTCACCTACGACGAGCAGGGCCGGATGCGGTCGTTCGCTCAGGCCGGCGGGCCCGCGATCCAGCAGCTGCTCGATGCGCGGATCAGCGCCCTCCGCGAGAACGACCAGGTCCCGCTCGCCGCGCGCCGGCGCGCCGTGGCCTGGGGGCTGTCGAACCTGGACATCGGCGCGGACGCGTACCACTTCCTCGAGGCGAAGAACGCGGACGACCGGCGGAAGCTGCTGATCAAGATGATCGACCGCTGGGCCGACTCCGGCTCCGAGTCCGACTCGGACACGATCAGGCCCGCCAGGACGGCTGCGACGGGCGAAAGCCCGGTGTTCGACGTCCAGGTCGTAGCGCTGTTCCGGATGCTGCTCGCCGTCGTCTCCCACGCCGAGCCGCTGGACATCGCGCTCCAGGGCACGTTGCAGGCGGTGGTGCAGGTGGCCACCGGCCACCCCACCGGGGTGCGGTCGGCGCTGCGCGGCCTGCTGGACCAGCACCGCAGTCACGTCGAACACATGGTGTGGCTGCTTGAGGCGCTGCGCAGCCGGAACCTGACACCCGGGGTGCGAGACGCCGTCGAGCAGGTCGACGCGATCGTCGCGAGCACCTCGGACAACCCGGCAGCGCCCGCGGTCTGGACGGCCCACCAGCCCGGTCCGTCGTCCCAATGGGACCACCACCAGACCTACCTGGCCCGGGTCGAATTCCAGAACCCGCCGGGAATCCCGTCGGCACTGCGCGGCCTGGAGACCGGTCACCGGCTCGATCGGCTGCGCAAGCACGCCCGAGCCGCGGAGCCGAGAGTCAGCACGACGCTCGCGCGGTTCCCGAACTCGGACGAGGCCGCACGCTGGCGCGCCGCCATCGCCGGCCTGAAGACCGCGACCGCGGAGTCCGGCCAGGTCCGCGACCTCGTCGCCGCGTTCGACCATGCCGCATCCGGGCTGCTCCGGCTGGATCCCGGGGCGGTGGGCGACCTCACGCCACTGTGGACGGGACGGCTCACCGCGGCGCGCGAGACACCCGCGCTCCGTACCATCGGGACCTGGCCGTTCGGTGATCTGAGCGCGCTCACCGCCGGTCTGGACCGTCCGGTGCTGACCGTGAACCTGGGCGGGCGCGCATCGCACACGCTGGACGAGCTGGAGAGCACGCTGCGCGAGCACCGGCTGTGGGGCGAGACACCGATCGTGTTCGCCACGCTGGGCACCACCGTGACCGAAGCGCGGTTCACCGCGTTGCACAGGCGGTTCCGGCCGATCGTCGTCCAGCAGGCCATGACTGACGACATCGAGATGGTATGGCGCCTGTTCCAGCAGGACGGCAGGCCGGCGACGCAAACCGGCCTGATCGGCGCGGACCTGCTGCGGGAGGCGGTCGCGCTGCCGGTCGTCACATCGGGGCGGTTCGTGCCTCCGGTGCTGGCCGGCCTGCTCACGGCAGGGGACGGCGCGCAGAGGTTCCACCGGGAGAACGCGCAGAAGCTCACCGATCCGGGGGTACGGGACGCGCTGCGTGCGCTTGCCGACACGGAGCCGGACGGCGCACGGCTGGCCGGCCTCCAGGTCGCGCTGGGCATGCCCGCCGCGCCCGCCGATCACCCGGTCCCGTCCGCGACCTCGGTGCTCGACGTCGAGCCGCCCTGGACCGGCGGGCCGGTACCGGCCACGTTCGCCCACGACTTCCTGGCCCAGAACGGCGGCCGGGCCGAACGGTACCGGATGGACGGCCTGCTGTTCGCGATCGTCACCGCCGGGCGGATGTCGCAGGCGGACGCGCTCACCCTGCTGCGTGCCACCGCGGCGACGAAGGCCGACCTGGCGGTCACTCAGGTCTTCGAGTCGGTGTTCGACGTGCTGAACCTCTCCGGCGAACGCGCCGCCGCGGACCCGCACACCGACCCGGAGCTGCTGCGCATCCTCGGCAGGGTCAGCACGGTGTCCAGCACGGCGCGTCCGGCGGGCACGCCGCTACCGGACTGTGTGGACCCGAACGACCGGACCGCGTTCGTCGGCCGGCTCGACGCGCTACGCGACCGGCTACGGGCCGAGGGACGCTCCGCGCACGCCGACCTGATCGAAACCGTCAACTACATCCTCGCCAACTGCTGAGCCGGGCGCCTGATGCTCCGCCTGTACGCGGAGGCGCGCCGCACCGTCAGTGGCGGCGGCGATCAGCTCCGGGGCCTTCGCGCCGATGGCCTCGAGTCCCCGTTCGGTGGTGCCGGCCGCCGGGCCGGGACGGGCGGGCTGCCGGCGGCCCCCACCTCGGCGTCGAGGTCGGCCGCCGCCACCAGGAGAGCCTTCGCGGTCTTGTCCCACGGCCGGCCGCCGCGCTGCGTGCGGCCTTGCGTTGGAGCGCACTCCAGCGGTTAGCGTTCAGCCCCATGCGGAGAACGACCGGCATGGCCCTGCTCAGCCCTGGGGGCACCTGGGAACCCTTCACCGTCGTGCGCCGGGAGCTCCGGCCGGACGACATCGCGGTCCGGGTCGCCTGGTGCGGGGTGTGCCACACCGACCTGCACGCGGCGCACGCACTGGCCGAGGGGGCTCCGCCGCTGGTGCCGGGGCACGAGTTCGTCGGGGAAGTCACCGAGACCGGGTCCGCGGTGACCGCGTTCCGGGTCGGGGACCCGGTCGCGGTCGGCGGCGTCGTCGACTCCTGCGGCGTGTGCCCGGCCTGCCGGGACGGCGAGGAGCCGTTCTGCACGGAATACCCGACCGAGGCGTACGGCGGCACGGACCGGATCGACGGGACGCCGACGCTAGGGGGATACGCGCGCGAGTACGTGGTCCGGGAGTCGTTCGCGTACCCTCTGCCGGCCGGCCTGGACCCGGCGGCCGCGGCGCCGCTGATGTGCGCGGGTATCAGCACGTTCGAGCCGCTACGGCGCTGGGACGTCGGGCCGGGACAACTCGTCGGCGTGGTCGGCCTCGGCGGCCTCGGGCATCTCGCGGTCAAGTTCGCGGTCGCGCTCGGCGCGCGGGTGGCGGTGTTCACCACCTCGCCGGGCAAGGAGGCGGCGGCGCGTGAGCTCGGCGCGCACGAGGTGGTCGTGTCCGCCGACGCGGAGGCGATGGCGGCGCAGGCCGGGCGCTTCGACTTCATCCTGGACACCGCCTCCGCCAAGCACGACGTGACGCCGTACCTGCACGCGCTGCGCGTCGACGGCACGCTGTGCATGCTCGGCATCCCGGACCGCTACGAGCCGGAGCCGCTGGCGATGGCGTTCGGGCGCAAACGGCTGACCGCCTCAGCCGGCGGCGGCCGTCCCCGTACCCGGGAAATGCTCGACTTCGCGGCCCGGCACGGCATCGTCGCGGACGTGGAGAAGGTCCCGGCCCGTGAGGTCGGCGCCGCGCTGGCCCGGCTGGAACGCAACGACGTCCGGTGGCGCTTCGTGCTCGACCTGCGCGACCTTGACTAGCCTGGTGCCGGTGGAGACGCCACTCGGAATTCGTAAGCTGTCGGAACTGACCGGCCTGACGCCGCACACGCTGCGCTGGTACGAACGCGAGGGCATCATCCCCGCGGTCGACCGATCCGCGGACGGCCGCCGCCTCTACAGCCCGGAGGCGGTGCGGGTAGTCCGTTTCGTCCAAGCGCTGCGGCGCACCGGCATGCCGGTGGCGGAGGTACGCGGTTTCGTGCGCCTCGGCCCTGGCAGCCCCGCCAACCACCAGCGCCGGCTGGAAGCGCTGCGCCGCCAGGAGGCCGCGCTCCGTCACCGGATCGCCGATCTGCACGGCGATCTCCGCGCCGTCCAGGAGAAGATCGCCGACTACGACGACATGATCGCCACCGGCCGCGCATGCGAGCACGACGACTGAAAGCAGGCCGCCAACCCACACCCGAGCACACGCCCGGCGCCCGGTCACCGCGTCGGCCGTCTCCCGCGCTCGGCAATCGTGGTGTGGCGGGTCGCCGCTACACTCACGTCTCGACATCCCCTGCTCGGAGACGGAGAAGGAGACGGAGGCGTGATGGCTGGTCCGCTGTTGGACGCCGAGGATGCGCGAGAACGCCTGGTGGCCTGGCAGGCCGATGCCGCGCGCCGGGCCGCCGACACGCAGGCCGCAAGTGCCGGCTTGCTCGCGCTGCGAGTCACGGCCGCCGACGCCCACGGGATCGTCGAAGTCACCGTGGACTCCACGGGGGCGATGGTCGATGTCCGGCTCTCCGCGCGGGTGCAGCGCCTGAGCCTGGAGCAGACCCAGCAGGCGATCATGGGCGCCTACCGCAACGCGCGGGTCAAGCTCGCCGACGCCGCCGCCGAGGTCGTGCGGGAGACGGTCGGCGCCGACTCGGCGACCGGCCGGGCCCTGCTGGCCGGATTTCGGACCGCCGACACCGAGGACGACGAAGGACGGTACTGATGGCCGAAGGGTTCGAGGTCGACATCGAGGCCCTGCGCGCGCACGCCACGGCGATGTCGGCAATTCACGACCGCTTCGCCGCCATCAAGGCCGCGAGCGGCACCATCTTCCAAGCCGACGATGCCTACGGACAGCTCTGCCAGTTCCTGCCGCCCGTCCTGGAGGGACGCCACCGCGACCAGGACACGGGCGTGGACATGCTCGCCGAGAACATCGATCTGCTCGCCGCGGGAATCAGGAAGAACGCCGACGCCTACCAGCGGACCGAGGAGTCGACCACCGGCGACTTCGACTCCTTCCGCTCCGCGATCTGAGCCTCATGAGCAACCCACTGGTCGCCACGGCCTCCGACATCCCCTCGGACAGCGCCGCGTACCGCGACGGCTGGACCGGCCTGCCGCTCGCCGATGACTACAAGGGCATCAAGGAGGCCATCGACTCCGGCAGCTGGATCGACGGCTCGGTCGCGGGCCTGGGCGCCGCTCTCGACGGGGCGTCCATCGCCATCGACCCGTTCAGCACGCTGCTGTCGATGGGCATCGAGTGGGCCATCGAGCAGGTCGAACCACTGAAACAGGCCCTCGACTGGCTCGCCGGCAACCCCGAGATCATCGAGACGCACGCCATCACCTGGGACAACATGGCCGATGAGCTGTTCTCGATCGCCGAGGACCTCAAGGCGCGGCTGATCGGTGACCTCGACGGATGGCAGGGCGCCGCCGCCGACGCCTACCGCGACATTCTCGCCGTCAACATCGACGTCGCGGGGATCTTCGCGGGCACCGCCGCCGGCATGGGTGCCGCGACCCGTGGCGCGGGAACCCTGGTGCAGACGGTGCGGGAGGTCGTGCGCGCCTTCATCGCCGACTGCATCGCCAAGGTCGTGGTGTGGCTGCTCGAGGAGGTCCTCTCCCTCGGCTTCGCCACACCACTTGTGGTCTCCCAGCTCGCGGTCGCCGTCGTCCGCTGGACAGGTCGCATCTTCGGCTGGCTGATGGGCCTGGTCACCAGCATCTCCGCCCTCCGCGCCCTTCTCGACGTCTAGGCGGCCCTCGATGCGACGACTCATGGCGGCTCTGCGCAACACCGCCGTCCTGGTGGTCCTGTTCGCCGTGGTGAGCCTCCACAACAAGCACCCCTCAGGCCCCACCCCACCGCACGGCGGTGACAGCGACGGCCCCAAGCGTCCCAAATTCAACCCCGCCAATATGCCCAAACGCGTGGGACCGGCCCAGCAACACGGCATCCAGCGAGCCAGGGAGGGCCACCCGAACGGCGGCGAGGACGGCAGCCCGAATGGCACCGGCACCTCCGAGACCGAGGCGCCCAAGAGGACCAACCCCTGGGACGACCCCGACCTCGCCGACGCCATGTACGACATGCACCGCTTCGGTCAGATGGGCGACGGGGCCATGGACAAGATCTGGGACGGCGACGGCCTGGGAAGCGGCAACCACAAGCCCTCGTCCACCGAGCCCGGCAAGACGCTCTTCCCGCCCGGCACCACGAAGGAGCAGGTCGAAGGCTGGTTCAAGAGCATTGCCACCAACCCCGACAGCCGTCCTCAGTCACGTCCAAACGGCGACGGCTGGCGCGTCACCGGCACCCGCGACGGCATCACCTTCGTCGTTACCCTGGACAAGGACGGCAGCATCTCCGGCGGCCACCCGCTCAGCGGCGAGGGCGTCACCACCAACCCGCCGGCCTGACCACCGAACCCACGGGAGACCCATGGACGTCAACGAATTCTACCGGCGCAGCCGCCGGATCACCGACCAGCTCGTACATAAGATCAGCCCGACATACCGACCGATGATTCTGCAAGACGGCGGCGCCGGGGAATGGCCCCTGGCGATCGACACGCTCGTCGGCGCCCTGTCGGAGGAGGACGTCGCGATCACCACGGCGGAGAAGGACGCGCTGCGGGAGCTCATGGAGTTCTGCCGGAAGCCTCTGACGTACCTGGAGCAGATCCGAACCTCGGACTGACGGCTCGCAGCGTGGATCGGGCCTCCCCGCGCGGGAGTGCCTGTGTGAGGAACCCTTGCCCTCGGTCGCGAAGATCACTGGAAGAGAGCCGCTGCCATTTGGCTGCATCAACTCCGGGTCATTGCCTTCGCGCGCTGCTTCCGTACCGCCATCGGAGAACGTCATGGCGAGCGTGGACGCGACCGGGCAGATCGTCCCGTCGGCGTTGCGCTTCAGGGTCGGGTCGACCGGAACCCGCGAGCCACAAGACCTACACCTTCCGCGTCCCCGGTACGGCGGGTTCGCCCAGGCGCGGTGGCAGGTGATCGAGGTGCACGCCGAGGCCGGGGAGCACAGCGCGACGAACGCCGGCATGCGGCCCGTCGGGGCCACCCGGCTCGTCGACGATCAGGGCCCGGCACTCACCTCGGTGCACCGGCCCTACCCCGCGCCGGCCGACTACTTCGACGATGGCGACGGCGTCACCGTGCCGTTGATCGTCTACGCGGGCAACGGCATCTCCCTCTGAGGCAACTTCCCCATGAAACCCCTTTTCAGCGCCGTACGCCGCGAGAACGCAATTGCCCTGGGGCTGTCCCTACCCCCGAGACGGGTGCCTGCTCTATCGATCTTCTAAGAATCGGCCCATAGCGTCGAGGACGACGGAGACGACGAGGGGACCCGGCAGCTGTGAACATCGAAAGCCTGTGGCAGACGGACCCGATCGGCTTGATCAGCCCGTTGATGACCTCGCCGCTTCTGTACCCGGCGCTGACCGCGCTCGGCGGCTTGGACGGCATCGCGCCGATCATCCCCTCCGAGGTCGCGCTCATCACGGCCGGCCTGTTCTCCCGCACCGGTACGCCAGTCCTGCTGCTGGTCGTGCTGGCGTACGCGGCCGGCGTGGTCCTCGGCGACCACCTCGTGTACGGACTGAGCCGCAGCATGCTCGGCACACGCCTGCTCGGCCGGTTCCCCCGGATCAGCGCCGCGGTCGACGCCGGCGGCCGGAAGCTCGAGCGCCAGGCCGGCCGCGTCATCGTGGTATCCCGGTTCGTGCCGGGCGGCCGGGTCACGACGAACATCGCGTGCGGCACCATCGGACTCCCTCTGTCCCGGTTCAGCCCGGCGTCCGCGGTCGCCGCGGTGGCCTGGTCAGGCTATTACGGCGGCCTCGGCGTGCTCGGCGGCGCGGCCTTCCTGCAGAACCCGATGCTCGGCCTGCTGGCCGGTCTCGCCGTGTCGTCCGCGATCGGTGGCGTCATACCGCTGGTGAAGAGGCTGCGCACCATGTGGTTCCGGCCGGCGTCGCCAGCGGGTGTCGGCGCTGCCGTTGCCGGAGTCCTGGACGACCTGCACACCCCAGGTAGCGGACGCGCCGAGGAGCGTGCCGCTGTGCCCGTTGCGGATCCGGCAGGTACCGTCGCCGTTGTTCAGCAGCGCCCCGAGACGGTCCACAGTGCCGGTGTCGCCCCACAGCACGCGCGCTCTGCCGGCGGTGGGCATCGGGCACGAGGCCGAAGGACACGCGGTCGACCACCACGCGCCGGCCGTAACCGACCCGCAGGTCACGAACCCGGAGCAGTGGATCGGGCGGCGGCTCCGCCAAGGACCGTTCCGCAGAAGGCCGCTCCACCAGAGATGACTCTCCGAGGGCTTGCCCGGGCAGGAGAGCGGCCTCCATCGCGACGCTGTCGAGCGTCGAGGCCGTACGCGCATCGCGGTTCCGCCGTCGCCGATCGGCGGCACGGGCGTCTCGTGGCGCGGCGAGACGTGTGCCGATTCTCGGCCGCCGAATGCCCCGGGGCGACGTACCCCGCGGACCACCCACCGCGCCGATCGCACCCGGCACGACCCGCCCGGGACCCCGATCCGACGGCGGTTGTCAGTCGTTTACCGGCGGAGAGCCGGTAAACGACACCCACACGCGCCCGCAACGGAAAATCGACTCGATCTCGCAGCACCACCGAGGAGACCCGCCCAGCCGAGCGCGCCGGCGGCCCAGCCACGGATACCGCGACGCTCTACGAAAAATCACCGTTTTATGGGGCACGCGGTTGATCCATCTCAGCCCGCGCTGCGTACCCATGCGCATGCGCACACTGAAGCGGAAGATGGCCCTCGTCGCAGCCGCCGTTGTCACAGCAGGCGTCTCCGCGGTCACCTACCAAGCCTCCGCCGCCGAAGGCCCGTCGCTCCAGCCACCAGCCGGCCTCACCATCATCGGCCAGTTCGTGGTCGGCAACGGCACCCAGACCTACACCTGCTCCGGCGGAAAATTCACCGGCTCCTCGACCCCCGAGGCCGATCTCTTCGACGGCGCCAACCGCAGGATTCACCACTTCGGCGGCCCGAGCTGGCAGTCCACCTCGGACGGCTCCCTGATCACCGCCGCGCCGGTCGCCAATTCACCGGTCCCCGGCGCGATCCCCGAACTGCTACTCGAGGTGAAGACCCACACCGGAACGGGATTCCTCAGCACGGTGACCCACATACAGCGAATGAACACCTTCGGAGGCGTGGCCCCGTCCGCCCCCTGCACCGACGGCCAGAAGACCAGCGTTCCCTACAACGCCAACTACATCTTCTGGGGTAACTAAAACACGTCCGCGCCAGCCGGCCGGTCACCTACCGCACCATGCCGCGACCGGCTGTGAGAACTCGGGCTTCCGCTCAACCAGGCCCGCAACTCCGCCCGACGGCAGCCGGTGCTGTAACACCGGCCTCGGCTTCCGCCGGAACCACCACCAACATGCTCATGCCGGCGGCACCCGGAACCGCTGCCCGACCCCACCGCCCGGTGACAACCGGTAAAAACGGTGGCTGCGACGGCCGATCGGACCTCGGAGGCGGACAGCGGCCCCAACAAGCCTCGCAGCCGGGCGAACATCCGGCCGACTCGCAGCGCGCCGTGGACCGCCCAGAGCCGCCGAACAGCCTCGCATCCTCTCGACGTCGAAAGTGGAGGCGAACGCCCCCTCCAGAAGGACCGGCTGGAGCACTTCGAAGACGCGCGTGGCGGCGTCCTGGTCGTACTCCGACCACGATTCGGTCGCCTGGAGCAGGAGGCCGCCACCGGGAATCGGATCCACACCGTAGAACGCACCGGACGCAACGAGTTCATCGCGGCCGCCAAGCACCTCGGCAATCTCCGGCGGCAGCACAGTGACCCAAGAATAGCCACGCAACAGCCGCCGCGAGTCGTCCAAGCTCTCTATCGCCAGGCGACGGAGATGCTCCTCCAACCCAGTGTCCGCATTTGCAGCCGGACCGAAACCGACAATCCCGAAAACCGGGCGACTGATCTCCACCACCTCCCGGAAAGCCGCTAGCAACGCGGATTCCGCCTCCGGCGAGGAAAACAGCAGCTCCTCACGCGCATTCATGTTCATGACGATAAGACCGCCACCGAGCTCCGGATAGTCGACAGCGGAAATGGCAAGCGCATAGGCGGTCTCATTCATGGTCAGCGGCAGCTGATACTCATTCATCGGCTGCGCGAACAGGCTGCCACACCATAGCCGACCGAGGTCGTCCTGGAACTCACTCCAGACCGTCGCGTCATAGTCATGCCACGGTCTATGATCGTCGCCGGCATACGCATTGGTGTGCATCGCGACCCGCACCCCATGCCGCGCGAACGAAGCAGCAGAGTGCCCGCCCTCGACGGCCTCCCGCACCTCCCGACCCACGATTCGCCAGCAGCGATCGAACCACAACTGCACCGCCGGCCCACAGTCCGAATCCACGCTCAATACGCACTGCACGTGCATCGTTCGACGCGCAACCATCGTCACCCCTGCGCTACTAGAGCCTGTATCGAAGTCGAGCGAGGCTTGCGGCGTGTTGTCGCTGAACGCAAGCGAGGTCTCCGGTAGAAGGTTTTTCGACCAAGAAAACTCTGAATACCGGAGACCTGGTGGACACCTTATCGGTGCTGCGGCGGCATGATCTGGGCGACGGGCAGTGGGCGCGTCTGTCGCCGTTGCTTCTTGTCTCTGACCAGCGGCGTTCTGGCCGTCCGCCGGGCAGGTCGCGGCGGACGGTGATCGACGCTATCCGATGGGGGGGGTGCGTGCCGGGAGTTCGTGGCGGGACATTCCGTCGTGTTACGGCTCCTGGTCGGCGGCGTATGCGCTGTTTCGCAGGTGGCAGCGGGACGGGACCTGGGCGCAGATCCTGGCCTGCCTGCGGGCTGTGGCCGAGGCGACAGGCCGCATCGTGTGGAATGTGTCGGTCGACTCGACCACCGCGCGGGCGCATCAGCACGCCGCCGGGGCCCGCCGCGACAGCGCCGGCGGAACGCCCACGCCCGCCACCCCGACGTCCTCGCCGCCCAACGACGTGAACGCGCCCGCATCCGCAGCGCACGCCAACACCGCTGGGGCAGGCCATGCGTCCAGATCGCCGCCTAACCACAGCCCTGGCAAACGTTCGTGGACAGCCCACTAGCCACGACCTCAACCTCCGGCCGACGCCGGATCCGGTCGGTGCCGTGAGGCGCCGGTGTGGCAGTCCTCGACGTCGCTCGTTCCGTCAGATGAGGGCCTCGTCGAGGAGGCGAAAGACCGGCAGCGTGGCGTCGACGACACGCAATATGCCGAGCCGGTCGTAGTGGTCCAGGACGGGGGCTGCGGATCGCCGGTAGGCGCCGAGACGGACCGCGATCAGCTCGGTGTGGTCGGCTTCGCGCTGGCGCGTCTCGCCGCCACAGTGGTCGCAGATCCCGGCCTTGAGCGTCGGTGCCGATTCCACGTGCCAGGGACGGCCGCATCCAGAGCACATGCGACGGCCGGAGAGCCGGCGCAGGACTTCGGCATCGGGCACGTGCAGGTGCACGACGCGATTCAACGGCGTGTTGCGCTCACGGAGCAGGTCATCGAGGGCCGGCGGTTCCAGACCCGTCACGGGAAAATTGGCGATGACGTACCCATGCGCCACATCCGGCCTGGTCAGCCGTTATCCCAGCATCGCCGCCAGGATGCGGGAGGGAACGAGCTCTCCGGCGTTCATGTGCCGGGGTGCGATGGCGGCGAGCGCACTGCCGGCCGCAGCCTCGGCCGCGAAGAGGTCCCTGATCGCGATCGGCGGGACGCCGAGCCGGTCGGCCAGCAGCGCTGCGATCGACTCGCACTCGCTTCCGGGTGCGCCGATCATCGCGATCCTCATCGGCAGATCCTATTGGCGTCCCGGTGAACGGCGGATACCCCAGACGGTCGATGCGGTGGTCCCGGAGTGGTCACGCATAAGCCCTGACCGGCGTGTTTGACCCGCTCAGGTACGGGCACACCAAGTCGCATGAGCGACGAGACCCAGACCGACAGCACCCTTGACCGGCACACCGATCTGGAGGCGCTGCGTAACGGCGGCACCCCGCAGAACCCGGGCGTCATGACCACCACCGGTGGCACGGCCGGCCCGGCCAGCGTGGCCGCCGCAATCAACCGCCACCGCACCCCGGGCGAGGGCGAGGCCGCCACGAACTCGGACTCCGACGAGCCGGACCCGCAGGAGGCCCACGGCGGCAGTATGGCCCCCGGCCTGGTCAGCGACACCGGCGATCTGATCTCGGACCCGCCGCCCGCCGGCCGCTGACCCAGTCACGGACACCGACGGCGTCACGGTGGCGGCGGCGCGACGGCCCCGCCCACCGTGCCCCGCAAGGTCTCAGCCGATCGGCCGTAGACCCCGCCCCGCCGAAGCGCTGACGCCCGGCGCGGCCGGTCATCGCGCGGGAGGCCCCGACGTACCAGCGCATCCAGCCGACGCCGGAGCTTCGCCGACACGAAGTAGCGGCTGTTCGTGCCGCGGAGACTGCCCAGAGGTCAGCGCACCCAGACCGGCGAACGCGCTGACGCTCCCGGTTAGACCCACAGACCCGTCCGCGGGTACGGATGGGAGTGACCCTCCGCGCCGGAGCCGTCGAGTCGTGGCCGGCGCCGTACCTCCCGGCAGGTCACCGCGTCGGAGTCGGCGTCGGGCGGCTACCCCGGCTTTGCGACGCGGGACGCGAAGACCTCTGACGAAGCGGATCCGCAGGGCACCTTCGCGTACCCTCGCCGGCCCTTGGGAAAGACCGCGGAACGAGAACCGCGCGATCAAGCCGGCCCGCCGCGGCGCTCGCGTCATGCCGCGCCGGCGGAACCGGCGGCGGAGGGCGGGCGGCCGACGCGGCGCAGCCGGCGGCCGGAGCGCCGAGGTCGAGGGGGCCGCCCGAGCGGGTCTTCGGCAGCCCTCAAGGTTCCTGCGCCGGATCGTCGAGGCGGGGCGGTTGTAGGTTCACCAGGTGCGAGGGTCGTCGATCCGGTCGGCGAACCGGAGACCGTCGACGATCCTCATCACCTCCTCCTTCGAGAACGCGCCGTCGCGGTGCGGGTTCGACACGCTGATCGCCCGGCCGCCGTAGGCCATCGTCCAGTCGTTGCCGGTCTCGTCCTCGGACACGAAGTTCGGCTCGCGCGTCGTCGTCAGCCGGGTGCGATTGGCGTAGTCGCTGGTACGCAGGCTGAGTTCGCGCCCCCCGCCGGAGATCGTGAAGTCGCTGGAGACGCGGAGGCCCTGCACCGGGTCCGTCTGGAGGCTGACGATCCGCTCCACCACGCTCATCCCCGTGGGCAGGTGGCCGGGCCGGATCGCCAGCAGGCATCGCCGGGTCTGGTCGAACCGGACCTTCCCGAGGTGGTCGAGCGCCTGATCCAGGCTGGTGGTCTGCATCTCGGCCCGCGCCCAGAACCCGTCCGCAGGCTGCCAGGTGAACACGTACAGATTCGGCCCGGTGCCCTCGCCGTGGCGCCACCCCTCGACGGTGCGCACGGTCGCCGGACGGCCGGACACCTCGACGCCGACCGGATCGGGCAGGTGGTCGTCCGGCCCCGCGCCGGCCAGCATGGTGTCCTCCGGCAGCTCCGGCACGGTCCGCGCCAGCGTCACGCTCAGCTCGAGATCGTTACGCACGACACTCGCCAGCTCGAAGCCAGGCGGCGCCGCCACGAGAGGTGCGTATTGATCACCATGCGCCGCACGTAGAGATCGGGCCGGTCCAGGCCGCCCACCCGGCGCCACCGGACGTAGGCGCTGGCCAGCACGTCCTGCACCGGGTCCTCGGCCCGATGCTCGTCGCCAGTCAGCAGACGCGCGAACCGCACCAGGCCCGGGCCCCGCGCGAGCACGTACTCATCGAACGTCACGCCCTATGAAACGCGGTACGGATGCCCGCGCGTAGACACCACACGTCAGGTTCTCGCGGCGATCAGGGCATGAAGAGCTCGGCCAGGCGTACCGCGACGCCGTTGCTGGTGGTCAGGCGGACCAGCTGCCGGACCGGTTCGATATGGCACCTTGCTCACGCAGCGGTTCTCCCGCAGTCAAGTGCACGCCCTCGTGTTCTGATCCACGATTACCGCCCCTGTCGTTTGGTGACAGGTCGTTGGCGTCAGTCAATCGGTGAGCACGGCGGCGAGGCGGCGGGCGAGCGCGAGAGTGGTCAGCGACGGGTTGGCAGCACCGCTGCGGGGGAAGGCGGCCGGGCCGGCGACGTGCACCCCGCGTACCCCTTGAAGATCGTGGCCGTTCCCGAGCAGATGTCCGAAGGCTAGCGTTCCCGCCTCGTGATATTCCGTGCCGATCGCCCGTGACCAGGTCACCGGGGTACGCGGTGGCACGGGACCGTGCATGTCCGGCAGCACCATCTCCAGCGTTCGTTCGGCGGTGGCGAAGTCCGGGAAGGTCAGGTCCACCGGCTCGAGGGCGAGGAGGCCGGCGAGGTCGCACCAGATTTCGCGAAGCAGGCTCCGTTGCTGTGCCACGAGCGATACGTCGTCCGGCCCGAGCGCGGGGTGCACCACCGGCGGACGGACGACACCGGCCGGGTCCACGAGCTGCTCGCCCATCGCGCCGACGTTGATCACCACAGCGGCGGGCCCGGCGTCCACGTTGAGCAGCACGTTCGTCCGGAGGCTGGCGTTTCCCCGCCAGACGTAGGCGCCGCCGGGAGGCAGGGGCGCCGACGGCGGGACGGCTACGGTGAAGCCCTGGGTGATCTTGTCCACGATGGGGTACGGCGAGGCCGGCACGGACAGCCCGGCGGCGAGACGCGCGTTCTCCACGGTCCCCGCGGCCAGGACCACTGTGTCGCACGAAATCCGGTCGCCGCCGGCCAGCCGCACTCCGACGGCCCGGCCGCCGGAGGTCAGCACCTGTTCCACGGCGGAGCCCAGCGACGCGTCGGGACGGAAGCCAGCGTTCAGCGCGCTGTACGCCTCCCAGCCCACCCCCGCGGGCCGGATCGCCCGGGGTGTGCGGCAGAACTCGTACCCGCCGATGGTGATCTTCTTTGGACCTGCGGGCGTGTAGCCGCCACGCCAGGAGTCCAGGTCCGCCAGGACGCGGTCGTACAGCGACGGGCCGCCGCGGAACGAGCCGGTCAGGTCGCGAACGATCTCCTGGGGCCAGTCACCCAGGGCCCACGATTCGATCGGCAGCGTCACGCCCTGCCAGTAGAGCGACCGGCCGCCGAGTCGGCGCCGCAGCCCGGCGACCCCGGCGTAGTGAGGCGGCCGGGCCGTCTGCCAGGGCCTCCAGAAGTATGGGTCGAGACCGGGCTCCAGCCAGGTCTGGAGCGGCGACACCGGGCCGCCGGCCGCGTTGACGTGCACCGGTCCCGCGTCCGGGCCGGCCTCGACGACGCGCACTCGCCGCCCGGTCAGGTGCCGGGCGACCTCAAGACCAGCCAGGCCGCCGCCGACGATCACCACGTCCGCGCCGGTCATCGGCTATCCAGGAGGCGTGCGGCAGCGCCCTCCAACTCCGGGTTGCCCAGGCGGCGGGCGTTCTCGATCAATCGCTGCAGGGTGAACCGGGATGCCTGACCCGGCGTCTGGGCCTTCCCCAGGGTGAGCAGCACCAGCGACTCGCTGTACGGATCGCCGAGCTCGCGGAACCGGGCCGCCGACCGTTCCAGTCTGGGCACGGCGCCGGCCACGTCGCCGGCGACCAGGTCGCGCCGGGCCCGGTGATACTCGGCGATGTCGGCCCAGCGCAGGTCACCGATCTCGACGAAGGTGCGCAGCGCGCGGTCGAGCAGGTCGCCGGCCTCCTCGCGCACGCCCAGATCCAGCAGGCTCGCCGCCCGGTGCACCTGGGCGATCGCCTCCCAGAGCGGGAAGCTGAGCGCGGCGAAGATGTCCTTGGCCTGGGCGTAGAGGGCGAGCGCCCGGCCCGGATCGCCCTGCTGGCGCAGCGCGCTACCGTAGTGGACCAGGCAGACACCCTCGCGGTGCCGGTCGCCGACGGCACGGAACAGCTCCAGCGCTCGTTCGAACGAGGCGGTGGCCGCGGGCCAGTCGGCCTGGTCGCGGTGCACCACGCCGAGCGTGCGGTGGGCGTAAGCCTGCCAGCCCTGCTCCCCGGTCGCCTCGAAGTGGGCGAGCGAGGCGACCGTCAACTCCCGGGCGGCCTGGTTCTCGCCCACCGACCGGAGCAGCACCGCGTAGATCAGTCGGGTCTCGGCCAGCGCTTGGGCGTCACCGAGCTGCTGGTAGCCGTCGATTGCGGCTTCCAGGTGCTCGCGGGACTCCGGGTAGCGGCCGAAGTCCCGGAAGGCACGGCCCAGGTCGCGCTGAGCGCCGGCCAGCCGGGCCCGGTCGCCGGCCCGGCCACTCGCCTCCAGGACCAGCCGGTGCACCTGGATCCGATCCTCGGCGAACGGGGTGAGGATGAGCAGGGCGAGCATCGCGCCGGCGAACCGGTCGACCCGATCCATCCGGCCGTCCCGCGCGACCCGGCGCAGGCTCGCCAGGATGCCGTCCCGACCGGCCGCGAACCACGTGACCGGGGCTGACGCGATCTCCCGGCGAAGGCCTGCGAACTCGTCGTCGGGGCCGGGATCGAACGGAACCGTCGTACGGCCGCCCGAACCATGTTCGCGCAGCGCGCGGGCCGCGGTCTCGACCAGGTCGAGGTAGCGGTCGTTGAGCCGATCCAGCATTGCGGTGCGCTCGGCGGCGGACTCGGTGCTCATCAGCAGCTCGCGGGCCAGGTCATGGACCAGGTCGTGCAGGCGATAGAGGGTCTGGCCGGTGCCGTCGACCCGGGTGACGAGCACGAGCTGCGCGTAGACCAGCCGGTCCACGAGCCGCTCGCTCCTGGCCGCGCTCACCTCGAGGAGCGGAGCCAGGACCCAGCCCGCGAACTCGTCGCCGTCGGTCAGTGCCAGCGCCCGCAGTGCCCGTTGCTCGTCGGGATCCCGGTCGGAGTAGCTGGTCAGGAGTGTCGCGCGCACCTCAAGGTCCCCAATCCGGAGGATGTCGAGGCGGTTGACGGCCGCTACCATCCGGTCAGCCAGCCGGCCCATGTCCCAGTCCGCCCTGGTCCTCAGTTTCGCACCGGCGACGCGCAACGCCAGTGGCAACCGGCCGCACATGTGTGCCAGCCGGGCCGCCTGATCGACGTTCGCCGCGTCGATCCGCACCCGGGCGAGGCTGCCGAGCAGTGCCACGCTGTCTGCCTCGGGCAGCACCGGCACCTCGATCAGCTCGGCGCCGGACAGGGCGGCCAGCGGCGGACGGCTGGTCACGATCGCGCCGGAACCGGCTGTGCTGGGCAGCAGCGGGATGATCTGGGCTGCCGAGGCCGCACCGTCGAGCACGACCAGGACCCGTCGACCGGCCACCACCGTCCGGAACTCGGCGACCATGCGGTCCTCGGTGGCGCCCTCGGCCCGGTGACCGAGCAGGTGGAGGAACTCGGCGAGTACGTCGACGGTGTGCCGGGACTCGGAGCCGAAGGCGGCATAGAGGATGCCGTCGGGAAATCGGTCGCGAAGCCGGTGGGCGGCGCGGATCGCCAGCGCGGACTTACCCACCCCGCCGGGACCGAACAGGTTCACCAGCACCATGGTGCCGGTGTCGCCGAACATGCCCACGATCTCGCTGGTCTCCGCCGCCCGGTCGGCGAAGACTGCGACGTCGAGCGGCGCGGTGAACGGCGCGGCGCGGGGCGGCACCAGGTTGCTGATCACGATGTCGCGCCCGGCGGCGTAGTCCCCGGTGACGGTGGTGTCCCGCCCAGCGAGCGCGCCGGAGCCGTCCCCGTGCAATTCGACCATCGACACGTTCCATTCTGCTTGCATAGTCGCCGCCCAATGCCAAAAAATAGTCTGCGATACGATCTCGCACTCCACAACGGCCGGAGGCCCGGTGCTGGCACTGCTCGGCGGACCCCCGGTTCTCCGCCCCGATGAGCTGCGCGGCTGGCCGGGAGTGACGGCGGAGGACGAGGCCGCGGTGGTGACGGCGCTGCGGGACGCAACGCCGTGGCGATGGCCGATGAGAGCCGCGACCGAGCTGGAGGAGGCCTGGTCGGAACTGACCGGGGCACCGTACGTGCTGGCCGTCAACTCGGGGACGGCCGCGCTGCACATGGCATTGACCGCCGCGGGGGTACGCCCCGGTGACGAGGTTCTGGTGCCGGCCGACACGTTCGGGGCGACCGCACAGGCGGTGCTGCACGCGGGCGCACGACCGGTCTTCGTGGACAGCGACCCGATGACCTACACGATCGACCCCGTGCTCGCCGCGTCGGCGGTCACCCCGCTGACTCGGGCGGTGCTCCCGGTCGACCTGCACGGTCTACCCGCTGGCTACGACGCCCTGGGCCGGATCGGGCTTGCCGTGGTGGAGGACGGGGCGCAGGCACACGGGGCGACGTACCGGGGCCGACCGGTGGGAGTGCTGGGCGACGCGGCGGGGCTCAGTCTGAACGGATCCAAGACGCTCTCCTCGCTGGGCGAGGCGGGCCTGTTCTGCACTGCCGACCGGGAGGGATTCCGCAGGGCTCAGGCGCTTATGACCTTCGGCGAGGACCCGGACGCGGCGGCCGGTGACATGCCCGAGGTGATGTCGATCGGTTGGAACTACCGGATTCATGTGCTCGGCGCCGCCTTTGCCCGCTCCCAGCTGAGCCGCCTGCGCGAGATGTCCGGGGCGAGGACGGCCAACGGCGCCGCACTGACCGAAGCGCTGGCCGGGATTCCCGGGCTGCGGCTGCCGACGGTGCCGGACGACCGCACCCACGTCTACTTCCTCTACCCGCTGCTGGTGGTGCCGGAAGAGCTGGAGATGGGCGCGGAGCACATCCCCGCCTTCCGGGACGTGCTCCGCGAGGCCGCCACCGCGGAGGGTCTGCCGATCAGCCGCTGGCAGACGAAGCCACTGCCCCGGCACCGGCTCTTCCGGACATCGGCGCGATTTCCGGTCGCCGAGGACATCTGCGCCCGCCGTCTGGTGATCGGCCACAGCACCTGCCCGATCGGCCCGCCGCACACCCCGGCCACGATGCGGAGGATCGCCCGCGTGTTCGAGAAGATTCTGGTCACCGAGAAGAAGACGTTCCGGCGGCTGGTGAACGAACGATGAACAGCGTCGTCCTCTGCCTCGACGCCCGCTACGTCTGGCCCACCTGTGTGGCGGTCCGGTCACTCGCGCGCACGTGGCGTTCCGCGGAGCCGCTCCGCATCCATCTGCTCACCGACCCGAGCGTGTCCCCCGACTCCCTGCTGGCTCTGCACGCGGCCGCCGGCCCGGCGGAGGTGACCGTCATTCAGCGGGACTTCGGCTTCCCCGACATGCGGATCGGATACATCACACCGATGGGGTACGCCCGGATCGCCGCCCCGGACCTGATCGACGCGGAGCGGCTGCTCTACCTGGACTCCGACATGCTCGCCTGCGTCAGTGTGCACACCCTGCTGCGGCAGATCGGGCACGACTATCCCATCGCGGCGGCACGCGACCCGTACATTCCCGAACTGGGCAGCCGGCACGTGGAGACCAACCGGTTCCCACTCGGCGGCCGGGCACCGGAGTTCCCGTACTTCAACTCCGGCCTGCTCGCCATCGACGTGGCCCGCTGGCGAGCCGAACGGCTTACCGAACGGGCAGCCGAGCTGATCGCAGACCCCGGCTGGCGGCCGCTCTTCGGCGACCAGGACACCCTCAACTACCTCATCGGCGGCCGGTTCGAGCTGCTCGACCCGAGGTGGAACGTCATGCCGGTCAGCGCCGTACAGCAGCGCCTGGACTTCACCTTTCACGGCGAACGGTACATGCCTGCCGCTTACCAGCTGGATCTCGAACGGGCGCCGTTCGTCATGCACTACGCCACCGAGGCCAAGCCGTGGACCGACGCGTTTCCGGCCGGGCCGCTGCGAGATCGATGGCACGCGGTCGCGGCCGAGGCGGCGTCGATGATCGAGACGGCGGGGTTGCCGGTCCCGGCGATCAGCGGCACGGTACGTCCTGCGGCTCATTCCTGATCCCGGGCCACCGCTCTGCCGGCGGTGACCCGACGTCACCAGGACCGTGACCGCGGTCAGCTCGCGTCCGGACCGCCCACGTGAAGGTCGCGACCCGCCGCGTACCGGCCGGAGATGCGCACATCGCCGGCCGCGACCGCGCCACTCTCGTTCGCCTGGACGATGGTAGGGCTAGACTCGCCCAGCGCCTCCCGCAACGCCGCCGCGAACGCCGGGTCGGCGGTGATCTGCCGAACCAGCCGCAACGTCAGCCGCTCCTCAGCCACCTCGGTCGGCGCGGTGGTCACCTCATCCACCATCTCAAGCGTCCCCGGATCATCGGCGAAACGCCGCCGCACCACCTCCGCCAGCCGGTCGCCGCCGGCGACCATCCGCTGCGCGACGCCGGAGGCCACCCCGGTGGAGAGAGCCGTCAGGGCTCCCACAACGACGCCGGCCAGGTCTATCGGCTCCATCCGTGCCTCCCAGTCTGACTTCCGCATCCAGCCTAGGCTTTCACCACAAGAAATCTCCGCAGGCCTGTTCGGCACGTCGGCGCTCAGTTGAGGCTACGAGTACGCGCACCACGCCAACCATTCATGACCATGTCGAGTTCCCTGTTGCGCTGGACGCCTCCTGGACGTCGACCAGTCTCTCGCCGCGGTCGCCCCCAGACGGTGGTGATAGGAGGAACCGGCCACGGACTGCGCGGCATGCGCGAACGAGTCGCCGCCCACGGCGGCAGCCTTCAGGCCGACCCGCACGCGGACGGCGCGTTCGGTGACAGCACGCATATCCCGTACCGCACCCGCACCCCAGGCCACGGTGGACAGCCGTAAACGATCCGGGTACTACGTGTATGGCGCTGACCTGATCGCCCAGCGAACGTCCAACGCCCGCCCGGGCCGTCCGGGATCTCAGCGCGCGGCGGGCGGCATATCGTTTGCTGTGCCCGGCTCGGTGGTCAATTGCTCCGGACGCCGCCGGGCCCGACCCAGAAGGTTTGGCCGTGCCGCGTCGGCCGGACGACCACGTTGACGACCGGGGTGTTGTACTGGGGCGGGCGACCGCTCTTGAAACAGATCCCCTGGCCGACCAGCTGCACACTTTCGTTGATTCCGACCCGCAGGTAAGCCAGGTCGTCGCCGGAGTCGGAACTGTATCCGCTCGTGCTACCCGAATAGCTCGACATGCCGACGTACTTGACGGATCCGCCGAGCGGACAGTTTCCTAGCCACGTCGGCAGTGACACGTAGATTGAACCCGTCGCCGCGCTCGCCGGAGCCGCCGCGAGCAGCGAGGAGAGTGTCATGACGACGGCTGCGGCAGCTGCGGCGGACATGCGCCCGCTCCGCTTGATGCGACACTGAATGCTCGACTTCATGTTCCCATCCTTGGCTGAATCGAAGGCCGCAAAATGTCACCGATAAGCAAACTAATGCTCCAGGAATGCTTGCGGATTCCGCCATTCGGCCTTTACTTCGGGCGGATGGACTAATCCGGTAGAGTGAGCACCGGACGCCCGTGGAACAGCTGCACGTCCTCATCGAACTCGCGGTTTTGGATGAGGCCATGAGGAGCGGGCAACGGTTGGTGTCAGCTGGGCCGGTGCTGTCCCGCACGGACACGGTGGCCTTCCCGGTCGGCACGCCGATCGTCGCCGGCAGGCCGAAGGCGCCGTCGAGTCGACCGAAGCCCGCGCCCATCAAGCGGGCGAGCAGGTGAAGGACGCGGCCCACGAGGTCGGCGAGGCATTCGGACATCGCTGACCGGAGACGCCACGGCGGCGCTACCGGCATCAGATTCGCGACGCGGCTTAGGTCACCGCGATGCCGGCCCGGTTCGGCGAGTCCGAGCGGGGGCGTGCACGGCGTACCGTGTGATCGTTTTTGGACGTTCGGTCAGAAGCAGGTGCCGCAGGTCGGGTTCGGCTGGCCCGGACGCTGTGGCGGGCTGACCTGGCCGGCGAACGGCGTGATCGTCGCCTCCTTGGCGACCAGCGGATCGTTGATATCCAGCGGTGTGATCGTGGCGGAGACCCGGTTCTCGGCCACGATCACCCGGACGCAGGTGATCCGCTCGTGCTCGCCGGCGAGGAGGCAGACGCCATACTCGCCGGGCACTGCCGTCATGGCCGCGATGCCGAAGCCACGGCGCGCGTTGATGGTCTGGAACAGCCGCGCCTGGTATGCCGCGGACTGGCCGAGATCCGTGTCCGGCCGGTACACGACCAGGCTGACGCCGCCGCCGTCGACCGTGGGCGCGCACTCCAGGGGCCCGCCGGTGATGACGAACCAGCCCACCGCGCTGTCCCGCGCGATGCCGTCCGGCGGCGCGGCGGTCGCGCACGGCGCCAGCGTCCACGGCGCGGGAGCGGCGGCTGAGGCCGGCACCGGGCCGGCGAGCACGGCGAGCAGCGCCGTGAGGAACACGGCGAATCTGCGAAGCATCAGGACTCCTCTGGTTGCCAAGGCGACGGTGGCGGCGCCTCGGGTATCGGGACGGCGCGGGCCGCGCCGAGCAGCAGGGCGAGCTGGAACCGGTTCTGCACGCCGAGCCGGTCCATCAGCGCGCGCAGCGTGTAGACGACGGTGCGACGGCTCAGGCCGAGCTCGGCGGCGATCGCGGCCTCGCTGTGACCGGCGCTGAGCAGCGCGATGATGGCCTGTTCCCGGGTGCTGAGCATGATGGTGGGCGCCTTGTGCTGGTAGATGTCGCGGGCGTCACCCCAGAAGCGATAGAACAGCCGGGTCAGCTGCGCCACCGCGTCCGGGTCGGTGAGGAGCACGGCCCCGGCCTCGCGGTCGGCCGGGTCCGCCGGGAACAGCGCGGCCCGCTGGTCGAAGACCATGAGCTTCAGCGGCAGCACGGACCGCTCCCGGTGCTCGGCGCCGGCCGCCAGCGGCTCCGCGTGATCACCGCTCGGCGGCGGCGGCGTGAGCGTGCGCAGCCGAACCCCCCGGGCCAGCAGCGACCGGTCCAGCGGCGACGCGGCCGCGGACGCCGCGGCGCTGAACTCGTACTCCGTGTTGATCGTCAGGTGTTCGCAGCGCTCCGCGGCGACCAGCCCGGCGATCCGGTCGCGCGCGGCCTCCCGGCTGGGCAGCCGGCTCACCGACTCGGCCGGCAGCCGGTCCAGGTGCAGACCGGCGACCGCTGCCAGATGCCGACGCAGCCGCACGTCCCGCACGTCCGGGACGCGCTGCCGGTGCAGCATCGACACCACCACATCGCCGGCGACCGGATGCCAGTACCGGGTGCGGCCGTCGGTCCGGACCCGCACCGCGCCCACGCCGACCAACTCGTCCAGCGCCCGGTCGACCTGCCGGGCCTCGACGCCGAGATGGCCGGCCAGCGACCGGGTGGTGTCCGGGCCCTGCAGCACGAGCCCGCGATAGACCAGGTCCGCGTGGGCGGACAGGCCCCAGCGGCCAAGGCACGGCACGACCCTTTCCTGGGCAACACTCATGAATCGCCTCCCCCGTGACAGCCCCACCAAACCGCGTCCGGGTCGCGGTGCCAAGGCCGCTCACCCGATTTGTTGCTCATCTGCGCAACCGGTCTTCGGGGGTGCGCATCTGCGCAGCCGATTCCCGAGTGGACCTCGACGGCGCGGCTGCCGGATGGCGGAATGGGGTCGCACCGGGAGCGAGCGGTAACGAGGGAATGCCATCGCATTCGTCCGTGGCCGATGGTCTCACCGCGCTCGACGACCCCGGCGGAAGCCCACGGAGATCGCACCACGTCAGGAGAAGGTAATGTCGATGCGCTCAACAATCCGCAGGTCCGCCGTGGTGGCGGCGTTCGCGCTGGCCATGACCGGGGTGGCGGCGGCGCCGGCCGCCGCGACGGCCGCGCCCGTCAGCGGGACCGACACACCGGCCGGTACGGTCCTGACGCGGGACATGGTGCAACGTGCCGGGCTGGCGGAGGCTGACAGCTACCGGCTGGCGTTCTCGCACAGCAGCAAGTGTCTCGACATCCCCAACTCTTCGCCCGTGATGGGCGCCTCGGCGGTTCAGTGGCAGTGCAGCACCGAACCGAACCAGACGTGGACGTTCGCCTGGAAGCCCAACGGCTACGAATTCCAGCTGCGCGTGGCACATTCCCAGATGTGCCTCGACCTCGTCGGCATCAGCCAAGCCAACGGCGCTGCCTTCGGTCAGTGGGAGTGCAACGGCGGGAGTAACCAGACGTTCAGAGCGTACGACTCCGGGGTGGGGGGCTGGTTCTTCCAGGTGCAGCACTCGCGCAAGTGCATCGACGTCGTCGGGTTCGCCCCTGGTAACGGCGCGACTGTCGGGCAGTGGGACTGTGACCCCGCGGGCACGGCGGCGAACCAGCGGATTATGTGGATCTGACATGCATGGGGCGCGTCGTCCGGGCATCCCGGCCGACGCGCCCTCGGCGCGCCCGACACCGCAAAACGTCGCGCCTCCGGCATTGCATCAGGACCGGCTGGACACCGTATTCGGCCTGTTGGGAGTCGACGAAGGCGACCTTCATCGCGAAGGACGGTCCAGATCCGCCGCGAAGTACGTCGCCGCGGACTTCAAGATCTGGTTCGCCCGCCGCAACTCACGGACCTCCCTCTCCGGAGCGGCGAGACGTTCGGCGTCACTGCTGGTCGTGCCCGGCCGGTCCCCGGCATCGGTCTCGGCCTGCTTCACCCACACCCGCAACACCTCCGGATGGATTCCGAGTTGGTCGGCGATCCGCCGGATCGCCCCGACCGACGCAGCCGGATCCCGGCGGGCCTCGACCGCCAACCGGGTCGCCCGCTCACGCAACTCATCCGGGTACTTCTTCGGTGCCGGCATAGCTACATCGTCTCCCAGGTTTCGATGTATCCATCAAACCCGGTGCGGGACACGGCGGTGTTCCACTCGCCGTCCGCCTGACCGGCGGCAACCGCAACGATGTCACCCAACTCCTACCCCTGATCGACGCAATCCCACCGATCCGCGGCAAGCCCGGCAGACCCCGACGCAAGCCGGGTAACCTCCTCGCCGACCGCGGCTACGACCACGCCAAGCACCGCATCCAGGTCCGTGAACGAGGCATCCATCCCGCGATCGCCCGGCGCGGCACCGCCCACGGCTCAGGCCTCGGCGCCCTGCGCTGGGTCGTCGAACAAACCATCTCCCACCTGCACGGCTTCCGCCGCCTACGCATCCGCTGGGAAATCCGCGACGACATCCACGAAGCCTTCCTCACCCTCGCCTGCGCCCTCATCTGCTGGCGCCGCCTCAAAAAGTTAGGGGCCCTACAGTAATCCCGAGCGGGGCTCTGCTCAGCCCGATGATCGCGTGTTTGGAGGCGGTGTGGGCGCCCTGCCAGGCGATGCCAATCACGCCAGCACCGTAGTAAATGCTCACGATCGCCGCAGCCGAACGAGTACCGAGCCTCGACAACTTGCCCCATGTGAGTCGGTTCAGCTTTCCAGCGGTGTTTCTGCGGGGACGGCTCAAATCCGCATCGAAGAAAGGCGGCCCTGACGGAATCGAACCGTCGGCCTGCGCCCTCCATCGCGGTTCCGGCATGTTCGAACGGCACCGCAAGCGCGAGGGTGGGGATGCGCCGGTAGAGGGTGCCGTAGGCAACCTGCAGCTCAACGCGGGCCAGGGCGGGCCGAGACATTGGTGCGCGCCGTGGCCGAAGGCGTGGCACGAGCGAGCCGGCTGCATGAGGTCGAGGCGGCCGGGCTTCAAGAACTCGGCCGGGTCTTACGTGGCTCCAGCGAGTACGAAGATGACGCCGTCACGCGATGGCGTCCCCGTTTGGCCCGGTGCCCCTAGTGCTAGCCAGCGCCCCGCGCCCCGTACTGCGGTACGGAAGCGGGGGCTAGCCTCACCTTGGAGCCAGGGGCTAGCAAGATCGATGTCACGTCGGCGTTTCGGCAGACTCGGAGCATGCGAACGACACATCGGGAGCCCACGTCCGTTGCCGACGTGGCCCCTGCCGACAAGTACACCCGGCGTGGCCTTCTGCTCTACCTCGTTGTCACATTTCTGGTGAGTTGGGGCTCCTGGACAATCGCGATTCAGCTCGGTGGTTCGGCCAACGACTTCCCCACGGTCGCGCTGTTCGCACTCGGCGGCTTCGGACCGCTGATCGGTGCCGCAGTGGTCCGCTACCGCCGTAGGCGCCAGCCGGCGCCCACGCACGCGGTCCGCTCCCGGGGCTGGCGGCTCGCCTGGATGCTGCCCGCCTTGGTGATGGGCGCCGGCTCCGTGGGCCTGGGCGCGCTGATCAGCGCAGCGCTCGGCGGTCCCGCGCTCGACCTCACCTCGTGCCTGGACGTGGTCGCGGAATCAGGTGGTTGGCTCGCCTTCGTGGGTCTCACGCTCGTGACCGGCCCGCTTGCCGAGGAACCCGGCTGGCGGGGCACTGCCTACCCGCGGCTGCGCGCCCGGATGGGTCGGCTGCTCGCCATGCTGATTCTGGGCACCGTGTGGGCGGTATGGCACCTGCCGCTGTTCTTCATCCCCGACACCATCCAGAACCTCTGGGGCCTGAACACCTGGGAAGGCCTGTTCTTCCTGCTCGCCATCTACCCGCTGACCGTACTGACGAGCTTCGCCTACGAGCGCGCCGGTGTCGCAGCGTCGGTCATGGTCCATTTCGGGCTCAACGGCGCCATCACCTTGCTATCCGTCAACGCCCCGCTGACCCTGGGAATGTCCGTTGCGGTACTGACAGTGGTCGCCAGCATCGTGCTGGTCACCTCGAAGCCCAAACCGACGGCGGTCGAGCAGATGCGGATGAAGGGGGTCGACAGCGAGCGGAGGACTCAGCTGATGAGGTAGGTCGACGGTGCGAGCACCCCGGATCGTTATGACGGGAAGTGCTCGCCCAGCGTGGTGAAGACAGCTGTGAATCCAGTGGCGGTGGGCCTGACCCGTTTTGACGGACATCCAAGATCAGGGGACCTGGGGTCTCCGGGAGTATGTCCAGCATCATGGAGAGCGTGGGGAAGAAGCGATCGGGGCCGCGGCGGGTGTTCACGCCGGAGTTCAAGGCCGAGATCGTGGAGTTGTGTCAGCGCGGTGACCGCACGGTCGGTCAGGTCGCGCGGGATTTCGATCTGACCGAGACCGCGGTGCGGTCCTGGGTCAAGCAGGCCGACCTTGACGCCGGAACCCGATCGGACGGGCTGACCGGTGATGAGCGGGCCGGGCTGGCCCGGTTGCGGGCGGAGAACCGCCGGCTGCAGCAGGACGTCGACATCCTCAAACGGGCCACGGCTTTCTTCGCGAGGGAGACCCGGTGAACATGTACCCGTTCATCGAGGCGGAGCAGGCCGGCAAGCACAACGTCAAGCGCGCGTGCGAGCTGCTCAAGGTCTCCCGGTCCGCCTACTACCAGCACGCTCGCGGCGAGCGGTCCACCCGCGACCGGGTCGACGAGCGGCTGACCGAGCAGATTATCGCGGTGCACGAGGCGTCAAACGGCACCTACGGGGCGCCGCGCATCCACGCCGAACTGACCGCGGCCGGGCTGCGGCACGGCCGTAAACGCATCGCTCGGCGGATGCGCGCCGCCGGCGTCCGCGGGAGAAGTCCACGCCGCTGGAAGACCACCACGATCCCGGACCCGCACGCCGGTGCCCGACCGGACCCGGTCGACCGCGACTTCGCCGTGGATGCGGCCGCCGTCGACACCCGCTGGTGCGGCGACATCACCTACATCAACACCTGGGAAGGCTGACCGGACGAAGCCGGCGATGCCTGGCGTGGCGCGTGCGTTGTATGTGCGTGAAGACCGGCTGCTGGAGTTGGCCTCGAAGGCATTGCCGGCGATCGATCAGCGGTGGGATCGGCGCTCATTGACGCCTGAGGAGGCGCTGCGTCGGCAGGATCTGCTGGTGGTGTGCAGTCAGAACGAGGTCGAGTTTCGCGCGGCGACAGACCCGGCGGCGGTACGACGATCGCGCATCATGTAGTTCTCCGTGGGTGATGTGCGGGGTGGATTTGGATCTGGTGCGCCGACAACCCTCGACTTGATCTCTGCGTGCGTGATAGGCAACGGTACGTAGTATTCGCGGTCGTGGTGGGAGGGCTTGCCGGTGGGTGGCGCGTCGATCAGCGGGGACAGCTTCTCCTTGTCGGAGCTGTTCAGCAAGGCCACGTACACCATCGACTACTACCAGCGCGAGTACGCATGGTCGGCTGAGGATGTACGGGTGCTGGTCGATGACCTCTGTTCGCAGTTCGACGAAGCGGCGCAGGACCCGCGGACGCGGCGGGGGATGCGGCACGCCGATCCGTACTTCCTCGGTCCGTTCGTCTACTACGAGGAATCTCGAGGCGATGGCCGCTTCCTGGTCGACGGGCAGCAGCGATTCACCACCGTGCATCTCATTTTCATGCATCTGCGCCGGCAAGCACGCACCCTCGGACAGGACGACGCCGTCGCGCAGCTCGACCGGGTGATCCGCGAGAGGCGGGCGGGTGGCTGGCGATTCCGGATCGACATCCAGGAACGACGCGACCTCCTTCAGGCGCTGCATGACGGACGCGACTACGAGCCACCCCGGCACGGAGCATCGCTGTCGCTGCGGAATCTGCACGCGCGCAGCCTGGAACTGGAGCAGCTTCTCACCGCACGGCTGGACGCGGAGGACGTGCCCCGGTTCACGGAGTGGCTGCTGGACCGGGTGATCCTGGTCGGGATTGAGGCGCCCAGCCGTGACGCCGGATTCCGGATCTTTGAGTCGATGAACGACCGTGGCGCTCGCCTGACCGCGGTTGACCTGCTGAAAAGCTTTCTGCTGTCGCATGTGGGGCATGACGAGGAGGACCTGAACAAGCGGTGGCGCGAGATGCTGGCGGCGTTGACTCCGGCCAGGGACGATCCTGGTGCACCGGCACGATTCTTGAAAGCCGCTCTGATCGCCCACCATGCCCGGCTCGATGGGGACTTCCACGATCGGGAGAACATCGACAACACGCTGCACCTGTGGGTGCGGGAGAACGCCGAGAGTCAGCTCGCCCTGAGGATGCCCCACCAGTATTTCGATTTTGTGGAACGGCTGATCAATCTGGCGACGGTATATCGCACGTTCCAGGCGGCGAGCGACAGGCCTCATGACGAGCACGGGCTCGAGGCGGTCTACTACAACACCGTCAATGGCCTGACGAACCAGATGACCTTCATCCTGGCCGCGATCCGCCCGACTGATCCGCCGTCCGTGGCGAAGGAGAAGGCGCGCTTGGTCGCGAACTTCATCGACAGGTGGTTCGTACTGCGGGTCCTCGCCGACGAGCCGGCGCTGCCGCGTGACCTGGACGAACTGACGCCCGTCCTCGTTCCGCAGCTGCGGAAGTGCGCCACTGCCGCGGACGTCGGGACGTGCTTGTGGGCGGAGATGCCACCGGATGACAGCTTTCAGACGGTACGGTCGTTCGGTCTGCGGGGAAACAACCTCTCCCAGGTCCGGTATCTGCTCGCGCGGCTGACCGAGTTCGTGGAGACCGAACGAGGCGGGCCCAGGGCGATCACCGAGTACCTGGCGCCTGAACGCCGCTGGCAGGTGGAACACGTCTTCGCCAAGAGACCTGAGCGGCATCCCGATGTTGCGGAGCCTGTGGACTTCCGTCTGCTCCGCAACCGGCTCGGCATACTCGGACTGTTGCCCGCCACTGTGAACCAGAGTCTTCAAGACGCCGACCTGCCGGCCAAGGTCGAGGTCTACCGCAGCGAGAATCTGCTCCTGCGCTGCCTGCACCGCGCCTTTCAGCAGAATCAGAAGCCGATCCGTGTCCTGATCCAGAGATATGGTCTCGCCGGGCTCATGGGTCCGCTGCCCGCCGCCGGCGGTATCCGTGCCGCCGTCGAGCTACGGCAGGAGTTGTACCGGCGCCTGTTCTGCGAGATATGGGCACCGATCCGGCTCGGCTTCCCCGCCGTCGAGGTACCTGCCGAGCCTCAAACCGGCGCGGAGGTGGTTGGCGCCGACGAACCAGCTCCCGCGGCACCATCCCCTTCCCCGCCGCGGAATCCGCATAGTCGGGCGAGAACCGCCCGGCCGACGGATCTTCAACGTATGGTCTTGGCCGGAACCCTGCGCGCAGGTGCCACCTTGGTGGGTGTCGTCGCCGGGCAGGACGTTCATGCGACGGTGCAGGTCGATGGGACCCTGCGGCTCAGTACCGGGGATGTCTTCCGGAAAGCCGACGATGCCGGGCAGGCGGTTACCGGGAAACGCTGCGCCGGTATGACTTTCTGGCATGCGACGATGCCCGACGGCACTCGCCGCACCCTCCGTCAGGTCCGCGACGCACCTGCCCCGGTGTGACGCGAGCCCCGTGCCACGCGCCGGTTCGGATCATGCCAAGGTGTGCTGCTGGGCGTGCCGGAGCCGGTCTGCCTGGATGCCGTTCTCACGCTGACCGACTCGAGTTCGGTGATCGTGATGGCGTCGCGCCAGATCGGGGACGTGGTGATCGCGAAGTACAGCTGGGCCGGGGTGGCCTGCGGCCGTGACCGGCGGAATGTGGCGATGATCCGGTCGAGTTCGGCGCCCTGGTAGGCGTTGCTCAGGCGGCTGCGCAGGCCGGTGTCGTCGATGCTGAAGATGTCCTTCGGTCCGAAGAGGCTGAAGAACACCGTCTCGTCGCGGGTGGTGCCGACCATCAGCGGTTTGCCAGCGGAGAACGGTGCGACGCCGTCGGCGAACGGATGCCGGGGAATGATCCGGCCGTCGACGAAGGCGCCGAAGCCGGGCAGCACCGGGTCAGGGTTCCCCCACGGGGCGACACCGTTCGTGGCCTCGGACACTTGGATCTCCAGGAGCCGGGCCTCGTTGCGCAGCCGGGTGAACGCCCGGGTGGTCTCGGGCACGAAGAAATCGAACCAGCCGCCCACGTGCAGGCCGGGGGTAGTGATGTCAGCGAGCCGCTCGCTAGGGGAAGTCTCGGTCCAGTAGGCGTCTTCGACACGATGCTCCAGGGACTCCGGCCACCAGTGCAACTGCTTGTTCAGCCCGGGTTGGTGGCGGCCGGGCGGCGGAACGCGTACTGGTGGACGACGCTGCCGCCGGCCAGGGTGCGGTGGCGATGACGGTGAACGCGGCCCGGCCCCCGGCAAGCCGGACGCGGCGTCGGTCGCCAGTTGCGACGCTCCCTGGCGTACCCGCTGGTCGTGGTGTTCCCCGCCAGCGCGCGGAACGCCGGCCACGTGCCGCACCGCACCACGAATCGACAGCGAATCGGACGCGGTGCTCGCCGGGCGTCTCGTTGTCGTACCCGGTGCGTAGGCTCCTGGCCGTTCGATGCCAATGGAGGTATGGATGCGGTTCGACCACGGCTGGGACATGCCGGCGGATTGGCTGAGCAGTTTGCTGCCCCGGCACGGCGGACGGCCGGTGCCGCCGCCGAAGATCGGTCCGGACGCACCGGCCGAGCTGCGCGCGCGGCTCGCCGCATCCGATCTGGCCGCTCGGCAGTACGCGGACTACGACGACGCGCTGTGCACGGAGGCAGAGCGGTTCGTCGCCGCACTGAACGACCCGGGCGCGGACCTGTCCATGCGTGGTGCCGCCGCTGCCGGATTGTTCATGGCCGAGTACGCCAACATGGTGATGTGGCCGTCCGAGCCGCTGGAGGCTCTGCTGGCCGAGGCGCTGATCGCCCGCGGCGGGCTGGTGTTCGCGGCGCACGTGGTGTCCACGATGTCCGGCCTGATCCATCACCCGGACCTCGCCGCCACGTCGCTGTGCATTCGCCCGATCCGCGTGCCAGCCGACCGGGGCTGGCATGAGAACTACACCCCCGTCGAGGCCCGGCAGCACGGTGAGGACTGGGTCGTCTGGCACACCGCGAGCGCGGTCCGGGCGCACCTGGCCGCCGCCGACGACGAGACCCGCGCGGCCGTGGCCCGCAGGATGGAGTCCGAACGCGACGGCCCGCTTCCGCAGCGGATCGTCGCGTCGTTCATGCTGCCGGACCGGGCCGAGTGGGTCGACGCGGACATCGCCGCTATACCCGGCTGGTTCGGCGAGTCCCTGGCGCATCAGGGCAGCCGGATCTACGTGATGCCGGTGTTCTCGGCGAGCACGGCCGATCAGCTCGTCCGGTGGGCCACGGCCGCCGAAGCACTGCCGGCGTCGGGTTGCTGGTGGGATCTGTACGCGTTCTACGGCAGCGACCCGGTGCTGGCCACGCTGCTCGACGGTGTCGGCCCGGCGGCCGTCTCGGTGATCACCAGCGGTGAGGGCTGGCTGCGGGCGGCCGGATTCTGGACCTACCGACATGGTTACCTAACGCAGGAGGCGCTCACCCGGCTGATGCGGATCCCTGCCGACGAGTCTCTGCACCACGTCGCGCTGACCACGATCGAGCATCGCCAGTCCGACGCGCACACCGTCGGCCTGCTCACCCGCGACCCGGTGCGCGCGGCGCGCGTGCTGAGCGGCCCGGGCCTGCCGCCCACCGCTGCCGACCTGGCCGCGATGCTCGTGATGACCGGTGCCGCCGCACGCGACCTGCTGGCCGCCGACGACCTGGCCCGTATCGACGCGCACATCGGCGACGGCAGGGCCGTGGGTGCGCGGATCGCCCGCGAGCTGGACGAGGTCGACCTGGAGAACCGGTGGCCCCGCTACGAGTCGGACGTCGACCGCCGCCAGTCGATCACCTGGCTGTCCCGGATTCCGACCGACGGCGCGTTCCGGATGCTCGCCGAACGCGCCGATCGCCGCGACATCCGCCCGGTCGTGCTCAAACTCGCGGCCCGCACACCGGAACGCGCGCTCCGCGTCCTCGCATCGTCCGCGCCGGAACGGCCCGAAGCCGCCGCCGTCGTCGCCGAGCTGCTGCGAGACCACGTGCTCACCCACCCCGCGCTGTCACTCGGCGAGTTGGACGTCGACGCCCATGCACGCGTCACGGCGATCATCGCGGCCCATGCGGCCACCGGCCCGGCCGCCCCGGAGAACATGTGGCCGGACGCGCTACGCACGAGCGGCAAGACCAAGCCGTTGCCGGTCTGGGTCGTGATCCCGACGCTCCCGCCGATCCGGCTGACCGATGACGCCGGTGCGCTGACCGAGGCGGCCGTGCGGCGGCTGTTCGCGCTGCTGACCGCGTCCACGTTCGCCGCGCCCGCGCCCGGTCTGGCCGAAGTCCGCGACACGTGCGACCGCACCGACCTGGCCGCGTTCGCGCTGGAACTGTTCGCGCAGTGGCAGCGGGCGGAACACCCGGCAGCCGACAAACAGGCGCTGCTCGCGCTCGGCTTCCTCGCCGACGACTCAGTCGTCACCCCGCTCACCGATGTGGTGATCGCCTGGACCGAAGACGCGATCGCCCGCGCCAAGCTCGGCCTGGACGTGTTCGTGGCGCTCGGCACGGACGCCGCGATCGCCGGTCTGCTGCGGTTGTCGAAGTCCACGAAACAGAAGGGCTTCCGCAAGCAGGCCGAGGCGAAGCTGGTCACGATCGCGGACGCACGCGGTCTGACCCCGGCCGAACTGGCCGAACGCGTGACACCCGACCTCGGCCTGGACCCGGACGGGCGGATGACGCTCGACTACGGCCCGCGCCGGTTCACGGTCACCTTCGACGTGAAGCTCAACCCGATCGTCCTCGACCAGGACGGCCGCCGCTTGCGCTCACTCCCCCGCGCCGCCGCCACCGACGACGCGGAACGGGCCGAGCAGGCCAAACGCGCGTTCGCCGCGCTGAAGAAGGCGGCCCGCACGCTCGCCGTCGAACGCGGACGCGCGCTTGAGGACGCGATGGTCACCGGCCGCCGGTGGAGCGTGCCGGACCTGCGCCGCTTCGTCCTCGACCACCCGGCCGTACGGCACCTGGCCCGCGCCCTGATCTGGCAGGTCCAGGACGGGCACGCGTTCCGGATCGCCGAGGACGGCACCCTCGCCAGCCTCGGCGACGACACCCTCACGCTCGCCGACGATCAACACATCTCGCTCTGGCACCCGGCTGCCGACACCGATCAGCGGGCATGGGCCGAGGTCCTCGCCGACTACGAGATCTTCCAACCGTTCACGCAGGTCGGCCGCGCCGTCCACACGCTCACGCCGGAGCAGGCCGCCGCCCGTGTCATCCCATCGCACACCGGCCGCTACTTCGAGGTAGAGGCCCTGCACCCGGTGGCCGCGCGCGGCTGGCGGCACAACGCCGACGGCGGCGTGGAACGCGACTGGCCCGGCGGCTTCACCACCCAGGTCCGACTGGAGGACATCGCGGTGATCGCACCAGCAGGCGCGGTCTTCGGCGACCTCGGCCCGATCGCGGCATCCGAGACGCTGCTCGCGGCCGAACGGTTGCACGCGGCGGCTTGACCCCCGTGCTCCCGGGCCGGACCGCATGGCCCGGGAGCACACAAACCGGATCGTCCGCCCTGGTCGACTTGACCTCGATGAAGATGGTCCGGCCGTCTTCGTCGAGGCTGCGGAGGTCGTACGGCGACAACTCGTTGATCCGCGACTCCCACACGACGAGGTCGGGGTCCTGTCCTGCGGCTCGCAGCCGTTCACGCTCCATGCGGTAGGCGATCTCCTCACCGCGGCTGCCAACCCGGCGGTTCTCGGCGTCGGTCTGGACCGACAGGGCCGCGCCGCCGTAGCCGCCGTGACGTGCGGTGACGGGCTTCTCCGCAAGCGCGCCAGGGGTCCCCTCGACGAGGCGCACCTGGCCGTAGTCGACCGGCGGGATCGGATCCGCGGCCGGAGCAGGCTCGGCGGAGACGGAGACGGGGCAGAGAAGGCGGCGCCGGGAACGGGCATCGGCCAGCGCATCCGGCCCGAGAATCCGTGAACCGTCGATCAGCGCCTGGTAGAACCGGGCCACGTCCCGCGCCGTGCTCGACACGGTGGCGGCCGGAATGATGGCCTCCCGGAAGGCACGGCTGTTGAACCCAGCTGCCGGATGCCGACACCGCTGAGACCCGCGCCGCGCAGCCGGACCCGTCGGCCCCAGTCCCGCTGGGGCGTTCCGAGATATGTGTCGCGCATCGCGAGCACGTCGAGCACCTTCCGTCGAATCACGTCGCGCAGCGGCTCGCCGTCACCCGTTGCACGAACTCGCCCAGCAGGAATCCGTAACTGAGCACGTGGTAGCCGGGGACGCGGCTCAGCGGTTTGCAATCCCACGCGGGAGATGAAGTCAACGCCCGAAGGAGGGGCGATCGCGTTGGCGGGAACCCCGGCCGAGCGCGCGTGCCTGACGCGGTGCCGATCGGCCGGGCCGGCTGTTCGATCGACGCGGGGCGGCGGGCAACCCGGGACCCTGCACCGGCAACGATTGCGCCGCCTGCGAGAGTGTTCGCCAGGCCTGAGGCTGCCGACTCGCCGAGTGCCGCTGGGCACAGCAGACGGCAAGGAGCAATTTCGTGACAGCAGGTTCCACCCTGACGCTACGTATCGGCCAGGTCCGGCGTGAGGAACGCGACGACGTTTTCGGTTTCCACCAGTCATTCATCGGAGAGTTTCTGCTGCCGCTGACTCCGGAGGCGTTCGCCGAGCTGGTCGAAGCGGGCACGCTGCTGGCCGTGCACCGCGACGACCGGATCGTCGGCGTCTGCTATGTCAAGCCCGACGGCAAGAACCTGGACGACGTACTCCGCTGGGAGATCGGCGGCATTCACCTCGATCCGGCGGTGCGCGGCTACGGCCTGGGCGAGGCCCTGACCGCGGTCCGCATCACGCAGGCGATCGGCATCGCGCCGCGGCCGGTGATGGCGTACGTGCACCGGGAGAACCGGGAGCCCCGCGGATACCTGCGGCGGCTCGGCTTCGCCGACACCGGCCGGACCGTGCGGCTGGGTCCCACCGACGCCGCCGGATATCTGCGCCGCGACGCCGCCGGCGATGCGGTGGCGGACGTGCTCACCCTCGCACCCCCGGCGCTGTCGCGCCTCGCCACCTGGCTTGAAGACTTCGACGGTACGATCGCCGGGCGCAACGGGCGTGCGGCGATCGCACTCCCCGGCACACCATTGTGGACGTCCCGCACCGGCCTGGCCGCCACCCTGCGACAGGCCGCGGAACAGCGCACCTTCTGACCCCGGCCCGACGGCCGCGGCGGCGAGGTCGCGCATGACGCGTGGACGTCTGCGCCGTGCGTGCGGTGCAGAGCCGTGCCGGTCAGGCTGCCGGGGCGGTCAGGACCGCCTCGGCGGCCAGCCGGAAGCTCCCGATCATCGGATTCGGGTCGCCCTTGCGAGTGACCACGACGAGACGGATCAACAACCGCCAGACAGTCGTCCCGGCCGGGATGCCGGAGGCGAACCCGAGCCGGGTCCGCCCGGTGTCGTCGAGATCATGCAGCCAGTCGGTGATCGCCGCGAACGACGACGCCCCGGCCGGCACGGCACAGACCGCCATCGCGAGCAAAGATGCCAGTG
The DNA here is from genome assembly GCF_044454585.1 of Catenuloplanes sp. NPDC051500. Lineage (NCBI taxonomy): Bacteria > Bacillati > Actinomycetota > Actinomycetes > Micromonosporales > Micromonosporaceae > Catenuloplanes > Catenuloplanes sp. NPDC051500. The sequence continues at coordinate 198,868 of NZ_JBITDX010000017.1, forward strand.
GGTAACGGATCCCTCGCGGGTCACGAGGATCAGGAACCGCGGCCAGCACGTCCAGCTGCCCGCCACGTTCACCGTCGGTCACCGACGCGGGCGGGCCTGCGGAGGTGGGTGCTGTTACGGCGAGTGCGGGGATGAGAGACGATGCCATCGGCGGGTGGGGTCCTTCTGGTGGTCTTGAAGCCTCGCAACTCCATGATCACCTATGCGGTCCCACCCGCTTTCTCCGCCTCCACAGAGGCCGACCACACCTCAAACACCCTGGTCACACACCCGCCACGCGACTACGCAATGGCCCTGGGATCACAGTCTTGGTGTGAAATTCTGAAAAGCATTCCTGGACGATCGATAAACAAAGTTGGATTCCACACTATGGCCCTTGTCGTCGAATGGCCGCATAGTAGTTGTCGTAGCCAAAAAGCCCAGCATTGCGCTTGGAACGGCGGCCCGTCATCCGGAACGGACGAATCCCTCGCGTCGCTGCGGCTCACTCGACCATCGAGGTTAATCAAATGTCACAGACGCTTGCCGGAAAGACCGCTCTCGTTACCGGGGGCTCCCGCGGCATTGGACGCTCTATTGCCGAACGCTTGGCACGGGAGGGCGCAACCGTCGCTGTCACCTACAACGAACGCAAATACGGCGCCGACGAGACGGTAGCCACGATCGAGAAATCCGGCGGCACCGCCTTTGCATTGCAGGTGGACCTGGCCGACGCGGAGTCGATTCCGGATCTCTTCGAGCGACTCGACCAGGAGTTCACCTCGCGTACCGGCAGCAATGCTTTGAATGTACTGGTCAACAATGCGGGGAACACGGCCTGGGGCGGGATCGCGGCCGCTACACCGGAAGCCTGGAATGCCACTTTCGCCGTGCATGCCCGCGCGCCTCTCTTCATCGCACAGACGGCGACGTCCCGCCTCTCCGACGCGGGTCGCATCATCAACATCTCCTCTGGAGCGGCCACGCGACCGTTGTCGACAGCCCTCATCTACTCCGCCGCCAAGGCGAGTGTGAACAGCCTGACTCAGGCGCTCGCCATCGAACTGGGGCCGCGCAGAATCACGGTCAACGCGGTGGCCCCCGGCTGGACGCGAACCGACATGAACGCCGCCGTCCGCGAGAACGCCCACATGGTTGCTGCGATCGAGGCGGACACCACGCTGGGACGCTTCGGTGAACCCGAGGAAATCGCCTCGGTCGTCGCCTTCCTGGCCTCCGAGGAGGGCCGCTGGGTGACTGGTCAGGTGATCGAGGCGAGCGGCGGCTTCAAGCTCTGATGTCCGGCTCCCAGTGGACATCGATCGGGTCTGCTGCATCGATGGGCGACAGATCAGGTCACGCGGCCTGATTGGCCGGTGGGGTCATGACGGTCTCGTACCCGATAGGGTCAACCGCTTGCCCCCACCGGTGCGATGTTCGGTGATGCCGTCAGCCACCACCGGTTCGGCCCGCCGGTGGTGAAGTCACCTCTGACGAGATCGTCAAGCAACCTCTGCACCTATCGCGCCAACGCCTGCTCCCGGGCCTGCCCTCGGAACATGCGAGGTGACGAGCCGACGACACGCCGAAAGGCGGTGCTGAAGGCGCTTTCGGACTCGTAGCCGACGGCTTCCGCCAGCTCAGAGATCGACCGTGTGTCGTTGCGCAGGGCATCGCGTGCCAGACTCATCCGCCATCCGATCAGATACGTCAGTGGCGCCGTGCCGACTTTGGCCTTGAACGAGGCGGCGAATGCCGAGCGTGAGGTATGGCTGATCGCGGCAAGCTCGTCGAGGGTCCACCGGCGACTCACATCGGCGTGCATCGCTCGCAGGGCCGCTCCGATCCCGTCGTCGACGAGAGCACCCAGCCAACCGACGGGCCGTTCGCTCCCGTCGGCGTGCACACGCAGCAGATGCACGAGGATGAGCTGGGCGAGATGCTCCAAGGCCAGGGATCGACCGACATCGGCCGACTCCATCTCGGCGACCGTCAGCGCGGAAAGGTGCTTGAGCATCGCACCTCGCGGATCGCCGGCTCGGACGAGCACGACGGGTGGGAGCACGTCGAACAGCATCGAGGCGTTGGCTTCCTCGAACATGAAGTCGATGCTGCACACGTAGGTGTCCTCGTCGGCCTCGTCGCCGATGCGCAGCTCGCCGCCGTCCGGCTCTTTCAGGTAGACGAAGGCCGCGCGTGGCGTCACATCAGGCGCGCTGGACAGTGTGTAGGTCGGTGGGTCGTTCAGAAGGAAGAAGTCCCCCTCGTTCAGCAGCACTGGTTGGCAGCCCTCGATGCAGAGCCAGCACTCGCCGTCGAGGACGACGCCCAGCCGCACGTGCGGCTGGGGATCGAACCGCACCGCCCATGGTGTCGCTGCGTGCACACGTGCCGGTAGGACCGCGTACGGCCGTAGGAGCCGAAGGACGTCGGCGATCGGATCACCAGACCCGATGATTGAGCGGACTCGCGTTTCCGGGAGGGCCATTGGGTTCTCACGACGCGCAGCGCTGAGCTGAGATCTCGCGGGGTCGGTGGCCACCATGGAGGCCGGTGAAGTGGGTGGATCCTTCAAGGTGATCATCGATTTTCTCTAGTGGGACTTCGTTAGGTCGGGACCGGTTGGTGACAGTGCGGGCGTGGCGACCGGCCCGCGCGTGGTCACGATCGCGCGGTCGGCCGCACCATGATGTGGCTGACGATGCTCATCGTGCAGGCGATGCCCACCACCAGTGAGAACAGTTGCACCGCGAGGATCAGGCCGACGTATGACGAGAGAGCCCCGACGCCGACGACCGCGACCGAGACGCCGAGGTAGATCGCCACGAAGAACATCGACATGATGTTTCCGCGGCTGTCGCTCGGTGCGATGGTGCCGACCTCACGGGCGGCACCGCTGAACACCAGACCGTGTCCGATGCCGGCGACGGCGGCTGCCAGCGCGCAGAGCACCGCGGAGGTGACCGCGGCCGCGCCGGCGAGAATACCGAGGCCGGCGACGAGCAGTACCAGTCCGACGATTTGCAGGGGCTGTGACCGGCGCCTGCGGCTGCCGATCTGGGCGAGGGCGGAGCAGGTCAGCATCAGGGCCTGGATGCCGCCGTACACCACGCTGTTGTCTGTGTGAAGGTAGGTCCTCAGCAGGGAGGGTGCCAGAGCGAGGAAGAGGGCGGCGATGATCCAGGCGAGCACCGCCGAGCTGCAGGCCTGGACGAACGTCGCCCGGATGTTCGCGGGAACCGAAGGCCATTTGATCTTGACGTGCTGCCCGCCCGCCGACCTCGCGGAAGGGAATCCGGTGGACAGCACCGCCAGAGCGACCAGCAGCAGCGCCAGCTCCACCAGGTAGGACAGACGGAGCGGTATCGGGCCGTACTGCGCGAGCACCCCGACGCCCATCGGCCCCACCGCGGTTGCCACGCACGTCGCCAGCGTCGCCGCCAGCGCGGCCTGCGCGACGTCGGAGCGCGGATGGGTGTCCACGAGGGCAGCCGATGCCGGGCCCGAGGTGGCACCGACGGCCAGGCCCTGCAGCGCGCGTCCGGCAAAGAGCCACCAGACGTTCTGCGCCGCGGCGAGCACGACCGTGGCCACCACGGCCGTGACGATCGCGATGAGAAGCACCCGCTTACGGCCGATGGCGTCGGAGAGCGGTCCGAAGAACAGCAGCGCGGGTGCGATGCAGAGCGTGTAGGTGGCGAAGATCCCGGTGACGGTGAATGCGGACAGGTCGAACGCGTCCACGTACCTCGGGAACAACACCGGCGGCAGATTGACGCCGATGGTGACGATGGTCAGGACCAGCACCGTCGCCGCGAAGGGCTGCCGGCCGACGGCGATCCCCGCGCCGGAACGGTCGAACCGACGTGCCGACCTCACGTCACCCGTGCCGGAGGAGCGCTGACTTCGGCTGATCATCACTGCATCACCCCTCTCCCTAGGCCGACGCCTACCCATCGGCGCCGCATAGCGACCGACACTACGTCAAGTGTCAACACTTTTGGAGGGCAACTCGGCGTGGGCCTTCCCCCATCGGCACGTTCGCTGCGCGTCATCGCAGACAGACCCGACAAGAGTTGACACTTTTTCCGCAGTACAACTACTCTCAGTAACGTGAAATTTGGTGTCGTCTCACACACGACCGACTACACGATCAACCCCGTGGAACTCGGCAAGGAACTGATGTGCCGCGGGCTGCAGGCGCTCTTCGTTCCCGAGCACAGCCACATCCCGGTGAAGCGGGAAACCCCGTGGACCGGGCTCTCGCACGCGGACCAGGCCGCCACCGACGATCCGATGTTCCTGCCGGACTGGTACGAGAACGCACTCGACCCGTTCATCAGCCTGGCCGCCGCGGCCACCGCATCGCCGGGGCTCGTGGTCGGCACCGGGGTGGCGCTGGCGGCGCAGCGGCACGCCATCAGCTTCGCCAAAGCCGTGTCCAGCCTGGAGGCGGTGATCGGGCCCGACCGGTTCATCTGTGGCGTGGCGGCGGGGTGGAACGTCGAGGAGATGCGCCACCACGGCGTCGCCGAGAAGCAGCGCTGGCGCGCGCTGTACGAGACCGTCGAGGCGGCCATCCGGATCTGGACCAGTGAGGAGGCCGAGTACCACGGCACCGTGGTCGACTTCGATCCGATCCGCAGCTTCCCCAAGCCGGCGACCCGGCCGCATCCGCCGGTGCTGTTCGGCGGACACTCGCGGGCCACGCTCGACCGCATAGTGGCCGTCGGCGACGGCTGGATGCCGGTGGTGGGCCGCGGAGCCCGCCCCACCATCGACGACGTCGAAGCCGGCATCGCGTTCCTCGCGAGCCGGTCCGAATCGGCCGGTCGGACCTTCATCACTACCGTCCTCGACGTCCGCGTCGACCCGGCCACCATCGAGCGGTACCGGGACATGGGCGTGGACCGGTTCCTGTTCGGCGGCCCCCCGCTGCCCAGGGACGAGATGCTCCGTAACCTCGACACGTGGGCGGACGCCGCGGCGCGCCTCGGTGCCTGACCACGAGACCAGCAAGTGTCAACACTTCAGCGAACGGGATGTCCTGGTGAGGGAAGAGCGGAGACTCGACGAGGCCGACGGTCCGCCCGGCGCCGCGCAGGACCTGGCCGCTGCGGATGAGACCGCGGACGGCGGGCGCGACTCGAGCACGGTCGCGTACCTCAAGATCCGCTCGGATATCCTCGCCGGTCGCGCCGCGCCCGGAAGCTATCTGAACCAGGTCCACATCGCGCGCGACCTCGCGATCAGCCGCGGCCCGCTGCGTGAGGCACTGCGCCGGCTGGAGAACGAGGGCCTCGTGGTGCCGGAGAAGAACCGCCGCAGCCGCGTGGCGGAGCTGTCCGCGTCCGACGCCGAGCAGCTCTACGCCCTGCGGTGCGTGAACGAGCGGCTCGCCATCGAGCTCAGTGTGCCGCTGCTGACCGAGGACGATCTGCGGGAGATGGCCGACGCGTTCGCGGCCATGCAGGCGTCCGACACGTCCGACGAGGATGACTGGGAGGCGGCGCACCAGCGGTTTCACGAACTCGCTCTCACCCGCGCCCCCGGCCGGATCTACCGGGTGGTGCGCGAGCTGCGGGAGCACGCCGGCCGGTACATCAGGCTGCTGCACGTGACGGGGGCGCACCCGTTCGCTCTCATGGAGCACGAGCAGCTGCTCGCCGCGGCTCGGGAGGCCGACGCCGCACGCGCGGCGCAGATCGTCACGAGCCACCTCTCTCGTACGGCGTTCGGGGTGCTCACCTTCATCGACCCTCGCTACGAACCGGCCGCGCTGCGGCAGCTCGTGCGCCGGATGCTGGGCGATCCGACCGTCACCCCCGGCTGACACCAGATCACTGCCGGCTTCTCCGACCACTGGCGATGCGCCGGCGCATCGCCAGTACTCCGTGCCACCACGTAGGCGCAAAAGTGTAGACACAATTGTTCACGTGGCGTTGACGCAGCGGGAGGCCGACGAGTAGGTTCGGAACCTGCCGGCGCCCCCTCCCATCTCCTCAGGGGCGCCATCGGAAGGTGCAATCATGCGATTTCTCGCTGTTCATGGCGGCTGCCACGGCGCGTGGACCTGGGACCTGGTGAAGCCCGAGCTGACGAAGCTGGGCCACGAGCTCGTGGCGGTCGAGCTTCCCGGTCACGGAGCCCGACACCACGAAGTGGCGACACTTGACGGCTACCGTGACGCTGTTGTCGAGCTGATGCAGCCTGGCGACGTGCTCGTCGGCCATTCGTCCGGGTGCGTGGTCGCCACCCTCGCCGCGAACGAGCGTCCTGACCTCGTCTCGCACATCTGCTACGTGGCGGGGATCCTGCCCGTCGACGGCAAGCCCCTCCCCTACGAGACCACGTCGACCAGCCTCGGCGCCGACCCGGGATCGCCGGTCGACGCGGAGACGGCCCTGGACACGTACATCAAGGTGACCGAGGGCAACGAGGCGTTCTACTTCGAGCGGCCGGGCGCCATGATGGCGTTCTTCAACGACTGCTCCGAGGAGCAGGTCGACTGGGCCTATTCGAGGCTCACCCCGGAGCCACTCGCGCCCATGTCCGAGCCGGTCTTCGTGCCGAATTTCTGGAAGCAGACCGATCTGTCTCGCAGCTTCATCATGGGCTCGCGGGATACGATCTGCGTTCCCGAGCTCGCACGCCTGCAGGCGAAGCGCCTGGGGGTCGTCCCCCTGGAGATCGACACGGGCCACTCGCCGTGGCTGAGCAGACCCGCCGAGTTCGCCGCCCTCCTCGTCGAGGCGACGAAGACCACGCCGGTCGGACCGCTCATCCCGACGTCCTTGCACCACGACGCGGAGCACGCCGGCTGAGGCGGTCTCGACCGTTCGCGACGCGGGCCCGTGCGGCGTTACCGCACGGGCCCGGCGCACGTGCGACCGCACCTCAACCTCAGATGCCGCACTGGTTCGCGGTCGAGAACTGCCGGTCGGAGATCATGGACTGGCTCCGCGTGTCGACCAGCGTGACCGCCGCCAGGCCCGACGGATCGTATGCGGGCCACGCCCGCACCGTCCCACCGTTGGGGTTGCCGGTGCGGGCGAAATTGGTCCAGGCCAACATCAGCCGGTACGACAGAGCGGCCTGTTCCGGATCGAGCGGATGAGCTACGCCGACGGGTCCACCGTGGAAGCCGGGAAACAGATATTGCAGGTCGGCGGTGTGGTCCGCCAGCGGTGTGAAGCCACGCATCGCCGGAAGGGACGGCTGGCTGCTCGAAGACCCGGAGGGGAACCGCTTCCACGCCGCGCGGGTGGTTGACGGGTGACGGCGCCCCGGTCCGCCGGCGAAGATCGAACCAGCGGGCGGGCCGGGCCGTTATGACGGGTTCACCGCCTCGTCCGCTGACCGGGAGACACCGTGACCAGCCCGACCGCATTCCTGCAGATCTGCGCGAACGGCCGGTTCATCCCCGTTCCCGCGGGGGTGTTCTTCCACGACGGGCCGATGTCCACGCCGGTGCGGATCGGCGCACTCACCACGGCGCTGTCCACCCCCCGGCTTACCGGCGGCACCGCGATCTTCGTGCCCGAGCCCGCGACCCGTGACCCGGCCGCGCTCCACAGTCTCGCCAGGGCGATGGACAGCCTGCCCACGGCCGCGCGGGACGGCCTGGTCCTGGGCTGGCTGGCCGACGACACGTTCGACCCGGACCGGTGGCTCGGCCTGACCGAGACGGTGGGGCTGCAGAAGCACGCGCCGTACCGGGACGGCGTGCCGCTGGGCCCGCGCGTGGTCGGTGTGGACGCGCAAGGTCTGGAGACCGGCAGTGTACCGGCCGCGATCCGGGTGTTGCCGGCCACGCAGGCCGCCGCGCGCGAGACACTGAAGATCGCGGCCCGGCTGTCCCGGGACACCGTGCGCACGCCCTGGGCCCGGCTCGAGGAGTTGCTCGCCGAGGCCGCCCGGCTGCGGGGCGAGCTGGGCGTGCGGCCGGCCCGGACGCCCGCCCCGGCCTCCGCCGGGTATCAGCTCGCAGCCGTGCTGACGCTGCTCGGGCCGCCGGTCGGCCTCGACCTGGACCGATTCACCCGAGGCGTGCTGCCGGTCACCGCCGGGCAGGTGCTCGCCGCGCTCCGCGGGTCCGCCACCGGTGAGCGGATCCCGGCGGCGGAGCTGGCCCGGGCGCTGTCGGCGGCGCCGGGCACGGTCGCGGTGATCCGTACCGAAGTTCCCGGCACGGGCGAGGAGCACCTCCGGTTGCTGGCGTCCCGGGACGGGTCCGTCCACTGGGTGGACGCGGAGCAGGACGGGGAACCGCTATCGCCGTTCGATCCGGCGGCGGGCGATCGGCGTACCACCGAGCTGGGGTCGTCGCACACGGCCGTGACGCTGCTGGATCCGGCGGGCCGGGTCACCACCCTGGCCGGACTGCTCGCCGGCCGGGCGGTCCGGTCCGGTGGCGAGGCGAGCGCCTCGGTGCCGCGCGCGGACACCCGGGCGGACCTCGCGGCGTTGCGCGCCCGGCTGACCCGCCCCGGCCTGGTCTCCGACGGCGCGCTGCGTGAGCTGGACCGCATCCGCCGGGAGGCCTTCGGCGGCGCGGTCGGCGACGACAGCGGATATCCGGAGATGATCCGCGCGCTGCTGGCGAGCGAGGACGACGTGACCGGCGCGCGCCTGACCGCGCTGGCGGAGCTGGTGCACGCGGAACGGGTGCGGGTGCGGAAGCTCGGCACCCGGGCGCGCAACACCGCGTCGAACGTGCTGGAGCTGCTGCACCTGCGCGGCGCGGACCGGACACCACCGGCTGGTCTGCGGTCCGCGCTGAACGATCCCGGCCGGGTGGATCTGCGGGAACTCGCCGCCGCCGCGATGCGTGCCCACTGGCCGAGGGAGCATCGGCCGGCCGGCGGGCTCCCGGCGGAGCTGGTCGACGCCGCGCACGGGCACGACGTACCCGGTCTGCAGTACGTCTATGACATCGCGAACCTGCCCGAGCTGAGCGAGTGGCTGACGTCGCTGTTGCCGGTGCCCGGCGCCGTGATCTCGCCGGAGCGGCTACGAAGCGCGCTCACCTCCGGCTTCACCGCATCGCTCGACGAGGGCGTGCCGCTGCGCGTGCCGGTCGGTGGCGACACGTACCTGATCAACCTGTTCGCGGACGTGACCGGCCCGCCCCGGAAGCTGTCCGGAGTGGACACCTCGGCGCGGCTGGAGACGCGCGTCAACGTCACCGAGGAGATGCAGCGGCTGGTGTCGCGCACCTGGTCGGCCGTGCTCGAGCTGGGCCCGGCCACCCGCCTCGGCGCACGGCTCATCGCCGCACTGCTGGCCTACATCACCGGGGGCATCACCGGCGGCGCCGGGCGCAGCGGCACCGCCGCGGTCTCCACCGCCGTATACACGTTCTTCAAGCCGAGCGAGGCGGTGGAGGCGGTACGGGTGCCGCTCGGCTTCTCCGCGTCCGTCAGCCGGGAGGGCGGGACGGCGTTCCGCCACGAGGTCTGGCGCGGCCGGGACGGCACGGTCCGGCAGGAGGACGCGAAGCTGTACGTCGGCCGGAGCCAGGTGCCGGGCGGTGTGAGTGACACGCACCCGGTACCGGACAACCGGGCACTGCCGATCTGGCGGATGCACGTCGGCGTAGAGCGCGTCCACGCGGCCCGGCAGCTTCGTAAAGCGGTCTACGACGCGATCGGGCCCGCCGAGTACGCGTTCTGGCGCGCGCCGCTGGACCGTTTCCTCAGCCAGGATCCGCTCAGCGGGGTGTTGCTCGACGCGTACGACCCGGACGCCGGTTTCCAGGACCGGCCGCGCCTGATGCTTCGCGAGGGAGCCCGGCACCTGAGCCTGGCGCTCGCCGCGCGCGCCGACCGGATCGTGGTCCCGAGGACCGGCACCACGAAGGTCATGGTCGACAAGACCAAGGTCAACATGACGAAGGGGCAGCAGGGGCGGGAGCGGCGGTTCGGCTACCGGGGCACGGCCGGGGCAGCGTTCCGGGCCGCGGCCGGGCTGTTCAGCTACAGCCGCCGTTACGGCGTGACCAGGACCCGCGGCCGGCAGTCGATGAACACGCAGCGGATCTTCTCGCAGACCGCGACCCGGTCCAACAACCCGAACCGGGTGCCCCGGGTGGAGACCACATTCACGCTGGACCTGGCCTGGGGCACGGACGGGGCCGCGACGGCGCGGCGGACCGTACCGGACGTGAAGGGCTTCTTCCTCGGCCGGTTCCGGGACGCGGAGCTGAACGCGCACCTCGCCTCGTTCGACGGCTGGACGGCGCCGACCGCCCCGCCCACCCGCAAGAACCTGTGGACGAAGCTCTCCGGCGGCGACGCCAGTTGGTGGTCGCCGACCGCGGACGGCCGGCACGGCATCGGTTACGGCGGTCCGACCGGCCTGACCGGGATCAGGACGCTGTACGACTCGCTGGTGCCGTACCTGGTCCGGAAGGACTACCTGCCCGCGGCCGCGCGACCGGCGACCGGCTCGGCCTGGGACCACCTGCAGGGCCTGTCCGCCACCGGCGAGGAGCTGAACAAGAGCGGCTGGCGGTACGACAACTGGCGGATCCTCGTCGATCAGGTCTCCGAGCGGTACCTGACCCGGCGCGCCGCCGACCTCACCTCCGGCACCAGCACCGCACCGGGCATGCCGATCGTGTTCAGCGGCGGGTTCGGCCGCAACGACCTGACCATCGGGCTGTCCGCCGTGCTCGGCACCGCCAGCACGTACCTGGAGACCGACAACATCTGGAACCTGAACAGCTACAGCTCGCAGGCGGGCGTGACCACGCGGCGTACCAAGACGGTGAGCGTGGATCGCAGCCGTGACATCAACGGCGTCCTCGGCAACCAGGACTATCAGCTCCCGGAGCCGGTCAACCTGGGCGCCGTCCACACCCGTGCCAAGGCGCACCGCGAGGTGGTCCGGGCCGGCGAGTCGGTCTCGGCGAACGTGCAGTCCGCGGCCGCGATGGAGATGGAGGCGTCGAGGTTCGCGGTCGGTGCGGCGTTCCACTGGTGGGCCTACGACGGCACCTCCAAGACACCGATGGACCGGTCGTCCGGACCACTGGCCGGCGAGGTGGAGCTGTGGCAGCCGAACCCGATGACGGCGACCGAGACGAAGCCGGCCGCGGACGGCGGGCCGGGCTGGCTGCTGCCAAACCTCGCCCCGATCAGCCGGGAATACCTGGACCGGGGCGCGGACGGGACGCGCGAACTGTCCCCGCTGGCCGGGCTGACGCCACGCGCGGCCATCTCGGCGAGCGGGCTCGCGGAGCTGCGGACCCAGGTCGCGGCGAAGTCGTCGGCCAGTTACGGGCAGATCCTCGACGCCATGGGCATGTCCTGGTACAAGGCGAGCCTGCCGCACGCGTTCCAGGGCGGCATCCCGGCGCTCCCCGGACAGGAGAAGGCGATGCTGCGGGTACGGCCGATCGGGCGCCCGCAGATCATCGACAAGGTGACCGTCTACAACGACTACACCCTGGAGAGCCAGACCGGCTCCCTGCGCGACACCGAGATCGCGAAGTCGCTGATGAACCGGATGGCGGGCGGCTGGCGGACCGGCCTGGCGGGTGACGCGGCCGGCGCCACGTACGGCTGGGGGTCGACGAAGGGCACGCAGGAGCAGGTCGAGGAGACGGCCGGCGCGTACCGCACCTGGACCGGCTTCAACGACATGTACATGGTGCGCACGTACGTCGAGAACGTCTACACCACCGAGGACGGCGACAAGATCAAGTCGCTCGGCGAGGTGATCATGATGGTCTCCGCCGAGGACCTGCACACCCGTTACCAGCGGTTCGACGAGATCGACGTGCTGATCGACGGCTACTCACTGCCCGACCGCTTCGACCTGGCCGCGCAGGAGCTCAACACCGACCGGAGGCTGCCGGCCGGCCTGCGCGCGGGGCGTCCGTGGGCCGGCATCTACCTGGACCCGATCGGCAAGAGCCGGCTGCACCGCGAGATCGGCCGGGCCGCGAAGGGAATGGGCGGCGCGCACCTCAAGTTCGCCGTGCTGGAACGCATGGTCGGCCTGCTGACCCACCTTCCCGAGCTCACCGACGACGGCAAGGCCTGGCTGATCACGCTCGGCCGGAAGACGTACGAGCTGCGGATTCGGGTCGACCTGCAGCCCACCGCCCGGTACATCAACCGGGGCCGGCGCGACCGGACCAAGCAGTACCTGCGGGTCAACAAGGGCTCGTCAGGTGCGGCCCGCGTCTCCACCCTGCGCTCGGCCGGCGTCACCGGCGGCTTCAGCACGATCAACCGGGGCATCTCCGACGAGGCGAGCATGCCGATGACCGCCAACATCACCGGCGCCAAGGTCACCGACGCCGGGCGGGGCCGGACCGCGAACATGCTCAGCATGACCGGGGTCCGGCCGCAGGACGCCGCGAAGTTCGGCCAAGACATGATCTTCGACTGGGAACTGGCCGAGCTGTCGGCGATCCGGCCGGCCCGCCGGCAGGGCCAGGTCAAGGACAACCGGCTGGTCTACACCGCGTTCGGCGGGACCCGGCACGACGGCGAGCAGCCGGCCGACCTGAGCGGTGTCCAGCTCGGCCTGCTGCCGGACAGCGCGCGACTCCTCGGCGTGCAGGGCCTGCGCGCGCTGGCCGACCTGGTCACCGCACCGGCCACGGCCCGGCGGGACCGGGCGAAAGTCGTGGAGGTCGGCGTGCTCGACCAACTGCGCGACGTGACGATCCTGACCCAGAACCGGCTCCTCGCGGACTTCCGCACCGCGCAGCGCACGGTCGGCGGGATGGCGATCGCCGGCCTGAACACCGGGTCGCGGCGGCTGCTGCTGGCCGACGGCACCCGGCTCGGCATGCGGTTCGGCGCCGTACGCGACGCGTTCTACATCCGCAGCGCCGAACTGGAGGAGTACGAGCACGGCACACAGGGACTCAGCGAGGGCTCCGGCTCGGCGATGCGGATCTCCGGCGACATCGCCGCCAACGTCCAGGTCCCGACCGAGCCGATGGTGTACGCCGGCGGCCGGTTCACGCTCGGCGGCGACGTCTCGTTCGGGCGCGGGGTGAACCGGATCCAGGCCAGTGAGCACCGGGCCTGGCTGCGGCGCACCTACACCTCGGACGGCGTCTTCCAGGTCTTCGCGGACGTGGAGTTGACGATGCAGTTGCCCAGCGGCGCGACGCCCAGGGTCGCCGGTACCACCGAGTTCGTGCTGGACCGGGCTGCCGCGCTGGAGGCCGGCTTCACGGCCGAGCAGCTACGCCAGATCCAGTCGGACCGGATCGCGGCCACCACCGACCAGGGCGACCGGCTCTTCTTCCGCGCCGACGTCAGCGAGGTGCCCGGCCTGGCGTTCTTCGACGCCGTGCAGCGCAGCGCCGCCAACCAGGGCGTCACCCTGCCGGTGACGGCCGTGGACGGGCGGGAGCTGATGCGGGGCGTGGCGGATCTGGCTGCGCACACCGAATCCGGATTCCTGGACTCGCTCGCCCTGCCCGCGGCGGGGGAACTACTCCTCCGCGACGCGGACGAGCGGGTGCTGCGGCAGTTGGCCGCGTTCGCCGAGCGGACGTTCGGCCTGCGGGTACCGCCGCTGCCACCCGGGCTGGCGGAGCAGGCGTACCAACTGGAGGAGGAGAACCAGCTCCGGGCGCGGGCCGCGCGGGAGAACCTGCCCGACTGGCGGACGATGACCTCGGCGCAGCTACTGGCCCTGCGCGACGGCACCCCGCGCGACACCGGTACCCCGGAGATGGCAGCCCGGCTGCGGGAGGCGCAACTGCTCTACCTGCGCGAGCAGCTCCGGTCGATGATCTCGGACCAGCCGGTGGAGATGCTCACCGAATTGCGGGCGGCATATCAGTCGGACCCCCGCCGGTACGACGGCATGGCCGCGCTGATCAGCGTGCACCTGGACGAGCTGCACCGCACCGGGGAGTTCCCGGACACCGCCGCGCTCATCACCGCCGCGCTCGCGGACGAACGGCTGCACGACACGCCGGTCGGCGACGCCGTCATGACGGTCACCGGCGCGCTGCTCGGACTGGAGCTGCGCCTGGTCGACAGTCATCGGATCATCGCCGGGACGGCCGCCCCGGGCGCACCCCCGCTCTACCTCCGCCGGACGGCGGGCCGCTTCGACGCGCTGGTCCGGACCGGTGGCGCCGAGGCGGGCAAACGGCGCGCGCTGGACGAGGACCCGGACGACGAACCCTCGGGGGCGTTGCCGCAGGTCACCGACGACGGCGCGCCGAGCGACGAGGCCGGTGGCTCCGGCGGGCCGGTCGGTCACCTGACACAGATCGACAGCGGACTCTACCTGGACTCGCGCCAGAAGATCTGGCGCCGCAGGGACGACGACTGGGAGCCGGTCGACCGGATCGAGCAGGAGATCGAGGTCAACCTGGTCCGAACGCCGGCGGTCCCGATCGGGGCGCCGTCCAAGGCACCGCCCGCGCTGCTGTCCTGGGTGATGAGCGAACCCTGGTCCGGGCCGGGCACGCTCGGCCTGGCACGGTTCGTGGCCGAGGCCGCAGACCAGGTGGTCCGGCAGGCGCTCACGGACGACCACCCCGTGGCGGCGACGGCCTGGCGGCAGGCCCGGTCCGAGCTGCGCAGGCTCGGCCGGGCGGCGCACCGGAGCTCCGGCGTGCATCCGGCGCTCCGGTTCCCGGCGCCCGCGCTGACCGAGGCGGTCGGCACGCTGATCCGGGCCGCCGAGCTGCTCGTCGAGATCAACCCGGTGCTGGCCGGCGCGTTCCGGCCGGGCGGCGCGGTGCGCGAGGTGCGCACGGGGGCGGACGGCGTCGTGCGCGCGGACGGCTTCACCGTGCCCCGGCCACGGGTGGAGGCGCACGGCCGTACCCTCGTGGGCCTGGTCCCCGCATCGGAGCTGGCCGCGGTCACACCACCGGACGGAACCGGCGACGTGCTCGTGGTGCGCGCCGAGGGTGGCTACGCACGGGTGCCGGTCGCCCAGTCCGACGGCACGGTGCACGAGGTGCTGATGACCGCGGGCCAGGTCGCTGCGGCGGTCCGCGACCTGCCCGGCGAGCCGGTGTTCCTCGGCGCGCCGGACCCGGTCTTCCAGGAGCTGTTCCGCGCTGCACGGTCCACCCGGAAAACAGAGTCCACCCGGCAATCACCGTCCGCCCGGAGCACGCAGGAGGCACCGGACGCGCACACCGCGCATGCGCCGCTCCTGCTCGGCGACTGGTCGGGGGTGGATCCCAGCGTGTGGGCGGCGGCGGGCCGGCCGGTGGTGGCCGCGAACCTCGGCGGACCGGCGACGGCGTCCGGGCAGGTCCTGGACGAGTTGCGCGACGTGCTGGCCGGCTACTGGCGGTCGGGCATCTCGCCGGTGGTCGTCGCCACCGAGACCACCGCCACGTCGGGCGAGCTGTTCGAGGCGCTGCGGCGGGAGTTCGCACCGGTGCTGATCGCACCGGTCCCGGCCGGGTTCGACCGGGTCTGGCTGCTGCAGTCCACCGGCCGCGAGTCGATGCTGATGCGGGACCGGCTGGACCGGGAACTGCTCGCGGCAGCCGGTGGACTGCCCGGACCGGACGTGCCCGCCGCGCGCACGCCGGGCCCGCTCGGCGCATGGCTGCTCGCCCGTACCTGGGCGGAGGCCGCCTCGTACCACCGCGCGCACCGGGACACGCTGCACACGCCGGACGCGGAGCGGGCGCTGGCCGGGGCCATCGTCACCGAGCCCGGGAACGCGCGGCTGGCCGCGTACCGGACCGTGCTGGGCGTGGCACGGGACAGCGGCGGCCGAACGGGCGAGGACGTGCCACGGCTGGCGCCGGTGGCCCGGTCCGTCCTGGACGTCGAACCGCAGGTCACCGTGGACCGCGACGACCCGGCGGTGATCGGGTTCGTCTACGACTACCTGGCCACGCTCGGCCCGCGCGCGGACCGGTACGCCATGGACGGCCTGCTGTACCGGCTGATGCTCGACGGTGTGCTGCGCCCGGACGAGGCGCTGGACCTGGTGCGGGCGACCGTGACGACCCCGGTGGACCGCGCCGCCCTGGCGGTCTTCGAGGCGGTCGTCGCGCTGATCCGGTTGCCCGCCGACGCGCTCGGCGCGGACCCGATGACCGACGAGCGCCTCCGGCAGATCATGGCGAAGCTGGGTGGCGCCGCGGCCTCGACCAGGAGGGCCGGTGGCGGGTCCGGCCTCGCTGGGACGGTGCGCAACGTCGAGTGCGTCGACCCGGCCGACCGGACCGCGTGGATCGGCCGCCTCGACGTCCTGCGCGAGGTGCTGCACGGCAGCGACGGCGCGCGGATCCTCGGCGTTCTCCGGGCCGACCCGGAGGATCGGGCCGGCCCGGCGAGCCCGGCTGAACCCGGCCTGCTCGTCACGCTGGTCGAGGTCGCCACCTACGTCCTGAGCAACTGCTGAACGGCGGTGCTGATCGAGCTCCTGGTCCGGCGCACCGGGCAGACCGCGGGCCGTCGCGCTCCGTCACGCACGCCCCGGGGCATCGAGAGGCGGGCGGCCTACGGGGATGGCGGGTGGACGCGCGGGGTACCGTGCCGGACGGCGATCTCCATCGAGGGGGAGACTATGGGCGGCAGCCCTGGGCTGGCGATTCCGGCGTACGTGGAGAGCCTGCGCGGGAGCGTCCGCCGGGCACCCCGCTTGGGCGGTGGCTGCTGAAGGACCGGGTGCAGCCTCCGACCACCGGCTGACAGAACGCGGCCCGATGCCCACTGCGGTGGGCGTTGACGTCCCCCAATAGGCATATGGGCGTCGATTTGCTCGACTAAGGCTGGCAGATCTCCGAGGTGGGAACAACCGCCGGAAAGGCTCGGAGCCGGCGGCGGAGGCGCTGGCCGAGCGTGGACTCGCCGATCGTGCAGGCAGCGAAGTGGAGCGCTGCCGCGCCCCGCCCGGCGTCGACCGACGTGTCGGGTCGTCACACCCGTACCCGGTGATGGCTGTTGAGCTGGGGTTTTAGGGCGTCGCCGAAAGGATGGAGCGGGCCGGTACGCGGGGTGATGCTGGTGGTGAACGCGGCACGAGACCGCAGCGGGTGCGGGATGCCGCCGACTTCACGAGGAGACACGACATGGTGCTTGACGCCACGACGACACGGGTTTCGCGGAACGGGGCGCTGACGCTGATCGCGGCGGTCGCGGTGCTGTTCGCGATGCTCTCCATGTTCACGCCGGCGACCGCCCGTGCGGCCGAGCCGCAGGGCGCCGGTTTGGCGGCCGCGGGCTGGACGCCGAACCTTCAGCTGGCCGGGCCCAAGGAGCGGGTGCACCGGGACGTCAGCTCGGCCGACCGGGCCTACATGCTCTCGCACTGCGCGGCGCAGTACGTATGCGTCGCCGCCGGCCAGGGCGACGGCATGCACACGATCTACGAGCTCTACTACTGCGTGGAACGCAACCTGAGCAACTTCATCGACGCCGGAACCATCACCAACAAACAGACCCACAACGCGACGGTATGGCTGCTGACCCAGAGCCGCGAGCGCTACAGCTGGGTGGAGCCGGGCCTGCAGAAGGACGTCGACTGGCGCCCGATCTGGTTCCTCCAGGTCTGCTGACCGGCGGGCGGTGGCGGGGAGGCTCACCGCCACCGCGTCTCCTGCATCGTCACGCGCCTGGTAGCGATCGTCGTTTCCCGCATGATCGCCGACGACCTGTTGTTCGCCCTCACCTACACCGTCGACGCCTTCGACCGCGGCGCGGCCCGACGCCGGTGCCGCTGCTGCGACAGCACAATCAGCAGCTTGCCCGGACCACCAGGCCCGCGCGGACCTGCTGCGGCTCGGCTGCTTCTACGTCGCCGCTGCCCTTGACACCGGTGACACCCCGCTGTGCGAACCGACCGGTAGGGCAGCTCAGACCGTCCGCAGGAGAGGCGACCCCGGCGGGTGCGTGCGAGGGTGCCTGCATGCTTGCGGAGCGCCGTCTGACTCATGCCGTGCGGTCCACCCTGGATGCCTTACTCCTCGATACGGCACGTTTTCGCAACTCCACTGCGGTGGCTGAGGTGAGTGGCCTGACCTCCGAAATCGCGCTCGCCACGCTCAATGCCTTGGCTTGCATTCTTGACCTGTTTGAGTTGACCCCGGGTCACCCTTGATTAACCATCGGCCACGCGCTCGTAACGCCGCACAACTCCCTAGCTCTCGCAAGCGCGTCCCGCCGGCATTCAGGGTCATTGCGTTGTCGGATAACTGCTGGTCACGGCGGTGATGAGGTCGTGTGAGCGGCGGTTGGCGTGGCGGGTGGCGCGGGCGATGTTGGTGGCGCCGGTGGTGCGGTGCCAGCCGATGGCG
>NZ_JBITDX010000018.1:0-85688 GCF_044454585.1 Catenuloplanes sp. NPDC051500
GGTTGTTGTGTGGTAACTCCATCCTACTGAAGAGCGGACCGTCTTTATATCTTGGGGTTCTACTGTGGACTAAAGCGGCTTGCTGAATAAGCCTCATTAAGCCGACTAGTCGCTTTTCTGTCGATTCATTGATCTCTAATCTTCTTTGCTGATGCAGGGTGTCGGCAAGAATTTCACTTAGGTCGATTCGCCATGACTTGTAGCCGTACGACAGCAGAATTCCATCAAGAGCCTCCAGCAACGCGTCGTTTGGCGTCCCAGTCGGGCGGACCAAGGCGAACACGAGCTCGGGACCGCTAACGTCCGCCGCGCCGCCCTGGGGGCGCATATCTGAATCGGAACCCATGGGTCAATGAAACGTGTTCGTCGACTCTTCCGGGAGTCAATCGGTCAACTTACAGCAGCGCGGCTACCCACGACTGCGATCAGGCGTCACATCAGGTAACTACATCCTCATCTGCCGCAGACAAGGCACGCCCTGTTCCGGTACCAGTGCCAGGGCGTAAGCAGCGCACTGGACGGCGACATCTGAGCCGGCTTTCTCTGAGGGGTGGCGCCCGAACTCACGAGCAAAGCCATCCGGTGCGTCCATGTCTACGTAGCCGCTAACTCCATCGATGGACGTTTCCGCCATCCACCTGCGTATCTGTGCCGGGTGGTTGAGCGTGGAGGTGGCTGATGTTGGTGGGTTGGGTTCTGGCCGTCGTGACGGAGATGGTGGTGGCGCCTGCGCCGACGCCGTTGGTGCCGGATCCGGTGCCGACGCCGATTCCGGGTCTGGCTCCGGTGGTGGAGACGTTCCTGGCCTGGGGGAAGTGGGTGCTGGTCGTCGCGGGTGTGCTGGGGATGTTCATCTGCGGCGGGATGATGATCCTGGGTCGGCGGAATCGGTCGGCGACGGCGGTGGATGGTGCGGCGGGGATTCCGTGGGTGCTGGGTGGGCTGACGTTGGCGGCGGTCGGGGCGACCGTGGTCGGCGTGGTGGTCAGGTAGCCGGCGATGCGGGACGAGATCGGGAAGCAGGCCCGCTGCCGCACCGCAGCGGTCGTGGCGGTGGGCGCGACGGTCGTGATGGTGGTCGTGGCGGCGGCGATCGGGATCATCGGCCTTCGCGGCCCGCGGGACAGCACCGCGCCGAAGCCCGCGGTTTCCGAGATGGTAGTGCTGATTCCCGGGACTGGCGAGGCGTCCCCGTCGCCGAGCGGGACGGCCTCACCGTCGGCGGGCGGGTTGGACTGGGTGTCGGTGGCCGGCGCGCGGCTGCCGATCTCCCGCTCGGCCGGTCCGCGGGACACGTCGGCGGGCATGGCGCGCGGGTTCGCGTTCTCAGAGCTGGGCGCGGTGCTGACCGCGGCACACGTGACACTGCGACTGTCACCGCAGGTGGGTCCGCGGGTGTTCGAGGCGACGCTGCGGGATCAGGTGGTCGGTGACGACGTCGCCGCGCTGGAGCGGAATCTGGCCGAGGAGTACGAGCAGGCGCGAACGCGGCTCGGTCTTCCCTACGGCGAGCCGGCCGGTCGGCTCTACGCGGTGGCGCGCGGGTATCAGGTCGTCGTGTCAGGGCTGGAGGCTGACGTTCGGCTGCTGATCGAAGGGCCGGGTGTGTGGCAGCCGGTGCTCCTCGAGGTGGCGGTCCGGGCCCGGTGGTCGGACGGGGACTGGCGGATCGTCGCTCCGCGGGACGGTCTGTGGGGCGATGACGCGCGGGTGGCGGCGGACACGGCGGGGTTCCTGTGGTTCCCCGTGGAGCGGTGAGCGTGATGTGCGCGCCGTGGGACACGACCTGTCTGATGTCGCTGGCGACGGATGGGCTGTTCGGTGAGATCGCGCGGATGATCGTGACCGCCGAGCAGTACCTGATCGATCTGTCGGCGAGCTGGTGGGTGCTGGTGCCGTCGCTGAAGCTGTTCCCGGCAGGTGCGAACGGGCCGGGTGATCCGCCGATCGAGGCGGTCGCGAACCTGCGTGGTCTGCTGCTGCCGTTGACGGCGGCGGTAGCGGTGGGTGGGGTGTTGTGGAACAGCCTGCTGCTGGTCCTGTCACGGAAACCGGCGCCGCTGGTCAACGTGCTGCGCGGGTTGTGGAACACGGCGCTGTGGTCGGCGGCCGGGTTGTTCGGGACGAATCTGCTGTTGCACGGCGCGGATCAGTTCGCGTTCTTCGTGATCACGTCGGCGTTGGACAGCGTCGGTGATCAGAGTTTCGCGCGGAGGATGTCGATCCTTGTCGTGCCGCAGTCCGGGACCGGCGGTCTGCCGATGCTGCTCGTGATCGTCATCGCGGGTATCGCGACGGTATGTGCGCTGGTCCAGGCGCTGCTGATGCCGTTCCGGGACGTGTCGGTGTTGCTGCTCGCGCCCGCGATGCCGCTCGCGGCGGCGGGGAGTTTCACCGGGGCGACGTCCGGCTGGTTGCGGAAGGTGCTGGCCTGGCAGTTGGCGTTGATCTTCTACAAGCCTGCTGCCGCGCTGGTGTACGCGTCGGCGATCTGGTTGCAGGGCGACGACACCGCCTCCGATCCGCGGGTGCTGCTGATGGGCGTCGCGCTGATGATCGTCGCGCTGGTCGCGCTCCCGGCGCTGCTGCGGCTATTCACCTGGACCGTCGGCGGGCTTCAGTCCGGTGGTGGCGGGTTCGCGAGCGCGTTCTCCGCGGGTGCGGCGGGTCTGCACGCCACCGCGTCACTGCGGGACATGTCCGGGTTTGGCAGTTCGCACGCCCGGTATGACTACGCGGCATCAACCGGGAGCGGCCCGTCGTCCGACGGCGGGACCGGATCGGCCCGGCCGCCGTCCTTCACCGGCAATCCGGGAGCGGGCCACACCGGGACGGGAGCGGGAACGGCGGTCGGGACACGATCGGGAACCGCTGCCGGGGCGGGACACACTGCGGGAAGCGCGGGCGGGACAGCCGCCGCGGCGGGAGCGGCGTCCGGGCCTGCGGCACCGGTCGTGATCGGGACGACGGTCGCGTCCGAGACCGCCGCGCGGGCGGCTCGCTCCGCGTCGCAGGCCGCCGCGGGTGCCGGCGATGCCGGCGCGGGTGCTGAGGAGGGGTGAGCATGTCTGCTGAGGAAGGTCGCCGCCTGTACGGCGGGTGGCGGCGGCGCCGTGGGATGGGCTTGGCCGGTCTCGGCTCGGCGCAGTCGTTCGTCGTCGTCGCGACGGTCACCGTCATGGCGACGGCCGGGGCGGTCAGCAGCACCCTGCTCTTGGTGCTGTTGGGGCCGGCGGTGGTGGTGCTCGCGTTGACCGTCCTGCGATGGGACGGGCTCGCGGTCGGTGCCCGTCTGGTGCGCCGTGTCCGGTGGTCGTGGGGTGTGATGCGCGATTTCACCGCCTACCGGTCGGGTTTGATGGCCGCGCACCCGCACGCCTGGCAGCTGCCCGGTGTCCTCGCACCGACCGATCTGCTCGACGTGCCGACCGGAAGGAGCGAATCGTTCGGGGTGGTGCGGGATCGACGGTCGGGGCGGTTGACGGCGACGCTGCGGGTGGCCGCGTCATCGACCTGGCTGGCGGAGCCGGAGCAGGCCGAGGCGTGGGTGGCGAACTGGGGCGGCTGGCTGTCCGGCCTCGGCTACCAACCAGCGGTCCGGTGGATCGCGGTCACCGTGCGGACCGGCCCGACCGCGGGCCGTCGCCTGGCCGGCTACATCAGCGGCCGGACCGCACCTGGCGCACCCGAATCCGCACGCCGGCTCCTACAGCACCTCGTCGACGACGCGACCGGCACGGACGCCGAAGTGGAGACACACGTCGCTGTCACCGTCGACCCGTCCCGTGCCCGGCCGCGACCGCGGACCACCGAGGACGCGCTCGCCGAGACCGACCGGCTGCTGCACGGCCTGGAGGACTCGCTCGGGACGTGCGGGCTCACCGTCCTCGGCCGGGCCACCGCGCCCCGGCTCGCCGCTACGGTCCGTGCGGCGTTCGACCCGTCGCTCCCGCTCGACGACCTCCTGTCTGATGGCGAACCCCCCGATTGGGGTACGGCTGGGCCGGTCGCCGCGGACGAGGAGTACGGCTGTTACCGGCACGACGGCGGCTGGTCGGTGTCGTGGGCATGGCACGAGGCGCCGCGTACCGAGGTGTATGCGGAGGTCCTCGGCCGGCTGCTGGCGCCCGGCCCGTACCCACTGCGGGTGTCTTTGATCTATCGGCCGGTCGCGGCGGGTGACGCGGCCCGGCTGGTGGAGCAGGAGGCCAACGCGGCCGTGTTCCGGGACGCGATGCGGACGGTGTCCCGGCGGGACGAGAACGCGCGGGAACGCGCCGACCGGACACGGGCGCTGCGCACCGCGCGGGAGGAAGCCGCCGGGGCGGGCGTCGGCCTGATGTCGATGTTCGTCACGGTCACCGTGACCGACCGGGACGCGCTCGCCGCGGCGGTGGCGGATGTGGAGGCGCGGGCGGAATCGGCACGGATCAGGTTGCGGCGGATGTGGGCGAGTCAAGCCGTCGGGTTCGCGGTCACGCTGCCGTGCGGGATCTGCCCGCCACAGCTCGCGGCGGAGTGGCCGCGATGACCGCCCCGGGACGTGGCTGGCACTCCCCCGGTGCCGGGCGCGCGTCGCACGTGGACGCGGGGGTGGAGTTTCAGGGGACGACGGTGCAGCTCGCCGGGCTGTTTCCGTTCGTGGCCGGGTCAGGGGCGCCGATGCTCGGGGTGCCGATCGGCCGGCACCTGCTGTGGGGCGAGACCTGCTGCCTGGACCCGCTCGAGTGGCTGCGGGCGGGGCTGGTGACGAACCCGGGGATGTTTCTGCTCGGCCAGCCGGGTGCGGGCAAGAGCGCGCTCGCGAAGCGTCTGATCACCGGGATGGCCGGTTTCGGGACGCGGGTGCTGATCCTCGGCGACACGAAACCCGACTACACCTTGCTCGTGCACCGGCTCGGCGGGCAGGTGATCCGGGTCGGACGTGGCCTGGACCGGATCAATCCGCTCGACGCGGGCCCGCTCGGTGCCGCGCTGGGGCGGTTGCCGCAGCGGGAAGCGGAGCGGCTGCGGCTGGAGGTCCGCGGACGACGGCTGGCGTTGCTGCTCGCGCTCGCCACGCTCGTGCGCGGCGGCCGGATCACCAACACCGAGGAGGTGCTGCTCGGCCGGTCCGTCGACCTGCTCGACGCTCGTCTCGACCGGCAGCCGACCATCCCGGACGTCCTCGGCGTGCTCCGCGCCGGGCCTGATGAGGTCCGGCTCGGCGCAGATCACGATCGGCAGGCGGCGGATCTGGTGGCGACGCTGACGCTGCTGTGTGACGGGTCTCTGCGCGGGGTCCTGGACGGGCCGACCAGCACACCGATCGACCTCGACGCGCCCGCGGTCAGCGTGGACATCTCCCAGACCGCAGCAGCCGGGGATCAGCTCGTCGCTATCGCGATGCTGTGCACCTGGGCATACACGTTCGCGGTGGTCGATGCCGCCGCCGCGCTCGCCGCGTGCGGGCTGGTGCCGCGCCGGCAGTTCTTCGGCGTCATGGATGAACTCTGGCGGGCCCTGCGAGGAGCCCCGGGGCTCGTCGACCATGCGGATGCGCTGACGCGGCTGTCGAGGCCGCTCGGCATGGGCACCCTCATGATCACCCATAGTCTCGACGACCTCGATGCCCTGCCCACCGACGAGGATCGCGCGAAAGCGCGCGGGTTCTTCGAGCGCGCCGCGATCAAGATCCTGGCCGCGCTACCGGGCCGTGAGCTCGACCGGGTCGGCGCGGTGGTGCGGTTGTCGGCGGCGGAACGGTCGCTGGTGTCGTCGTGGGCGGCACCGGACGCGCTGGTTCCGGGCAGGGCGCACCCGGGGCGCGGCCGGTATCTGATCAAGACCGGTGAAGGGCCGGGGTTACCGGTCGGGATGAGGCTCGTCGGTGACGAGCCCACGATCTACGACACCGACACGGCGGTACGGCTGTGAGCGGCTTCGGCGCACGTCCGGTCACCCCACGCTCCAGCGCGGGGACCGTCCCGTTGACGCCGTTCGTCGTCCTCGGCGCGTTCTGGACCGCGATCGTGCTGGCCTGGCTCGCCTGGGCCGCCGGCTGGCTGACCGCGCGGCTCAGCGGGCGACCGGGCGGGCCGGGGTTCGGGCAGGAGTTCGTGATCGCGGTGCTGCACGGCCGGTGGGAAATCGCGTACCCGCACCTCAACCTGCTCAGCATCACGGTCCTCTTCGCGCTCCTCGCGGCGGCCGTGGTGGTGCCGGCGGTGGGGGTTTGGGTGTGGTGGCAAACCCGCCGCGGTCACGCGGACGACCCGCTCCCCTCGCTCGCACGCGCGGACGACGTAGCCGGGTTGGCACCGGCCGGTGCGGAGGCTCGCGCCAGGACGCTGCGGCCGGGACTTGCCGGGCAACAGGTGCAGCCGGCGCATGTCGGGCTGGTGCTCGGCACGCTCCAGCTTCCCGGCGGGCGACGTGGTCCGGTGCTGCGGGCATCGTGGGAGGACGGGATCCTAGCCGTGATGGGGCCGCGGGCGATGAAGACCACCGCGATCGCCGTCCCCCAGATCCTCGACGCCCCCGGACCGGTGCTGGCGACCTCGAACCGCGCCGACGTATGGGCGACCACCCACCGACGCCGCGCGCAGGCCGGCACGGTGTGGCTGTTCGACCCGCAAGCGATCACCCGCACCGGGCAGCACTGGTGGTGGAATCCGCTCACCGCGATCGTCACGGTGGAGGACGCGGCCCGGATGGCGTCGCACTTCATCCAGCCGATGCGCCGCGACCGCGGCGAAGACTTCTGGCTCCTCGCCGCCGAAGACCTCCTCGCCAGCCTCATCCTCGCCGCCGCCACCTCCGGCGCCGGCATGAACGACGTGCAGACCTGGCTCGCCGACGCCACCGACGACGAACCCGTCGGACTGCTCTTCGACCACGGCTTCCCGCAGACCGCCCGCGCGCTGCGTGGCCGTCAGGCCGGGGCTGCTGAGACCCGTGACGGGATCTACGAGACCGCGCGGACCGCCGCGAAGTGCCTCCAGGATCCGCGGGTGATGGCCTGGGTGAACGCGCCGGCCGTACCGTTGCCCCGGTTCGACCCAGACGCGTTCCCGGTCTCCACCGACACGATCTACCTGCTGTCCAAGGACGGCGCCGGGTCGTCCGGGCCGCTCGTCGCCGCACTCACCGACCAGATCATGCGCTACGCCGTCCGCCGAGCTGAAGCACGCGGAGGCCGTCTCGATCCGCCGATGCTGTGCGCGCTCGACGAGGCCGCGAACATTTGCCCGCTCGCCGACCTACCGCAGCTGTACTCGCACTTCGGCGGGCGCGGGATCAACCTGGTCACCATCTTGCAGACCTACCAGCAAGGCGTCACCGTCTGGGGCGAACGCGGCATGGGCACCCTCTGGGGCGCGGCCACCATCAAACTCGTCGGTGCCGGCGCCGACGACCCACGTTTCGCCGCCGACATCTCCACGCTGGTCGGTGAGCACGACGTCGCGACGCTCTCCCTCACCCGCGACGCGACCGGGCACGTCTCCCGGCAGGTATCAGTGCGCAGGCAACGGATCCTCGGTCCGGAGGACGTCCGGGCGATCCGACGCGGACACGCGATCCTCCTCGCCACCGGCGTCCGGCCCGCCCTCATCGCTCTCCATCCCTGGTTCCGAGGCCCGGACGCGACCGCGCTCATGGCCGACACGGCCGCGGCGGTGTCCGCGATCTCCGACGCGGCGGACCGTGAGCGACTCGAGGAGTTGATCGCCGGGGCTCGCCAGCACCTTCCCGCACCCCACACGGCAGGAGGAGCCGATGAGTAAAGCGCGGCTTGTAGCCGCACACGAAGACGCCGCCGCGTTCTACCGGCGAATCCTGCCGACCGCGCTCCCTGCGATTCGGTACCTCAACAGCCGCGGCATCATCGCCGCCACCGCGCACCAACCACCGTGGACACTCGGCTACGCGCCCCGTGGCTGGACCGCGCTCCGTGACCACCTTCATGGGCTCGGCTACACCGACGACGAACTTCTCACCGCCGGACTCGTCAGCCGCTCGCGGACCGGGGGCCTGATCGACGTGTTCCGCGAGCGCGTCATGTTCCCCATCCGCCGTACCGACGACGGCGCGGTCATCGCGTTCACCGGCCGAGACGTCTCCGACTGGCCCGGCGCACCCCGATACCGCAACACCGCCAACAACCCGATCTACCGCAAACGCGAACACCTTCACGGCCTCGCCGAACTCACCGCCCGAGACACACCACCGGGCGCCGTCCTCCTCGTCGAAGGGCCCGCGGACGTCGTGGCGCTCGCACGGCTCGGCACGAGCACCGGGCCGTGCGCGGCCGTCGCGCCCTGCGGCACCGCACTCACCGCCCAGCACGTCGCCGCTCTCCGCACCGTGCTGCCAGCCGGTACACCACTGGTCCTGGCTCTTGACGCGGACTACGCGGGACGTAACGCCACCGAACACGCCTATCCGCTTCTGCGCGACTGGCCTGGACCGCTGGAAGCGATCGCTCTGCCTGTCGCCACCGACCCGGCCGAGCTTGTCGCGCGCGGACGTGATGCTGCGGAACACTTCCTGGAGAACGAGCGGCGACCGCTGGCAGAGCTGCTGATCGCCCAGCGCCTCGGGCGGCACCGCCTCGACGAGGTTCCCGGCCAGGCCGCCGCGCTCCGCCATGTCGCCCCGCTCGTCGCCGACATCGCGGGCCGGGACACCGATCGCGCGAGCGCCCTGTGCGCCCGGCTTGCGGACCGGCTCCGCCTCGACCCGTTCACCGTCCTCGAAGCCGTCTACCCCGACCCCGAAGAACCTCCGCCCCAGCCGGCCGAACGCCAGCGCGAGACGCTCGCAGTCGGGCTCCCTCGTCTGCCCGACGCCCGCCCTGCCGGGCTCGAGTACGCCTACCATTGCCCGCCGGACGCGGCGGCTGCCGTTCGCGTTCAGCACGATCCCACCACCGGCGTCACCGCCTGGATTCTCGCCGAAGGGCTCACGGACGCAACCGGCGACCGGGTGGCGGCTCATCTGGCCGCCGAGATCGCCGCGCGCACCGCGGTCACCATCGGCGCCCGCAACGCCATCGAGCTCGCCCGCACCGCCGTCAACGCCCGATTCTCCCGCCCCGGCACCGGAACCGGCGACGCCACCATCGCGCTCCTCCTCAGCCCCGGACGAGCCGCGGCCGGACGGCTCACCGTCGCCTGGGCCGGGAACATCACCGCCTACGGCGCCACAAGCCGCTGGTTCTCCACCCTCACCGACCACCCGTCCAGCACACCGAAAGCCACCGTCCGCAGCGGCACCATCAACACCAACCACATCGACAGGCCCTGCCACCAGATCGTCCTCGCCGGACGCGAAGCGGCTGCGCTACCGACGAAGGCTCTGCACGGCCTGGTCGATGGGCACCGCCCGGACCGCGCGGTCAAGGAGTTCCAGCGCTCGGCCCCGGCGGCGAACATCGTCGTGGTGCGGCTCGGCACCAACGCGTCCCGAATCGCAGCACAGGAAGGCCGCGCGCTAACCCGCCATGCCACCGCACCGGCGCTACCGCCTTCGCCGCCGCGGAGTGCGCCGCGCGGGAACCCCGACGAGAAGCAGGCACCCCGCCGTTAGACCGGCCATCAAGACTCGGCGGCCTGGCGGCAATCGGACACCGGACTCATCCGGATCTCACTCAGCCGGCCCGACGCACACCGCCGCTCGGCGGTGGCGGATCGAGACTCACCTGCCATTCCCAGTGACCCGGTCCGCTTCCATCGCCTTCCTCCGGCCTCCCGCATGGGCAGGTCCAGTGCTCAACATCGTCGACTTCCGCCGGACACCAGAAATGCACCACGACGCGGTCGGTCTTCAGCCCATCCTCGTTCTTCCGATCGGGCGGCCAGTCCTCCAGAAAGAACCGGACCTGGCCCGCACGGACCAGAAGATCAATGCTGAGGGGATGACTGCTCGCCCTGGAGAACGCCCATGCCTTCACTCTGTAAGGTCGTGGCAGGGTGAACTGTGACCAGACGTTGCGGTGGCCGCCTCCGAGCCGTTCGTCCTGCTCGATCTTGATCGGCAGCGATGTCGGCCTGGGAGGGCCGAGCTGCATGTGATCGCGGTTTCGTTCGATCCGGTTGAGCTCGGTGGCTTCGCCGACTGACGCGTGGGCGGCTGCTGCCGCTTCCTTCGACGCTTCTGCGGACAGACGCGCCGAAACCGCTGAGTCCTCAGATGCAGTCGTCGAGCGGAGAGAAAGCATCAGCGCCGCGATACCCGTTGCCGCGCCGACGCTCCCGGTGATCAGTCCGGCTACGTCCACCCATGATGTGTCCGCCATGCAGGCAAAATAGCCAACTCGACAGGCGGAATGGGTCAACTGATCCACCAGTTCTCGGGTGTCAGTTCGGTGGCAGGAAGCTCGGCCGGCTCGTGCTTTCCGGGGCGGTGCTCGTCGGTCTGGCGGCAGTTGCGGAACGGGCCGTCCGGGCTGAGGAGGATGGGTAGGTGGTGGTCGAGGTCGAGCCACCAGCCGGGCTTGGCCGCGGGTTCCCATCGGGCGGCTTCCCAGGTGTTCCAGAGGAGGGTGAGGCGGGCGATGACCTCGGCGTGGTCCCACCAGCGGGGGCACCAGCGCACGCGGGTGCTGCCGACGACGCGGTGGAGGAACATCGGCGCGAAGTAGCCGGCCACCCAGCCTTCGACATCGGTATACAGCGGTACGCCCGCCTCGGTTCCGGCCCGGTCCGGTTCGTCGTTCTGCTCGGTCATCGGGCCCTCCGAGCGGCGGCCTGAAAGGGTGCCGCCTGGATCGACGTGTTCGCCGGGCGGAGGCCTGCGACGTGCGCGGGCAGCATCCCGGCGCCGTGCGTCCCTTCGGGATACCAGGTGAAAGCCGTCTGCGGCGGTGTGTGCGCGCCGGGAGCACGCCCTGGGGCGCCGGTGCGATGCGCCGCCAGCATTCGTTCCAGGTGATCCGCAGCCGCATGGCCTGCGGCACCGTGCCGCCGGAGATCCGCGACGCATCGACTGTCGAGGCCTTCCGCCAGGCGGCTCCGTTCGCGTTGGACTGCCGCGTCGAGGTCGTCGGGGTCGACGACCATGCCGATGCCGCCGTTGATCGCGGCGGAGCGGCGTCCGCCGTGGGCGCGCATGATCGGGGTGCGGGCCATCTCCTCGACGGCCGCGCGCATGGCCTCCGCCCGACCGGTGCCGGCGCGGACCGCATCGTCATACCGTCGCATCGGTCCTGGGTAATAGCCACGGAGCCGATCCTCGACCTGTTCCGCGGCCGCCCGCGCTTCGGGGATCTGGGTTTCGCGGAGGCGGGCGGCGCGCCAGACGGTGGCGAGGTCGAGCAAGTCGGCGCGGTCGAGCCAGATGTCGTCGAGGGCTTTGGCGATGAGGCGCCGGTCGTGCTTCTTGGCGCGCTGAAGGTCGGCATCGGGTGAGGTCGGGCTGGGCGGGCTGCTCAGACGACCGGACCGGCGTTCGTCCTGGGCCTCGCGCCATTGCCGGCGGCGGATCTCGACGGCGGCGAGGCGGGCGGCGGCCTCGCCGAGGGTAGCGAGGACGGCGAGGCTCTGGCCGAGGCGTTGCCCGCTCTCGGCAAGGAAGTCCGGGTGCTGCTCCTGGCCGATCCCGTCCACCGGGTACCTCCCCTTGCTGGTCGCCGTCACGGATGACGGCCCGGCGCGTCCGCTGCTGCCGGGTCCTGGCGACGGTCACGCCCGGGGGTTAGCGGCTGTGTTACCCCAGGTGAAAGCGGGCCTGCGGCGGTGCGCAGCAGTCGGGCCGCCTCGCGGGCGTCACGCGCCTGGTGGAGCTGACGGCCTGCGGCCTTGAGGTCGGCGAGAGCTTCGGCGAGCCGGGCGAAAGCGAGAAGTAGTTCCAGGACGGCGGCGGTGTTGCGGTCGTCGCCGAGCTGCCCGGTCAGGTGCAGCAGACGGGCCAACACCCGAAGATCCGCACGGGTACGCGCCGGAGCGCTTCGGCGTGGCCGGGCGGCCCGGTCGAGCGCGTCAGCGGCGCGCAGCAGTATCCGGCGCTTCGCCTTGCCGGGGACGTGCCGGGCGGCGACGAACAGCAGATCGCATGCATCGCCGCCCTCAAGCCCGGCGGCCCGGACCTCACGGATCGCCCGGTCGATGAGGTCGTCCTGCTCGCCGGTGGATGGTGCGGCTGTTGTCTCCTGCCAGCGGGCGCGCAGGCGAGGCAGGGTGAGATCGGTGGCGAGCCGGCCACCGCCGTACCAGATCGGGTCCGGCCGGTCGATGGCGACGCTGTAGCCGGTAACCTCTCCGGGCCGGGTGCTGCTCATGCGCGGGCGGACGAGCAGACCGTCCTCGCGTAGCAGCGCGAAGAACTCCTCGGCACCGTTCGCTGCTGCGGCGGCGAAGCGGGTCTCGCGCCGCAACACGTCCCGATCGGCCTCGGACCGCTGGAGTCGGCGTGCTTTGTGGAGTTCCGGTGCTGTGGGACGACGGCGTGCGGTCGCGGCGCGCCCTACCCGGTGAAGGCCGTAGCGTTCTTCGAGATCACGGCATGCAGCCTGGACACGCCAGCGGTCGTGACGAGCCCACTCGGTACGGCGGTCCTGACGGACGAGGGTCACCACGATGTGGATGTGGTCGGCGCCGTGCCGGACCGCGACCCACCGCACCGCGCCCTCGTCGCCGTGCGGGGCGAGGCCGGCCTGCGCCATCACCTCCGCCGCGATCCGCCCCCACTGGACGTCGCTGAGCCGGCGGTCGGACGGATGGGTGCGCAGCGAACAGTGCCAGACCGCCTGCCGGGGCGGGTTCCGGCCACTGCGCACCGGCTGCTCCAGCACGTCCGCCAGCGCGCGGAAGTCCCACTTTCCCAGATGACCGGCGGCGGGTTCGAGGGCGGACAGCGGGCCGGCACCGTCCCACGCGGCGACGAGGTGCGGGTTGACGTGCTCTTCCCGCCGGCCAGGACCGTAGAGGTAACGCAGCAGACCACCGACGCGCCGACCGCGGCGGATGTTCGGGATCACCGCAGCCGACGATCGATCAACGCGATCACCGCGTCGATACGCTCCATCCGCCGCTCACATAGCAACGCGGCGGTGAGCAGCCACTCGGGCGCCTGCCCGGTCGTGTTGAGGGCGGCAACGGCCTGGTTCAGGTTCGTCCCGATCCGACCGACCGTAATCCGGGCCGTGTAAAGCTCGGCCTGAAAGTCGGCCAGGATCTCCCGGATCGGATCCAGCGATGCCGCCCGCACCCCGGAGGCCTGAGCGATCGCGGCTTCCGCGCAGAAGCCGGTGACCGTCATCCCGACCTGCGCGGCGGCCTCCTGAATCGCGGCCAGCTCCTCGGCACTGAAGCGCGGAGTCAGCCGGTGCTCACGGCCCGGCCTCTGATGCTGGCGGTCACGGCCGCGCTCGTCACGCACCTTCGACGGGTTGGCGTCTGGCATGTGGCGAGGCTCGACGCGAGCCGTTACGGGACGCGTTAGCGCGCTCCGCTGCCGCTCCTCGGAGCGGCGCTCTTCCAGGTGGGTGGACGACCGCGCCCGGTCGGGATCCGGCAGCCGGATGCATAGCTTGCTCCCGCACCCGGGCCGTCCGGTTCGCTCCTGGTGTTGATCATGGCGCTACTCCATGACGGACGGAAGGACCCGTTCACGAACTCGGCGACCAGGCGGCAACGAGTCGCGCCATCAACCCTCCGCCGTTGTCTATTTAGCCTGCTCAAGGCACCCAACAAGGTATTGATGACCTTGCTTTGATCTTCCTAAAGACGTATCATTAAACATGTGAGCGCGAGACTGGCAACCCGGCTCACGATCCAAATATCCGTCCGTATCGGAGGAGACGTGAACAGCGAGACGAGCACCATCACCAGCAGGGAAGAGTTCGTGCGCGTGGATCCGCAGGAGTTGATAATCGGGGCGAATGCCCGGCTTGATCCGCGCCTGGACAGGGAATTCGTGGACAGTGTCCGTGAGCGGGGCGTGTTGCAGGCCGTGACCGCCTACCGCGATGACGATCAGCGACTGGTGGTGTTGTTCGGCCAGCGCCGTACCGTGGCGGCGGTGCAGGTCGGACGGGAGAGCGTGCCGGTCATGGTGGTCGAGAAGCCTGCGGAGGAGGTGGATCGACTCGGTGATCAGGTGAGCGAGAACGACCGCCGGGCAGGGCTGTCGAACGCCGACCGGGTCGCCGCGTTCGAGCAGATGTCGATGTTCGGGCTTTCCGCCGGGCAGATCGCGAAACGGACCGGGACGAAGAAGACCGAGGTGACCACTGCCCTCGCCGTATCGAAGAGCAAGCTGGCGACGGGCGCGGCAAAGCGTTACCAGTTCCTCGATCTGCGTCAGGCGGCGGTCGTCGCCGAGTTCGACGATGACAAGGATGCCTGCACCCAGCTCATCGTGGCGGCGAAGGAGGGCCAGGGTTTCGACCATCTCGCGCAGCGGCTGCGCGACGAACGCGCGGAGGCAGCGGCCCAAGTGGCAAAGACGGCAGAGCTGAGCGCGGCCGGACTGACGATCGTCGCCGAACCGGCGCACGGAGACCCGAAGACAAAGGAGCTGTTCCGGCTGGTCGACGACGAGGGCCAGGAGCTGGAGGCAGCCGCGCACAGTGAGTGTCCTGGGCACGCCGCGTTCGTCGGTTACAGCTGGTACGACGAGGACATCACCGGCGAGAATGAGGGTCCTCGGACCCGGCGGGTGCGGGGGCTGACCGCTCGGTACGTGTGCACCGACTATGCCGCTTACGGCCATGTGAACCGCTATCGCGCGCCCGACACGGATGCCCAGGCCGATAAGGCGGTGGTGACGGACGCCGAGCGGGAGGCCAAGCGCGCCGAGCGCCGTGACGTGATCCAGGCGAACAAGGACTGGGTCAGTGCGACCACCGTACGCCGCGAGTGGCTGACTGGGTTCCTCTCCCGGAAGACCGCGCCGAAGGGGGCGGCGGCGTTCGTGGCCGACAGCCTGGCGCGGCCGGGTCTGGTCCTGGAGCGCGGCTGGGACCTCGCCTACGAGCTGATACGGGTCGACGGCCCGCGCCCGTCCTGGCACCGGGAGTCGAACGCGTTCGCCGACCTGGTCGGCAAGTCCAGCGAGGCGCGGGCGCAGGTTCTTGCGCTCGGCTTGGTGCTGGCCGCCTACGAGGAGCCGCTGAAGGACAAGAGCTCCTGGCGCGAACCCGGCAGCAGCACCGTGCGCTACCTGCGGTTCCTCCAGGAATGCAGGTATGAGCTGGCGGCGATCGAGCAACGCGCCTGCGGTGAGGCTCCCGATCCGGTGGCGCCGGATGCCCAAGCCTGATCGTGGGTGTGGTGGTTCGGCCCGTGGGCCGGACCACCACACCCACGGCGGCTCGCCTGATTGCCGACCGCCTTCCGGCGGCCAGACGATCAACCTGCGCCCACGCGTACCTTCTTCTTCGATGCCGGTTTTGACCTCCGCAACCGCGGGTCGTGCCAGCGCCGCGAAGCCGAACCCGTACGTCAGCCGCCGCTTCGGAATGCGCTGGGAGCCGACGGCGGTCAGTAGGCGGTGTCGCCTCGTGATCGGCGGAGCGCGCTAGAGTGACGTTCTTCTGCGGTGGGTGCTGCTCACGGCGGATTTCTGGATGGCGGCCGGGGCTTGCCGGCGCTGCTTCGGCAGCGCGTGTCCCCGGCCGCCGCATCTACCAGCAGGCCAGGACAGCAGTGGAGATCAGGACCGTCAGCGGACAGCAGGCCGTCGACCGCGTCGGCGCCGCGGAGTACCTGGGGCTGGCGCTCAGCACCGTGCGCATCTTCTCCTCGCCAGCACAACGCCCGACGACGGGATTTCCCGCTCCGCTTCCCGACCGTGACGACCGGCGCGACTGGTTCGCGCTCGTAGACCTCGACGCGTATCGCGCTTCCCGGTCCGCCACCGTCACCGCGCCGACGTCGGACGCTGATCCTGACGGGCTCATCGGGGTCGCGGAGTTCGCGGCGCTGCGCGGGGTTACAGCGGGAACGTTCCGCAGCTACGTCAGGCACTCCCTCAACGACTGGCAGGAACACCGCGACGGACTTCTGCCGTACCCGGACGAGATCACGGCAGCCCGGAACGGCAGCACCTATCGCTGGAAACGCCGTCACGCGGTCGCATGGGCGTTCCCCGAGCGTTCACGGACTGGCGGCCGCACACCGGGCCGCGCACCCACGGTCGCCGACCTCGAGTCCGTGCTCAACGACGACGTGGGCGGCACGTTGAAGAACCGGAACATCGCGACGGCGCTCAGTGAGCGGCTCGGACGGCCGGTGTCGTTGCAGACGGTCCTCCGGCTGAAGCAGAAACGGAGCCAACAGGACGACGCGGCACCCGGCGCCTGATGCACGCCAGGTCTTCGATGTCAGGACTCCGATGGCGGCAGGCCGCGCAGCCGAGCTGCTAACCACGGCGGTGAACGCTGGCCCGCGCCAGTGGAGCTGAGCGCCGAGGTCGGAGAAGGTCGATGGACATCACCGCGCACACCCCGGAGGCGGAGCAGCCCGATCCGGTCGCAGGACAGAACGGCGCGCACGCGCTCAGCGCGCGAGCGTCCGGACGGGTCGTCCGCGCGGAGCAGCGGCGGATCGACGCGGACGCGGAGTTGGAACGGCGAGCGAAGACCGCCCGGCTGACAATCGAACTGCGGCAGGAGCGTCGCGCAGCTGCCCGCCGGGAACGCCAGATCCGCGACAAGGAACGGCGGGACCGTACTGAGCGACGGCGGGTGCGCCGTCGGGCGGTGTGGGCGCGGATGCCGCGGGCGGCGGAGCGGGCGTTGTTCGTGCTGCCGATCCTGTTTCCAATGGCGGTGGCGTGGGCGGGCCAGATCCAGTTCGCGACTCAGGTGATGGGCTGGTCGACCGCGGGCGCGGTGGTGTTCGCGGCCGGGTTCGAGCTGTCGACCGCGTACGTCGCCCGCCTCGACTGGCTGTCACGGGCCGCAGGTGATGGTGGGGTGCTATTCCGAGCGGCGACGTGGGCGTTCGCGGCCGGCGCCGCGGTGATGAACTACTGGCACGCCGCCGGGCCGGGGTTCGCCCCGACCGGGGAGGCAGTCTCGTACGGGCTGATGTCGATGACCGGCGTCGTCCTCTGGGAACTCTGGTCGATCTTCAAACACCGCCAGGCGATGCGCGCAGAAGGCCGGCTCACGGCCGTCCGGCCCCGTTTCGGCGCGGCCCGGTGGCTCCACTTCCGCGGCATGACGCATCTGGCCTGGCTGATCGCGCTCCGGGACGGTCACACCACCACGCGCTCCGCATGGCAGGCCGCTTTCACGGCTGTCAAGGCCTTCGGGACGGTACGCGCGGCGCGGAAGGCCATCCGTCGAGGTGCGCAGATCCCCGAGAGGGCAAACAAGCCTTCGATCCCTCCGAGGATCAGCGTGGCTGCCGAAACCGCTAATGCTGCTGCCATCGCGGCACCGCCCAAGCCTCCGCAGCCCAACGGGCAGCTCGTGCTCACCTGGCACGAGCCTGCCGACACACCGAAACCACCGGTAGTCGCAACGCTGCCCCCGCCGTCAGCCCCAGCCCCGACCCCGGCCGAGAAGAAGAGCCCGGTCGCTGTCGGGACGCAGATGGAGACGTTCGCGCGCGAACGGCTCGCGGCGGGCGACAAGCTCTCCGGCGCGGCGCTCGACCGCCAGTTCGGCACCCACGACTACGGACGGAAAGTTCTGCGCCGGATCGCGGCCGAAGCGCCTCGGGCGCAGGCCGGAAACAAGCCGCGCCGCCGCCGGTAAGACCCCGCCGTGCTTCGCCTCGGTTCGGGCTGTCGAAATCCGACGTAGCGGCGCCGCTAACACCGGGACGGAAGCGTCTTTCGCGTTATCCACAGGCAGTTCGCTGTCCACAGCAACTGCCGTTGGCAGGAGCGGAGAGACGTATGACTACGGCTACGGCAGGCGCGGACGAGACGGCGCGGCCTCGCAGGGTGTGGACGATCGACGCGGTCCGGGAGCTGGGCTCGACCACGGACGTGGCGACGGCCGGGGCGATCTTCGGGATCGGCCGGTCGAAGTCCTATCAGCTGGCGAAGTCGGGTGAGTTCCCGGTGCATCTGCTGCGGATCGGTCGCCGTTATCGGGTGCCGGTCCCGTCGATTCTCGACCTGCTCGGCGCGGACGTGTCGTCCGCGTCCGGGCTTTGAGGAGGTTGTCATGTCCGGTGCGGATGAGATCGTCTACGACGAGTTCCCGGAGGCGATCCGGCGGATCCATGCGGCGTTGCGGGATCTGGAGACGGTAGCCGAGGCGGTGCCGCTGGCGCTGGCGTTGCTGGAACATGGGTGGACGAGCGGTTCGCAGGGCACGCCGGAAGGGCTGGCCTGGGATCGGCTCGGGGTGAGCGCGAGCATTCTCGTCGGGATGCTCTTCCCGGACCAGCAGCGGTACGCGCTGATGGTCACCGGCCGGGCCGATGACCCGGACCTGGTCGTCGCCGGCCGGGAACTCGCCCTGGCGGCGGCGGACGGCCTGGACTTCCTGAGTGGCGAGCCAGGCACCTCGGACGAACGGCGCAGGTCCCTCAGGAAGGCCGCGGCGAACCTTCGCAGCCTGGCAGAGCCGCTGTGACCTACGGCCGCTGGCTCGACCTCGCGGAGGAGTCCGTGCATGCGGCGGCCGAGGCGGCGCGAAAGAACCGCCCGGCCGATCACCCTGCCGCGGTGGCCGCTCTGCATGCACGCCGGGCGCTCTACGCCGACCTGGATCGCCTGCGGCATCTGGTGAATCCGTCGCCAGACTCTCCGAGGCCGGCCCCGGCAACGGCGACGGACATTCGCCTCCTGATCGCGGTGAACCTCGTGGGGCCCGAGGACGCCGATCGGCTGCTGCGCGCCGTACCGTCGATGGTTTTGCAAAAGCGGCGGGCGGCGCCGCTGGCGGCACGGGCGGAGGGCACCGTGGCTGCGGAACTCGACAGAGCCGGTCGGGCGCTGCGGGCCGGCGGCGATGTGATCGCCAGTCATGTCAATCCCGGTGGAGCGGTGCGCAGCCCTGCTGGCGAGGCATTACGTGACGGGGCCGGCAGGGCTGGCGCGCTCGGCGATCTGGCGGCGGTGGCAGCGGCGATGTGCGGGGCGGACCGACAGATCCGTAAGTGGCTGCAACGCGGTATGCGTCGGCATCGGGATCTGCGTGCGCTCCATGGCGATGAGGTCCGGGCGATGCGGGTGCTGGCAGACCCTGCTCTGGAGACGCACTTCAGCGAGATGGCCGCCTTCGCTCCGCCGTCCGGCCTGCGGAAGCTCGACGTAGCCGACTCGGCAACGGTGTCCATCCACAGGGTTCACGGTCTCGACGATGTGGCTGCCGTGATGGGTGCCGTTGCCGCAGGCTTGTACCGGAACTTGGAGAACGCGACGATCTGCGGGATCTCCGACGCGTGCAAGCTCGGACTTCGCGCCGCCGAGGCTACAGCACCATTCGTCGTCCAGGAGATGTGGAGGAAGAGCGCGAAGATCGCTAACGATCTGGGTCCGAAGCCGGATACGGGGTACGCGTTGCGGGCTTCGGTCTCTGACGCCGTGACCGTTCTTTCCAATCCACCGTTCCGAACGCAGCGGCGAGCGCCACGGCACCATCCCTCGATCGCTGCCGCGCTGGCAGATCTTGCGGCGGGTACGCGTCAAGCACTCGAGCGCGAGCTGACCAACGGCCGGATCCTGGCGGTGTTCACGGTACTGAGCCGGAGCAGCACCGGCCTGCTTCACCTGACGGAGAAGAGGTGGGAGCCGGCGACCTCCCTGGACGACACCGTGCTGACTCTGGTCGATCTCCTCGGTGAACTCGCCGATCCAAGCACCGCCCCGCGGCACGATGGTCGTCGGCTGTCAGGGTCACCTGCTGCAATCGCGGCGCAGCTGGACAGTGTCGGGCCGTTGGTTCCCGTTGCTCGCGGCCCGACGACACGAACCGCGCCATCACCGAACCAGCAGGTCCCTGTACCGGTGACCGGAGCGCGCCGCGCGAGGTCGATCCCCTAACTCGATCGGGTGGCACACCGACAATCGAACACCTTAATCGATTAGGTTGATCTGCGCAGTCCTACGGGAGTCGAAGCAGCAGGTACTCGCTCGCCGAGGCCACCGGCTGAGCGCCGTCCGCTCGGAACACTTGCGCTCCTTTCGTGCTGGAACGCGGACCGGCCCGCTCCTGACTCCTCCCCGGGGAGCGGGCCGGTCGCCGGGGCTTCGTCCGGCAGAAAGCCACCAGCCTCAACTCATGAGCTGGCGATCGGTTGCCGTCGCACGACCTTGCCATTGCAGCGCCTCGGTGACCGCGTACCGGATGAGCGGCAGTTGGTGCGGGGCGAGGATCCAGATGTTGGAGTGGCTGTCCTCGCGGATCTCCAGCCAGGCGGACGTGGTGGCGGGAAGCAGCTCGCCGGTGGACCTGGTGCATCCGAGGTACATCCAGATGCCCTGGAGGTCGTCGTCGGCGCTGATGGCGAGCCGCTCGGAGCGGTGCGGCTCGTTCACTTCCTCGACGCCGGTGCACCAATACGGGTGCTCGTCGTCGGCGAGAACACCGGTCGCGCCGACGGCCGTACGGTCGAGGTGGTCTGCGGCCTCGGCGAGACGGACGGCCTGTTCGCTATTCAGGCGGAGGGTCTTGCGGTCGTAGTCCTCCTCCTCGACCGCGAACAGCAGAGTTGGGGCGGCGTCGCCCGGGTCCTGGATGGTCCAGAAGCGGGTACAGGTCTCCTCGCCCGGAAGGGACGCCCAGAGCTCTCTCGACCGGTGGCGGCCTCCCGGGCTCTCGGTCCGCAGGCACCAGTCCGGGTGGGTGAGCAGCTCGTCGGCTGTGCTCTTCAGGATGTCGTGGACGAACGCGCGGAAGGCCACCTCGGAGATGACGAGCGCCTGGCTGGCCGGCTCGGTGGAGGTCCGTAGCGCCAGTCCGCCTGACGGTGCAGGGGTGATGTGCAGTCGGTCATCGTTCCTCTCGATGTCGGGCGAAGGCAGGACGGTGCTGTCAGTGTGGGCCATGTCGATGGTCTCCTTGGGCTTCTGGGCGTGGGTTGGTAGTGCGCCGTCGCGCAGCTCGGGAGGGCCGGGGCGGCGGCACACCGGTGGGCAGGCCGTTTAGATCGATTTCCGAGTGGCGAGCAGGGAGTAGCGGCTTGCCTGGTCCGCTCGCGAAGGGCGGGAGCGGGAGTTCGAGGACGACGATGCCGCGCGCGGCGAGCGCGGTAGGACGGCATCCGGTGGCTCACGGCTCGACGAGGCGGTACCACTCCTGCTCGGCCACCATGAGAGCGAGAGCCTCGTCCAGACGATCGCAGTCATCGTCGCCGCCGCACTGCCCATCGCAGGGAAGGCCGGCCGC
The DNA here is from genome assembly GCF_044454585.1 of Catenuloplanes sp. NPDC051500. Classification (NCBI taxonomy): domain Bacteria; kingdom Bacillati; phylum Actinomycetota; class Actinomycetes; order Micromonosporales; family Micromonosporaceae; genus Catenuloplanes; species Catenuloplanes sp. NPDC051500. The sequence goes on from NZ_JBITDX010000018.1 coordinate 21,278, forward strand.
GTGCGTATCGATGGTCAGGCTTGCTGCCAGCAGGGCGCCGGATCGGAGACCCTGCGGTATGGGACACCCGTCACCAGCGCAACCTGGATGGCACGGAAGGCCGGCTTGATGAGCAACCTCTGCGCTGTGGGCGGCGGCGACCGCGGTGTGTAGTGCCCTGCTGGCTTCCTGGCCCTCGGCATTGGTCAGCATGCGGCTGCCTTCGTGCTGGGCTGTGACCTGTGGATCGCCTCGGCGCGCACCAATGTGTACGGGCGTGGCCTTATGGTTGCTCCCTCGGCGTCGAGCATGACGGCGGCCACCTCGATCCACCGCCCGTCATCCAGGTTATGAACTCGGACGACCTGAACGATCCGCAGATGCAGCGGGTCGAGCGTGCCGAACTTGTAGTCGTTGACCGCGAGCTGGAGTACCGCCCCTCTCTGAAGCACCCGGCCGCCCATCAAGACACCCCGGAGAAGGCACCGGCACCGAGCCGCTTATCGGCGCTTGCCGCGGCAGGGCAGAACGATTGGCAGAACTCGTGACAAGCATCCATCAACGCCTCCGGAAGCCGACGACGCACGGCGTCGGCTATCCATCACCGGCGACTGCACGTGGTTCTGAGGGTGCGGCAGCCCCGCATGTGCAGGACTGCCGTACCTCTGGTCAGCACGGCAGCGCGGAAGTCACGATCGGGGCGACTTCATTGACGACTTCGCGAATGGGTCGCTGCCGTGCCAGGCGATTACGCATCCGGCGTGATTGCCTACACAGAACGTAAGAGCCTTCGGAGGTGCCGAGGGGTACGGTTCCTACCCCTTATCCCACGAGGCCGACCTTCGCCGCGATCTCGCGTGCTTGGCGCCGCATCGACGGCGGACCGGACATCGCCGCGGTAGCCATCTGCCGCGCATAGACGTTGAACCGGATGGTCTCCGGTGCGCTCGCGTGTGCGTCGTGGAGGGTGCCGAGCATGGCCGCGTGGTCCTTGCGCAGGTAGTGCCCACGGGCGACCTCGATCAGGTGCCGCGCCTGGCGCGGCCGTGAGGGGATCGGCGCGGTCGCCGGTCCCGACGCCGCGCGCAGCGCTCGGCCGCCGCGCTTGAGCTCCACCTCCAGGGTCACCGCGTGCGCAACCATGACCGGCTGGCTGAAGCTCGTCACCCGCTGGTAGTACGTCGCGGGAAGGCGTTGCGCGACGGCGTCGGCGGCGTCCCAGTACCGCCAGGCGCGGCCGTCGTCGCCGGCGCGGGCGGCAGTGAAGGCGCACCCGGCCTGGAGCGCGCCGTACACCCCGGCCAGCGCGTCGCCGCCGTCGTCGAGGTGGGAGCTCAGCGAGTGAATGGCGTCTTCGCCGATCGTCATCGCGGTGTCCCAGTCGCCGGAGTCGCGGTGAGCCTCCATGGCGAACCACACCGCCTGGCCGAGCGCGATCGGGTCCTCTGACTCCTGGGCGGCCAGCAGCGCCCGGTCCACGACACGCCAGAGCAGGTCCGCGGCCGGTTGATAGGCGAGGAACATCTGTGCGAGCCCGAACACGTCGGAAAGCAGCGCCAGCGCACGCCGGCCGTCCTCGCCGCGGTATGCCCGGGCCGCGACCTGGGCGTCACTGATCAGGGCGGGGAGCAGAGCGCCGATGACCGTACGGTGTTCAGGGCTTCGATGCCGTGCGTCCCACGCAAGCGCGAGCCGCGAGGCGATGTGATCAAGCGACTGCGGCTCACGGCTCGCCAGCGGAAGGCGGTTGAGCACCGCGCGGACCTCGGCGAGCGCCGGGTGCCCGGATCCGGCGGTGATGACGACGTTGTCCTCGGGACCGTCGAGTAGGTCCTGCACGTCCACCCGGAGAACGCGGGCGATCTGGCCCAGCATCGACAGCCGCGGGGCGAGAATCCGGCCGGTCTCAACGGCCTTGACCCACTCACTGCTCTTGCCGACCAACCCGGCCAGCACCGGACGGCTCTTGCCCGCGCGTTCGCGGTAAAGCTTGATCCGCTGGCCGGTGGTCAGGTCGGGCACATCACCCTCTGCGCGCATCTCGAAACCTCCCGTACGAGCAGCCATTATTCCAGAACAAGGGTGACTATTCGCGACGATACGCTGACGATGACCGGGGTGCTACAGCAGTTTCACGCGCGCGGACATGTGGATGTCGAGAGCGTTACGGACAAGACTCCACTCAAGGCGCCTACCTATGGCCGCCGGTACATGTTGCGCAGCGACCATAGGCACCAACAAAGCCGGACTAGTTAGGACTTATCGGTCTGCCGGTAGAAGCTCAGCACGAGAATGGCGAGGGTGAGCGTAGCGGCAAAGGCAGCGGCACCGGTGATGATTGATTGGGTAATCTCGCGACCGCTCGCATAGTCCAAGAGGCCACCGATGACGGACACAAGACCACCAAGTAGGACGCAGCAGGCGAGCCAGAGCCCTCGGTTTAACGATGTGATCATGGGTGACACCTTTCGTCGGTGCGGTGATAGTTGACGACGGCTACACGGTTGGCGTCCATCGGTCCATAGACAGGTCAATTTGGACTGGCTGGACATCGAGGGACGAGACGAAGATCCTCGACGGGTTCTAGACTGGGCAAGCCATGCACCATCGGATTTGACCAGGGCGGAGTACTAATGCCGAACGCGAGAAAGGCTCCGGCCCCGCAACCACCGGATCCGGACGCCATCATGACGATGGCGCAGTTCGGCGCCGCGTTACATGCCTTGATGAAGTCTCAAGGCGTTCTGCCGGACGGCGTTGTTGCGCGCTGCAAACAACGCGGGCTTTCAATACACCGAAACACGGTCTACAACTTGCTGGCTGGAAAGGCGATCCCGCGGCCGGAGTCAGTAGAGGCGTTCTTGAGTGGTTGCGGGCTATCGGAGGGGCAACGTGCGGCTTGGATGACTGCACGCGATCGACTGGATTCCAGCCGACGTCCCGCGCTGCCCACCAGGTCAAGCAACCCCATTGGTACACGTTGGGCATGGACTGGCGTTGGAGCGGAGATGCACTTCATTCGCCGCTCCCGCGGTCACCGCGGAGGGATCGCAGACGCTGATCTGTTTCGGGGCAGATCCGCCGCGGTATCTGCAATTGTAGAGTGGGTGAAGCAGACCGTTTCACCAGGACAACCGCTGGTAGTGACCGGCCAACCTGGTGCCGGCAAGTCAGCGGTACTGGCTCGCGCCGTACTGACTATGTGGGATAGCCCAGTCAGCAACGGGGTGTGCATACATGCGCGCGGCATCACCTACGGCGACGTCGTAGACGCACTTGGCAAGGCGGCGGGCATCGGATCGATCGATGACGCGGATGCCCTGATGAGGACACTGCATAACGACGGACCGGAATTGGTGGTGGCGGTAGACGCCTTGGACGAAGTTGACACTCTGTCGGACCGACGGCAGATAGTTGACCTGCTCATGGAAGTCGCACGGCTACCTCGGGCGCGGGTGGCGGTCGCCACGCGAGCGCTATCGACCGGTGCTCGCTACGGCGTCGGCGCAGTGTTACCCAGTCTAGGCGTGCATAGCGCTCACGCGCGGAACCTAGTTGATCTGGACAGCGACGAGTACTTCGATCGCGAAGGGTTCGTCGCGTTCGTCGCAGCCGTTCTGATTCAGCACGCCTCGCCTCACCCCGCGCCAAGTGACGGGGCATGGGCGGGATACCGGAGCGACGAAGTATTGACCGCACGGCTGGCCGACATAATTGCCGATCGCGCCGGAAGAAACTATCTGGTCGGTGCACTTTCTGCCAGTCAGCTCAGCAGTGCCGATCGGGTCGTAGACCCGACCAGGCCGGGGTTCGCTCAGACGCAAATTCCCGCTACGGTCGGTGAGGCCATCACCAAGTACCTCGACGGGCTGCCGGTGGACCAGCAGTCGCTGATGCGAGGTCGGCTAACCGCGTTGGCTTACGGTCGCGGTGATGGGATAGACGACGACCGGTGGGCGCGGTTCGCAACGGTCCTTGGCTACCCGACTAACCAGATCGACATCGACACACTTCGCCTGACCGCAGCAGCTAGTTACCTGCTGCATACCAACACCGGCGACAACGGACGAACCAGCCGCCTATTCCACCAGGCTCTCATTGACGAACTCATCGCCGCCCGCGGACGAAAACGCTCCGATGAGAAGAAGCTGCTGGAAACCCTGCGACCCGGTGACGGCGACACATGGCTCTCCGTTGATGCCTATGCACGTATGCACGCCGCCGACCATGCCTACGCAGGTGCGCAGCTGTCACGGCTCCTACACGATGAAACGTTCTTGTGTGCTGCGGACATCGACCGACTCATGCCGCTGCTGCCGCACCAAGCACACGGCGACGACTTGTCGATTGCCCTGCTCCTACGGCAAGCCGCGCACGGTGCCAGACTACTTTCCCCACAACGCCGCGCAAGGTTACTAGCACTGACGGCAGCACACCTCGGTCTACACGGACTGCTCCGACGCTTCAACGCCCTTACGCCGAGTCACGCCGTCTCGTGGGCTCATAGCTCCGGATCACCACACCAACGGCTCACCGGCCATAGCGCCCCGGTAAGCGCGGTGGCTGTCGGCCGACTGGGTAACCGAGAGGTCATCATATCCGGCGACCACGCCGGCCAGGTCCGAATGTGGGACTCAACCGGCCACCCTATCGGCGAAGCATTCGCCAATCACAGCGGTGGTGTGGAGGCGGTGGCAGTCGGTCGATTTGGCAGCCGCGATGTGATCGTCTCCTGCGGTGGCAATGCTGTGCAGTTGTGGGACGTCGCCGGACATCCAATCAGTGAGGCTCTCGTCGGCCACACCGGTCAGGTGGTCGCGGTGGCTGTCGGCCGTCTCGGTGACCACGATGTGATCGTTTCCGGGGGCGGCGAGGGCACGATCCGGATTTGGGACATCAACGGTCGCCCAATCGGTTTACCTATCATTACTGCTGGTCAGTTAAGTGCAGTAGCAGTCGGTCGTCTTGGCGACCGAGGCGTCATTGTTTCTGGCGGCAGCAGGGGCAACCATCGAGAGTACCAGGACCGGGAAGGCGTCATACAACGGTGGGACGCTACCGGCCGCCAGATCGGTGAACCTGTTACCGGCCACACTGGTGCAGTCGCCGCAGTGACGGTCGGTCGACTCAACAACCGAGACGTCATCGTCTCTGGCGGTTACGACGGCGAACTGCGGATGTGGGACTCGGCAGGTGGCCTGATCGGCCAGCCCTTCGTCGGCCATACAGAAAGCGTGTGGGCAGTGGCAGTTGGACGGCTAGGAGACCGAGATGTTATCGCCTCCGGCAGTAGCGACCACTCGGTTCGGCTATGGGACGCTACTGGCCATCCGATTGGTGATCCTCTAACTGGTCACACCGAGGAAGTGACCGCAGTGGCAATTGGACGACTCGGAAACCGAGACGTCATTGTCTCGGGATGCGGCTTCGACGATCCGGTGGTTCGGCTGTGGGACACCACTGGTCGACCAATCGGTGAACCCTTCATCGGGCACATTGGCGAGGTGGGTTCGGCAGCGGTCGGTCGGCTCGGTGGTCGAGAGGTCATAGCATCCGGCGGATTCGGCGACGCCACCGTACGACTGTGGGACACGGCTGGCCAGCCGATTGGTAAGCCCTTTACTGGCCACGGCTATGCAGTATGGGATGTAGCCGTTGGAGACCTTGCAGGCCAGGAGGTCATCGTCTCTTGCGGTGGCGGCGGCCGTGACGCAGACGTTCGCGTCTGGGACGCTGACGGCGAACTCATCTACGAACTTTTCCCCGAAGACACCGCAGGTGTGACCGCGGTGGCAATTGGACGGTTCAGCGAACGCGACGTCATCGTCTGCGGAGATCGGAATGGCAGGGTGCATCTATGGGATGCCGCAGGGCGCCCAATAGGCGAGCCGCTTATTGGCCACAGTGGCGAAATCTCCGCGGTAACTCTCGGCCGAATCGGCGATCGCGATGTCATTGTCTCCAGCAGCGCCTTCCATGCCCTCTCTGACAACGATGAGAGCAGCGGCGAGGTGCGTATCTGGGATTCTGCTGGGTCTTCGATTAGTAAGTCGATCGCCAGCCCGGTGTACGCAGTAGCGGTTGGTCGATTAGAGGGGTCCGACATCATCGTGTCGGGCGGCGGCGATGGCAAGGTGCGAGTATGGGATGCCGATGGCAACTTGGTCGCTACGCCCCTGGTCGGCCATACCGGTCCAGTTGCATCGGTCACGGTCGGACGACTCGGCGATCGAGACATCATTGCATCCGGTAGCAGCGATCGCACCGTTCGACTGTGGATCGACATGCAACCCGCATCCATACTGGATTGTCTTGCCGATCCACGTGGCGTCTCAATTCTCCAAAGCGGAGGGATATTGGCTACGACCTCCAGCGCCCTTTGCGTATGGCGAAATCGCGATACGGCGATCATGTAAATCAGTCAATACTGCTTCAACTATCGGCAGTACGCATGGATCAAGGGTGAGCCCAAGATGGTGTAGCACGGCTAACGATCCCGACCCGGAACTGCACCTTTCTAAGCAGCACGGCGCTTGACCCATCCTATTGCTTACTGCATCCGTTGAATCACGACAAGATGTCGACGTGGACGGTGGCGCAGGTCAAGGCGGATCCGCACACGGCGAATGCGGCAATCCGAGCAGCCGCGCCCGGCGCGAACATTCCCTACCCGCGTGCGCCGTACGACGCGTCAGGGCAGTCCGCACAGGTAGCGGCCGGTCTCAGCATCGCCCGCCTGGGTTGAACGATGGATCCGCGTGACCGGAGCAGGGCCGGGGAGCACGCGATTGTGGCGGCGCTCCACGTGCAGCTGCGGCCGAGCGGGATCGTGCTGATGAACGACGACGGCGGTGACCGGACGCAGACGGTGCAGGCGCACGTCCGCCCTCCGCCCGCAGCTGCGGGCGGAGGGCGGACGTTCATGGTGCCACCGGTACTCGCCCTCGCCTGACGGCCCCGCGCCCCCTCTTTGCTCAAGTCGCTATTCCAAGAAGTGTCTGTAGATCTAGAACACCAAAGAGGAAAGCAATCACAGCAAGAACGACGGCGATGGCCTGCCATCGCTTTTGAACCCACTCAAGAAATACGTCAAAGAAACGAAAAGCCGTAGTCACTCCCACGCTCATCAGCCGCCCATTTGGAGGAACTCGAGGAGTACCGTCCGCCAAGAATACATCCAGCTTTCTGATCAATTGCTTTTGCTGACCGGCGTTGCCGGCAATAATCCACCCCTCAACGTCTCGAAGTTTCGTGATTAGGCGTGCCGGCACAGTGGAGTCAGCAGCAGAACCAGGAGATCCACAGTATTGGCGGACATCATGCGCCATGGCTCGATATATTGCGGATGTCGGATTGTTCGCCGAGCCACCCACCCGGCGATCATCACGAGCGGCCAGCACATCAAGAATACGAGAGATCCGAATAAGGTCGGACCGCGCCCAGCCAAGCGGGTCGTGACTCCTCTCCGAACGCGCGCGACGAAATTCCGCCGACTGCGCATTTCGAGCAATAATCCGATTCAGGCCGGCTATCAGGCTTAGCCTTGTTGGATACCGCAGAACCACTTTCCACAATGACCTAAAAGCAATTGTAACAACACCCAAGCCAACCATGTAAGCAAGCACTGCATACTGATGCATCCTGCCCAACACACTCGTAAAAAGAAAAATCCAAACATTGAGAAGAGAGAAGACCGTTAGGAGAATAAGGCCAGTGGCGTTGAATATTTTAATCCACCAGCGCGTGACCGCAATCTTATCTCGCCCATACACGACCTTCGGGAACATTAGGAGAGTGCTCCGTCCAAACTGGACCACGCCCGAAATGCTGTAGTGAAACGTAAAGGCCAATCCGCCAATTCCGTACAATGCCAGAAAGACTAGAGCACACATCTCTGCAACTCCATGCGCCACACTATGATGCATCCTTGCAAGCACCGGTGCCGCAATAGCGTAGTCATAAGAAGCAAGTAATGCGATACCAAAAACCGCAAGCATAGACCCATTAGACTTATTCTCAACAAAAGTTGATATCGTGCGAAGTTCAATAAACACTAAATAAGGTATCTGAAGCGCCAATATAACGATAGTTGCCAACCAAACACCAACAGGCAAAGCAGCCGCAAGTACAATCTGTGTCAAATTCACTCACGTGGGATATCATTGCCTTTGATGCGATCGTCACAACTGTCACATACGCGTCACAACACAGTCACAAGTATTCACCATTTGCGAATTTTGGCATCAATTCTTGACTCATCAGACCCAGCCAAGTCGACATAGATAGAATCAACCATGGGCGCACCTCGCGCTGCCGATTAATAGAATCTGGACTGCCGGCTGCCGATACGAGATCGGCTGCACCGAGTCGACTCAGCCGCCATTACGACACAACGAATTCCAACAGGAACACGGCTTTAACGTCACGATGGCAGGCGTAGCGTCGTTGGCAGACAGCCTCCCCGCGTCAGGTAGTAAAGCTTCCGGGTCCGATTCGTACAGAGCTGAGAGCTGCGGTGGGATGTGCGTGATACAACCACGCCGCCACTGGCGGCAAGAGCGGTCAGCAAGCCGCCGGCGCGGGCCTTGAATCTGCTCAGCGAACCGAGCGGCCCAATTCGGGATCGGGCCACCCCACGACCTCGGCGGTCGTCAGGCCGGGATCGCGGTGGTGAGTTTGCCGGTGGCTTGGCCGGTCTCGACGTCGTCGACCTGGGCGAAGGCGTACACGCGGGTGATGTACGGCCGAAGCTCGCCGGCCGCCATCAGCACGGCGACGGCCTCCAGGTCCTCGCGGCCGAACCGGCCGGGGCACGGGTGTGCCGCCGAGTTCGGCGACCGTGTCGTCGCCAACGGAGACGAACTGCTTCGAGTCCTTGATCAGGGTTGCGACCGCGCGCAGTGGGCACCGCGCTCGAATCGTGGTCGGTCCATCTATCCGAACATCTGCCGTATCCGTGCATCGATCGGAGGCGAGGCTGCTCGAACGGTGTGAACAAAGGCGGTGACGGCCCACCACATGAAGATGGTGGTGAAGGCCCAGATGTAGTAGTCCCTGGTACGGAAGGTGTAGAGGACGCCGAAGGCGATGGCGAGTCCGCTGGCGGTGACGAGGCGGGCGGTACGGCTGTTCACGATCGCAAGAGCTATGCCGATGCCAAGGATGGCGACGCCGAGGGCGGCGACGAGTGTGGCGGTGATGGGTGTGCGGGCGTCGCGGACCCAGGTGGGGATCTCCGTGGGTGGGATGCGGGTGATGAGCAGGCCCGCGGTCGCGGTGAGGACGACGACGGGGAGGGCGAACAGGACGGGCCAGCGGGGGAACGTGTCCTGGTAAAGGTTGAAGTGGGCGCTGGCGGCGACGCCGAACGCGGCGGCGAGGGCGAGGGTTACCGCGGCGGCGGCGAGTAGGGCGCGGCGGGTGATGCGGGTGCTGGCGGCGAGTTCGGCGGGTGTGGTCGCGGCCGCGTGGAGCAGGTAGGCGATGGTCGTGCCGTTGCTCCAGCCGGCGAGCGCGATCAGTAGGCCGCTGATGCCCAGGCGTGGGAGCTCAACAAACGCGGCGTAAGGAACGCCTCCGTTGTCTCGCGTCCAGGCGGTCGTCAGGGTGTGGGTGAGCAGGACGAGCGCGGTGAACGCGAGCAGCAGCGGCGCGGCGAGGCTACGCATCCGGTATCTGACCTGCGGTGCGGGCGCATCCGGTGCGACTGAGGCCGGGGCATCAACGATCTTTGGCGCTGCGATGTGCATGGCTCCGTCGACGGTCACGTCCGGTCGGCTGATCGGGATGAGCGGAAGCCCGGTCGTTTCGCGGGCCGTGTCGGCGAGGCCGGGCAGGTTAGCGTGGCCGCCGGTCAGGAGCTGGGCCACGAGGTCTTCGCGCCGGGTGTCGGCCGCTTCGAGTACCCGTGCCGCTGCTTCTGGCAGTTGCTTTCGCAGTTCGGCGGTCGCCACGCTGAGCGCGTCCTGGTCCAGGACCACCGGTGGGTACGGGTCGGGCAGCACGATCGCGGCGCGAGCCGCGTGCTGACCGAGGCTCTCCTTCGCCGTGCGGACCGCATCGAGCAGGTGATGCCGTTCGACGGCGCGTTCCGGCGCGGCCAGCCACTCCTTCAGCCGCTCTCCGGCGTGCGACACCGCGAGGTCGATCAGCATGGCGTCGATGTGGGCGGCGTCTGAGCGCGGGATGGTGTGGTGGGCGAGGAGGTGGACGCCGTCGTCGTTGTGCTGGGCGACAGCGAGGGTGAGCCCGCTCGCGCCCGCGTTGATCACGAGAACGCATGTACCGGTGGCAACGGGTGTAGCCGACCAAACGGCCCAGTGAGTGGCGATGGCGACAGCGTCAGCGATCAGCCTTGGCTCGGGCAGGCCGGCTTTGCCGGCGGCGAGCCGGAGCTGGTGGCGGCGGTGCGGTCCCCACCAGCACGGCACGATGAGCGTCAGCCCGCCGATCGGCACGCCGGCGAGCGCGGACGCGTGCGCGGCGACGGTGCGGAGCACCGCGGCGACCGCATCGGTCGGGTCCAGCGCGGTGTCCGCTACTGGGATGGGATCGCCGCCGAGGTGCCTAAGTGGCGTGGCGATCCACGCATCGGGGCGTACCCGAGCGGCGCTAACGGCGGCGGCGCCGGTGAGCAGTGTGTTAGCGGAGCTGTCGAACCAGACGCCGCTGGGGATGGTGGTGGTGCCGTCGATGACGACGGGTAGCCGTCGTCCATCCGGGGTGGACAGTAGTGCGGTGGTGGTGGCGGTGCCGTAGTCGATGCAGAGGTGCGCGGTGAGGGCCGGCATGTGCGGAAGTCTGCCGCACGTGGGTGGACGAGGCAGCACCATTCAACATGTAGTGATCTCGCATATGCGCATGGTGAAAGATCCGTGGTTATCGGGTGGCCGCCCGCGTGGACGCAGCGGTATGACGGTCGTTCGGCGGTCGCCACCGCCCACTGTTCTGCATCCCTGGCCGGAGGAGTGCCGTGTCCGAGCACGAGAACACCGGCAACCGCGACACCGACCGCCACATCACCCGACTCGACTCCGTCTGGGAACCGGCACCGGCGCGGAAGCCCCGGCCGTCAGTACGCGCTCGGGTCGGGCGTGCTGCGCGGTTCGTCTGGTCGCTGCTCGGGGTGATCGCGTTCGTCGGCGGGCCGCCCGCGATCGCCGTGCTGACGTACCGGTGGTGGGGTCCGTATCTGCCGACCTCCGCCGACCTGGAGAAACTGCTCACCGAAACAGGCCAGGCGCCGATATCGCTCATCGTGACCGGCGCGGCCGTCATCCTGGCGCTGCTGTGGCTGGTCCTGGCCGCGACCCTGCTCTACGTCACCACCGCCGAAATCCTCGCCGTCACCGCCGGGATCCAGCTACCGCGACCGCGGCTGCCCGGCCCGCTGCGCACGCTCGCGGCCGGCCTGGCGGGGACCGCGGCTGCGGGTGTCGGCGGAAGCATCGCTTTCGCCTCCCCACCCGCCGCGGTCAGCCACATCGACGCCGTCCCGGAGGCACAGCCCGCCGCCCGACTCGGCACGGTGAACCCAGAGCGTCCGGCTACGCCGCAGGCTGCTGCCGCACCGCGGTATCGGGTGGCCGAGGGCGACTGGATGTGGCACATCTCCGCCCGCACGCTCGGTGCCGCAGACCGCTACCTCGAGATCGCCGACCTCAACCCCCAATACGCCGACGACCCCGACTTCCCCGACATCATCGCACCCGGCTGGACCCTCAACCTCCCCACCGAGGCACACGACCTCGGGCCACGCGCCCATGCCCGCGGCTCTTTCCTCACCGTGCCACGGCCGCCTGTGGAATCGTCGCCGCTCGCACCGCGTCCGGAGCGCCCGGACCCGCACGTCTCGCTCACACCGGGCGAGCCTTCCGGGAGCAGTCCCACGCCGCCGGTTCAAGCGGGCGAGGAGACCGATGGCACGGACCCCCTCGACCTGGCGCTGCCCATCACCGCGACGCTCGCCACGTCCGGACTGCTGGCCGCGCTGCTGACCCGCCGTCTGCTGCGGCAGCGCAGCCGTCAGCTTCAGCACCGTCGGCTCCATCACCGGCTGGCGACACCCTCGCGGCCCCGCACCGAGACGGTGGTCCGCGCGGCAGCCCAACCCGCCGATGTGGACGTCTCGGCCACGCGCTTCGCGCCCTGCCGCACCTCTTGCGCGACATGCCGACCGATCAGCTACCGGACGTCATCGCGGTCTGGATCGGCCCGGATGGGCTCCACCTCATTCTCACCACTCCGACCGCCGCCGCAGCTCCCGCACCGTTCGTCACGGACGTCGGCGGACGGCGTTGGGTCCTGGCCGCAGACGCGGCCCTTCCCATACACGGCGACAGCGATACCGCGCTGCTGCCGACGCTCGTGACCATCGCTTCCCACCCTGAAGGCCACCACCTGCTCGTCGACCTCGAACGCCTCGGCGCCCTCACCATCACCGGCGACCCGCAACGGGCCGCGGACATGCTTCGCTATCTCGCCGCCGAACTCGCGACCAGCACCTGGAGCGACGACACCGACATCATTCTGACCGGACTGCCCGCCACGGACGTCCGCGATCTCACCGCCCTCGCCGGGTCCCGCATCCGGAGCATGGCTGCGGTCCAGGCGGCGAACCGGTTGGAGAACCAGGACACGCATGCCTCGGCAGCGCTTCGTATCGCCGCCCGGCTGACCGGCGCCGGTGAGGATCCGCCGACGCCGGTCGTCGTCCTCGCCGCTGGACCGGACAGCGCGGAGGCGATCGGGCTCCCCAGCTCCGTCACCGGGGCGCAGGCGGTCGCTGCGGCTCAACGCACGGGTACGCCGTTCGGGCTGCACCTCGACGTGAACGGCACCGTCACGCTGGACTGGCTCGACACGACCGGGCTCGTCGCGACCGGCCTGCCAGCCGACCAACTCGCCAACCTCGCCCGGTTCTTCCGCACCGCGCGCACCAACCGGCCCAGCCCTTCGCCCTCAGCTACCCCGCCGACTGACGAGCCGGTACCGCCCGCCACGGAAGAATGGGCTGAAGGGACCGACGCGCACGGGCATCTCCTACCCCGGAACGAGACACACCCCCAGACCACTACGCCGCAGGAAGCCGTGCGTGCCGGCGTACCCGCCGCTGGGGTCGAATCGCATCGTCGCCGCAGCTCGCAGGACGATCCGGAGCTGGACGCCGACCTGGACTCCTGGCACGATCCGGCCACCGCTCGGCTGCGCATCGCGATCCTCGGCCCCGTCGACGTCCTCGCGGCCGGCCCGCCACCCGAAGAACGTCTGCGCTTCCACCGCGAGATCGTCGTCTACCTCGCCCAACGGGGCCGGCACGGCGCCACCGGCGAGCAACTCGACGCCGCGCTCTGGCCCGAAACGATCGTCAGCCCACGCAGCCGCCGCGTCGCGATGAGCCGGACCCGTCGCTGGCTGGGCGAAACTCCCGACGGCGAACCCTGGCTCCCACCGAACAATAGCGTCGAGCGCACCTATCGTCTCAACGACGGCTTCCTGCTCGACTGGCACCTGTTCCGCCGCCTCCGGACCCGCGCCGAACTCACCGGCTCGGACGGTATCACCGACCTCCGGAAGGCACTCGAACTCGTCCGCGGAAAGCCGTTGGCGGGTGCCGATCTCGCCTACGCGGCTCGCTATCGCATCCCCTACGCGTGGCTGCCGGACAGCAACATCCAGCCACACCACTTGACCTCCGCGATCGTCGACACCGTCCACCAGTACGTCGGGTTGTGTCTCAGCACCGGCGACCTCGCCGGTGCTCGATGGGCCGTCGACATCGCCTGGCAGGCCGACCAGGAACGCGCCGAGGACCATCCCTGGCTCGATGCCATGCGGATCGCGTACCAGGCAGGACACCGCACCGAGGTACGCACCCTGCTCGACGACCTGGTCCAGGCCCGCGATGCCGAGGTGCCGGAAGACCTCACGGCCGCGACATACCGCCAGATCATCACCCTGATGCCGGAAATCGTCAGCGCAGGCTGACCCGGCTGCCGGCCGACTGTAGGTCGCTAACCCGATCGCTGCCGCGCGCGGGCCAAGAATGCGCGGTAGCGGCGCGGGCGACGGACTCGCTCGGAGCGCCGACCACGTCGAGCCCGCTAGGAGTTCCCTATGCCGAATTGGCCCGAACACCCCTCCCGCGGCGCACGTCAGCACGCGGACAGCGAGGCGCACCCACCGTCAATCGCGAGCCTGGTCAGGGCGGCGCTCCGCGCGCCCCAAGCGCCGGTGGCACCGTATGGCGGAGGACTGCCGCTGCCGCAGACCCCGCCCGCCTTCGTACCGCCAGGAGCGCAGTACGCCGTCACCGTTATCGGCGCCTCCGGCCGGCTTGCTAGCCGTGCGCCGCTGGCGGCGCTCGGATGGCTCCCGCGCACGCCGCTGTCCATCACGATTGCGCACGGTGCGATCGTCGTCGAGGTCGACGACGACTCCGCCATCACCATCTCCGACCGGCGGTATCTACACCTCCCCGCCGCCATCCGGCACCAGTGCCACGTGCACGCCGGCGACCGACTCCTGGCTACGGCGCAGGTCGGCTCAGGGCTCCTGCTGCTCTACCCGGAAGCGGTGCTCGACAGCGTGCTCCTGGCCTATCACCGGTCACGGACGTTCCGGGGCGAGCAGTGAAGGGGCCGGGCGCGTGAACGGCGAACTGGAGGCAGCCCGTCTCCTCCTTACCCGCTTGGGAATCACTCCCGAGCAACTCGTCCAGGCCGGCGGACACACCGCGATCCAGATCCCGACATTCAGCGACTACATCGGTCAGGTAGCGCTGTCCGTGTCCCCAGCGTCGCGCCGCCTCTACAGCACCTACTGGAAACGGATCGAGAAGGAGTGGGGCACCCGGCGCTTGGACGAGCCCACCGCGTTGGAGATCAAACAGCTCGCCGAGCGGACCAAGGCGTCCGCGGTGGTCCGCAGCAACGCCCGCGGCGGACGCGGCGCCGCCGAGCACCTGATCACCGCACTCCGCTGCATCTACAGCTACGCGGTCGCCGACGGCCTCATCCCCGAAGCCGCCAACCCCGCGATCCGAGTCGCGAAACCGAGGCGCCTCCCCAGCACCCGCCGCGCGCTACCACCCGATCGGCTGACCGACATCATCAGAGTCGCCGCCACCACCGGCAACGACCCCGACCTCGACTCGCTACTCCTGCGCATCCACATCGAAACCGCCTGCCGTCGCGGCGGCGCACTCGCCCTCCGCCGCGCCGACCTCGACCCGGACCAATGCCTCGTCCTCCTCCGGGAGAAAGGCGAGACCGTCCGCTGGCAACCGGTCTCTCCAACGCTGATGCAACAGCTCCTCACCCACCACACCGAGCGAGGGCACACCGATCAGCAGGAACAGCTCCTCCGCTACCGTAACGGAAACCCCATCACCAGGCGCCGGTACGACCACCTGTGGATACGGATCGGCAAGCACCTTCCATGGGTCGCGACCCAGGAGATCAGCACCCACTGGCTCCGCTACACCACCCTCACCTGGGTCGAACGCCACTTCAGCTACGCCGTCGCCCGCGCATACGCCGGTCACACCGGAAAGAGCGACATCGGCACCACCTCCACCTACGTCCAGGCGGACCTAGGCGAGGTCGCCACCGCCCTCGCCGCACTCTCCAACGAGGACCACCCACTCGCGGTGCCGCGCGATCATGCCACACGGGATACGCCAACTCATCGAAATGAACCCTGCCTACCCGCAGTCGGACTCGGGGCCTGAACTGGCGGAGCCTCTAACGACAACGACATTCCGCTCGAGGCGGTTTGGTGGGCCATCAGCCTGATGGCCCACCAAACGTACGTACTCGATGCCTGTTCGCGAGCTATCCAGCACCGGTATATCGATCCAAAGGCGCAGATCTACCAGCCCTCCTAACCCTCTCTTTACCTCCAGATTCACAGGTCGGCTGACTGCCCAGAGGGGACCTACGGCGGCGACACCACGGCCAATACCGCTGATAGCGATTCGACAGAACGCGTGCAGTCGGCATGCACACGCCGACCAGCGACCCGGCGCATCCGCCTGCTGTAGCAGGACGCTGGCGCGTGCGAGAAGATGTAGCGGTGATATCTCGCTTCTCTGAGACAGACTTCCAACTGGCGTGGCCTCGCAGCCTATTCAAAACACAAGCAACAAAACTACTACATCAGCACACTAGGGACAATTGGAACGATTACGTCGAATTGCTACTGGAGCAGGCTTTTGTCGGCGGATACTCGGGTGGTCCTGCCGCCGAATTTCGCAGCATCGTCGATGGCGCCGGATCCTGGGGAAGCCCTCCATCGAGCGCTTCGTCCATGAATGCAAGGCAACAACTCCTGCGCAACCTCCTAGACAATGCTGACAAGCTCCGCGAAGATGGACCGCCGCGACGGCCATACTGGCGAGAGCGCAAGCACGGCCAACGCCCCGGCCCAACGCCAGGCAAAGCATCCGCTATCTCAGAGTTCATTCACCTGGTCGACGAACTCGACAATGCAGGCTATTTCGAGCAACGATTCGGAAAAGACTGCATCGACAGCCCTCGTGAAAAATCTGCCGAAATCCTCTTTCAGCGCGAGCTGGGCATCAAAGAAGGTTGGCCACTAGAGCAAGGCAAGCTAGAAGTCGACCTTGACATCTTTCTTGATATCGTAGAGATACTGCACGATCAGGCCACCCTGCCAACAACGCGTTGGTTGCACACCTACGGAGAATGCGGCTGGCATCACAAAACATTCGAGGCGGAGCCAGGGCGAATCATCTACCGTTGGCGAGTAAACAAAATTCTCACCCGCGGCGGATTTGGGTTGCAGCTAGCCGAAGAGGGCGACGACACTGGAAGACTGGTCGGCATTACAGATACTGCTAGAGCCGAACTGGTGCAGGCGGTCACGAACCGCACCGATGGCGGTCCTGCCGATCAAGTTCGCCACGCACTGACGCTCTTCAGACAACGCGGAGCCGACCGAAACCAGAAACGCTCAGCCGTTGTAGCCTTGGCATTAGTGCTGGAGGAGCGCCGACACAACGTCCTTATCGAAGCGCTTGACAAGAGCGACCGGGGAGCACTTTTTGATCTTGCCAACAATTTTCACCTACGTCATCAAGATGCAAAACAGAAGCGCGACTACGATGACTTTTATCTAGACTGGATCTTCTGGACCTACCTCGCCACAATCGAGCTCACAAACCGCATCATCGATGCGCAAGAATCGAGATGAATACCGTAACCATTATTCACCAAACAAAACCGACATACCCGGCAATTAGACACTGCGGAATCGATCGAACATGAAGCGTAGAGATGCAATTTCCGCACTATTGGCCCTTAACATCCCCGAAGATATTGCCATGGATTTCCCTCATCTCCCGTCGGACACCGAAGCACTTCTAGTCTACGGGAGTCGAGCGCGAGGAGACGCCACACCTGATTCCGATGTGGACATTTTGGCACTCGTTTCAAACCCACGCACCACCACCTATTCGGGCGTCGTGAACGTCAGCTTTTACACGACACAAGGCCTAGCAACCGGCATTGGTACGCTCTTCGGCAGCCACCTGAAGCGAGATTCAAAAATCGTTTGGGATCAACACGGCAGACTGAGCCGTGCCCTAAAGTCGATGGGAGAGGTCGACACCGACCGGCTTTTCAATCGGGCGAAAAACATGTCTACATTATTCACCAACCTCGACCATGACATTCCCAAGTATCTACCGGGCCTCCTGAGGCAGGCTCGCTACCTGCTACGCAGTTGCCTCTACGCACAATCCATCGCGGTCGGAAAACCATGCTTCTCTGTTCGCGAGCTGGCAATCCGACACCAAGACCACCATCTTACGCAGCTTCTGGCGTCGCGACAGCTCGACAAACCGAGGATCGCCGAATTGACTGAATGCCTGTCATGGTTACGCAGACTTCTTGGCGAATTTCCCGTAAGCGAGAACGGCTCCCTTGAGGCCACCATCGTCAACGAGTGGGGACGACCGAGCGACACACTTTCTATGGCCTTTATGGCGCTTGGCGCCACCGGAAACGGATCGGATTACGCTGAGGTGGAGAAAATTCTCCTATGAGTAAACTTGCATTTGTGGGCGACGTCCACGGAAACGTAAATGCACTGCGAGGGCTGTGCGAACTACTCACTCGCCACAGCGGGCTGCACACGATTTTCCTCGGCGACTACATCAACAAAGGTCCAGATTCCGCCGCAGTCGTTGCCGACCTCCTTGATCTTTCACGTTCCGGTCGCGCAACTCTGCTTTCGGGAAATCATGAGTCCGCATTACTAGAAGCGCTTGAGACTGAAGACTTGGCCCCATTTCTCAAAATGGGTGGTGCAATGACAATACGTTCATACATGAATGGAAGGGTTGGGGCTGATGTACTTAAGGAGTTCAGGGCAAAGTTCCCGAGAGAGCATCTAAACGCCCTGCGTTCCATGCCGCAGACCTACGAGACGGACGATCTGATAGCCCAACACGTTCCACTTGCCGCAACTACGACCAAGTTCCGTATCAGCGGACATGTTCCAGCCGGCAAGCTCCCGCGAGTAGATCACCACTCGGCATTACTCGACACCGGCTGCGGCAACGAATCCGGTCGACTCAGCGCTCTCCTCTGGCCAAGCCGCAAGATCGTGCAGGTTGACGGCAGCGGCCACGCTCTTAAAATAGGATGACTTCTTGATTACGAATCTAGATTATCAAGAATCCAACGCGCTTCCCGCACACCCCTCTCGTTGCCCATAGACTCATTCAGCTCAACACATGCGCGCGCAAACGATTGAGCCTCTCCATTTCGGCCAGACGCCCGGTAGCACTGCGCAACAACCTTCAGCGCGATTGCTTCCCCACGCCTGTTCCCGAGTTGGCGATTGAGTGAGATCGCCCGCTCACCAAACGACACCCCTTCGCTAGGTCGACCTTCCCGAAGCCGTACCTGAGCGCCTAGAACCTCGGCATTGGCGTGCAGCGCAGTCGGAGGGAGGGCGCGCAAAGTCATGATAGCTTCATCCGCGTATTCGGCGGCCACCTGAAGATTCCGTGCACGAACCTCTAACCTTGCAAGGTTGACTAGAGACTGACATAGATCGAGCTTTTCACTCATGTCACGTCTAACCGTCAGCGCATCTTCAAACTTCTGCCGAGCCATCGACAGCTCATCAACGTTCTGATAAGCAAGCCCAAGTTCGTCAAGAATCCTGCATCGAATCTTCTGACCAAAGGCATCGCCCTCATAAACGAGCGTCAGCGCCTGCTCGAGTCTTCCAATAGCATCGACATGACGCCCATCCCGACGCAATACTCCTGCCTGAGCTGCGAATGCCTCCGCTGCGAGCGTCGAATACAGATTTGAAGCGCCATCGAGAATCTGATTGATCGCCTGTTGCGTAGAGGTCAGGGCGCTGGCAAAGTCACCGTCCCTGGCTAAAAATCTTGCATACGCCAGATGCTCACTCGGCCCTCCCAGAGTCGCGGACTCTTTCAGCGACTCCCTGCCTGCTTCCGATTGGCCGAGCTCGACCAGCTTTTCGCCACGCAGCCGCAAGTTGGCAGCACGCAAGACATCTTTTCCGGACGAAGGGAGTAGCTCAAGGTGCCGCACAAACTTGGAACTTGCTAGTGTTTCCCAAGTCGATAGACGGTCCGCAATTCGACTCTTCAGTTCTTCCGCGCCAGAAACCGACTCATACATCACAGAATGGCGGTGGGAGATTCTCTCTCGAAGACTCGCAATCTGATCATCAGGCGATTCGTGCTCTAGGAAGGCAATCCACACATCCCGCATCGGCTGCTCGGCGCGGCCGAGTTCGAGCAAGCCTGTGAACAGTTCCTCCTCGGTCCCAGACGTATATCCCCATGGGCTTCCCGGCTCACTGCCCCACTTGCCCTTGAACATTACGACCATGAAGTGACTCTCGCTGATGAGCTCGTTGATCGCCTCCTGCGGCCGCCTCGCCGTTCCTCGGACCTGATCCCACCCCACCACCTCATAGGTGACGGCACTATGCCCTCTTCGCCGGGCGTTGTGCTCCTCAACGCACACGCGGACGACCTCGCGCTCAGATGCAAGATCGTCGGGCGACGCCAGAAAAATCCGGAGCGGTACTGCATCGGCCATGAGGCGACGATAGTCGCACTGTTCCAACCATCTGTGGCACAGCAGACAACCTGACGAAAGTCGTTCGACGTCGCGAAGCGTTCCGCGCCCCGGCCTCAGAGCCAGATCCAGGCGCTATCGTCGTCCCACCACAACTTCAACTACTTAGAGTCAACTACCGTCGCTCCGGCGGCGGTACCCCCTGCCAGGTGGCCCCAACTCCTGATTGGAGCTTACCGGTGCCAGCCGCCAGGGCGAGATGTCGTCGCAGAGGTGAAAGGCCGGAGGCAGCATAGAGCTGGTCGGGGCAAGACGACCGCGTTCGACGAGTTTCTCCACAGTGCCCTGGTCGATGGTCTCGACTGGGCATGCCGGGCATTCGCCGTGCTGGCTGCACCCGGCAGCGGCTGTCAAGAGCTGCTGGACGTGCGCGAAGGCGTCCTGAGCTACGTCGGCTTGGACGATATACCAGTGGCCGGCTTGATCAGCCGGGTCGAGCAGCGCGACGATACCGGGTTTCATGGGCCGGTAAACACGGTCGCCGTCGTGCCGGATGGCGAAGACCTGGTCAAGCAGGTCGACAAAGTCCCGCACCGGAGGGGTGGCGGCGAGCCAGGCGGCGGCTTCAGCAGGGCTGCCAGGCCCCCACAGGTACTCGGCAGGTAGCCGAGTGTTCTCGTAGCGGCTGTCGAAGTAGTGGAGGTCGCGGTCTACCAGGGGGGTTCCCGGGCTGAGGAAGGCGCGTACGATCGCGCACTGTTCGATGTCGTCGAAGCGCATGTGGTCGGCGGTGAGGTGATCGGCAGAACCGATGATGATGCGGCCGGTCGCGTTCCAGCCGATGAACAACACGTCACGTTCGGCCGGCGCGGGGTATAGGCGGCCGCCCGGCGTGGGTACGCCCCAGAGCTGGTTGATGAACTCGGCCAGGTCGCTCAACGTCCTCGCGCAGTCGACCGGTGAGAGCAGATGCGTTGACGAGGGGTGCGCTACGGAGTTGCGTAGCTTCGCCAGCAGTTTCTCGATGCGGCGGTTGCGTTGCCCGCGGAGCAGGTCGGCGGCCCGTGCCCACGAACGCAGACCGTCGAGCATGCCGTTGAACTCAACTGTTGCCGGGCCTTGTCCCACACGCAGCCGATAGCGACGCTTCGGGGAGAACCGATTGGCGGCTCTGTGCACGTCCGCGTACTCGCCGATCTGGACCGTCTCCTCGCGCCCGCCGGCATGCACGAAGACGCAGGATCCATCATGGAAGTCGATGAACCTGTCTCGCAGCGCCTGCTCGATGACCAGGAGCGCATGGTCGTTGACCAGGGTGTAGATCTCGTAGCACAGCACCCCGTAGGCGTGAATTTCACGCAGTCGTTCGAACGCACTGTGCGTGCCCCGCGCCACGACGGTAGCGAGGTCAGACTCGGCCACCGACTCCTGGTGATAGGCGGCCGCGGACTCCGGGTCGAGTATGCGATCCAGGCCGAGCCCAAGCGGGGTGAAACGCTGTGTACGTTCGTCGGTCTCGCGCAATTGAGTCAGGGTAAGGATCTGCATGTCGGCCCGGTCTACGAGTCGTCGATGGCGCAACACCATGCCCGGATCCCATGCCGAGCTGACCAGAGTATGCAGTCGCAGCCTGGGTGTCACTTCATTTGCGCCACCGACACACCAGGGTTCTGATGCACAGGTCGGAACGCCACCGGGTTGATGTCACTGCCGGTCATCTCGATGCCCCCTCGTAGACCGCGCCGTCGTCGGCGGTGATGCACCACACCAGGCGCGGTGGCCCGCAGAGCAAGCTTCGCAGGCCACCGTCTCGCTAACTCACCAGCGGATGCGGCTCGCCAACGAGCGCCGCCAGTGCAGCAGCAACCTCTGCGAGAGACGCCTTCGTGTAGACGGAGATCGTGCCGTCATGCGACGGCCCTTGCGCGTGTCCGGCATACGCGGAGGCGACTGAACGCCCGAAGCGCCGTTCCACCCAGGTCAGGGTCGTATGGCGGATCCAGTGCATGCTGACGTTGTTCCGGGCCGCCCACGGCACACGTGCGTTGATCGCCGTCCACATCACCTCATAAAACTTCCGGGTGATCGGCCGCTTCCTCAACGAACGAAACAGCGGCTCCCCCGCCCCCGCCTCACGCTCCTCGACATGGAGCAGAAGATGATCCATGAGCGTGCGGGACACCGGCTGCCACCGCTCCCGGCCGCCCTTCTCGAAAAGCCGCACCAGCAAGTGATCCTCATCGAGATCCATCGGCCGCAGCGCAAGCGCCCCACCACGCCGACACGCCGTCTCCGTGTGAAACCGGATCAACAGCGTCGCCAGCGACGGATCATGGCAGTGCGTGATCGCCGCGTCGTAGATCTCCGCGAGGCGGGCGTCGCCGATCGCCATCCGCAGGCTCGGCTGCCGGCGCGGCTTCTCCACCTTCAACGCGGGGTTCTCACTCAACAGCCCGTCGTCGACCGCGAACCGGAACAGCCGCCGGGCCGCCGCAACGAAATGCTCCCCGGCCGACGTGCCACCCCTCGTCGTCCGGCGAACCCGCGCATTCGCCTGCACCTGATTACGCGCCGACGCGATCTCCGTAACCGTCACCTCGTCCAGCCGGCGACCACCCCACCGCTCTTCCATCATCCGCCAGTACGACTCGTACACCTTCCCCGTACCGGCCGTCGTGGCGCTCCGGACCCGCGGCAGGAACTCCGAGAACGTCGGCACCGCCGGCCGATCCACCGGCAGCCTCGCCAGATCCTCGACCGAGACTCCCAACGTCCCCAACAGCTTGAGCGCGGCCTCGACCGTCGCCGCATCAGCCACGATCACTCACCCCGCCGAGCGCAGCCGCCTGCGCGGCAGCCACCATGCCGTCCAACGCCACCGGCGGGTGAATCACCAACCGGCCGATCTTCGGATCGGCCACCAGCAGCACCCGCGACCCCGCCGACAAGCCCGCCCAACGCCGCACACCCGCAGGCAACACGAGACGACCGTCACGCCGCACGCTGAACACGCCGGCCTCGTCCTCGGTGATGAACAACAGCGCGCCACGCTCGCGCATATCCAGGCGGGTCCCGGGCTCCCAGCCCAGCTCCCGCATCAATACGCGGTCGGCCACCCGCCCCTTCATGTCCAGCGTGGCAAGGCCGTACACGAGCCGGCCGCTTCGCCGGGCCTGAAGCCGCGCCAGCGGCAACGCCTTCCTCGGCACGGGAGACGGAGCGTCCGGCTCGCCAAGCACGGGCGAGGGAATCAGGGCTTCGAGCCGCGCGGGCCTAGGAACGGCTGACATCGACGGCTCCCCTCTGCGAGGGAACCGAACGTAGACAGCAAAATTGGGTGTTCAAGCACACTTGAACACCCAGCGTGTGTAAGGAGCACGAATGCCCCAAGATTGTGTCCGAGGGGGGACTTGAACCCCCACGCCCGTTAAGGGCACTAGCACCTCAAGCTAGCGCGTCTGCCATTCCGCCACCCGGACCTGCGCTACAACCCTTCCACCGAACTGACCAGGGCTTTTACCCCCTCGTCCGCTCCCTTCCGGGCCGCACAGGAGGAAACTTTACACGGCCCCTACGCCCCCTCCACACGGCCCCCACCCTCACTCGCGGCAACCGCCGAATGGGCGGTGGCGGGGTGGGTGTCGCGGTGCTCTGATGGCACGGTAGGGAATGCTTGGGCGCCGGGAACCAGTACACCGGCTCATCTTCAAGCGAACCAAGGAACCGGACGGCAGGGTTTATGTCACCGAAAACAACCGGAACGTGGCAGAGTGTAGTTGACGAAGAGGTCTGGGACGGCCAGCTCTTCTCACCCCCGCGGGACGGCCACTTCCTGCAGAGCAGCCACTGGGCCGCCTTCCAGCGCGCGAACGGCCGTGAGGTCTATTTCGGCAGCGGCGACGGCTGGCAGTGCATGGCGATCGTGGAGCGCGCGGGGGATGCCTGCCGCCTCTACTGCCCCTACGGTCCCGTGGCGGACGATCAGAGCAGCCTCGAGGAGGCGCTGGACGCGCTTCAGGCGCTCGGCAGGCAGGAGGGCGCCGGCTTCATCCGTGTCGAGCCGTGGGCGCGGACGGTCGAGCGGGACGAGCTCGGCAAGCTCGGCCTGCTCCCGTCGAAGCGGAACATGCAGCCGGGGCTCACCTGGATTCAGGATGATCTGCAGGGCAAGACCCGGGATGCGCTGGTTCTCGAGTTCGCGGCGAACGTGCGTAACCGCTGGCGCAACGCCTACAAGAAGGAGATCTCGGTCGCTCCGAGCGAGGATCCGGCGGACGTCGAGATCCTGCTGCAGATGATTCACGACGTTTCTAAGAACACCGGGATGATTCCGCACGGCGACGACTACTACCGCATCCAGGCGAAGACGCTGATGGAGCGCAACGCGGCGACGCTCTACGTCACGCGGCAGGGTGACCAGCCGATCGCGGCCGCGATCGTCTATGACAGCCCCACCACGCGCTACTACGCCCACTCGGGCAGCCTGCTGGAGGCGCGGAAGCTGCACACCGGCACGGTCATGCTGGCGACGATGGTGCTTGACGCGCAGGAGCGCGGTCAGCAGGTGTTCGACTTCGTCGGCGCGGCGCCGAAGGATGAGCCGGATCATCCGTGGGCCGGGTTCACCGAGTTCAAGCAGTCGTTCGGCGGACGGTACCGGCAGAATCTGGGTACCTGGGAGGCCGCGTGCCTCGGTCAGCCGCCGGCCGCGCTGTAAGACACACACCCATGGACAAGAGGACGACTGTGCACCTGGATGAGGTTCTCGCGGAGGTTCCCGCGGCGACGCTGGTGCAGGGCGACGCCACCCGGGAGATCACCGGCATCACACACGATTCGCGTCGTGTGTCGCCGGGTGACCTTTTCGTCGCGATCTCGGGGGCGCAGCATGACGCGCGCACGTTCGTGCGGCAGGCGCTGGAGCGGGGCGCGGCAGGCGTCGTGACCGAGGGGCCGGTCGAGATCGACGGCGACGCGGCGCTGGTGCGGGTGCCGTCCGCGCGGGCGGCGCTCGCGGATCTGGCCGTGGCCGTCTACCGGCACCCGGGCGACGCGATGAAGATGATCGGTGTCACCGGCACGGACGGCAAGACGACCACGTCGTACCTGATTCACGCGGCGATGGAGCAGAGCGGCATCCGTACCGGCCGGTTGACGACTGTCGGCATGACCACCGGCGGCGGCAACCCCCCGGTGCACACCGGGTTCACCACGCCGGAGGCCGGCGATCTGCAGCGGCTGCTCGCCGAGATGGTCGAGGCCGGCTGTGCGGCAGCGGTGACCGAGGTCAGCTCGCACGCGCTGGAGCTGGACCGGGTGCGCGGGGTGCCGTTCTCGGCAGCGGTCTTCACGAACCTGACGCCGGAGCACCTGGATTTTCACGGCACGATGGAGAACTACGCGAAGGCCAAGGCCCGCCTGTTCACGATGGCGGCGGCCCGCGGCTCGGACTCGTTCGGCGTGGTCAACGCGGACGACCCGTCCTGGCGGCTGATCGCCGGCGACGGCCCGGCCACGCTCTACCGGTTCGGCCTGGAGTCCGAGGGCCTCGACCTGTGGGCGGAGAACATCCGCCTCGCCCCGGACAGCTGCCGGTTCACCATGTTCACCCCGTGGGGCAGCCGCGAGGTGGTCTCGGCCATGCCGGGCCGGATGAACGTGAAGAACTGGCTGGCCGCTACCGCTGTCACTGTCGGGCTCGGCGGTGACCTGGACGCGGTCGTCGCCGCTGCCGCGCATGCGACAGTCGACGGCCGCATGCAGTCGGTGTCCGCCGGCCAGCCGTTCGAGGTGTTCGTGGACTTCGCGCACACCCCGTACGCGCTGGAGACGGTCCTGCGCACGCTGCGCGCCCAGACCAAGGGACGGCTGCGGGTGCTGTTCGGCCACTCCGGCGGCCGGGATGCCGGCAACCGCCGCCCGATGGGCAGAATCGCGGCGGAGCTGGCCGACACCGTCATGATCACGTCGGACAATCCCGCCCACGAGGATCCGGTGGCGATCTCCGCCGAGATCGTCGCCGGCGCCGCGGAGGCCACCGGTGGCACCGACGACGTCCGCGTCGTCATCGACCGTGGCGACGCACTGCGCGAGCTGATGTCCGAGGCCGGACCCGGCGACACCGTCCTGCTCGCCGGCAAGGGTCACGAGGACTACCAGATCCTCGCCACCGGCAAGGTCGACTGGAACGACGCCGACGAGGCCCGCCGCGCCCTCGCCGCCCTCGGCTGGTCCTGACTTTCGCACTCCCCCGGCGGCGGGCCCCTCCACGGGTCCCGCCGCCGAAACCACCATCACAAGCCATTTCGAGGGTACGGCCGGAGCTCCGACACTTCCGCTGTGTCCGTTGTGGACACCGTGGGGTGTGGTGTTCTTCGCACGGCGGAACCGGCTCCGAGCGACGAGCGGAGCGCCAGCGGAGCCCGACGCGAGGTTTGCCCGCGGGAGCGTGCGGGCCGCCACCACCGCGGAAGCGGGAAGATCAGTCAGCCGGTTTTGACGTGCTCGGCGATCGCGGGTTTCAGCTCACCGGCAGGATCTGCCACCACTGTTCCTGGCCGTCGGTGGCCGGCCGCTGGACGACACCGGTGGTGGCGGCGCCGGTGGCGGTCAGCGCCAGGTCCGGCACACCGGCCGCGTCCTGGCTGCTGGTGTTGGCGAACCGCAGCTGGTAGCCGGAGGCCGCGTTCCCGTGGATCCGGACGACCTGCCGGCCCGCACGGCACCCGGTCTGTACGACGCGCGCCTGTGATGTCGTGCTCGCGCCCTCGACAGCCAGGCACAGCCCGGACTGGACGTTCTGCAGCAGCCAGCCGCCGTCGGTGCCGACCTGGCCCTTCTCGGCCCGCCAGGTGCCGTCGGTGGCGAGGAGGCGGAACTGCTGGTGGGTGCCGCCGGCCGGGTCCATGGAGATCAGCGGCGCGCCGCCGGTCGTGCCGGACCCGATGCCGAGCCGCAGTCCGGTCTGCACGTTCTCCAGGCGGTAGACGTGGTCCAGGTACGGTCCCGGGCGGATGGAGGCCGGCAGCGGCACGACGAGGTCGCGCATCCACGGGCCCTCGGCCCGGTACTGGCGGTGCAGCCAGGAGTACCACCAACCATCGCAGGGCGACGCGTCCGGCGCCGTGCTCGGGGTGCAGACCTGGATGTCGCTGTCGTACGCGTCGTACTCCGCGTAGATCTGGTACCGGGCGTCGTGGGCCGCGCCGGTGATGTTCTCCGGCAGGTACATCGTGGAGTAGTCGCGGTAGAAGCGCACCGGGCCGTCGGGGAACGTCCACATGACCAGACGGGCGACTGTCACGTGGTCCGGGTGGGCCCTCATCGCCTCGTTGGCTTGCAGGGCCGTCAGGTTCACCCACCGGTGCTGGTCCGCTGTGGGATCCACCGTGTTGATCACGTCGGGCTGGAAGTCGGCGGCGACCGCGCGCAGGAAGCCGCTGAGCGAGTCGCGGCTCAGCGTCTGCGGATCGTTGAGTTCGCCCTGCACCGTGACGAGTTCGCCGTTGTTGGCGTACAGATTCCACAGCTGCCCGCCGGAGGCGTTGTCCGGGATGCGCAGCTCGATGACTGACACGCGGTCGCCGAGCGTGTAGCCGGTCGCCGCGACGCCGCCGGCGGAGTAGGCGGATGATTGCCAGTCGTCGATGTCGAGTCCGGCCGCGGCCGCGTACGCGTGCCGGATGCCCTCCTCACGGGCTTCGACGTACTCCATCCGCTCGTCAACGTCGGGGGTTTCCGCCCTGTCGGTGTGGTAGTCGGAGGCGACGAGGAAGACGGTCCGCACGCAGAGCGCCGGGTTGGCCAGGTTCGCGTACAGGTCCGGGCTGAGGAAGAACATGTCGTCGTCGTGGTGGGCAACGATGTTGAGCAGGTGCCGGGTGCAGGCGGGGTCGGCCGCGGCGGGCGCGGCGGGCAGCGGCAGTGAGGCGGCGGCGAGCAGCAGTGTCGCCAGGACTTTCGCGGGGGAGAACGTCACGGATGGCACCGTAACGTCGAAGAATCGAAATGTTTGACTGAAATGCGCCGCGTCGACTGCCGGGTCGGCTATTGCGAAGTCCTTCGACTGCCGGCGGATCAGGTGTTCTGGTCGACGCCGTGGAGGATCTCGAGGGCGACGGTGAGCGCGGCCTCGCGGATCTCCTCGGCGGAGGCGTCCAGGTCGTCGCCGTGCTTGACGGCGACGTGCAGCGCGCAGAAGGCGGTGCGCGCCCGGATGCGGTCGAGCAGGGTGGCGTCGGGGCCGGCGAGCGCATCGAGCAGGCGGCGCTGGGCGTCGCGGATCTGGGCGCCGAGCGAGAGGTTCCCGATCTCGACAGCGTTCTCGCGGATGAGGCGGATCAGGTACTGGCTGCGGGTGGCCTGGTAGTCGGATATCAGGCGCAGCAGTTCCTCGCGGCCGGCCGGCGTGTGCAGGCGCGGCCCGACCCTGTCGACCATGTCCTCGACGCTGCCGCGGTGGCCGAGCAGGATGCCGCCGAGGATGTCTTCCTTGGTCTTGAAGTGGAAGTAGAGCGCCGCCTTGGTGACGCCCAGCTCGTCCGCGATCTTCTGCAGCGAGGTGGCGGCGTAACCGTTGTCGGCGAACAGGCGCAGCGCGACCTGAAGGATGCGGTCGCGGGTGTCGGTCCGGCGGTTGTCGACCCTGGTGCTGTCCTGCGTCACGTGTCACCTCTCGCTCATCATTAGATGACTTGACGGATGGCTAGTCAAATCTCTACGGTTAGAAACCTAACCGGTCGTCTAGCTATGTGTAAGGGGCCCGTCCATGGAGACAACCGAAGAGCGGGCGGGACTCGGGTTCAGCCATCGCCAGATCCTGGTGACGATGAGCGGCCTGATGATCGCCATGCTGCTCGCCCAGCTCGACAACATGATCGTGGCGCCCGCGCTGCCCACGATCGTCGGCGACCTCGGCGGCCTGGAGCACCTGGCCTGGGTCACCACCGGCTACATCCTGGCGTCCACCGTCGCCACCCCGATCTGGGGCAAGCTCGGCGACCTCTACGGGCGGCGGATCACGTTCGTCGCCTCGGTCGCGCTGTTCCTGGTCGGCTCCGTGCTCTGCGGCATGTCGCAGAACATGGGCGAACTCGTCGCGTTCCGCGCGGTGCAGGGCCTCGGCGCCGGCGGCCTGATCGTCGGCGTGCTCGCGATCGTCGGCGAGATGATCCCGCCCCGCGACCGCAGCCGCTACCAGGGCGTCATGATGGCGGTCATGCCGGTCGCCATGATCGGCGGACCGCTGATCGGCGGCTTCATCACCGACCACGTTTCGTGGCGCTGGGCGTTCTACGTCAACCTGCCGCTCGGCGCGATCGCGCTGGTCGTCTCGTGGATCACGCTCGCCAAGCTCCCCCGCGGCACCGGCCACGCCCGCATCGACTGGCTCGGCGCCGGCCTGCTCACCGTGTGGATCACCTCGCTGGTGCTGATCACGACCTGGGGCGGCACCCAGTACGACTGGGCGTCCCCGCAGATCCTCGGCCTGATCGCGCTCACCGTCGCCGGACTCGCCGCGTTCATCGTGGTCCAGCGCCGCGTCGCCGAGCCGATCATGCCGCTGCGCGTGTTCGGCAGCCGCAACTTCGTGCTGGCCGGCGGCATCGCGTTCGTGTCCGGCTTCGCGCTGTTCGGCGCGATCGGTTACCTGCCGCAGTACCAGCAGTTCGTCCAGGGCGCGTCCGCCACCAGCAGCGGCCTGCTCCTGATGCCGCTCATGATCGCGGTGATGGTGGTCAGCATCCTCGTCGGCCAGGTCATCGGCCGCACCGGCCGCTACCGGATCTTCCCGATCGCCGGCACCATCCTGGTCACGGCCGGCATGCTGCTGTTCAGCACCGTCGACACCGGCACCTCGCAGGTCGTCACCGCGCTCTACATGGTCGTGCTCGGCGCCGGCATGGGCGGCCTCATGCAGACCAGCACGCTCATCGCCCAGAACAGCATCGCGCTGCGCGACATCGGCGCCGGCACCGGTGTGTCCACGTTCCTGCGCAACATGGGCAGCTCACTGGGCGTCTCCGTGCTCGGCGCGATCTACGCCCACCAGCTGACCAGTTCGTTCGCCGGCTCCGGCGCTACCGGCGGCGCGTCGGCCCCGGTCTCGTCGATGACACCGGAGGTACTGCGGGCACTGCCGGCGGCCGTCCGCGGCATGTTCCAGCAGGCCGTGACGAACGGCATCACGACCCTGTTCCTCTGGGGCAGCCTGGTCGCCGCACTCGGCATCGTGGTCTCGCTGCTCATCCGGCACGTCCCGCTGCGCGGCGGCAAGCCCGTCACGCCGGTCGAGGAGGCCGCCCTCAACGCCGGCACGGCACCGGTCCCCGCGGCGACCGCGAGATAAGAGAGCAGTGGGACGGCGCGATCGACGATGTCCGCGTCTTCCAGGGCGCGGCCAGCAGCGCCGGGGTGAAGATGCTCTTCGACGCCGCGAGGTGACCTCACCGCCCTGATCGGCCCCCGGTCCTCACCACGGGTGACCGGGGGTCCTGGGCGTGTCGCCTGCTCGTAGGGTCATCAGTCATGACGATCATCGACGGGCTGGTACTGCGGGTACCGCCGCCCGCCACACCGATCCACGCGGACGCCGACTGGGACGCGATCGAGGCGGCGCTGGGCACGCCGCTGCCGGCCGACTTCAAGGAGCTGACCGGCCGGTACGGCGCCGGCGAGTTCTGCGATCTGGTCTTCGCGTACCGGCCGGACCAGCTCGCCGCGCAGAACCGGGAGATTCTCGACGAGGAGCGGGATTACCGCGACGACGAACCCGAGGACTACCCGTATCCGCTGCATCCCGAGCCGGGCGGTGTCCTGATCTGGGGCGGCACCGGCAACGGCGAGCGGCTGTGCTGGCTGACCGGGGGCGAGCCGGACGCCTGGCCGGTGGTCGTCTGGCAGCCGCGGGGCGCCGGCTGGAAGCTCTACCCGACCGGCGTCGCGGGGTTCCTGGACGGCTGGCTGTCCGGCGGGATCGCCGACGTGTTCCCGGCGGAGTTCACGGCGACCGCGCAGTGGTTCGACCCGGCCCGGGAGTTGGCGCACGCCACCGTGGGCCTGTCCCTCAGCAATCTGCCGCCGTACGAGGTCCGGCTGGCGGCGCTGCTGGAGGCGCTGGCGCCGGCGCGGCTGCTGATGACGACCGGCCCGGACGCGGCGAGGCAGGACAGGATCGGTGCCGCGGACGGGCGCTGGCGGGTGCTGTACGAGACGGCCTACCGGCACCAGATCCGCTTCGCCTTCCCGCCCGCCGACGCCGGCCGGGTGCGTGAGGCGGCGCAGCGGGCCGCGCCCCTGATGGGGTGCCGACTCAACTCGTCCCGCGACGACTTCGGTGACGATCTCGGGTGGGTGCAGGAGTGACGCCCGGCCCGGGATTTGACACATGCATAGCTAACCGTTATCCATAGGCGGTCACAGCACTTGACCGCGGGGAGACACGCCAGATGACCGGACGCCTGCTGTTCGCCGGCCGACTGCTGGTGCGGGATCTGCGCCGGCGCCGTGCCGAGACGCTGCTGCTGATGGCCGCGATCACGGTGGCGACCACGTCACTGACGCTCGGGCTGGCGCTCAACGCGCTCGTCTCCCGGCAGTACGAGGACACCAGGGCGGTCACCGCGGGTCCGGACCTGACCGTGGAGCCGGGCGGCAACGGGCCGGCGGCGCTGGCCGCGCTCGCCCCGATCGCGGACTCGCCCGGCGTCACTGCCCACAGTGGACCGTTTCCGCTGCTGTTCACGACGCTTACCGCGAACGGCATCACGGCGCGTGTCGTCGTCGAAGGGCGGGACGCGGCACCGGCCGAGGTCGACCGGCCGGCGGTCACTGACGGCGCCTGGGTACGCCCGGGAGGTGTGGTCGTCGAGCGCGCGTTCGCGGACGCGCTCGGGGTCGGGCCGGGCGACACGGTGACGATCAGCGGACGCGTGCTGACCGTGTCCGGGACGGCGGTCTCCACGGCCAGGACCGCCTACCCGCACGCCGGATGGCGGATCCCCAGCACGATCGAGATGGAGGGCGGCGGCCTGATCTGGGTACCCCGCGACGACATCCCGGTGCTCGGCGGCACCCAGCAGCCGTCGTACGTGCTGAATCTGCGGCTGGAACACCCTGAGCACGGGATCAGCGCGGTCGACCGGCAGCGGCTCGTGGACCCCGCGTACAAGAATCCGGCGTTCCGGGGTTGGCACTTCCGGACCGGCGCGGAGCTCGCGGACACGCACGAGGCGCTCAACGCCCCGGCGCGGGACACCCTTGTGGTCGGCAGCTGGCTGGTCACCGGGTTGGCGATCGCCGGGGTCGCCGGGGTCGTCACCGGGCGGGTGACCGGCGAGCGCCGCCGGGTCGGGCTGCTCAAGGCGGTCGGCGCCGGGCCCGCGATGATCGCCGTGGTCCACCTCGCGGAGTACCTGGTGATCGCGCTCGCCGCGGCCGGCGCAGGGCTGGCGCTCGGCTGGTTCGCCGCGCCCGCGCTGTTCGGCCCGGCCGAGAGCCTGATCGGCACGGCCGGCGCCCAGCCACCACCGGTGCGGATGGCGGTCTCCGCCGTGATCCTCGCGCTGGTCATCGCGGTCGTGGCGACGCTCGGGCCGGTGCTCGGCGCGGTCACCACCGACACCGCGGGTGCGCTTGCCGACGCCGCCACGCCGCCACGCCGCCGGGGCGCGATGATCCGGCTGTCCCGCCTGCTGCCGGCCCCGCTGCTGATCGGTGTGCGGATCAACGCACGCCGCCCGCGCCGGGCCCGGCTCGTCACGCTCAACGCGCTGATCACCGGCGTCGCGATAGCCGCCCTGCTGACGTTCACTGTGCAGAACTTCGACCCGGTCGACCTGGGCTACGCCGAGCTGCCGGACGTGCGCGTCGCCCGGACGCTGCAGGCCATGTACCTGATCGCGGGCGCGGTCTGCGTGCTCGCGCTGTGCAACGCGATCGTGAGCACCCGGGCGGCGGTGCTTGACACCCGGCAGTCGCTGGCCGTCGCACGCGCGATCGGCGCGACACCCGCGCAGGCCGGGCTGGGACTGGCGGCGGCGCAACTGCTGCCCGCGGTGCCGGGCGTGGTGCTCGGTATCCCGTTCGGCGTGCACCTCTACCTGTTCTTCGAGGGCGAACCGGCACAGCACGCTCCGCTGTCCTGGCTGCTCACGGCCGGTCTCGCTATCCTGCTGACCGTCACCACGCTCACCGCGATCCCGGCGCTGACCGCGGCCCGGCACCCGGTCGCGGACGCCCTGGGCTGATCGCGGCGGGGACCCGGCGAGGTGGTCGCGGACGGCGGCGGCCGCGAGCACGGGCGGCCGACGCCGCATCCGGGCCCGCGCAGCGTCCGCTTCCCCGCGCTCGTGGGCGCCGCGCGTCAGCAGGCGCCGGTGGTCAGGACCGCGCTGTTCACGTCCGGGGTGCCGCCCGCGCCGTTGAAGACCACGCGCAGGCTGCCGCCCGGCGAGCCGATCGCGGACGTCGGCAACTGCCACCGGAACGCGTTGCCGTTCTGCGAGAACCGCAGCCCGCTGCCGTCGACCTCGTCCCACGCCCAGTCCGCGCCGGCCGACTCCCAGACCGAGTCGTTCTCGACCATGTAGTCGGCGCCGACGCGGGTGCCCACGTCCGGCACGTCGTATCCGGTGGAGGCGTTGCCGTCCACGTCGATGAACGCGTGGTGCCATTCGAACGGGACGGTGAACGTCGCCGCGAAGACCGCGGTGCCGCCGGAGGAGCAGGCGGACACGCCGGTGATCGGGCCGCGCTGCGCGGGCGCGCCGGTGGTCACCGCGGGCGCTGCCGCGGCGGCCCTGCTCGGCGTCGGCGCGGCACTCTTCGAGGCCGACGGGGACGGCGTCGCGGACGGTGTGGCGGCGGACGCGGACGGCGTCGCGGAGACACCTGTCGGCGACGGCGGGACGATGGTGACCTCGCCGGTCGGTGGCGGGCCGGGCGTGATCGCCGGTGGCACCGCGGTGGTCTCACCGGAGCCCGGGGGCCGGTTCACAAGCGCGGCGGCGGTGATCACGATCGCGCCGATCAGCACCAGCGGCACGAGCCACAGCCGCCAGGCCGGGCCGGTCCGGTCCCGCCCCGGCGCGATGACTGTGGTGGCGGTGGTCTCCCCGGTCTCCACCGGCCCGAACGTGGGCGAATCCACGAATCTGGTGGCGCCGGTCGAAGACTTGACCCGCCGCGTGTCCGAGGCCCACACGGACTGCCCCGGGGGTACGGCACCGGAGGGCTCGGCCGGGGTGCCGGGCGTCGCTGTCCCGGAAGGACCAGCAGTAGTGGGCCGTGTCGCCGGAACGGAGAGCGCCGCCGCCGGGCCCGACGCGGACCCCGGCACGGCCGCAGCAGTCGACACGGTCGACAGCGAGCCCGACGCGGTTGAGGCGGCCGACGTGGCAGCCGAAGGGCTCACCGCGGTTGGAGCGGCCGACACGGCAGCCGAAGGGCGCACCGCGCCCGACGTAGTCGCCCCGCTCGCCGACGGGCCCGACGCGGCGGGAACAGTTGTCCCGGCCGACCAGCCCGGCGCGGGTTTCGGCACCGCCGGAGCCGAATCCGACGCCGCCGTCACAGCGGACGCACCTCCCGGCCCCGCGACCACTCCCGGTCCTCCCCCGGCACCCGTCGCACGGGACGGCGGCACCGGGCCATCCGCCTCAGACGGCACCGCGGGACCTCGACGCGACCTCGCATCCGGGACGGCCTCAGCCGGCCGCACAGCCGACGCACCTGACGCATCCGCCGACGCCGACCGCCCCGCCGGGCGCACCGGCCTGGACGGCCAGGAGGGCAGCTTCCCCGTACCCGCTGATGCCTGTGGATCGTCTGGGTCGTCGGCCGGCTCGCCGTAGGGCGGCAGGCCACGCAGCGGGATCGCACGCTGGAGCGGCGGCCGGGACCTCTCCGACTCGTGCTCCGACTGATCCACACCCGGTCCGGTCACCGAACGCCTCCGGCAGCGCGTGTTCCATCGCCCGTGGTGGGGTCCGCGAACGAGCACATGGTCGAGGCAGCCCGGCGGATTGTCAATTCAGTCCATCGTGGATTCGGGCACACGGCCACGCCCACGCTGCGCGGACGGTCAGATCTCGAGTTCCGCTTCGATGCGGCGCAGGCGGTGGCGGGCCAGTCCGAGGTTCGCCCGGCTGCGGTCCAGGGCCATGTAGAGCAGCAGCGCCTCGCCCGGGCGTCGCGGCTGCATGAGCCGGATCAAGTGGTACTGGGTGTCGAGCGTGATCAGCAGGTCCTCGATGCCGTCGGGAAGGCCGAGCATTTCGAGGGTACGCAGCTTGGCGCGCACCACGTCGGTGTTGCCGGCCGCGGCGACGGTCATGTCCAGGCCGCCGCCGCCGATGACGCCGAGCGTGAGGCCGCTCGTGTAGTCGACGAGCGCGACGCCGATGGCGCCGTCGATCGTCATGGCTTCCTTCAGTGCGATGTCAATGCTGGCCATTCCGCTGTCCCCGCTCACCATGTTGCCAATTCGCTGCCGTACGACTACTGTCCGTAATAGGTCCTGTCCGGACAATCCGCAGCCTTGCACGGGGCCGTTTCGGATCGAAATCGAGGGACGAGAATTGCCCGAAAGAGCCCTTAGGTTCGGACAACGGCGCCCCCACACCACCGCTTCGGCCGATGACGCGTGCGCGGCTCATCTGGTACGGGATGGTTCCCGCCTCACCATTCCTATTTGCCCGATAGATATGGTTGGCTGTCTCGATGGAGGAGACGACGTACGACCGCACGCGGCTGGAACAGTGGCGCGGCGGGCAGGCGAGCGGCCGTGGGTTCAGCCGCCGGGACCTGATGACACTCGCGGCCGCGCTCGGGGTCGGTGGCGTGCTCGGCGCCGCGGCACCCGCACGGGCCGCCGCCGGGCCGATCGTGAAGCCGCTGCCCCCGGAGCTGTTCACGGTCTTCGGGACGAACGCGGAGACGAAGTGGGAGGCGCTCAAGGGGGCCGGGTACCTGGTGCCTGTCGACCGGTTCTTCGTCCGCAACCACACCAGCACGCCGGTCGTCGACCCGGTGGCGTACCGGCTGAGGCTCTTCGGCTCCGGTCTGCGCGGCCCGGCGGAGTTCAGCCTCGACCAGCTCAAGTGCCTGCCGAAGACGACGGTCACGGCCGCGGTCGAGTGCGCGGGGAACGGGCGCAGCCTCTTCACCAGCCAGCAGGGCCAGACCGTCTCCGGTACGGCGTGGAAGCTCGGCGCGATCGGCGTCGGGCGCTGGCACGGCGTCCGGCTCTCCACGGTGCTGCGCGCGGCCGGCCTGCGCCACGACGCGGTGGACGTGCAGCCGCAGGGCCTCGACGCGAACTTCGTCAGCGGCGGCGTCGACCTCGGCCCGGTCCGCCGGCCGCTGCCGATCGCGAAGGCGCTCGACGACGTGCTGCTCGCCTGGGAACTCAACGGCGAGCCGCTCCCACCGGATCACGGCGCACCGCTGCGCGTGGTGGTGCCGGGCTGGATCGGCATCTCGTCGATCAAGTGGGTGGGCGCGATCGAGGTCGCCGCCGAGCCGCTGTTCTCGCCGTGGAACACGCAATTCTACCGGCTGTTCGGCGAGTCCTACCCGGCCGAGGGCACGCTGATCGACGAGCAGGTGGTCAAGAGCGCGTTCGAACTGGCCTGGAACGCCACCCTGCCGCTGGCCCGGACCACGCTGACCGGCCGCTCCTGGTCCGCGAACGGCCCGATCCGCCGCGTGGACGTCAGCACGGACGGCGGCACGTCCTGGCGGCGGGCGCACACCACCGGCCCGAACCTGCCGCACGCCTGGCAGCAGTGGCACATCGACTGGTCACCGGCCACGACCGGGCAGCACACGCTGATCGCCCGCGCCACGGACGTCACCGGCGCGACCCAGCCGGTGACGGTGCCGCACAACACGCTCGGCTACCTGTTCGGCGCGCAGGTCCGGCACCCGGTGACGGTGGCCTGACGCCCGTGCCCGGCCGTCTCGGCGGCCGGGCACGCCCCGTCACCCGCCGTTGACGCCGGCCAGGGTCTCCGCCAGGACCAGCGGATTGAGGTAGTCGCGGTAGGAGACGATCAGGCCGTCGCGCACCCGTACCACCACGATGATCGTCTGATCGTCAAGCTGCTACGCCCGGTCTTCGAGAGCCTGACCACCCCGGCCGATCCGGTGTAGACGGACGCCTATCCCACCAGGGCACGGAAGCTGTCGGCGCCGCCGCTGGTGACGGCCTTGCCGTGCCCGAAGACGACGGTGCCGAAGCTGAGACCGGCCAGGCGGCGCAGGCTCTCCTCGGAGCGGGCGCGGTCCTCGGTCATCAGGCCCAGTGGGCGGCGCACCCTGGAGCCACCGGACGCGGCGTCGCCGGCGAAGAGCACGCCACCGGCGCGGTCGAGCAGGTAGGAGACGTGACCCGCGGTGTGGCCCGGCGTGTGCACGGCGGTGAAGCCGGGGATCGGGGTAGGGCCGTCCACGGTGAGCGCCACGTCGACCGGTGCGGGCTCGGCCGGCTTCAGCACGACGGAGAGCAGGCGCTGAAGGCGGGTCAGTGCGGCCGGCCGGGTGCCGTCGATCGTGGGCGTGTCCAGGTGGTGGGCGACCACCCGGGCGCCGGACCCCCGCCGCAGCTCGGCCAGGCCGCCGGTGTGATCGAAGTGCCAATGGGTGAGCAGGATCGCGGTGATGTCGCCGACCGTGCGGCGGGTTTCCTGCAGCGCGGCGGCGAGGGCCGCGGTGCGCCCGGCCAGTCCGGTATCGACCAGGATCACGCCGTCGTCGGTCACCACCAGGTGGGCATGCACGAACCCGATGCCGACCTCGAAGACACCGTCCACGATCTGCCGCATGGCGTCCAGGCTATGCCATCGCGCCCGCGCGCCCGACGGCTTTCAAGCCCGCACGACACCGGCCTTTCCGCAGGCCACGGCGCCCTTGCAAGCGACCAGCGCGTCGAGCGCGGCCGCGAGCGCCGCCCGGCGGGCCGGGCTCAGGCCCGATGCGGCGTTGCGGAGCTGGTGCGGGTCGGTGCGCCGGTCGTAGAACTCGAGCGCGCCGCCGGCGTATCTGACAAACGTCCAGTCGGGGGTCCGGAGCGCCGCATAGGACTCCGGAATCACCTTCTGCCGGTCCGGATCGTCGGGCCGGAATTCCGGACGCCGATGTTCTGGACCACGGTGTTCCACCAGCGCTGCGGTCCTCCAGCCGGACACCGGAGTTCCGGAGTCCACAATACCGGAGCGCAGCAGCGGCGCCAGACTTCTGCCGTCCACATTCGGCGGCGACGGCGTACCCGCGAGGTCTTCGAAGGTCGGCCGCAGGTCGATGTTCGCCGCGGTCTGGTTCACTGTCGCGCCGGCCCGCACGCCCGGACCGGCCACGATGAGCGGCACCCGGATGTCCGTCTCGAACGCGGTCTGCTTGCCCACTGTCAGCCGATGTTCGCCCAGGTGGAAACCGTTGTCGGAGCTGAACACCAGCACCGTGTTCGCGGCCGCGCCGGTGCGGGCCAGCGTGGCCCGCAGCTGACCGACCATCCGGTCCAGCGACAGCACCGACTGCGCGCGCCTGCGGTAGGCGTCGTCGATGCGCGCGATCTGGTCCGCGGCGAGCGGCGGCCGGCCGGCGAGCCAGGGCGGCGCGTCCGAGGGCAGGCGGTCGAAGGCCGGGCCGCGCGGCGCGGTGAGGCCGGGAAACGCGTCCACGTCCTGCGGGGCGGGCGTGAACGGCGAGTGCGGGGCGAACGTGGAGATCTCGACGAAGAACGGCGTCCGGTCCCCCGCGCTCATCTCGATGAACGCGGACGCCTTCGCGGTCAGCACGTCCGTGAGGTACTCGGCGCCGTAGGCGCGCGGGACGCCGTTCTCGTTGAGGGTGTAGTCGAACTGCCGGTAGGCGTCGCCGCCGACCGCCCACTGGTCCCAGCCCGGGGGCACGTGCCCGGAGGCGGGCTGGTAGCCGTTGAGGTACTTGCCGAGCATCGCGGTGCGGTATCCGGCGCGCTGCAGGGCGGTGCCGTAGGTGTCGCGCTCGTTGCCGCGCTGCCGGAAGACCGCCCAGCCGCCGTCCGGCGCCGCGTTCGTGAACACCCCTGTGTTGTGCGGGAATCTCCCGGTGTAGATGGACGCGCGGGACGGGCAGCACAGCGTGTCGGTCACGACGTAGTTGGCGAAGGAGGTGCCGCCGGCCGCGAGCCCGCGCACCTGCGGCATGAACCTCAGCAGGTCCGGCGACAGATCGTCGGCGAGGATGAACACGATGTTTGGCGGTGCCGGCGCGACCCGCCCGGTCTGCGCCGGAACGGCAGGCGCCGGTTGACTTGCGGCCAGGCACAACGACAGCGTCACCGCACCGACAGCCCGCAGCAGCGACCGCACCCGTCTTCCCTCCCTCAAAACGACTTTAATGGCCAATAATTCCATAAATCCGGCAGCGGTACGGTCATCGCTGCGGAACTACGAGAGGGATTCTCATGCGCGCCCCCGCACTGTTCTCCTCCGCAGCCGCCCCGGTGCTGCTGATCGGGGGCTGGCTGCTCGCCGAGTCCCGTCAGCCGCCCGCCTTCGACCCGTTGCACGACGCGATCAGCGACCTGGCCGCGATCGGCACGCCGGACCGCGCGATCATGACCGTCGCCCTGGCCGGCACCGGCCTGGCGCACCTGATCACCGCCTACGGCCTCACCGAGGCGGCCCGCGCCGGACGGCTGCTGATCGCGCTCGGCGGCGTCGCGACGATCGGCGTCGCCGTCTTCCCGCTCCCCGCACAGGGCGGATCCGCCGCGCACACCGCGGCAGCCACCGTCGCGTTCCTCGCACTGGCGGTCTGGCCACTGCTCGGCGCCGGCGCCCGGCCCGCGCTCCGGCCGCCGATCTCGATCGCCGCCGGTGCGATCCTGCTCGCCCTGGTCACCTGGTTCGGCGTGACCCTCCAGGCCGGCGGCCCTCTCGGCCTCGCCGAACGGGCGGCCGCCGCCGCGCAGGCCATCTGGCCGTTCGTGGTCGCGGTCTCGATCCACGCCGGCCTGCCCGCCCGGCGATGACCGGGCAGGCGCCCTCGAGCACGCCGGTGCCGCGCGCGGCGGCGACCGCATCCCTGCCGGGAGACGCCGACGGTGTGCGACAGGCGGCCTCGAGCACGCCGGGCGGCGCGCGGCGGCCGCGTCGCCCGCCGGGAAACGCCGACGGTCGGGGCGTCTGTGCGCGGTGACCGGCCGGCGGCGGGGCCGACGCCCAGCAGCGGGTGGGCCAGCCGGACCTCGGCGTGCCGTGCGGCGATCTCGTGCCGCCGGGCGACTCAGGACAGGGGCTGGTGCCGTCCCCACTCGTCGGCGGTGATCGCGCAGCGCACGCCGCCGTGCTCGGCGCCCTCGACCATCAGCATGTCCGCCGGCGTGTCCAGGTTGTCCGTCACCGTCATGCCGATCTTCTCCATCACCCGCCGGGAACCGGTGTTGACCGACATCGTCTCCGCCCAGACCTCGCGGACACCGAGGTCGGTGAACGCCTTGCCGAGCAGGGCCCTGGAGCCCTCGGTGGCGTATCCCTTGCCCCACTCCGCCCGGCGCAGTCGGTAGCCGAGCTCGACCTCGTCCAGCGGGCCGTCCTGCTCGGGCCGCAGGATGAACCAGCCGACGAAGGCGTCGCGCTTGTCGTACGCCGCGAACAGCCCGAAGTCGCCGCCCCACCTGTCATAGCCGCGGAGGATGTTCGGGAGGGTGCGTTCGCGGACGTCTTCCGCAGGGGTCGGCTCGCCGCCGGTCAGATAGCGCATGACCGCCGGATCGCCGTCCAGCTCGATCAACAGGTCCGCGTCGCCGGCGGTGAAGTGGCGCAGGGTGAGGCGTTCGGTGTGCAGGTAGGCATCCACGAGCGCATCCTGGCCCCGGCGAGCGGAAAGTGCCACGCATTATGGACCGCCGCACCGTCCGGCGGGCGCCGCACGGAGTCGTCCCCCGTGGACGCCTGGGTCCCCGGACGGTTGCCAGGGCGCGGATTCCGGCACCTTCACCACCTTCCACGTGAGACGCCGACGCCGCCCCCACCTGGTCGGATCGACCTGCGGGAAACGAGGACGAAACCTTGACAAGCAGGTAAGGCATTCATAGCCTTCACGCAATTAAATCGTTTCATCAACCGCCCGGCCCCTTCGTGAACGAGGAGACCTGATGAGACCCCGCCATAGACACCTATTGGCCGTCATATGCGCCGCCGCCGTCCTGATCCCGGCGCTGCCGGCCACCGCCACCGGTAGACACGGCCCGGCGCTCGAACAGCTCGACCGGGGCCTCGTCGCCGCCTCCACCGGCAACGGGGTCTTCCTCAGCTGGCGGCTGCTCAAGGACGAGGCCACCGGCCATTCCGCGACCGGGCTGACCGGCGTCGACTTCGCGGTCTACCGGGACAACCGGAAGATCGCCACCGTCACGGACAGCACCAACTACGTCGACGCGGCCGGCGGCGCAACCGCGAGATACCGGGTCGCGGCAGTGGTCCGGGGCCGGGAGAAGGACCGCAGCGCGACAGTGACCGCCTGGGCGTCCGGGCACCTCGACCTGCCGCTGCGCAAGCCGGCGGACGGGGTGACGCCGGCCGGTGAGACCTACACCTACTCGGCGAACGACATGAGCGTCGGCGACGTGGACGGCGACGGGCAGTACGAGTACGTGGTCAAGTGGGATCCGTCGAACTCCAAGGACGTGTCGCAGCCCGGCTACACCGGCAACGTCTACATCGACACCTACGAGCTGGACGGCACCCTGCTGCACCGCATCGACCTGGGCGTCAACGTCCGGGCCGGCGCGCACTACACGCAGTTCCTGGTCTACGACTTCGACGGTGACGGCCGGTCGGAGATGATGTTCAAGACCGCGCCGGGTACGCGGATCACCCGGTACGGCAGGGACGGGCGCGAGCTGTCCACCCGCTACGTGACGCTCCCCAAGGCGGACGTGCGCGCCGGATACACGAACACGGACGACTACCGGATGAGCGCGGCGGACTATCACCGGCACCTGGTGGACGTGTTCACCGGCTGGTCCACGCACCCGGAGGTGGTCGCCGGACGCTGGCCGGCCACGCTTGAGGCGGCGTTCGGGATCGCGCCCGCGTACACGTACCCGCTGAGCCGCTCTGATGCTTCTGAGCTTGTCGACTACTTCATGGATGTGTACGCGCCGGCGCGCAGCACCCGCAACAACCTGCGCGCGTTCGAGGGTTTCATCGTCGACGGGCCGGAATACCTGACCGTGTTCGACGGGGCCAGCGGGCGGGAGCTGCAGACAGTGCCCTACAAGCCGGGGCGCCACGACGACGGGCTGATGTGGGGCGACTACGCGATGGCCCGGATCGAGCCGGGAAACCGCGTCGACCGGTTCCTGTCCGGCGTCGCCTACCTGGACGGCAGGCGACCGTCCGCGGTATTCGCGCGCGGCTACTACACGCGCACCACGCTCGTGGCGTACCGGTGGGACGGGCGGAAGCTGATCGAGGACTGGTACGTCGACAGCGGCTGGACGCCGATGACGAACCCGTTCAACGACTCGCCGCACGGCCGGGACGGGACGAACCCGGCCTACGCCACGCTCACCACGCAGGGCTTCCACTCACTGTCCGCGGCGGACGTGGACGCCGA
Source organism: Catenuloplanes sp. NPDC051500 (assembly GCF_044454585.1). NCBI lineage: Bacteria > Bacillati > Actinomycetota > Actinomycetes > Micromonosporales > Micromonosporaceae > Catenuloplanes > Catenuloplanes sp. NPDC051500. Next base: position 63,958 of record NZ_JBITDX010000018.1, read on the forward strand.
CGGCAGGCAGGAGATCGTCTACGGCTCCGCGACGATCGACGACGACGGTGACCTGCTCTACTCCTCGTTCGACACGCTGCCCGACGGCACCACAGTCGCGCGGCTCGGCCACGGCGACGCCATGCACGTCACCGACATCGACCCGGCCCGCCCCGGCCTGGAGATCTTCACGGTGCACGAGGGTGCGACGTCCGCGCCGTACGGCATGGCGATGCGCGACGCGAAGACCGGCGAGGTGCTGTTCGGCGTCTACTCCGGCCGTGACACCGGGCGCGGCATGGTCGGCGACGTGCTCCCCGCCTCCCCCGGCCTGGAGGCGTGGGCCAGCCTGCCCGGCGGCACCGACTCCCTCGGCCTCTACACCGCGCAGGGGCAGGTCACACCGGGTGCGATTCCGGGCACGAACCAGAGCATCCGCTGGTCCGGCGATCTGACCACGCAGATCCTCAACGGCTCCGGCGAGGCGACGCCGACGATCGACGACTGGAACCGGGGCACGCTGCTCACCGCGGACGGCACCCGCGCCAACAACGGCACCAAGGGCACCGCCGGCCTGATCGCGGACGTCTTCGGCGACTGGAGGGAGGAGCTGCTGGTCCGGACCGTGGACAGCTCCGCGATCCGGATTCACCTGAGCACCGAGGTGACGCGCCACAAGCTATACACGCTGATGCAGGACCCGCAGTACCGGGTCGAGGTGGCACGGCAGCAGACCACCTACAACCAGCCGTCGTACCCGGGCTTCCACCTGGCCTCGGACACGGACTGGGCGCGCGTACCGCTGCGCTGATCTCGGTTTGCCCTGGAGAACGCCCGGTCTGATCGGCCGGGCGTTCTCCGTGCGCCGGCTGGGTATGGTGCACCGAGATCCGCTTCGGAAGGAAACCCCTCGTGAATCACGACGTCAAAGTCACCGGCCGCCGTGTCGTCGCCACCCTCATCGACGGCCTCGTGCTGGGCGTGCTCGGCAGCGTCTTCTCCGCAGTCCTCGGCCTGAACCCGGACCGCGACGGCATGGACCTGACCTCCCTCGCCTCCGGCGGCAGCTGGGTGCTGTTCGTCATGGCGCTGCTCTACTACGTGCTGATGGAGGGCCTGCTCGGCCGTACCCTCGGCAAGATGGCCACCGGCATCCGCGTCATCGACGAGGCCACCGGCAGCACGCCCGGCCTGCTCTCCGGGCTGGTCCGCACGCTGCTGCGGATCATCGACGGCTTCTTCGGCTACCTGCTCGCCCTGATCATCGTCGTCAACAACGACCGCCGCCGGCGCCTCGGCGACATGGCCGCGAAGACGCTCGTCGTCCGCGGCTGATCCGCTCTCCACGGGTGCGCCGGCGTCCTCCGCGCCGGCGCACCCGTTCCGCTGACGGCCATGCCCGTCCGGCACGGTCTCGAGGCGGCCGGCCACCCCCGGTAGCGCGGGCGGATCGAAACGATCGGCCGCTCAGGACCTCGGTCCCGGAATCAGGGCCTTAAGACTCTATTTTTCTTTACAGCGAAATGATCCGTTGACGGATCAGCTGCGTACTCCATGCCACCAGAGTGTGTCGGTGTGCCGAGGAGGATCCCGTGTTGTGGTGGCGGCGTGTGTGGGGCCCGTTGATCGTGTCGGCCGGCCTGGTGCTCATGCAGTCGGCTGTGGCACAGGCGGCCGCGCCCACTGTGCCGGTGCCGCCCGGAGACCTGATCCCGGACACGGCCACCGGGGACCTCACCGACGCCGACATCGACCTGGTGGTCAAGGTGCGCCTGGCCGGGCTGTGGGAGATCCCGGCCGGTGAGATGGCCCAGGAGAAGTCCGAGAACCCGAAGATCCAGAAGATCGGCAAGGAGATCGCCGCGCAGCACGGTGAGCTGGACAAACTCGCCCGCGCGGCCGCCAAGAAGCTCGAGATCAAGCTGCCGAACGATCCGAACAAGGATCAGCAGGGCTGGCTCGACGAGATGGCGGACGCGGAGGGCGAGGAGTTCGACCAGATCTACATCGACCGGCTCCGCGCGGCCCACGGCAAGATCTTCCCGGCGATCGCCACGATCCGGGCCAGCACCCGCAACGACACGGTACGGCTGCTCGCCCAGCAGGCCAACCAGTTCGTCGCCACGCACATGACGTTGCTCGAGTCGAGCGACATCGTCGACTTCGAGGCGCTGCCGACCGCGCCGAACCCGTCGGCCGCCCCCTCCAAGGCCGCCAACAGCCAGGCGCTCAACAACGTCGCCGACACCCAGTCGATCCAGACGAACCGCGGCCTGATCATCGCCATGATCGCCGTCATCGTGATCGGCGGCGGCTTCCTGGCCTGGCGCACCCTGGGTTCGTCGAGCCGCTCGTCCCGCCGCCGCGCCCGCTACTGACCGATCCGCCCGGCCGCGGCGGCACCACGTCCCGCCGCGGCCCGGCACCACCTCAGTCCGGCGGTCCCGCCGGGGCACAGGTCCAGACGCCCTCCCGCCAGCCGCAGGCCTGCTCGTAGCCGGAGCGGAACGACCCCAGCCACGGAATGTCGTCCCGGTGCCTCACCGGCGGTGGTGCCGGTGCGAAGTTCCCCGCGTCGTCGGTGCTGCCGCTGCCGTCGTAGCGTGCGACGGCCGGGTACGGGTAGACCGGCCGGGTCCGCACCACGGCGTCGTCCTGGCGCATCGCGGCGACGAGCCGGCCGGGTGCGACGCCGTTCTCCACCCAGGCGAGCGTGGGAGTGAGCGCGTCGATCGCGTCCGGCCCCTGACCGGCACCGCAGTGGGCGACGCCCGGCAGCATGAACAGGCGGGCGAACCGGCGCGTGGCCTCCGTCCCGCCCATGCGTGCGGTCAGGGCGTCGTAGTAGGCGATCGTCCCGTACGGCGAGATCGCCTGGTCCGCCCAGCCGTGCCAGAGCAGGAGCTTCCCACCCGCGGCACGGAACGCCGTCAGGTCGGGATCGCTCGCGTCGTAGATGCCGGCCCGCTGATAGACCTCCTGGAACGTCGCCGAGTCGTACCGCAGGTCGAGCACGCTCGCCGACGGCCGCACGGACGGATAGGCGAGGCGCGGAAAGCCAAGTCCGGCCAGCGGCGGGTGTCAATACCCACCCCCGCCATCCGGAGATCGCGCGCTACCGAACGGGGTACGGCGAGGTCAGGGTGAACGGCGTGCGGGCCCGTTCCAGCGCGGGTTCGGGGAAGTTCGGGCCCTCGGTGTAGTAACGGGCCCGGGTGCGGCCGACCGGCACGAGCAGACCGGCGGCCGCAAGCGCCTTCAAATCTCTTTGGGCCTGCTGGAGGGTGAGGTTGTCCGCCTGCTCGTAGCGTGCGCGACGAACCCGGCCGACCATGGCGACGTCGTGCAGCGCGGTGATGACCCGTTCGTCAAGACCGGCTTCGCTGACGAACGCCTCGAGAAGCTCCCAGACGGCGGCGGACTGGTCCAGCTGAAGCTGAACCGCCTGCGCCTGCTCGTGATAGGCGGTCAGGTTGAACCTGATCCAGTCAGAGACGTCCCGGTCCGGCTCATAGGTGGCACCGGTGCGCTTGAGCTGCTGGTAGTACTCCCAGGTGTGGAGCCGTCGGCCGAGCCACGCTTCGATGGACGAGAACTCGGGCGCCAGGACTCCCTCGCGGGCGATCATGAGCGTCTGTAGCGATCGGGACATCCGGCCGTTGCCGTCCGGCCATGGGTGGATGGACACGAGATGCAGGTGTGCCATGGCCGCGCGAATCAGCGGGTGCGCATCGTCGGAAGCGTTGAGCCAGGCGACCAGCTCAGCTATCAGTCCTGGGACCTCGGCCGCCTCGGGAGCGGTGTAGGCGGCGACCCGCGGGTTCTCCGGATCAGTCACGTACACCGGGCCGGTGCGCCATTGCCCGGCCACCTTACGCGCGGTGTGACGGTGACCCTGCAGCATCCAGTGAAGCGCGTTGAGCAGGCCTTTGCTGTACTCGAAATCGGCGGCGTCGTGCAGCGACTGCACGTAGGTCATCATCCGCTGGTAGGCGAGCGTCTCCTCGCGGTTCTCGTCGGAGACATCGACGTCGCGTTCGCCGTCCATCAGGTCCTGCACGTCTTGCGTGCTGACGCGGAATCCCTCGATCGAGTTCGACGCGGCGACGGCGTCGGCCGTAAGAAACTTGCGCAGCCCGGCCGTCCATTTACCAGGATGGGCCTGCACCTGGTAGCGGAGCCTGTTCCGCATCCGTTCAATGTCGGCCAGAACTACCTGGTCGGCTGGAGTAAGCGCCGGCGTCGAAAACAACATCCCCCAACGATAGAATGACGCAATTATTACGTCAAACGAGTTGCCTCGTCAGAAGCGGTCCAGCCAGAGAACGATGCCGGTGAGGTCGTGGAGGACTGCGGCTACGCCGGCGCGGACGGCGGCGGCGCAGCGGCCAGGGGTGAAGGAGGCCGGGTCGAAGGGGGAAGCGGCGTCGAGGCCGGTGCCGCGAAAGGAGGCGCCGGTCCAGTCGACCGAGGTGACGTTGCCGGTGGGTTCTCGTCCGGCCTGTGGGCCACGCCCGCCCTGGCCGAGGAGGGCGACGTGACCTGGACGGTGCGCACCGCCTCGAACAGCCTCGGCGCGGACCGGTCCAGCTTCAGCTACGCCGTCAACCCGGGCGGCACGGTAGAGGACGCGATGGCGGTCGCGAACCGTGGCACGAAGCCGGTCTCCCTTACCGTGTACGCCTCGGACGGCTTCACCACCGGCGAGGGCGCGCTCGACCTGCGCAACAAGGACGTGCCGCAGACCGCGATCGGAGCGTGGACGGCCGCCGGCTCCGGCGCCGTCACGGTCGCGCCTGGCACGACAGTTGACGTGCCGTTCGCCGTAACCGTGCCGGCGAACGCCACGCCCGGCGACTACGTGGGCGGCATCGTCACATCGCTCACCGCGCCGACCAGGCGCAGCAGGTCACCGTGGAACGCCGGCTCGGCATCAAGATCAAGCTGCGGGTCGGCGGCGAGCTGGCGCCGTCACTGGCGATCGAGGACTTCGGACTCTCCTACGACGGCTCGCTCAAACCGTTCACAGGCGCTGCCACCGCCACCTACACGATCCACAACACCGGCAACACCACGCTCTCCCCCATCCAAGCCGCATCGGTGGCCGGGCCGTTCGGCTGGTTCCGCGCGGACGCGGGCGACATTCAGGCCCCGCCGGAGCTGCTGCCGGGCGAGACGTGGCAGGTCAGTGTGCCGGTCGCGGACGTGCCCGCCGCCGTGCTGCTCACCGGCACTGTCACGCTGACGCCGCTGATCGTCGACCCATCCGGCTCACGATCAACCCTTCCCGCCATCGAGGGTACGGAGACGGCCTGGGCCGTATCGTGGCTGCTCCTGCTCGTGATCGTGGGGTTGATCGCCCTGATCGTGCTGGCCGGGTGGCTGCGCCGGCGCCGCAAGGCCCGCGAGGACGCCCGGGTGGCAACGCGGTCAAGGAGGCGCTCGCCTCGGTGTGAGGCTGCCGGGCGTCCTCCACGGATGGAGGACGCCCGCGTACCGTTGCCGGATGCGAGTCGACGCGGCCCGGAACCGTGACCAGATCCTCGACGCAGCCCGCACGCTGTTCGCGACCAGGGGCACGGACGTGACGCTTCGCGCGGTCGCCAGGCGGGCCGGCGTCGGCACGGCCACCCTCACCCGGCACTTCCCGACCCGCGAGGCGCTGATCGAGGCCGCGTTCGAGCGGCAGGCCGACCTGTGCACCGGACTCACCGAGGCGGCGCTTGCCGACCCGGACCCGTGGCACGGGCTGCGCGGCATGGTAAACCGGGTGTTCGACCCGCAGGCCCGGCCGGGCGACCTGCAGATCACGACGTTCCCCGCGGACTCCCCGGCGGTCCGGAACATCCGCGAACTGACCCGCCGCGCCAAGGAGGCCGGGTCGTTGCGCGCCGACTTCGAGACGAACGACCTGGCGCTGCTGATGCAGGCCGGCGACAGCCTCGCGGCGACGTCACCGGCCGCGGCCCGGCGGCTCGCCGAGTACCTGCTGCAGTCGTTCTCCGCGCGCACCGGCCCACTCCCCGCGCTTACCGATGCACCGCACGGCCTCCGTTCATCACTTCAGTCCACGACCTGAGCAGGCGGGTTAGCGTTCTCCACGGCGCGCCGCTCATCGAACATCAGCGAGTCCCTGGAGAACACATGATCACGCCTGACCTGCATGCCCGGCTGTCCGCGAACGGTGTCCGCGCCGACGCCGACGGGACCGACGTCGCGGACAACATGCGGCTGATCGGCGAGGCCGGGCTGAACCGGCTGAACGTGCCGGTCGAGTTCGGCGGGGACTGGGACGGCGGCCCGTGGGGCAGCCTGCGCGCAGTCGTCGAGTCCATCGTGGAGCTGTCCGCGGCCGACGGCTCCACCGGCCAGTGCTGGAGCGCGAACGCACTTGTCTCCCGCCAACTCTTCCTCTCCGACCTGCCGGTGGCGACAAGGAAACAGCTGGCCGGCGAACTCCTGCACGAGGGCCGGCGCCTTGTCTCCTCCGCGTCCGAGGCCGGCGGCCGCGGGCCGGTCACCGCGCGCCGGGTCGACGGCGGCATCATCGTCAACGGCACCAAGGCGTTCAACTCCAACAGCGGAGGCGGCGGGCGCGACCTGCTGCACGTACGGCTCCTGCTCGACGGTGCGCCGTACCAGGCGCTCGTCCGGCTCGACGACCCCGGCCTGACGCTCGCGCACGACTGGGACAACATGGGTCAGCGCGGCACCGACAGCCAGACAATCGTCTACCGGGACGTGTTCGTGCCGGACGGCTGGCACCTCAGCCCGATCGCGGTCGACCCGTACCTGCTGAGCGCGGTACTGCTGACCCACGGCGCGCTGCTGCAAGGACTCGGTGAGGGTGCGCTGGACGCGGCGGTCGGCTACCTGCGGACGGTCAAGCGGTCAAGCATGCCCGCCTTCGCCTCAGCCCAGGAGGATCCACTGATCCACCGGCGGCTCGGCGAGATGTCAAGCGACCTGGCGGCCGGGCGGGCACTGCTGCTCGCGGTCGCCACCGAGATCGAAGCCGGCGTCGCGGACCCGCTGGAGGTCGGCGTGCGCGGCTTCCGGTCCAAGGTCGCCAGCACGAACGCCGGATTGCGGGCGACCGCGCAGGTCCACGAACTGACCGGCGCCCGCGGCACCGCCAACCGGTACCGCTTCGACCGGTTCTGGCGCAACGCCCGCACGTTCGCCTCGCACGACTCCCTCGACGCGAAGCTGGCGTTCATCGGCGCCTACGAGGTGACCGGCGCCTGGCCGAACCTCGCCGAATACCTGCCGGTCTGATGGACGCCTCGGCCTTACGCGCGGCCTTCGCCCGCTTCCCGAGCGGCGTCACGGCGCTGTCCGCCCTGGTCGACCGCGAGCCGGAGGGCATGGCCGTCAGCTCGTTCATCTCGGTCTCGCTCGCCCCACCACTGATCGCCGTCTCGATCCAGCTCACGTCCCGGACGTGGCCGGTCCTGCGCCGGTCGGCCGGAATCGGTGTGAGCGTGCTCGCCGCGCACCACGACGGGTTGAGCCGGCAGCTGTCCGGCCCGTCCGACCGGTTCGCGGACGTGGACTGGCACGCCACCGACTCCGGGGCGATCCGGATCGGCGGCGCGGCAGCCTGGTTCGACTGCGCACTGGAGGAGGAGCTTCCCGCGGGTGACCACCAGATCGCCGTGCTCACGGTTAAGCACGTCGAGCATCGGCCGGACGTGCCACCGCTGGTCTTCCACGGCAGCGCATTCCGTCGGCTCGTCTGAGATCGCGCCTGCCCGGCGGCCGAACGGTCGCCGGGCAGGCGATGGTCAGGAGCGCCCCGACAATAGCTCCACGCGAGACTTGACCATGCCCATCGCGGACACGGTCCCGTCATCGCTCTTCAGCGCCGCATGTAAACGATCCAGGAGGTCATCTATGCGGGCGGCGACGACCGGCCGGGACAGCTCCCACGAGATGCCCTCGCGGATCAGCGCTTCGCGGTCGACGTCGGGCAACCGGGTGACGCCACCGATGCTCATGGCCGCCTCCACTCGTAGTCGCGGCCACGCCATGGTGGGCACTGTGTCATAGAGCGGCGCGAGTGTGATCTCGCCGGGCCTCGGGTGCAGAAAGGCGAGGTTCTTTCCGTGCGCGTCCGCGTCGCCGATCGCCACGGTGAATGTCGCACGATCGAGCAAACGCAGCCGTTCCGCATGCGAGTCCGCAGACCACAGGTCGAGCAGGCCCGCGATCTGCCGAAACGTCGGACCGCCGTGCGCCTCGTACTTGCCCCGGCCGTGGCCATGGTCGGGGTCGATGCCGAGGGCCTGACAGGTGTCCTCCTGATGCAACCGGACCGCGGCCTCGCCCGGCCCAGTTGCGGCTCGGTCGAACCGCTCCACCACGATGCACTGCGCATCACCGACCTGAATAATCTCGCTTCGAGAAGCGGAAAGGCCGGCAGCGCGAGCGAGACTGAGACATGCGTGCTCGGCACCGACCAAGCCGGTGTGGAATCGGTCATCGACTTTGAGGATGTGGGTCGACGGGTAGCCGTGCACGGGACGGGCCCAGCTTCCGTCCGGTGTCCGCACCAAGAGAATCTTGTCTTGAAGGCCGGCCAGCGACAGTTCGGAATCGTCGTAGAGACCCAACGGGTGACTTCCGAGCTCACTCAGAGCGATTTCGAGCTCACCGTCACCATATGGAATCGCGGTGGCATCGCGAGCGACTGGCTGATCGGCCGCGATGATCAATGCTCCAGCCACGTCCCGGCCGAAGCGGTGCAGCATGCCGAGGAGGTCGATGGTGCTCACCCTCGCCAGACCAGCCATGGCGCTACGGTGCTGCCCTTCCGGCAGCAGCCCGGTGACGAACGGCCACGCATCATGCCTACCGCTGCGAAGGGGCAGCGAGCAGGACAGCAGCGGTTTTCCCTTTCCCTGTCCATCTACGACCTCTGCGGTGTACTCACACGTCACCCGCCCGACCTTGGGTGAGCGCAACGTTGCGACGCGCTGCCCATCCAGCCAGACTCCCAGTTCACGAACGCGAGCCACGGTCCTCCTCGGGGAGCACGACGATCACTTCCGCGCCGAGGCGACGTAGCACCTTGAGGATGCGGTCAAGCATCAGGGTCGTGGCACCTGCCTCGATGCGCGCCAGGTAGGTGCGCTCGACGTGCGCCAGTTCGGCGGATGCGGCCTGGGTGAGGCCACGCACGGTGCGAGCTTCCGCGATCGCCAGTCCGAAATCGGAACCGGACCGCACTGTTACCTGCCCCGCCATCGACACCTCCCCGCTGTGTGGATATCCCCACAATCGTACCAGCCAGCGCGTTGTGGGGATTTCCCCACAACCTTACTATCGACGTCATTGTGGGGAATTCCGCACCGTCGCCCTCCTGAAGGCGGTGGTCGGCATCGCGGAGGGGTGATGCGGCGAGGCGGTGCTGGTGTTCTTCCACGGCGGCGGGTTCCGGAGCGGGCACAAGCGCCGGAAGGGCCGCGCCATGATGTACCAGCTCGCCGCGCGCGGCTGCCGGCCGGGGCGGTTCCGGCCCAGTCGCCGAAGACAAGCGGCACAGTCTGCGTGCTGCCATCGGTGTAGACGACCCGGGCGCTCCCGGCGGACAGGCCGTTCGTGGCCAGGCCGAGGAACGACACCGCGCCCGCTGAGCGGTTGGTCAGGTCGATGCGCTGGCCGTGCGGGAACCAGTTGTCAGGCGTACCTGGCGCGGTGGCCGGCCAGGTGAAGGTGAGCGCGCCGGCGCGACGGCTTCGCCTGCACCATGGCCGGGGCGCCGGCCAGTGGCGCCAGAACGGTGGCCGCGACCGCGGCGGCGCCCACCGGCGTGAGGTCCTCCACCCGAGCATGCGATGTTCCCTTTCGCGGGAAATGCCAAGCGTCCGCAGTCCGCCGTGCACAGCCGACACCAGATGAACACCAAGCCCACCCGAAGATCAACATCACGCATCGGTACGACGTCCAGGTGCGCCATTTTTCCGCGTCGATCTCGTCTTAAATGGACTGAGTGGTGGGTAGGAGGAGCCGCGTCACAGTTGTTTGTCGGTTAGGGGATCCCATGAGCAACCTCGCGTACCCGTCGGAGACCGTCACGCAGAAGGGCACGTCGGGCGATGTCCACGTGACCGGGCGGCGCGTCGTCGCCAATATCCTCGACGGCATTCTGCTGACTGCGGTCGGCGCCGGATTCCTGATGGCGTTCGGCGTCGAGACCGAGACCGCGGCGAGCACCGCGGGAACCAGCTCAATGGCAGCGATGTCGCCGACCGGGACGGCGCTCTACGGCGTCTTCGCGATCGCCTACTACGTGGTCATGGAGGCCCTGGCCGGCCGGACCGCCGGGAAGATGCTCACCGGCATCCGCATCGTCGACGAGGCCACCGGGAACGCGCCGAGCTGGGGCCAGGCGATCCTTCGCACGCTGCTGCGCATCGTTGACGGCTTCTTCGGCTACCTGGTCGGGTTCGTCGTCGTGCTTTCCAACGACCGTCGCCGGCGCGTCGGCGACATGGTGGCCAAGACGCTTGTCGTGCGCGCCTGAGGCGTACCCCTGAAGCCTTGGCCTCGGACGTGAGAAAGCCGCCCCACCGTTGTCACGGCGGGGCGGCTTCTTCGTGGGGTCAGTGCTCGGTCGCGCGCGGGGTGTCGGGCGCGACCTCGGCCGCCGTCTTCGTCTCGGCCGGCGTCGTGGCCTTCGCCTCGGCCGGCGTCGTGGCCGGCGTCGTGGCCCTCGCCTCGGCCGGCGGCGCGGCCTCGGTGGTGGGCGCGTGGTCCGTGGCGTGGGCGGCCTCGCCCTTGTTCCGGTGGAACGCGAGCGTGATGATCACGACGAGCAGGGCGCCGACGATCAGGCCGAGGATGGCGCTGAAGATCGTGTTGACAAGCCAGCCGACGAGACCGCCGAGCGGGCCGGTGGCGTCGTGCGCGGCCACCTCGACGTGGTGGACGAAGCCGTAGAGCGCGTGCCAGCCGAGCTCGTCAGTGCCGACGAGCAGGATGTGGCCACCGACCCAGAGCATCGCCGCGGTGCCGATCACGGTGAGCGCGGTGAGCACGATCGGCATCGCCTTGACCAGGCCCCGGCCGAACGCAACGACGCCTGACGCGGACTGCTCGGACAGGCGCAGGCCGACGTCGTCCATCTTCACGATGATGCCGACCGCGCCGTACACCGCGATCGTCATCACCAGCGCCACCACGCACAGGATCGCCAGGCGCGACCAGAACGACTGCTCGGCGACCTCGTTCAGCGAGATGACCATGATCTCCGCGGACAGGATCAGGTCGGTCCGCACCGCGCCCGAGATGAGCGTCTTCTCATCCTTGAGCTTCTCCTCGCCGTCGCCGTGCGCGCCGTGGCCGGAGACCTTCGCCCACACCTTCTCCGCGCCCTCGTAACAGAGATAGGCGCCGCCGAGCATCAAAATCGGCGTGAGCAGCCAGGGTACGAACTGGCTGAGCAGCAGGATCACCGGCAGGATGATGAGGAACTTGTTGCGCAGCGAGCCGATGGCGATGCGCTTGACGATCGGGAGTTCTCGATCCGCGGCCAGGCCACGCACGTACTGCGGCGTCACCGCGGCATCGTCGATGACGACACCCGCCGCCTTCGACCCGGCCTTCGCCGCGGCCACACCGACGTCATCGATGGACGCGGCCGCCGCCCGGGCCAGCACCGCAATATCGTCCAGCAGGGCTGCTAGTCCACCGCTCAAGACAAGTCCTTCCAATCATTCGTCCGCTTGCGCTCTTCCCACCGATTATCCCTGCTCTCCCCCATCCCGGCTCGGCTGCCGCCACCTTCACAATCCCCGGGGTGGTTGCACACTGTCAGCTACCGCCAATCGGGCGAACAGGCGGTTGTCGACATGAATCCGATCGGCCACGCCGAGGACATGCTGCGGGTCGTTCGGCGGGCGGGGCGTACCGGAGGGGGATGGTGAATTGGGGGTTGACCTTGCCCCTGGGGCAGGGGCCGAGGATTCAGGGCATGGATGAGATGACGTATGTCAGTGCACGGGCCGCGGCGTTCTGTGAGGTCAGCGGGGTGCCGGGGATCGTCGCGGGAGTCTGGCGGGCGGGTGCGCAGGCGGTCGTCGCGCACGGGGTGGCGAACGTGGCGACGGGAGCGCCGATGCGGGCGGACACCGGGTTCCTGTTCGGGTCGGTCACGAAGATCATGACGACGACGCTCGTGATACGGCAGGTGGAGCGCGGGGTGCTCGGTCTGGAGACGCCGGTCGCGGATCATCTGCCGGGGTTCCGGCCTGAGCTGCGGGTGCGGCACCTGCTCAACCACACAAGCGGGATCGACGCGGACCTGTTCTTCCCGGATGAGGCCGGGCGGGACGCGCTGGAGATCTATGTGGCCCGGCTGCGGCGCGAGTGCGGGGAGCTGTTCGCGCCGGGAGAGCAGGTCAGTTACTCGAACGACGGCATGATCGTCGCGGGGCGGCTGCTCTATACCACGACCGCGGCCTGCTTCCCGAACCGCCGCGCGACTCGTCCGGTTACCGCCGCTACGACGCCGACCATGCGGTGCTGCTCGTCAAGATCCGTACCTTGGCGCGGGCCGGCGTGCCGCTCGCCCGGGTCAAGGAGCTGCTGGCCGCCGGCCCCGCCGAGTTCGCCGCCGCGATCGCCGAGATCGACAGGCGGTTGCGGACCCAGGCCGAGGAGATCCGCCGTACCCGGCAGCGCATCGCCCACCTCAGCGACGGCGATCGGCTGTTCGTCACCCCCGACGTGGCCGAGTACCTGCGACAGCTTCGGGACGCCGGGGTCGGCGACCGCAGCATCCGGCTGGAACGCGACCTGTGGATCCTGCTCCAGTCCGTCGCCCCCGACCAGGCCGCGGCGTGGGCCGGCGAGAAGCTGGCCGCGTTCGGCGACCCGGAGTTCCGCGCGCTCTACCTCGACTACGACGCCGCCTTCGACTGGTCACCCGACGACCCCCGCCTGCCGGCGATCGCCGCCCGCACCCGGCGCTGGTACCTCAACCGGCCGCCGGAGACCGCACTCCCACCCGACCCGGCCGCCGCCCACCTCGCGGCCGCGGCCGCAGACGCGGCGTCCCCGGCCTGGGCCCGCATCGCCCTCCTGGCCCGGCAGGACCATTCCTGAGGCTTCACGGTCGGTACGAGTTCGCGCATCCCGCGCTCGTCCACATCGAAGAGCAGCACACCCCGTGTCACCACCGCACGGTACGCGCCGGCGTACCCCGGATCAGGGCTTGATGTTCTCCAGGTCTTCCAACAGGCTCGGGTGGATCGGCTTCCAGTCGAGCGTCTCGCGGGTGTGGGTGCTTGAGGCGGGCTGGTCGATGGCGAAGACGGCGCCGAGCGGTCCGAAGCTTTCGGTGGCCACCGGCTGGACCGGCAGGCCGAGGCGGCGGCCGATGACGGTGGCGATGTCGAGGACCGCCACGCCCTCGTCGGCCACGGCGTGCCAGGCGGTGCCGGCCGGCGCGTTCTCGAATGCGAGCCGGAACAGCGTGGCCGCGTCGCGCGCGTGCACGGCGGGCCAGCGCTGGGAGCCGTCGCCGGGGTAGCCGGACACGCCTGTGCTGCGGGCGATGCCGGTCAGCATGCCTGCGAAACCGCCGTTGCCGTGGTGGTGGACCGTGCGCGGCAGGCGGACGGCCGAGCTGCGGACACCGCGCGACGCCAGCGCGAGCGTCGCCTCGACCGCGAGCCCCCGGCCGCCGACCAGGCCCTCGGTGGGCGCGGGGTCGAACTCGGTGGAGGGGCGGCCCGGCACGTACGGCGTGCCGGCGACCGTGACGAGTGGGCGGTCGCTGCCGGCCAGCGCCTCCCCGAGCGTCGCGAGCGCTGCGGTCTCCTCCGCGACGGCCAGCCCGACCGCCTCCGCGGTGCTGAAGTTGTGATTGAAGGCCAGGTGGATCACCCCGTCGGCGCGGGCGGCGGCGGTGCGCAGGACGTCCAGATCAGCGAGGTCGCCGCGGATCGTCTCCGCGCCGGCCTGCTCGGCGGTGCGTGCGGAGGCGTCGGAGCGGGCGAGCGCCAGGACGGTGTGGCCGTTGGTCAGCAACTCGGCGATGACGGCGGAGCCGACCAGGCCGGTGCCACCGGTGACGAAAACGTGCATGGAATTCTCCCGGAAGTGATGGGACTCTTGTCCCGTCACGCTACCACGATGATGGGACAAAGGTCCCGTCACTATGATTGCCGCATGGCTCGGTGGGAAGCAGGTGCGCGCGAACGCCTCGTCGTGGCAGCGGTGGATCTGTTCTCCGAACAGGGCTACGACGCCACCACTGTCGCGCAGATCGCCGAGCGCGCCGGCGTCACCAAAAGCACGTTCTTCCGGCACTTCCCGGACAAACGCGAGCTGCTCGTCGCCGGCCAGGAGACGCTGAGCCGGCTGCTGGCCGAGGGCATCGCGGAGGCCCCGGCGAACGCAAGCCCGCTCGAAGCGGTCGCGGCCGGGCTGGAACGCGCGTCGAGCATCATGGGCCCGGTCAACCGCGAATTCGCCCCGCGCCTCAAGGCCGCCATCGCCTCGAGCGCGGAACTCCAGGCGCGGGACGCGCTCAAGAGCGTCGGGCTGACCGCCGCCATGACCACCGCACTCGTCGCCCGCGGCGTGCCTGACCCGATCGCGGCACTCGCCAGCGAACTGGGATCACTTGCCTTCAAACGGGGGTACGCCGAGTGGGCCGAAGGCCGGGGCGCCAACGATGACGGGCTCGCCCCCTACGCACTCGCCGCACTCGCCGAACTCCGGGCCGCGAGCGCATCACTGGACTGATCGCGCGAGCGCCGCGCGCCGAGCGCATCGCCGGGCTGACAGCACCGGGGGCCGAAGCCCGAGGGCCACGGGCACCGCGGGGCCGAAGGGCACGAGCCGAGGACCGAGGCCGCACACGGGGACCCGCACAGACCGAGGCAGGACGCGGATACACAGCCGGACCGATCGCGCCTGTCGTCGTTGCGCGCTCGCCGTACCCCGCGATATAGATGTCAGTATTTTCCGAGGTGGGGCGGGCCGATGAAGATCAGCGAGATCGTGACGACAGCACGGGACACCATGACGGTACGGCGGGTCTTCGGCGAGCCGGTCGAGCGCGACGGCGTCACCCTCATTCCGGCCGCGCTGATCGGCGGCGGGCTCGGCGCGGGCAGCGGGCGGCGCGGGCTCGATGGCGACCGGAAGGGTGACGAGGAGGGCGACGGCGCCGGTTTCGGCCTGGGCGCGGTCCCGATCGGCGCCT
Organism: Catenuloplanes sp. NPDC051500; assembly: GCF_044454585.1. Taxonomy (NCBI): domain Bacteria; kingdom Bacillati; phylum Actinomycetota; class Actinomycetes; order Micromonosporales; family Micromonosporaceae; genus Catenuloplanes; species Catenuloplanes sp. NPDC051500. The sequence continues at coordinate 79,157 of NZ_JBITDX010000018.1, forward strand.
ACAGCATCCGCGACGGCCGGGTCCGCTGGCATCCCGCCGTCAACGTCAACCTGCTGATCATCGCGACCGCCTGGGTGACCGTCACCTGGCTCGCCAGCCGTCACCGCACGCGCCGCGGCCGCTGACCGGCACTCCAGGCCGTGATGCGATTCGGGCGCACAGCGGCGCGACGCCCGCGCATCCCGGCCTGATGCCGTTGCGGCCACAGCCGCCGGTCACTCGCCGACGGTGACCACCGTGATCCAGTCGGGTGGGGGCGCGGCGCGGGAGCCGATCAGCGCGGCGATCACGCGAGCCCGGGGTGGCGTGGCGGGCCAGGGCGTTTCGCCGTCGGTGAGAACGATGACGACGTCGGGCGGCACGGGCAGCGCCATGGCGGCCTCGATGCCGACGCGCATGTCGGTGCCACCGCCGCCGGCCAGTTCGAGCTCCTCGACGTGGGCGATGCGGCGGGTGGTGGCGACCGCGGCGTCGCAGGCCAGGACCGCGATGCGGTTGCCGCCGACGCCGACCTGGCGCAGCACGCCGCTGATCTCGGCCATCGCGGCGGCCAGGTCGTCGTCGGACATGGAGCCGGACGTGTCGACGACGATCGCGACGCCGGGCATCGGGCGGCGCAGGCGGGGAAGCACGACGCCGCGCTGGGCGGCGGAGCGGCGGGACGGGCGGCGGTACGTGTAGTCGACCGCGCCGGACGCCCAGGCGATCGCGGACCGTACCGCGCCGGTGAGCACCTGACGCCAGTCGACAGTCGGTTCGAGGATCTCCTCGGCCCAGCGCCGCCAGCCGCCGGGTAGCGTGCCGCGGCCGCGCGCGTGGGCCCGCATCGCCTCCGCGGTCTGCCGCCGGATCGCCTGCGCCTCGGTGTCGCCGACGCCGGACCCGCCGGGCGGGAGGTCCCACGGCTCGATGCCGCCGTACGCGCCGGAACCGCACCGCATGCACGGTGTGGACGGCGGGATGTCCGGCAGGTACTGCTCGAACAGTCTGCCGTTCGGCAGGCCGAACGTCCGGGGCCGGATGTGCGCCTCGGGCAGCGGGATGCCGTCGTCGGCCAGGTCGTCGTTGATCTCGCAGTCCTGGGCGAGGTTGACCCGCGCATGGTCTGCCTGCATCGTCGCGGGCAGCCTGGCCGCGCGTCCGTGGTGGTCGCGCAGCAGGTGGGAGACCTCGTGGATCCAGACGCCGGCCAGTTCCGGCACCGGCGTCGCGTCGACGAAGCCGGGGTTGACGTAGCAACGCCACAGCTTGTCGACGCCCATCGTCGGCACCTGGGCGGTCGGCACCACCACGAGCGTGTAGAGCGCGGACGCCAGGTACGGCCGGTCGCTGGCGGCCCGGAACCGCGCCGCCAGCAGCTTGGCACGGTCAAGCGCCGGCCGCGCCGGCCGCGCCGGCGCGGCCGGGTCAGGCCTGGTCATCGGCCCAGAACCCCGGACAGGGTAAGCACTTCCACGAACGAGTCCAGCTGCGCCGGGACCATCCAGTCGATTTCGCGCATGGCCGCCAGGTCCGCGGCGGCGCGCGCGGCCACGTCCGGCACCCCGGCGTCGGCCGCTTTCGCGAGCACCACCCAGCACGCCTCCCACCGTTCGCGGGTCGGCGTGGCCTGCACGGCCGCGACGACAGCGGTGAGGAACGCGAGTTGCCGGTCGCCGCGGTCCGGCAGCGCGAACGTGTCCGGGCGGGCGAGCACCCGGTCCGGGTCCGGCAGGTCCAGCTCCTCCGCGAAGGTGAGCAGCTCGATGCCGGGGCCGTCACCGATCGCGCCGGTAAGCGCCATGCCGATCGCCTCCCGGCCGGCGTCGCAGGCGTAGCCGAACGCCAGCAGCCGCAGCGCCATCTCCCAGGTGCGCGGCGACGGCCAGGCGCCACCGCGGGAGGCGGCGTCGGCCGGCAGGTGGTGGGCCAGGCCGGGGCGCGCGGCGAGGAACCCGGCCACGATGCCCCGGGCGCGGGCGAGCGAGGCCGGGATCCGATGCTCGTTAACGGTCGGCACGGTCACCGCGGGCCAGGTCCCGGAGAGGCCGCGGGCGACCACCCGCGGGTCGTGTGTCCACTGCAGATGGACGAACCGGTTGGCGAGCGGCGGGCTCAGGTGCCAGCCGTCCGCGGCGCTGCCCGGCGGGTTCGCGGCCGCGACGATCCGCACCGACTCGGGCAGGCGCAGGCTGCCGACCCGGCGTTCCAGCACCACACGCAGCAGCGCGGCCTGCACGGCCGGCGGCGCGGAGGAGAGCTCGTCGAAGAAGAGCAGCCCGCTGCCGGCCGCAGTGGTACGCACCGCCCAGTCCGGTGGCGCCATCGGCACGCCCTGGGTGGCCGGGTCGTCGCCGACGATCGGCAGTCCGGCGAAGTCGCTCGGTTCGTGGATGCTGGCGATCACGGTCTCCAGCGGCAGCCCCAGCCCGGCCGCGAGCTGGCCCAGCGTGGCCGACTTGCCGATGCCGGGCTCGCCCCAGAGCAGGACCGGCAGGTTCGCCGACACGGCGAGCCCGAGCGCCTCGGCCTGCGCGCTGGCGCCGGGCTCGGTGCGGGTCCGGCTGACGGCCGCGACGAGCGCGTCCGCACGGGCGAGCGGGTTGGTCACGATGATGCCTCCAGGTGTGCCGTGAGCAGGAAGTCCAGGTCGACGCGGCCTCGTTCGGCGATCAGCGAGGGTACGTCGGTGCGGCGCCGGGGCGTGACGGCGTGCAGGTTCGCGCCCGCGTCGGCAAGCGCCCGGATCGGCTCCGCGGGCGCGCTCTCGGCGAGCAGCGCCAGCATCGGCGTCCGCCCGTACTTGTCTGTCTGTTCCAGGTCCAGGCCCGCGCTGAGCAGCCAGGGCAGGATGACTACCGCGTCGGTGCTGTGGAGCAGGTGCAGCGGCGTCGCGCCGGTGCTGTCGACCGTGCGGGCTGAGGCACCGGCGTCAAGCAGCGCACGGACCAGCGCGGCGGAGCCGCCGTTCCAGAGCACGGAGGCGAGCGGGGTACGGCCGGCCACGTCCCGGGCATGCGGGTCCAGACCGGCCGCGACAAGCCTGCCGATCAGGTCGGGACGATCCAGGTGGGCAAGCATGTGCAGGAGGCCACGGCCGTCACGGTGGTCGATGCCGATCGGGTCGACACCGGCGTCGAGCAGCCGGACCAGTTCGCTGTCGTCGCCGTGCAACACCACGGAGAGCGCGTGCCGCCGCCAGGACTGGAAGTCCCGGGGCAGGCTGCGCGGGCGGCCGGCACGCCAGTTCCGCTCGATCGTGAAGCAGCCCGGAACGGCACCGCCGAGCGCGAGCATCGCCTGCTCACGGGCATTCTCCGCGGGCGGGTGCCCGAGCGTGTCGATGCGGCCGTCCCGCCAGCCGATCAGATGCCAGCCGGCACGGCAGCGGACCCGGGTCTGCGGCGGCGTCGGGCGATGCTCGGGGCGGTAGTCGCCGCCGAGGCCGGGGAAGAGCGCGTCCCGTACCAGCGGATGCAGTTGCTTGGGTGTGATCAGCGCGAGGCGCAGCAGCTCCAGGTCCGCAGAGCGCTGGAACGCCGACTGCGGCAGCTCGACCGCGAACCGCAGCTCGTCGCCGCTGCGGTACCGGGCGGAGAACTCCCCGCCCGTGTGATGGATCACCGTCGGCTCGGCGTGCAAGCGTGGCGCCACAAGCGCGACCGGCCCGTCCGGAAGCGGGCGGGTGGCGAACTCCCTGTCGAGCGTGGCGCGAAGCGCGGTCACCGACACGGTGCCGAAGAGGCGCGGGACCCGTTCCTCCGCCGGGATGCCGACCGCTGCCCAGGCCGCCCGCTCGTCGCCGCGATCGATCAGCAGGGTCGTCCACTCGGCAAGCGCGACCGGATCGCCCGGCTGCGCCACCGGCAGCTCGCCCGCGTCGAGCAGCCGGCCGTCCGGCGCGTGGAACGGCAGCCGGTGCACGCCGCCGAGCCGCGCGAACAGGTCGCCGGCCGCGCGCGCGTCCCACAGGTGCCGGCTGCGGTCCCAGCGGTCGGCCTGCATGTGCGGGGCGTGACGCCCGAAGCGCAGCTGGAGCCGCTGCGGACCGTCCGCAAGCCGGGGCGTGTGGACCTGCAGCGCGTCATCGCCGTACCGGGCAAGCGTGATCCACCGCCGCGGTGCCAACGCGCCCGGCCCGCCGCCCTCCTCGCGCGGTGCGTGCCAGCGGACCAGGTCCGGCGCGAGGTGCCGCAGGTCACCGGCGAGCCGGTCCGCGATCTCCGCGCCCCGGGTGCGGCGCACCTGCGCGAGGTTGACGAGCAGATCCGTCCGGGCGGCGGCGCAGGCTCCCGCGACGTCGCCTGCTTCCCTGCGGGCTGTCGCTTCCCGAACCATTGCCGGGGGTACGGCATAGCGGCGCGCCTCCCGCCACGAGGACATCTGCTCGCGCGGCACGTCATTCCCCCATCAGATGATCGAATTCGGCCCGGTGATCCTCCCGCACCGGGCAAGCGGGTTACCGGGCAGCCTCATGCAGCCGGTTGAGGTCGGTGCGGCCTCGGCCGCGCGCATGACGTCGCGCACCGGTGTGGTGTCCGCTCCGGGAGGCCGGGCATGATCACCGGGGTCACCACTGCGCCTCCCGGTAGTCCTTGAGGAACACGCCGTGCACGGGCTCACCACGCATACCGCGCACGATCGGATCGTAGACGCGGGCCGCGCCGTCGATCACATCCAGCGGCGGCCGGAAGCCTGCCTCGCGCTGTGCGCTCTTGCCCGGATGCGGTCGCTCGTCGGTGATCCAGCCAGTGTCCACACTGCACATATGGATGCCGTCCGCCGCGAACTCGGCCGCGACCGTGCGGGTCAGCATGTTCAGGCCCGCCTTGGCCATGTTCGTGTGCGGGTGCCGGGGCGTCTTGTGGAAACGCGTGAAAACGCCCTCCATCGCGGAGACCTGCACGACGTACCGGTCAGGATGCGCGCTCTTGACCATCAGGGGTTTGAGGCGGCCGGTCAGCAGGAACGGCACGAACGCATTGATCACATGCGTTTCCAGCCACTCCGCCGGGCTCACGTCGACCACGCCCAGCACCCAACTGTTGACGCCCCGCAGATCCAGCGGCTCGCCGCTCTCATCCTTGAGACCAACCGGAAAAAATTCATGCGGCGGTACGAGGTGAGCGCCCGATTCCCCCTGCCGCGTCCCGAACGGAGATGTCGTGTCTGCGGACTCGCCGGCCCGGCTGCCCGCATCGTGCACCGCGTCGGCCTGCCGGATCACGGCGGGAGTCATGCCGGTCAGGTGGATCGCGCGCGCCGGGCCGGTCAGCGCCCGGGTCTCCGCCGCCCGGACCTCGCGGTGGTAGTCGGCGGGGCGCCGGATCGTCTGTGCCGCGTTGTTGATCAGGATGTCGAGCGTGCCCCACCGCTCCCCCACCGCGTCCACGAGCGCGATCACGCCGGGCAGGTCGAGGAAGTCGGCCCGGTGGATCCAGAGCCGGTCGAGCCAGCGTTCCGCGTCCGGTACCGCGGCGAACCGCCGCGCTGCGTCCACCGGGAACCGCGTGGTCACGAGCACCTCCGCGCCGTCCCGCAACGCCTTCAACGCGATGTGGAACCCGATCTTGATCCGCCCGCCCGTGATCAGCACGCGGCGCCCGCCGAGGTCGCAGCGCGCGTGCCGCCGCTCCAGGTTCTCCGCCGCACAGTCCGGGCAGAGCTGGTGATACTCGGTGTCGACGTCGCGGTAGCGCTGTTTGCAGACGTAGCAGCGGCGGCCGCCGTACAACCGCCGCTGCCCCTGCTCTTGATCGTGCTGCTCTTGATCGTGCTGCTGTTGATCGTGCTCTGCCTGTTCGCGCCCGGGCGACGGGTTCTCGTCCCGATATCGGGTGGCCGTGGCCAGCAGCGCCCGGTCGTGCGCGCGCTGCTCCGTGTGCCGCGCGGTCTTCCGCTGCTTCTTCCCGGCCCGGTACGCGAGATCGACGGCCGCCCGCACCTCCGCAAGCGCCGGTTCGGCCGGATCCGCCCGCAGTGCGGCCAGCACCCGCAGACACGCCGCCACCTCGGCAGCCTCCGGTAGCCCCGCCCCGCCCCCTCGGTCCATCCCGCGATCCTAAACCGCTGCCGCACCGCCCTCCGTCGTCGCTCGTTCATGCTGGTCCCATGCCGTTGACCTGGCTGGACGAGCCGACCGTGGACGCGTTACGGGCAGTGCTGCGCGCGGTGGCCCCGGAACCGGCCTGCGACACGATCGAGCCACGCGCACTCGATCCGGCCGCCGAACCCGAGTGGTGCGGCCACCGCCGTGGTCGACGGCCGGTTCGTGGTGAAGTTCGCCTGGGCCGAGCCGCCCGCGCTGCGGATCTGCTTCCAGGTGCGGATGCTTGACGCGCTGCGGTCGCTCGCCGCGCGGTTGCCGCTGCCGGACGTGGTGGCGGCCTCCCGTGACCCGGCGATGCTGGTCACCGGCCGCCTGCGCGCCGGATGCGAAGATCCTTGCGGTTTTGGTGGGCCATTGCGAAGCCGTGAAAAGGGCCCCCAAAACCCCACGATATTAAGCCCGGATGGGGAAGCTGGGGGGGTGGGGCAAGTGCGACGGCGGCCC
>NZ_JBITDX010000018.1:85698-176757 GCF_044454585.1 Catenuloplanes sp. NPDC051500
GGCCCCCCGGCCCCCGGCTTCGCGGCCCCCCGCCCCCCTGCCCCCCGATTGCAACCAACTTGGGGTTTTGGGGGCCCAATACATAAGCCTTAAATGGCCCACAAAAACCGCAAGGATCTTCAGCCAGGATGGGAAGGCTGCGGAGGAGGGCCATGAGCCTCGGCGCCACGATCGACTCGGACGCTGCGCGACCGAAATTTCACGATATAGAGGACCGGCGGTCCTCGCCCGCCTCGGGCGTGGGCCGTCCGAGCGGGGCCCGACGCTGCACCCCCAGCAGACCGCCAGACGAGGCCATGATCGCCAGATCGGCATCGGCGCGCACGCCCTCGGCCGGCCGCATTCTTCGGCAGACCGTTCAGACGAGGCGATGATCGCCGCTGGGTTTCTCGCCCGAGCCGCACCGGCGGGCAATCCCCCGCCATGATCAAGCCTCTGGTGACGCTCCGCGACCATCGAGTTGGCCGGGTTACCCGCGCCGCCTTTCATCGATCCCGCAGAATCGCATGATCATCCGTCGAATGTACCTGGGAGTGGTTCCAAGGGCCGGATAACCACTCCCCAGTACATTCGACGGATGATCTCCGCGGGCCGGGATCGCGGCCTGGCACCCTTATGGTGAATATCGGGCGTGCAGCGCCCGTCTGCCGGTCACGCTCCGCAACGACCGCGATCCGGGCACTCACCGCGCAACCGCCGAGCGCGCAGTCGCTTCCCGGAACTAACCACAAGCGAATCTCGGCGCGGGCCTGGCCCCCGCGCAAGCCGGACAGGCTCCACCCACCCGCCGCTGACGCGCTTCCCGGCCTCGATGCCGCTCTTGATCTACAACCGCCACGGCACGCCACGCCAACCGCTCGGCGCTCCCCGTTCCCACTGCCTACTGTCCGCCCGGTCACATCGCCGGCCGCGGAACTGGCGGTGACGGTGCATTTCGACGCAATCGACGTGACGTACTGCCGGCTCCACCGGTGGGCCACCGCGCACTGGTTCGCGATCGGCGGCCCGGTCCAGTCCAGTCCGGCTCGGCTCGGCTAGGTCCGGCACGGTCCGGCACGGCACGGCCCCGCTCGGCTCGGCCCGGCTCGGCCCGGTCCGGCCCGGCTCGGCCCGGTCCGGCTCGATCCGATTCCGCACGGTCCGGCCCGGTGCGGTTCGGTTCAGTCCGACCCGGTGCGGTGCAGTGCGGCCAGGTTGGGTTGGGTTCGTGAGCACTATCTGTGCGGCCCGCGCGCCATCCGCGACGTGACGACGTGGCGACGTGGCGTACCGACGTTGCGTGGTCGGTGTTCACCGTGGCCGGGGATGCTGTTCGCCATGGTTAGGGACGCCAGGCGAAGGCGTCGTCGCTGTTGTTGACGTCCGGTGGGGCGAGCGCGGTGTCGGCGGAGACGAACGCGACGGTCTCGCCGTGCGCGGAGACCGCGGGCGCCTGGCTGTGCCCGTCCGAGTCGCCGGCGGACGGGCTGGCCAGCGTGTTCGTGCCGGTCGGCAGGTCGCGGACGAAGATGTCGGCCCACGCCTCGGTGTCGTCCGGGGTGAGTTCGCCGGAGACGCCGCGGAATGTGACGTAGCGGCCGTCCGCGCTTATCGACGCCTCGTTGCAGACGCAGCCGACCTGCTCGCCGGCGTCGTTCAGGCTGACCTTCGTGGTGACGCCGGCGGCGCGGTCCCGGAGGAAGATGTCACGGCTTCGCCGGCCGGTGTTGGTGTCGCCCGGCACGATGTCGTTCTCGTTGGAGGCGAAGACCACGCGGTTGCCGTCCGCGCTTATCGAGACCGTGGTGTCCGAGTGTGACGTCTGCCCGCCGGCGTACGTGACGGTGACCTGGTCCAGCGTGCCGGCCTGCAGGTCGCGGACGAAGATGTCGACGTCCGGCCCGATGCCGTTCCCGGGCGTGGTAGGTACGTCGTCCGGGACGAGGCCGGGCGTGGCGGTGCTGAACACCACGTACCGGCCGTCGGCCGAGAGGTCGATCTGGTACGCGGCCCCGTCGATGAGCGTGGTCGTGCCGGCGGTCAGGTCACGCAGGTAGGCGGCGCCCTCCGCGATCAGCCCCACGTGCGTGGCGTCGGCGGCGAGTCGCACCTGCCACACGTCGCCGGGCACGTCCGCGCTGGCCAGCGTGGTGACGCCGGTCTGCAGGTCGACGAGGTAGGCGTCTTCCAGTTCGTCGGTGTCCGCCGGGGTGAGGGCGTCGGCGGTCAGATAGGCGAGGTAGCGCCCGGTGAGGTCGAAGGAGGGGTGGTGCGCGCCGGTCGCGACGAGCGTGGTGGTGCCGGCGTCGAGGTCGCGGACGAACAGGCCGCCGGCGGGCGCGGCCGGTGACAGGTTCCCGGAGCGGGACCGGAACGCGATGTACCGGCCGGACCCGTCGACGTCGATGTCGGCGAACGTCCGGTCGTCACCGCGCGTCCCGTCGGTGGCGACGCTTACCGGCCGCACGGTTCCGGCCGCGATCGCCGGTGTGGCTTGGAGGACGAGCACCGACACTGCACAGAGGACGGTGAGTGTGCGTAGTGGTCTCATGACGAAGCATCATCGCAGTAAGTCAGTTTGGTGTCACGATGCGTAGACCGTTCAGCATGATGGTGAGATACCTGTGCGTCACCGCGCGCCGGTCCTCCGCGCCGCCGTGCACCGTGACCGCATAGATCACGCCGCACATCAGCGGCAGCAGGTCCGCCCGGGACACCTCGCGGCGCACCACACCGGCCGCGTGCGCACGCTCCAGCAACCGCCCGGACAGCGCCTGCAGACGCGCCCACAGCTCGGCCGTGCGCGGCAGCACGTGCACGTCGGTGGCGAGCGCGGGCTGCAGCGACGGGTCGTCCAGCTGGGCGTCGAGCATCGCGACGAGCAGGCCGGAGAACGCGCGCCAGGTGTCGTCCTCCTCGGCCGCCCGTTCCGCGTGCGCGACCAGCGCCTCGAGGCCCGGTGTCGCCACGGTCTCCAGCAGCGCCTCGGCCGTCGGGAAGTGCCTGTAGACCGTGGCCACGCCTACCGAGGCGGCCCGTGCGACCTCGTTGAGCTGCAGTGGGACGCCCTCGTCGACGAACCGGCGGCCGGTGTCGACGATCAGCTGCCAGTTGCGGGCCGCGTCCTTGCGCATCGTCATGCGACCAGGATAACCGGATAGGTCATCCGCCTTGTGCTACGGTCAAGCGGATAAGTTATCCGCAAAAGGAGACGCCGTGCTGCCCGAGGGATTCGTCAGTCGTACCGCCAGGGTCAATGACCTTGATCTGCATGCCGTCGTCGGCGGCGACGGGCCGCCACTGCTGCTGATCCACGGCTGGCCCCAGTTCTGGTACACCTGGCGCCTGGTGATGCCGGAGCTGGCCCGCCACTTCACGGTCGTCGCCGCGGACCTGCGCGGCACCGGAGCCAGCGACAAACCCGCCACCGGGTACGACGCCGCCACGCTCGCCGCCGACCTGGCCGGGCTGATGACCGCGCTCGGCCACAGGCGGTTCGCGGTCGCCGGCTACGACATCGGCATGATGGTCGGTTACGGGCTCGCCGCGAGCGAGCGCGACCGCGTCACCCGGCTCGTGGTCGGCGAGGCGATCCTGCCCGGCTTCTCCGAGTCGCCGCCGCTGCTGATGCCGCCGGCGATGAACGAGTTCCTGTGGCACTTCGCGTTCAACCGGCTGCAGGACATCAACGAGCGGATGGTGGCCGGGCGCGAGGAGATCTACTTCGGACACCAGTTCGCGTCGAAGGCCGCCACGCCGGACGCGATACCGCAGGACGCGGTGGACGTCTACGTCGACGCGCTCCGCGACCCGGCCGCGCTGCACGCCAGCTTCGAGTTCTACCGGGCCTGGGAGAGCGCGGACCAGGTGAAGGCCTGGCATGCCGCCGGAATGCTTGAGATCCCGGTACTCGCGCTCGGCGGCGAATTCGCCTCCGGAGACGCCGTTGAGCAGGTCATGCGCCTGGTCGCCACGGACGTCCGTGGCCTCGTCATCCCCGGCGCCGGCCACTTCCTGCCCGACGAGGCCCCCGCCGCGGTCACCGAGGCCCTGCTCGGCTTCCTGCGTTGAACCTGATCGGAGACCGGGCCATGACTGAGCGATCAATCGACGCGGGCGGACGCACCCGCACCTACACCATCATCACGCCGGACGGCGGCTTCGACCGGCTGCTTCTGGTCTTCCACGGGTCCATGCAGACCGCGTCGTCACACCGGGCCTTCACCGGTAACGCGTTCGACACCGTCAAGGGCGCCGCTGTCGTCTACCTCAACGGATTCAAGGGCAACTGGAACGACGCCCGCCTGCGCAACACGTTCCCGGCCCGGACGCGCGACATCGACGACGTCGCGTTCGCGGAGGCGGTCATCGCACGGGAGGCAGGTGGACGCCCGGTCTACGCGGCCGGGTACTCCAACGGCGGCGGCATGGTCATCCGGCTGCTTCACGAACGCCCCGGGCTGCTCGCCGGCGCCACGATCATCGCGGCCGGCCAGCCCGTCCCGGACAACCTGGTGCCGACGGGCGGCGCGGCGGCCGTACCCACACCCGTGCTGATCGTGCACGGCACCCGCGACCCGATCGTGCGCTACACCGGCGGCGAGATGGCCACCTGGGCCCGCCTCGTCTTCCGCGCCGGCGGTGCGCTGCTCTCCGCACCCGACACCGCGGCGTACTTCGCGGCCCGCAACGGCATCACCGCCGCACCGTCCACAGTCGACCTCACTGCGGAGCTGAGCCGTACCGACTTCCGGCAGGACGGGCACCCGCCGGTGACGCTCTACACCGTCCAGGGTGGCGGCCACACCATCCCGGGCCCGGTCCCGTCCCCCCGGCTGATGGGCCACACCACTTGCCACCTGCACACGGCGGACGCGATCGCGGAGTTCTTCGCCTTCTGACAACCGGTCCGGCGCGGAAGCGTGCGGTTGCGGAGCCGGCCGGATTCGCACCGGCGCCTGCATCCGGCCGCGGAGGCGCTCCACACCAGCGGTTCGCCCCTGCCACGGCGGGACCGGCTCCGGAGCGACGTGCGGAGCGCCAGCGGAGCCCGGCGCTCCGGTTTGCCCGCGGGAGCGTGCGGGCCGGGCCACCGCGGGAGCGGGAAAATGAACTTGGATCGTGCTGTGGGGCTTTCTGCGTCGTTTGGCGGGCGGTGGGGCGGTGTACATGGCGGCGCACGGGATCCTGGCGAAGCGGCTGTACCTGTCCGCGCCGGACGATGCGCTGCTCATGTACTACGGCGGTGACCTCACGCATCTGGTGCTGGTCGTGCTGGTCTGTCACGACTGGCAGGCGGGCAGGCCCTCCAGAGCACCGTCGCGGAAGCCGGCGATCCGGTCGAACGCGCCCGCGGCCGCGTTCTGCTCGGAGCGGCCGAGGGTGAGCAGCGCGGTGACCGCCTCGTCCAGGTCGCCCGGGGAGAGCCGGACGTCGCTGTCCGTGCCGCGACGCAGCAGGTCGTAGGTCCAGGTGCCGGCCAGGCAGTCGGTGGCGAGCCGGCCGTCCCGGTCGGTGCTGGACCGGCCGCGGCGTTCCTGGGCGGCCTGCGCGAAGAGGCCGCCGAGCAGCATGCCGAGCGCGTTGTCGCCGATCCGGTCGTAGAGCGCGGGGCCGAGGCGGGCGTTGTCGAACGCCACGAAGCCGCCCGTCGCACAGTAGAAGGCCTGCGCGTCCGGGCTTGTGGTCCGCCCGTCGCAGGCGGGTGCGTCATCGTCGAACGGGACGATGCGCAGTGGGGCCCACTGCGCGCCGGCCGCGAGTTGCGGGTAGGCGCGCGCCCAGTACTGCTGCACGTCCGTGCCGAGCAGCTCGAGCGCCTGGTCATAGGGGAGGTCGCCGCCGTTCGCCGCCTCCTGCGCGCTTGTGAACGGGACCTCGGTGATCGGCAGGTTGCGCGCGTTGTACTCCGCGCACCGGGTCGCGCTCTGCTCGACCCCGTCCTGGAACGCGCGGATCCGGTCGAACGCGTTGCCGTGCGCCTGCGGGTTCTCCGCGGACGTGCCGGGCTCGTCGCGCAGTTGCAGCAGACCGGCGACCGTGTCGTCGAGTTCCTGCACTGACGGCGCGGGGAAGGCGCCGGACCGGCCGGCGGCCACGTCGCCGACCCAGGCGCCGGCGTAGCAGTCGGCCTGCTGCTCAAGCACCACGCTGGGCTGGCCGGAGACGCCGAGCCGGGTCTGGATGGCGTGGCCGTACTCGTGGGCGAGCACCACCGCGGCCAGCAACGGCCCGAAGTCGCCGTACAGCTGCGGGAGCAGCGCCTCGGCGTCCCAGGCTATGAAGTCGTCCGGCTGGCAGAAGTACGCGTTCGGCAGGTACTCCCCCGGCGCGTCGCCGCATCCCGGAGGCGGGTCGTTGCGGGTGTACGGGTGGAAGCCGCCCCGGATCGGCTCGAACGCGGCACCGCCCGCGAGCTGCGGATAGGCCGTGCTCCAGAAGCGTTCGGCGTCGGCGAGCGCGTTCTGCGCCACCCGGTTCGCCTCCTCCGGTGAGCCGGGCGCGCCGCCGTCACCGAGGCCGTTGCCGGGTACGGAGGTGCGTCGCGGGGCCGGGGCGGGGTCATCCGAGGACCAGACGACCACGCAGCCGCTCAGCAGCGTCAGCGTGGTCGCGGCGGTCAGTAACGCGCGCGCGGTCGTACCGTGTCGGGCCATGCTCGCGGATGCCCGTGCGACCGTCCGCCGAAACCGCCGGAAATCGTACGAATATTCGGTTATCTGCGGGGCACGCGAGGCGGCATGACGATGACCGACATGACGCGGCCCGCCCTGGCCGTCGACGGCGACGCACTGCTCCGGCTGGGTGCCATGCTCAAGAGCACCGGGTACACCTTCTCCACTGTCACGCCGGCCACCCACGCGCGGGTCAACCGCCGCCCGGAGAACGCCCGCGCCCGGAGCCTGCGTGACGTGCTCGGCTGGAGCCGCCCGTTCGGGCCCGGCGTGCTGCCGGACCCGATCGTGGAGCTGATGGACCAGGCCGGCGTGCTCGACCGCGACGGCGACGAGTGGCGCAGCCGGGTGCGGTTCTCCTCCTACGACGGGGAGCTGCTTGTGCACTCCGCGTTCCCGACGGACGCGGCCGACTCGGTGTTCCTCGGCCCGGACACGTACCGGATGGCGGACGCGGCGGCGGCGCACGTACGGTCCCGCCAGTGGCCGGTGCGGCGCGCCGTGGACATCGGGTGCGGCACCGGGGCCGGTGCGATCACGGTGGCGAAGCGGGCGTCACGCGCGGACGTGCTCGCGGTCGACATCAACGAGACAGCGCTCGCGTTCGCCCGGGTCAACATCGTGCTGGCCGGCGTGACACAGGTGGAGGCGGTCCGCAGCGACCTGCTCGGCGGCGTGGACGGCACGTTCGACCTGATCATCTCGAATCCGCCGTTCATGATCGATCCGGCCGGGCGGGCGTACCGCGACGGCGGCGGCGGGACCGGCCACGACCTCTCGCTGGCGATCATCGACGCGGCGGCGGAACGACTCGACCCGGGCGGCACGCTCGTGCTGTTCAGCGGCGCCGGCATCGTCGACGGCGTGGACCCGCTGCGCACCGCCGCCGAGGAGCGCCTGGCCGACACCGGCCTGACCTGGTCCTACCGGGAGGTCGACCCAGACGTCTACGGCGAGGAGCTGGACGGCGAGGCCTACCGGCACGCCGAGCGCCTCGCGGTCGTGGTCCTCACCGCCACCCGGCCGGCATGACCGGGCCGACAGTCGGCGTCGAGGAGGAGTTCCTGCTGCTCGACCCGGACACCGGGGCGAACCTGCCGGTCGCGGACCTGGTCCGGGCCGGGCTGCCCGGGTGGGCGCGCGAACACACCCGGGAGGAGTTCCGGCGCAGCATGCTGGAGATGGTCACGCCGGTCTGCACCGGGCTCGGCGAGCTGACAGGTCACCTGGAACGCCACCGCGAGGCCGCCGCCACCGCCGCCCGCGCGTTCGGGGCCCGGCTCGCCGCCATCGGCGCCACACCGGTGCGCGAGCCCGACCTCGACGTGCCCAAGGGCGAGCGGTACCAGCTGATGCCGGACCGGTTCGGCCGCATCGCCGCTGAGCCCGCGCTCTGCGGCATGCACGTGCACGTCGGCGTGCCGGACCGGGAGCTGGCCGTGCGGGTGTGCGGGCGGCTGCGGGTCTGGATGCCGCTGGTCCAGGCGATGACCGCGAACTCGCCGTTCTTCGACGGCGCCGACACCGGCCACGCGAGCTGGCGGGCCGTGCAGATCCAGCGCTGGCCGAGCCTCGGGCCCACGCCGGTCCTGGCCGACGCCGCCGCGTACGACGCGCTTGTGGCGGGCCTGCTCGAGTCCGGCGCCATGATCGACAGCGGCATGGTGTTCTGGTACGCCCGGCTCTCCGGCCGCTACCCCACCGTGGAGATCCGGGTCGGCGACGTCTGCCTCACCGCGCGGGACGCGGTCGCGGTCGCCGGACTGCTGCGCGCGCTCGTGGTCACCGTCAGCGAGGAGGAGCGGGCCGGCGCGCCCATGCCTGACGTGCCGGACCCGCTCGTCGACGCAGCCCACTGGCGGGCCGCCCGGGAAGGACTGGAGGGCGACCTGTTCGACCTGCGGACCGGCCGTGCCCGCCCGGCCTGGGAGCTGGTCGACGACCTGGTCACGGCCGTCACCCCGGCGCTGGACCGGCACGGCGACCTGGCGCTGGTCCGCGACTCGCTGTCCGCGTTGCGCGCGTCAGGCACCGGAGCGGCCCGGCAGCGCGCGCTCCTGCGGACGACAGGCACGATTGCGGAGGCACTGACAAGCACCCATATCTGACGCGGGCGTCGAGCGCTTCATACCAAGCCCCTGACACATTGGCGGGTTTCCGGCATCCAACCGACGATCACCGGTGGTCTTCGCCGTGCCGGACGCCGATAGTCGAGCCATGACTGACGAGAACAACCGGATCCTGGTGTCCGGCGCGAGCATTGCCGGACTGACCGCCGCCTACTGGCTCAACCGGTACGGCTTCGAGGTGACAGTGGTCGAGCGCTCCCCCGGCCTCCGCCCCGGCGGGCAGGCGCTTGACATCCGCGGCCCCGCGCTCGAGGTGGCGCGCCGGATGGGCGTGCTTGACGAGTTCCGCACGCGGACCACCGCACTGCGCGGCATGTCGATGGTCGACAACGACGGCACCGAGATCTACCGGACCACGGAACGCACGCTGACCGGCGGCCGCCTCGACTCCGAGGACCTGGAGGTCCTGCGCGACGACCTGGTCGACATCCTGCACCGCGCGTGCGGGCCCGGCGTCAGGTTCGTCTTCGCCGACCGGCTCACCGGCCTGACGCAGGACCGGCACGGGATCGACGTGGAGTTCGAAAGCGCCGCACCCGCCCGGTACGACGTGGTGATCGGCGCGGACGGCACGCACTCCGGCACCCGGCGGCTGGTGTTCGGCCCGGAGAAGCAGTTCCTCCGGTACATGGGCGGCTACGTGGCGGTGATGACGATCCCCAACGTCCTCCGCCTCGACCGCTGGCAGACCTTCCTGATGGACGGTGGCGGCGCCGGCGCCGGGCTGATCGGCCTGGACGGCGGCGGCACGGCCCGCGCCTACCTCGGCTTCGACAGCGAGCACCCGATCGAGTTCGACCACCACGACGAGGCCGCCCAGAAGCGCCTGCTCGCCGAGCGCAGCACCGGCCTGGGCTGGATCGTCCCGCAAATCCTGGACCACATGCGCGACGCCTCCGGATTCCACTTCGACGCCCGGATCCAGGTGATCATGGAGCACTGGACGAAGGGGCGGGTGGCCCTGGTCGGCGACGCCGGGTACGCGGTATCACTGACCACCGGCCAGGGCGCGTCGATGGCGATGGCCGGCGCCTACGTCCTGGCCGGCGAGATCGCCGCCGCGGGTGCGGACCCGGCCGCCGGCATCGCGCGCTACGAGGACGAGATCCGCGGGTACGTGCTGCGCGGCCAGGCCTCCGCGCGGGAGGTCAACGACCGTGACGCGACCTCCCCCGGCGACTTCCCCGACTTCGGCGCCCTGGTCGAAGACCTGACGCTGAAGGACTACGACCCGCTGCGCAGATCGGCCTGATAGCGGCCCGGGGTCTGGCCGACGACCTCGGTGAACGCCTCGATGAAGCTGGTCGGGTTCGACCACCCGCACGCGGTGGCGGTCTCGGTGACCGAGCGGCCGTCCGTGAGATGGATCAGGCCGTGGTGGATGCGCAGCACGGTGCGCCACCGGTGGAAACTCATGCCGAGCTCGGTACGGAACAGCCGGCTGAGCGTGCGGTCACTCGCCCCCACCGCCCGGCCCAGCTCCGCGAGCGTGGTGGTGCGGCCGGGCTCCGCGTGCAGCAGGTCGGTGACCGCGCGCAGCCGGTCGTCACGCGGTTCCGGCAGGTGCAACGACTGCTCCGGGATCTCGACGAGCTCGTCGACGGCCACGGCGCGCAGCCGGTCATGCGCGCCGGGCCGCCTCTCCGGCCGGTCGGTCAACGCCAGCAGCACCTCGCGCAGCACCGGGCTCACGGCGAACACACTCGGCCGCGCCACAAGCTCGCCGCACAGCGCGACCGGCACCGCGACCAGCCGCACGTCGGTCTCGCCGTAGAAGCGATGGGCGTGCGCGAATCCCGGCGGCGTCCAGGTCACCCGGTTGGCGGGCGCCACCCAGGTGCCCCGCTCGGTCGTGGTGGCGAGGGCGCCGGCGGCCGCGTAGACCAGCTGCCCCTCGGTGTGCGAGTGCCGGTCCATCGCGAAGCCGTGCGGCAGCCGCACGGCGCCCCGGGGCGTGTTCCCAGGCAGCCCGACGGGCGGGCGGGTCTCCGGCACAAGCCGACACTTTACCGGGGCCGGTAGGCGTGGATGCGCTTCCCAACCCGGACGATTCCGGTAAGGATCAGGAGGTGTTCACCGGGGTGAACGCTACCGACCACGAAAGCCGGGTGTCAGGGATGCTTGACGTCGACCATCTGCTGAGCGAGCTCACCGTCGCGGAGAAGGCCTCGCTGACAAGCGGGTCGGGGTTCTGGTATACGGCGCCGGTGGAGCGACTTGGCGTACCCCGGATCATGGTGTCGGACGGGCCGCACGGGTTGCGGGCGCAGCCGCACGACAGTGACCACGTCGGGCTGGGCGGGTCGCTTCCGGCGACCTGTTTTCCCACCGCCTCGGCGATCGCCTCGACGTGGAACCCGCAGCTGCTGCACCGGATCGGTGCGGCGCTGGCGCAGGAGGCGCGGGCCTGCAACCTGTCGGTGATCCTCGGGCCGGGCATCAACATGAAGCGGTCGCCGCTGTGCGGGCGCAACTTCGAGTACTTCTCCGAGGATCCGTTCCTGGCCGGGGAGCTCGCGGTCGGGATCGTGGGCGGCATCCAGTCGCGCGGGGTCGGCACGTCGGTGAAGCACTACGCCGCGAACAACCAGGAGACGGACCGGCTGCGGGTCGACGTCCAGGCCGACGAGCGCACGCTTCGCGAGATCTACCTGCCCGCGTTCGAGCGGGTGGTCACGGCCTGCCAGCCGTGGACTGTCATGTGCGCCTACAACAAGGTCAACGGCGCGTCCGCGTCGGAGAACCACTGGCTGCTGACCACAGTCCTGCGTGAGGACTTCGGGTTCGAGGGGCTGGTCGTCTCCGACTGGGGCGCGGTCTACCACCGGGTGCCGGCGCTGCTTGCCGGACTGGATCTGGAGATGCCGCCGGCGCTGGGCCGCAGCCCGGAGCAGATCGCCGCGGCGGTCGAGTCCGGCGAGGTGCCGATCGAAGTGCTCGACCAGCGGGTACGCCGGGTGCTCGAGCTGGTGTCCAAGGGGATGCCGGTGCTGGACCTGGACGAGTCGTTCGATGTGGACGCCCATCACTCGCTGGCCCGGCAGGCGGCCGCCGAGTCGGTGGTGCTGCTGAAGAACGACGGCCTGCTGCCGTTGGCCGCGGGCGCGCGGATCGCCGTCGTCGGCGAGTTCGCCCGCACACCCCGGTTCCAGGGCGCCGGCTCGTCGCAGGTGACGCCGACCCGGGTGGACGTGCTGCTCGACGAGCTGCGCGCGGTGTACGGCGAGGTGCCGTTCGCCGCCGGGTACGGCATCGGCACGACTGGTGACGACGTGGCGCTGCGGGCCGAGGCGCAGCGCGTCGCCGCCGCCGCGGAGACCGTGATCATGCTGATCGGGCTGCCCGGCGCGGACGAGTCGGAGGGCTTCGACCGTACCCACCTGGACCTTCCGGCCAATCAGCTGGCCGCGCTCGCCGCCGTCGCCGAGGTCAACCCGAACGTGGCGGTCGTCCTGGTCAACGGCGCGACGGTGCTGCTCGGCGACGTCATGCCGCACGCCCGGGCGCTTGCGGAGGCCTGGCTCGGCGGGCAGGCGGCCGCGGGCGGGATCGCTGACGTGCTCACCGGCGTGGTCAACCCGTCCGGGAAGCTCGCGGAGACCATCCCGCTGCGGCTTGAGGACAACTCGTCGTTCCTCAACTTCCCCGGCGATTCCCAGGTGGTCCGGTACGGCGAGGGCGTGTTCGTCGGCTACCGCGGCTACGACAGGTCCGGGCTGGACGTGGCGTACCCGTTCGGCTTCGGGCTGTCGTACACCCGCTTCGCCTTCTCCGATCTGGGGGTTGACCTTCGGGGTTCGGTCGCGGAGGGCACGCTTGCGGCCACCGTCACCGTGACGGTCGCGAACACGGGCGCGGTGGCGGGCGCCGAGGTCGTGCAGGTCTACGTCCGGGACGTCGAGTCGGCCGTGGCCCGGCCGGTGCGGGAGCTGAAGGGGTTCGCCAAGGTCTCGCTGGCCGCGGGCGAGTCCCGCACCGTGTCGATCGAGCTGGATCAGCGGGCGTTCGCGTTCTGGTCGGCGCGGCACGGCGCCTGGGCGGTCGAGGCGGGCGACTTCGTGATCGAGGCCGGCAGCAGCTCCCGCGATCTGCCGCTGCGCACGACGATCGCTGTGGAGGCGCCCCGGCTGGCCGCGGCACTCGACCGCGATTCGACGCTGCACGAGTGGATGAGCGACCCGGACGGCCGTCGACTTGTCGAGGCGGAGGTCGCCGGCGGCCAGCCGGCCGCGGTGCTCACCGACGAGATGGTCAGCGTGGTCGGCACGATGCCGATGAGCACGCTTGCCAACTTCGGCGGCATGAGCCTCGACCACGACGCGCTCGACCGGATCGCGGGCGCCTGGCGGGAGCGGTCCGGTCGTACTAATCCGGCCGGGTGAGCGCGAGTTTCACGGCGTGGCCGCCAATCTTCGGCGTGTTAGCGTCTGTTTCCCGGAAACAGTCCTGACATGCGAGGATTCGCATTGGCGCACCAATATTCGCGACGGTCTTTCCTGACCGGGGTCGCGGTCACCGGAATCGGTTCCGCATGGGCCGGCAACCTGCTCGGCGGCGAGCGTTCCGACGCGCCGCTGCGGGTGGCGTGCGGCGAGGACCGCAGCGGCGCCCGCGGCCTCCTGATCGACATGTGGAACGCGCGGAACAGGCGTTTTCCCGCCACCATCGTGCCGGTGGCCGGGTCGGCGCAGGACCAGCTGGACGCCATGCGGGGACACGCGGACGCGGGCACCGTCGACCTGCTGGCACTCGATGTGAGCCACCTCGCCGAGTTCGCGGACAATCGTCTTATCACGCCGATCGAGGCGGACAGCCCGGCCGGATTCGTCGGGGCGGTGCGTGCCATTAATCAGCTCAATGAGAAACGCGAGGACTTCTGGGCGCTGCCGTTCAACACCGACTGCGGCGTCATGTTTCACCGCCTGCCGCCGGGCCGTGACGACACCGACGAGGAATTGCCGGATCTCCATCGGCTGCTGACCGCGCAACCGTCGTCGACCTGGCTCGCGCAGTTGCCGATCAGCAAGCAGACGTCCGGTGAGGCGTTTCTGTGCAACGTCTTCGAGCACGCGCTGGCCATCACGCCCGGCTTGCTCGACCCGGCCACCGGACGCCCCTCGACAAGCACTGAGGCGTGGGCGAACGCGCTTTCAACCCTGCGTGGGGCGGTCGCGCGCAGGGCCGCGCTCGGCGCCACCGGCCTGAGCAACGAGGCCGAGACCACGAGGGCGTTCAACGAGGGCGTGTCCGATCTCATCCTGACGGTCTGGGTCGCCTGGCCCCGGTCCGCGGCCCCGCCACCTCCCGCGGTGGAGGCGACCCCCGAGCAGGCCTCTTCAAACTAGACAAAATGCGCATCGAGATAGCCATAAATATTGACAATCTGCTGGCGTGCGGGTTGGTGTAGGGTCGGGCTCATGGCGGGGGAGGTCATTCATGAACATCTCAATCACACGGAACGGTTCGCCGCATACCTACGGATGCTGAAGAGCCGCAGCGGCTTCGGTTTCAACCAGCTCGGCAAGCTCGCGGGCGTCAGCAGCTCCAGCCTTCACAGGTACTGTTCGGGCGCCAGCGTGCCCCAGGACTACCGGATCGTGCTGTCGTTCGCCAGGTCGTGCGGCGCCACGACTGAGGAGATCCGGCAGCTGCACCGGCTGTGGGCCGCGGCGGAGGCGGTGCGGCACACCGAGGCGATGGAAGTGGTCGCCGACGGCCCCGAGCCGGACGAGCCCTTCGAGGCGGACGACATCGACGTCCCGGAGCCCGAGATCGTGCCCGCCGCACCGCGGCGTCGCGGGCGCTATCTGGTGCTGGCCGCGGCCGGCGTGATCGTCGTGCTCGCCGCCGCCGGGCTGCTCGCGCTGCGCGCGTCCGACGAGCCCGGCAACCCGGGCCCGGCCGACGACCGGCTGCTGTTCTCGCGCGCCTGCCAGGACCCGGTCAGCATGGGCCAGCACGACGAGTGCGTCCGCGAGGTCCAGGACCTGCTGATCAAGGCGGGTGGCCGGCTCGCGGTCGACGGCGAGTTCGGGCCGGAGACGCTACGCCGGGTCACCGCGTTCCAGGTGCTGGCCGGGCTGCCGGCCCGAGGCGTCGTCGACGACGTCACCAAGACCGCGCTCTACGACCAGAAGGCGCGGCTGACCACCTGGCCGGCGGAGCAGGTGGAGAGCCGGATCCGGGAGGTCTTCGCGGAGGATCCCGACCATGCGGTGGCCATCGCCCGCTGCCAGTCGCGGCTCGATCCGCTGCACATCACGCCGAACACGAACGGCACCCGGAACTGGGGGCTCTACCAGCTCACCGACTCCACGCTCGCCTCGCTCGGCGGCAGCCCGGCGCAGGCGTTCGATCCGGAGTGGAACATCACCGCGGCCCACCAGCTGTGGGGCGCCACGCGGGACTTCCGCCAGTGGCCGTTCTGCGAGGCCGCGCTGAACGCCACCCCCGTACCGAGCACGTCGGCGGGGTAGACGCACGGCGGACTGCCGCGCCCCCGAACGCGCGGCAGCCCACCGGACGGGATCAGACGGTCCCGTTCTCCCACCACCACGCGCGACCGAGGTCGGCGCGGCTGTCCACGTGCTGGTGATCGGTGTTGTACGTCTCCAGGCCGGAGAACCCGCAGGTCTCCGCCTTCTGGTAGATCGTCTTGTTGCTGACGCCGGAGACCAGCAGGTCGGCCGCGGTGCCGTACAGGTGCATGCTGTCGCTGGCCCCGCCGATGTCCGCGTTGTGCGCGATGCTGCGGAACCCGGAGGTGACGGTGACCGGCTTGTCGCCGAGCTTCTTGCGCAGCGCCTCCAGCTTGTACATGCAGCGGCGCGCGTTCTCCTTCACCGAGGCCGCGCTGACCTTGCCGCCGTTGAAGTTGCCGGCCGCCTGGTCGTAGAACTCGCTCCAGTTGAAGTGCGCGGTCGAGCCGTCCGAAGACTCCAGGCCGTTGAGCACCGACTGCGTGTTCGGGCCGACGATGCCGTCCGAGGTCAGGCCGTACGCGGACTGGAAGCGCTTCACAGCCGCCTCGGTCGCCGGGCCGAAGTCGCCGTCCAGGCCCAGCCGGGTCTGGCTGGCACTGCCGGTCGGCCAGCCCGCCACCCGGATCTGCAGCTCGGTGACGGCCGCGCCGTTCGAGCCCGACTGCAGCGTGCCGCCCCAGTTGTAGGCGAACGCAGTGCCGGCGACGAGCGGCGCGGCGACGATTCCGGCGCCTACGGCGAGCGCGCCACGGACGAGCGTGCGGCGGTTCATGGCGAAGTCAGGCATGTCTCTCCTCGTTGTCAGGTTCAGAACGCGAGCTTGAATGCGGTGCCGCGGGACTCCGGGTCGTTCTCCAGCCCGCGGAGCTTGACGATGAACGCGCTTCCGTCCCGGACGTCGGTCGCGATGACCTGCCAGCCCGGTCCGGCCGGCACGTAGCCGTTGCTGCACGCCGTGGTGTGCGCGGTGAACACCACACAGGCCATCAGGTACGGGTAGTTCGGGCTGACCGAGTCCGCGCCGATGTACAGGTTGATGTCACCGCAGTAGGACGTGGTGGTCAGGTTGCCACTGGCCGGCACCCGCTGGTCGAGGCCGGTCTTGCTGTACGTGCCGCTGACGTTGCCGGTGTGGTCGTAGCAGCTGGCGGCCATCGCGGGTGACGCGGAGGTCATGACCATGGCGGCGGCCAACGGCAGCATGGCGGCCAGGCCGGCGAAGATCTTCCTGGTGCTGGGTACGGGCATGACTGGTCCCTTCCGGGGCGGGCTGCCCGGCAGTGGCGCTGCCGGGCGGTTCGTGGCCCACCGTCCCAGCCGGTCCCGGCCCCGGTCCACGATCGTCGATCGGTCTGGGATGGCGGCCCGCCCACACCCTCGTCCACAAGGCACGCAGCGCCCGGGATGGGACGCCGGTGGGATTCCCCGGGATGGTGAGGGCCGTCCCACCCGGTGCGCGCCCACGTCCCGCCCGCATCCCATCCACACGGCGTCTACGCACGTCAGCGGCGTGACGCCGTCCCCGCGTCCCACAATCGCACCGGCCTGTTGCCGCCCGGCCGGCACGCCCCGGACAGTCCGACGCGGACGGTCATCCGGCCGGCCTGCATGCGGATCGCGGAGGCATTCCCTTGACAGTCAGACACCGGACCCGCGCCAGGGCACTCGTCGTGCTCGGCCTGGTCATGGTCACCCTGTTCGGCACCACGACCGCTGCCCACGCGTTCGCGTCGGCGTTCTTCCCCGCGCAGAACAGCGGCAACCGCGGCGCGAACGTCACGGCCATCCAGCACCTGCTGGTCCAGCGCGGCGCCTCGATCACCGTGGACGGCGCGTTCGGGCCGGCGACCACGAGCGCGGTGGCCTCGTTCCAGCGCGGCGCCGGACTCGACGACGACGGCATCGTCGGGCCGAACACCTGGGCGAAACTGATCACCACGGTACGCAACGGGAGCACCGGACCCGCGGTTAAGGCGGTCCAGTCCCTGCTCAACGCGAAGCGCAGCAGCGGGCTCACCGTCGACGGCGACTTCGGCAGCGGTACGGAGAGCGCGGTGCGCACGTTCCAGTCGCACGCGGGCATCTCCTCCGACGGCGTGGTCGGCCCGGACACCTGGAAGCAGCTGGTCTGGCACTACGAGTACATCGACTTCACCGCGAACCTGTGCGACCAGAACCCAGACGGCAACGGCAACGCGAACTGGGCCAGCTCGGACGCGGTCGCGCAGCTGGAGACGGCGACCCGCGGCTTCACCGGCAACGGCAAGGTGCCGGTGGGCGACTCCGGCTTCGAGCACGGCGGTGACATTCCCGGCCACGCGTCGCACGAGGCCGGCATGGACATCGACATCTGGCCGATCCGTACCGACTCGGCGCAGTGCACGGCCGGGCGGATCACCTGGCAGTCGAGCACCTACGACCGCGCGGCGACGCGGGCGCTCGTGCAGGCCGTGCGGGCGGCCGCCCCGGGCCACATCAAGCTCGTCTACTTCAACGACCCGGTGCTTATCGGCGAGGGGCTGACCACCAGCTACGACAACCACGACAACCACCTGCACATCCGGTACTGCGAGATCGGCCACCCCAACTCCCTGCACGCCTGCTGAGAGGTTCTCGATGCGAATAGCCACCACCCTGCGCCGTAGCGCGGTAACCGCCGCCGCTGCCGCCGCGGCCGTGCTGATCTCCGCGGTCCCGGCCGCCGCGGTCGCGCCCACCACCCCGGCCTTCGGCACCACGATCGACGGCTACGCGGCCTACGACCCGCAGAACACCTGCGACTCGGTGGCCAAGCCGGGCGTGCTCGGCTTCCGCGAGCTGGCGCTGCGCAACTACCCGACGACCGGCGACTCCGGCATCGTCCGCTCCTGCACCGCGGACTCCGAGGTCACCGAGCACAAGGAGGGCCGGGCCTGGGACTGGACGATCAACGCCGCCAACAGCGCGGACCACGCGCGGGCGGACGAGCTGCTGGCCTGGCTGCTGGCCACGGACAGCCGCGGCAACCAGCACGCCAACGCGCGGCGGCTGGGCATCATGTACATCATCTTCGACCACCGGATCTGGGGCTCCTACCAGGCCGCGGACGGGTGGCGCACCTACACCGGCAGCAACCCGCACACCGACCACGTGCACTTCAGCTTCAGCCGGGCCGGCGCCGCCAAGCAGACGACCTGGTGGACGCAGGTCGACCAGCCGGCGTCGTGGCCGCGGCTGGAGAACGGCTCGACCGGCGCGAACGTCCAGGTGCTGCAGCACCTGCTGAACGCGGCCGGGCAGAACCTGACAGTCGACGGCAGCTTCGGCCCGGCGACCACGGCCGCGGTCAAGTCGTTCCAGTCCGCGAACGGCGCCACCTCGGACGGGATCGTCGGCATGATGACCTGGTCCAAGCTGCTCAAGCAGGTCAAGCGCGGCGACCAGGGCAGCGCGGTCAAGGCGGCGCAGGTCGCGTTGAACAAGGGCGGTGCGGGCCTGACCGTGGACGGCGACTTCGGGTCCGGGACGCAGGCCGCGGTGACGGCGTTCCAGTCCGCGCACGACCGTACCGCCGGCGGGGTTGTCGATCCGACGCTCTGGCAGTTGCTCATCGCCGGCATCGCCTGATCCACTCGAAAAACGGAGAAAATCATGACGAAGGCATGGATGGTACGGGCCGCGGTAGCGATGGCCGGGACCGTCATCGCGGGCTCACTGACCGGCGCGCAGCCGGCCGCCGCCGCGGACCCGCACGGCTGCGCCTGGCCGCGCGTGTGCTTCTACCTCTACGAGTCGAACTGGAACGCGAACGCGCCGACCGCCGCCTACCAGGATCTGGGTTCCTGGCAGACGCTTGGCTCGAAGAGCAGGTCCGCGGAGCACGTCTACAACTCGCGGGACAACGACGGCGCGCGACTGCGGTTCGAGGACGGCTCCGAGCGGTGCCTGACGCCGAACAGCGCATTCGACCTGCAGCCGGTCTACCAGGGCGGCGCCGTCACCCAGATCAAGATCATGGACTCGCCCAACTGCTGATCCACTGAGGAGGACGCCGGTGCGCTCGTGCGCACCGGCGTCTTTTTCGTCGCGCGGCGTCAGCGGCCCGCGCCGGCAACCGGTCGATGATCGCCCGGTGCGGCCACCGGAACGCCCGATTCACGGCCCGGACCGGTCGCGGAAGGCGTCGTAGGCCAACTTCTCCACGCCGTCCGCGCGCAGCAGGCCGAAGTGCGCCTCGCGGTCCGTCCCGCCGAAGTCGCGAAGCGTGTAGTACAGCAACGGGCCGGCGCCGGGCAGCTCCCTCCACAGTAGGTAGAGCGCGCGCAGCAGTGTCGCCTGCGCGCGCTCGTCGATCGACGGGCTGCCACCGGTGGGCGCGCCGGTCTCGGTGCCCCACAGCGGTTTACCGGCGTCGCCGCGCTCGTTCATCAGCGTGCGGACCCGGCGGGCCGCGGCCATCTCGCCGCTGTCCGGGTCCGGCGCGTCCGGGTACGGATGGACTGCCACCGCGTCGCAGACGCCGCGCAGGCCGAGGTCGTAGAGCGCGCGGTACCAGTCGAGCGTGGCCATGCCGGTGGGGCCGCCGCCGGTACCGCCGGACAGCACCACAGCGCCCGGCGCCGCGGCGTGGATCGCCGGGTACGCCTCGGCGAGCAGCGCGTGGTACGCCTCAGGATCCGGCGCGGGGCTCCAGGCGATCGGCAGGTTCGGCTCGTTCCAGATCTCCCAGGCCGCGACCCGGCCCCGGTAGCGGGTGGCCGCCCGGGACGCGAAACTCGCGAAACCGGCCCGCTGCTCCGGCGTCGCCGGGCCGTGGTGCCACTCGGCGCCGGGCGGGCGGGCCCACCGCGCCGTGGTGCCGAGGATGAGCAGCACGGAGAGGCCGCGGTCGTGGGCGGCGGCGACGCCCCGGTCCAGCCGCGTCCAGTCGAACGCGCCGCGCGCGATCTCGATCTCCGACCAGGCGGCGTCGAAACGGACCCACCCGACGCCGAGCGCGGCCACCCGGTCCAGGTCGGGCGCGGGGTCGGCGTAGAGCAGGCGGATGCCGGGGATCGCGACGCCGGCCCGCTCGTCGCGGGCAGGCGGTGGCGGCGACGGGGACGCGCCGAGGGCTTGGGAGGACCACGGCCCGGCGGTCGCGGGGGACGATGCCGGACCGCCGGCCGACGTGGGTGGTATCGCACCGCCGGCCGACGTGGGTGGGACCGCACCGCGTGGCACCGCCAGCAGGATCAGCCCGCCCGCGAGCAGGAGTGCCACGCCCGCGGCCACCGCTGCGCGCCTGCCGGGCGCCCGGCCACGATCAATCATGGACATACCCCTATTCACGAGCCAATTTCACAATCGGAAACAATACCGCACCTGAATTTAATATCGACGATTCTTGTTCCACAGTTCCGATATGGACTAACGTATCGCTGCGTTGGCCGCCGTCGATTCCCCCCGAACCTGGAGGCTCCCACCACGCAGGTGCCGCAGCACGCCTGACGGTCGTCAAATTTGCATCTCAGCAGGCCGAAAGCGTTCATACGTGGAAGTTGCGCGCCCTCCAGCGCTTCATTGCATTGTCGTTAATAAATGCTCACTGCGTGATCGGAGAATCATGACGACCGTATCGGTCATCATCCCCGCGTACAACGAGCAGGAGAACATACCGCAGACCATCGCGGCCATTCCGACCGAACGGCTGCGCGCCGCCGGCTACGACGTCGAGATCCTGGTGGTCGACAACGCGTCCACCGACGGCACCGGGGAGCGTGCCCGCGAGCACGGCGCCCGGGTCCTGGTGCAGCCGGTCCGCGGCTACGGCAACGCCTACCGGGCCGGGTTCGCCAACTGCGCCGGAGACCTGATCGCGACCGGCGACGCGGACCTGACCTACCCGTTCGAGATCCTGCCGGAGGCGCTGCGCCGGCTGGAGACCGAACGGCTCGACTTCCTGAACACGGACCGGCTCGCCACGCTCGACCCGCAGTCGATGACCCGCTCGCACGTCTGGGGCAACCACGCGCTCAGCTTCGTCACCCGGCAGCTGTTCGCGGTGCCGTTCCGCGACTCGCAGTCCGGCATGTGGATCTTCCGGCGGCATCTGCTCGACCGGATGCGGCTGCGCTCCGGCGGCATGGCCTTCTCCCAGGAGCTGAAGGTGGAGGCGTACCGCACCGGGTTCCGCTGCGCGGAGATCCCGATCGCCTACTACCCGCGCGGCGGCGAGACGAAGAACCGCACCATGCGCGACGGCATCGGCAACCTCAGCCAGCTCATCGCGGCCCGGATCCGCAGCGGGCGCCCGCCGCAGCCGGTCGCGCCCGCGCACGGGCCGGTGCTGACCGCCACCGTGGGCGCGGTCGACGCGCCGCACGCCAACCGGCACGCGCGGGACTGACGTGCGCATCCTGATCGTCTCCAGCTACTTCCCGCCGCACGTCGGCGGCGTCGAAGCGGTCGCCAAGCGGCAGGCGCAGGTGCTCGCCGCCCACGGCCACGACGTCGCGGTCGCGACAAGCCACCTGGGACCGGGCCTTCCGCTGTACGCGCGGGAGGACGGCTACACGGTCTGGCGGCTGGCCGCGGCGAACCCGGTCGAGCGGCGCACCGGCGTGCCGTACCCCCTGATCGGCGTTGGTTTCTGGCGTGGTCTGCGCCTGCTGGTGCGCTGGTCCGAGGTGGTGCACGTGCACGACGTGCTGTACCAGCCGCCGCAGGCCGCCGCGCTGCTCGCCACGCTCGCCGGCCGGCCGCTCTACGCCACCCAGCACGTCGGGCCGGTCAACCACCCACATCCGCTGGTACGCGGCGTGGAGCGCACTGTCGGCACGATCGCCGGACGGCTGATCTGGCCACGGTGCCGGCGCGTGGTGTCCTACAACCCGATGGTCACCGCGCACCTGCGGGCCGGCGGCGTGCCCGCCACCCGGATCGTGCGCGCGGAGATCGGCGTCGACACGGACGTCTTCGCGCCCGGCCCGCCCGCGGACCGCGCGCACTGGGGCCTGCCGGACGGCGTACCGCTGGTGCTGTTCGTCGGCCGGATCGTGGCGAAGAAGGGGTACGAGAGCGTGCTCGCAGCCGCCGGTCCGGGCCGGCACGTGGTGCTTGCCGGGCCCGGAGCGCCGAGCGGGCCGCCACCGCCCGGCGTCACGTTCCTCGGCCCGGTCCCGGCCGGCCGGCTGCCGGAGCTGTACCGGCTGGCCGACGTGTTCGTGCTGCCGTCACACGGCGAGGTGTTCCCGATCGTGGCGCGCGAGGCGCTGGCCAGCGGGCTGCCGGTCGTGCTCACCGACAGCGATCGATACGACGAGTACGGTGTGGACCGCGGGCTGCTGCGGCTGGTCGCGCCGGAGCCGTCGCCGGTCCGCGCGGCGGTCGACGAGATCCTCGCCGACCCCGTGCTGCGCCGCCGGATGGGCGCCTACGCCCGCGAGCTGGCCGAACGGCTCTTCGACTCGACCGCGGCGGCCGGCGCGCTGCTTCAGCTCTACGACGACCCGGCGGACCCACGTCAGGCACCGGTCCGGGCCGCTCCGGAAGGCGGACGATGACTGTCACAGTGGTCGTGCTCACCTACGACAGCGAGGCGACGCTCGTCGCCTGCCTGCGTTCGCTCGCGGAGCAGCACACGCGGCCCGCCGAGATCATCCTGGTGGACGACGACTCCACGGACGGCACGCTGGAGATCATCGACGAGTTCGCGGCGCACAGCCCGATCACGATCCGCATCCGGCGCAACGGCAGTCACAACATCTCCCGCGGCCGCAACATCGGGCTGGGCGCCGCGCGTACCCCGGTGGTCGCCTTCCTCGACTCGGACGCGCGGGCCGACCCCGGCTGGATCACAGGTCTCGCCGCGGCCTTCGAGGCGCACCCCGACGCCGTGGTGGTCGGCGGCGGCGTCGACACCGACCACGCCACCCGCTTCGCCCGCGCGCTCGCGGTCAGCGACGGCGCGGTCCGGGACACCGCCACCGGCGGGTTACTGCTTGTCAGCGGCTGCAACATGGCCGTGCACAAGGACCGGGCGGCCGGGCACGCCTTCGACGAGCGGTGGGTGCACGCGGAGGACATCGAGTACGCGCACCGCGTCCGGCACTGGGCGATCGCACCGCAGGCCCGGGTCCGGCACGCCAGCCGCGCCACGATCCGCGGCTACCTGCGCCAGATGTACCGCTACGGCTTCTGGAAGATGAGGTACACACTCCACACCGGACACGTGCGGCTCGTCGACTACTCGGCGAGCGCCGCGCTGATCGGCACCGCCGGGCTGGCGCTGGGCTCCGGGCCGTGGTGGCTGCTTGCCTTCCCGGCGTTCTGCGCGGCGGAGACGATCGCGGTCGCGGTGCTCCGCCGGCCGTCGCCGTCACTGCTGCCGCTGATGTTCCTCGGCTGGCTTGTGAAGAACACCGGCTGGGGCCTCGGCGTACTGGCCGGGCTGGGCCGGGCCGCGCTGCGCCGGCCGGGAGCACCGCTCGTCCCGGAGACGGCGGGCTGAGCGTGGAGATCGTGCAGGTCACCGGCTTCTACCCACCGCACCTCGGCGGCGTGGAACTGGTGGCGGCGCGGCTCGCCACGCTGCAGGCCGCCCGCCACCACGTCACCGTCTACACCTCACGGTCCGGCGGCGCGCCCCCGGCGGAACGCGACGGGAACCTGCGCGTCGTGCGGGACCGCGCGCTGCACGCCGGAAACACGCCTGTCATTCCCGCGCTGCCCGGCCGGCTGCTGCGCCACTCCCCCGCTCCGGACGTGCTTCACGTGCACGCCGGGCTCGCGGTGCTGCCGGAGATGGTCAGGTACGCGGCCCGGCGGCGGCGTGTCCCGTTCGTGGCGCACGTGCACCTGATGGTGCGGCCGTCGTCCGCGGCCGGGCGGGTGCTGCTCGGGCCGTACCAACGCCTGCTCTATGCCCGTTTCCTGCGCGCCGTGGACGCGGTGATCTGCCTGACCGGCGCCATGCGCCGCGAGCTGTGCGCCACGTTCGGCCTGGACCCGGCGCGGGTCACAGTGGTGCCGAACGGCGTGGACCGCGACGTCTTCGCGCCCGGCCCGTTCGCGGCGCGCGCCCCACGCTCCCTGCTCTTCGCCGGCCGGCTCACCGCCCAGAAGGACCCGCTCGCCGCCGTCGACGCGATGCCGCACCTCCCACCGGACGTGACCCTGCGCATCGCCGGCGACGGCGACCTGCGCGCCGCCGTCACCGGCCGGGCGGCCCGGCTCGGCCTGCGCACCGTGACGATGCTCGGCCGGCTGGACGCGACCGCGCTCGCCGCCGAGTACCGCCACGCCACCGCGGTCCTCATGCCCTCCACCCACGAAGGCCTGCCGCTGGTGCTGCTGGAGGCGATGAGCACCGGCGCGCCGGTCGTCTGCGCCGCACTCCCGGAGCTGGTCGAGGCCGGCGCGGACACGGTTCTCGCGGTGCCGCCGGACGCGTTCCCGGGCGCGATCCGCGCGCTGCTCGACGATCCCGGGCGGCGGGCCGCGCTGTCCCGCGCGGCCGAGCGGCGGGCCGGCGCGTTCACCTGGGAGGCGACCGCCGAAGGGGTCGAGCGCGTGTACCGGCGCGTCCTCGCGGAACGGGCCGGGCGGTGACGCTCACCCGCCCCCGCATCCCGGTGCGGCCGGCCCCGGCCCGGCACACCCGGCCCCGCCGCGCGCTGCCGCCATGGGTGCCGGTCGTGGCCGCGCTGGTACTGCTGCATGCCCTGGTACTGACAGAGGCGCCTGCGGCGCCTCGGGTCGCCGTCGGACTCCCGCTTGTCACGCTGCTGCCGGGCACACTGCTTTTAAAAGCTTCGGGGGTACGCCGTCGTGGCGCGGACCTGCTGCTGTGCACCGTGGCGGCATCTCTGGTGGTGCTGCTGACGACCGCGACCGCGCTGGCTCTCGTTGGCCGACTGTCGCCGCTTGACTGTCTGCTCGGGCTGGACGTCGCGGTGGCGGTGCTGGGCGGGGCGGTCGCGATGGTGGGCGCGGGCCGCCGACACGGTCCCGGCACCGCGGGTCGTCCACCGACCGCGGGTCGTCCACCGTTCGCCGGTCGTCCACCGTTCGCTCCGGCGGGCGGGACCGGACTTTCAGCCTCCCTCGCCGCACCGTTCGCCGGTGCCGCCGGAGTCGCCGCCGCGGGCACGCTGCTCGCTGGCGCGGCCGGCGTGCTCCTCGCGGTGGCCGGCGCCGCGCGTCTCAACGCCGGTGGTGGCCCCGCGCTGACGCTCGCCGCCTTGACCGCCGTGCTGATCGCGGTCGCCGGGGCCGCGCACGCCGCCCACCACCACCGTCCCGGCGTGGCCGCGGCCGCGCTCTACCTGGCCGCGCTCGCCGTGCTGCTCGCCACGTCGCTGCGCGGGAGCGGCGTCACCGGGCACGACATCAAGATCGAATATCACGTGCTGCTCGACGTGCTGGAGACCGGGCGGTGGCGGCCCGGCGGCGCGTACCCCGGCTACAACTCGTGCCTGAGTCTGACCACGCTTCCCGCATTCCTCGCCCGGCTGCTCGGGCTAGCGCCGCTCGACGTGTACCGCGTCGCGTACCAGCTGATATTCGCGGTGGCGCCGGTGGGCGTCCTCGTGCTGGCGCGGCGACTCCTGCCGCCGATGCCCGCGGTGCTGGCAGCCGGGCTGTTCATCGCGTTCCCGGCGTTCGTCAACGACATGCCGATGCTCAACCGGCAGGAGATCGCGCTGATCTTCTTCCTGGTGCTGCTGCTCGGCCTGCTCGACACGCGTGGGCCGCGCGGGCCGCGGATCACGCTGCTGCTGATCGCGGCCGCCGGACTGACGGTCTCGCACTACTCGAGCACCGCTGTCGCGGCCGCGCTGCTCGGCGTCGCGGCCGTGCTGCGCCTGGCCCGCCGCCGGATACCGTCCATGAGGGACGGTGTACGGCACCCGCCCGGACTGGCCTGGCCGGCCGGTGTGCTCGCCGCGATGCTGGCCGGGTGGGCGCTGTGCACCGGCAGCGCGCCCGCGTTCGCCGCGGACGTGGCCGAGACCGGGCGGGCGATCGGCGCACAGGCCATGGTGCTCTCCGACTCCACCCGCTATCTGCGCCCCGGCGACACCGCACCGGACGACGCCACCGCCTTGCGGTCCTATCTGGACACCCTCCGGGCGGAACGCGGCCTGCCGGACGCCGGATGCCCGCCGACGACGCTTCCCGCGGACGAACTCCCGCCGACCGCGCTCGGCGACGCGCTCCACACGCCGCACGCGGTGAACACGCTGCTGCGTCAGGCGTTCGTGCTGCTGTTCACGGCCGGTGCGGCCGCCGGGTGCGCGGTGCTCTGGTGGCGGGCCCGGCATCCCGCACGCCCGGCCGTGCGGGTGCTCGCCGAGACCGGCACCGCCGCGCTGGTGCTGCTCGGCGTCGCGGTCGTCGCGCCGCAGATCACCGACTCCTACGGGCTGCTGCGCCTCTACCAGCAGTTCCTGCCACTGCTCGGCCCGGCGGTGCTGCTCGCGCTGACCGCTGTGGTCCGTGGCCGCCCGGCCCGGTGGGTGCTCACCGCGCTCGTCGTCGCCGCGCTCGCCACCACCACAGGCCTGGTCCCGCGCCTGACCGGCGGGTATCCGCCGCAGCTCAACCTCGCCGCGTCCGGCGCGTACTACCGCGCCTGGTACGCCACCGCCGCCGACGCCCGCGACGCCGTGGCGGTGGAACGGGCGCTGTCGCCCGGCGTGCCGCTGCTCGCCGACAGCCGGACCGCCGCCACGCTGCGCGCCTACACGGAGCTGCGGCCGCTGGAGGGCATCGGGCCGGGCACGGTCTGGCCGGACTCGTACCTGGTGGTCCGGGCCGCACCGGAGGCGGCCGCCACCGCGGTGATCGGTGAGCGCGTGGTGCGGTACACGTTCCCGCTGTCCTGCCTCATCGGCGGGCGCGTGCTGCTGACCACCGCGGGCGACCTGCACGTCTACGGCCCGGACCGCCGGAGCCCACGATGACCGGCGGCGCGCCTCCCGTACGTGCGGCGGAGCCCGCGACGACCGGCGTGATCGCCGCCCCCGGCCTGCGCATCCTGCACGTGATCAACCTGGGCACGACCTGTGGCGGGGCCGAGCGGCTGGCCGCGGCGCTCGCGGCCGCGCAGCGCCGGGACGGGCATCAGGTGCGCGTGCTCGCCAGCGACCGCGCGGGTGACGGGGCCCGGTTCAGCGACGTCACCTGGCGGCAGCGCACCGGTGGGCCGTGGTGGCGGCGGCTGGCCGGGCTCGTGCACAACCCGGCGGCCCGGGACGCGCTCGCCGCGCAGGTACACGAGTGGCGGCCGGACGTGGTGCACCTGCACACGGTCGGGCTGATCACGCCGGCCGCGCTGCGGGTGCTCGCGGACGTCCCGACCGTACAGACGCTGCACGGTCCCGAGGTCTTCCTGCGGGAGACGGCCCGGTACTGCATGCCGGCCTCCTACCACCGCACCGGCGCGCCCGGACGGCCGAGCTGGCGCGGCTGGCTCTGGCTGCTGCTGACCGCGGTGCTGCTCGGGCCGCTCTGGCGGCGGGCGATGCGCGTGGTGGACCTGCACCTCGCGCCGAGCCGGTACATCGCCGCGCTGGCCCGGGGCACGACAGTGGTGGTGCCGAACGGTGTGGTGCCGGCGGTGCCGGGCGAGAGCCCGCCCGGTCCACGGCCCCGCGTGGTCTTCGCCGGGCGGCTGGTACCGGCGAAGGGCCCGCACGTGCTTGTGGAGGCCGCGCCCCGGCTGCTGGCCGCGGCGCCGGGCGCCCGGATCACCATCTGCGGCGACGGCCCGCTGCTGCAGGCGTTACGGCGCCGGGTCGCGGAGCTGGGCGTCGGGCACGCGGTGGAGCTGACCGGATGGCTGGACGCGCCACAGGTCGCGGCACGCATCGCGGGCGCGGACGTGGTGGTGGTCCCGTCCGTCTGGCCCGAGGGTTTCGGCCTGACCTGCCTGGA
Source organism: Catenuloplanes sp. NPDC051500 (assembly GCF_044454585.1). Classification (NCBI taxonomy): domain Bacteria; kingdom Bacillati; phylum Actinomycetota; class Actinomycetes; order Micromonosporales; family Micromonosporaceae; genus Catenuloplanes; species Catenuloplanes sp. NPDC051500. The sequence continues at coordinate 113,863 of NZ_JBITDX010000018.1, forward strand.
GGCGCTGACGGCCGGGCGCGCGGTGGTCGCGTCAGATGTGGGCGCGCTCGCCGAGCTGATCACCCCGGAGCACACCGGGCTGCTGGTCCCGCCCGGTGACCCCGCCGCGCTGGCCGGCGCGGTGGGCCGGCTCCTCGGCGACGACCGGCTGCGGGCGCGGCTCGGCACGGCCGGCGCGGCCCTCAGCAACGGCTACGGCATGGACGCCCACCACGAGGCGGTGCTCGCCGCCTACACCCGGGCGGCGGACACCGACAAGCCCACCACCCCCGCCACGGTACGCCGCGCGACGCTCGCCAGGCTTCGGGACGACAGCCTGCTCCGCAACTCCGCGATGCTGCTGCTGGCCACTGTCACGCTCGCCGGTGGCGGCTTCGTGTTCTGGCAGTTCGTGGCGCGGCTGTTCGACCCGGCCGCGGTCGGCGCCGCGAGCGCGCTGATCTCCGTCTCCACACTGCTCGCGAACGTCGCGCTGCTCGGCATGAACAACTCGCTGATCCGCTACCTGGACCGCTGGCCCGACCCGGCGCGCACGGTAAGCACCGGCGTGCTCGTCGTCGGGTCCGCCGCGATCGTGGGCGCGACCGCGTTCGTGCTGGCCGCCCCGCTGCTGCTGCCAAGCATCGCGGACACGCTGACGCCCGGCCGGTCCGCCGCGTTCGTGGCGCTGACCACCGTCGCGGCGCTCGGCATGCTCTACGACAACGTGTTCATCGCGTTGCGCCGCAGCGGCCAGATCCTCGCCCGGAACGTGCTTGTGGTGGCGGTACGCCTGCTGCTCCCGGGCCTGCTGGCCGGGCTGGGCGCGTTCGGCGTGTTCGGGTCGTACTGGCTGGCATTCGCGGTCGCGCTGGCGCCGAACCTGGTGGTGCTTGGCCGCACGTACCGGCTGTGGGCGCCCGGAAGCGTACAGCGGCTGCGCGCGATGTGGCGGTACTCGATCGGCACCTACGTCTCGACGATCATCCTGATGCTGCCGACGCTGCTGATGCCCGCCCTGGTCACCCAGCGCACCGGCGCGGAACAGGCCGCCCGGTTCTACATCGCGTCGCTACTCGCCGGCGTGCTGCTCTTCGTGCCGCAGGCGGCCGGGCGCGGCCTGTTCGCGGAGGCCCAGCACGACGGCGGGCAGGTCGGCGCACACCTGCCCCGGGTGCTGCGGCTCACCGCGATCACGCAGGCGCCGCTGCTTGCCGTGCTGATCGCCGCCGGGTGGCCACTCCTGCGGATCTTCGGCGAGGTGTACGCGGACGCGTACCCCGTGCTGGCGCTCCTGGCCGTGGCGAACGCGCTCAACTCGGTCGGCTACGTCGGCAGCACGCTGCTGCTGGTCTCCGGCCGGACCCGGCTGCTGTGTGCGCTCTCCGGCGCCGCCTACGCCATCTCCGTCGTCGGCGGCTGGGCAGTCGCGCCGCACGGGCTGCTCTGGATCGCCGGGGCGCTGGTCGCGGGCGAAGTGGTACTTGCCGTCGGCTACACGTGGGTGATCCGGGAGGCGCTGCGATGACCGAGGACGAGCACCGGTTTCTCCCCGGGCACGCGGGCGGGCCGGCGACCCGGTCCGGGCCGGAGAACGGGGCCGGGTCTGGACGCGAGGCCAAGCTTGCGCGCGAACCCGAGCGTGGGCACGAGGCCGGGTCTCCGCGCGAACCCGGGCCTGGGCGGGAAGCCGCGATTGGGCGCGGGGCCGGGCCTGAACGCGAACCCGGGCCTCCGCGCGAACCCGAGCCTGGGCGCGAAGCCGCGATTGGGCGCGGGGCCAGGCCTGAACGCGAACCCAGGCCTCCGCGCGAACCCGGGCCTCGGCGCGGGGATGGTGTCAGGGTCGGCGGGCGGGTGGCCGGGTCCTCCGGGACGCGGGCCGGCCTCGGGGCGGGCACGGCCGGGTTCGGGACGCGGATGGCCGGGTTCGGCATGCGTGTCGCCGGGAGCGGGGTGCACGCGGCCGGTGACCGGTGGCGTCGCAGCGTCGCCGCGCGCGCCGTGGACGTCACCGGCACGCTCGCCGGCCGGGCGTTGATGGTGCTGGCGCCGCATCCTGACGACGAGACGTTCGGCTGTGGCGCGCTGATCGCCCGTGCGCGCGCCGCCGGCAGCCCGGTCACCGTGGTGGTGGCCACGGACGGCGCGCGCAGCACCGCGTCCACCCGGCTCAGTCCCGCAGGGATCGCCCGGCTTCGCGCCGCCGAGTTGCACGCCGCGTGCGCCGCCCTGGGCGTGACAGACATCGTGCGGCTCGGTTTCCCCGACGGCGGCCTCACCACGCATGCCGACGCGCTCGCCGCCCGCCTGCGCACGCTCTACCAGGACCGGCGGCCCTGCCACGTGCTGCTTCCCTGCGCGCAGGACGAGCACCCGGACCATCGCGCGCTTCATCACGCGGGCGTGGCCGCGGGGCCGCCGCGCGCGCTCGCCTACCCGGTCTGGGCCTGGTACGCGGCACCGCTGTTCCCCGCCGCCGCGCACCCTGACCGGCTGCGGCTGTGGGCCTGGGCTGCCGCCCGCTCCGGCTGGCTGCGCGTCCCGACCGGCCCTTATCTGGCCGCGAAGCGCGCGGCGATCGCCGCCTACCCCAGCCAGACCACGAACCTGACCGGCGAGCCCGGCTGGAGTCATCTGGAGCCGCGCTTCGTCTCCGCCTTCCTCGGCCCGCACGAACTCTTCCGCCCGGTCCACCCGCCCCTCGACCGCTAGCCGCTGTATCGACGTGGGATGCGAGGCCCGGGCGGCGCCACCTGGCCGCACGCCGCAAACGCCCACATATAACACCGGTATGAGCGCGCCCGCGCCGTGCACGCAGACGACCCCTGGACCGCGCCTCGCTCCGACTCCCACGTCGATACAGCGCCCGACCACTATTGACACTGTCACGGTGACAGTGTCAGGATGGCGGGCATGTGGACGATGGAGGAGCTGCTGGAGCGGGTGCGGGAGGCTCTCGCGGCCGAATATCCCGGCGCGCCCAACGGCCGGGTCCGCGAACTGCCCGACCGCCGGGCGGTGCGGTGGTACGCGACGACCGGCCTTGTCGACCGGGCCACCGCGATGCGCGGGCGCACCGCGCTCTACGGGCCACGCCACCTGCTGCAGATCGTCGCGGTGAAGCGGCGGCAGGCGGAGGGGCACTCGCTCGCGGCGATCCAGGCCGAGCTGGCCGGCGCCACCGACGCCGAATTGGCCGCGCTGGCACGCGTACCCGCTGATGTCCTGGGGGGTGACGCACCTGCCGATGTGACCGCCCGGCCGCGGTTCTGGACGTCGGCGCCCGCAGCACCTGCGGAGACACCGGCACCGGCTTCAACGGCACCTGCGGCGACGTCGACGGCGCCCGGCACCGCTTCAACGACACCCGCGACGACGTCGCCGGCACCCGCAACCGCGACGCCGGCGGCACCCGCAGCTGCGACGCCGGCCGCATCCACAAAGGAGGCGCCCGCGCGCGAGGTGGGCGCCGTCTCGCTCGGTGGCGGCGTCTTCCTGCTGCTTCCGGTCCGCCCGGACGCCGCCGATCTCGACGGCCTGGCCCATGCCGCCCAGCCACTGATCGACCTGCTCAAGGCCCGTGGCCTGACTAACGATGGGGGAAACCGATGACCGCACTGCCCGTCATTCCGATGCCACCGGCCGAGGTCGGCTGCCTGCCGGCGCCGCGCGAGGACGCCGGTCTGGGCACGCTCAGCACCCGCCTCGGCAATCTGCCGCTCGACCGGCTCGACGTGCGGGCGCGGATCAGCGGCCTGGTCGCGCACACGACAGTGACCACGGAGTTCGTCAACGCGTTCGCGGAGCCGCTGGAGGCTACCTACATCTTCCCGCTGCCGGACCGCGCGGCGGTGACCGGCATGACGATGACCGCGGACGGGCGCACGGTCGAGGCCGAGCTGCAGGAGCGCGGCGCGGCCCGGGAGGCCTACGACGCGGCGATCAACGCCGGGCAGCGCGCCTCGATCGCGGAGGAGGACCGGCCCGACGTGTTCACCATGCGGGTCGGCAACATCCTGCCCGGCGAGCGGGTCACCGTGACACTGTCATTGACCGGGCCGCTGCCGTGGGAGGACGACGCGGCGACGTACCGGTTCCCGCTCGTCGTCGCGCCCCGCTACATCCCGGGCACTCCGTTGCCGGGCGCGCAGGCCGGCGACGGGCAGGTCCGGGACACGGACGCGACGCCGGACGCCTCCCGGATCACGCCGCCGGTGCTGCTGCCCGGCTTCCCGGGCGCGGTCCGGCTGTCGATCGGCGTCGCGGTGGAGACGGCCGGGCTGTCGCTGAGCGAGGTCCGGTCCAGCCTGCACGCGGTGACCACACAGGACGGTCTGATCTCGATCGCGCCCGGCGAGCGCGCGGACCGGGACTTCGTGCTGCGGCTGCCCTACGCGGGCTCCGGTTCGAGCGCGGTGTTCGTGCCGGACGTCGCGTCGGAGGAGGGCACCTATCAGGTGATCGTGCTGCCGCCGTCCTCGTCCGCGGCCGCGCCCCGGCCGAAGGACGTGGTGCTGCTGCTCGACAGGTCCGGCAGCATGCACGGCTGGAAGATGGTGGCCGCCCGGCGCGCCGCCGCCCGGGTGGTCGACACGCTGACCGCCGCGGACCGGTTCGCGGTGTGCACGTTCGACGACCGGGTGGAGTGGCCCGCCGACCTGGGCGAGGGCCTGGCCGCCGCGACCGACCGCAACCGGTTCCGCGCGGTGGAGCACCTGGCGCGGGTCGACGCGCGCGGCGGCACCGAGATCCTCCGGCCGTTGCAGGCCGGCCTGGGCCTGCTGACCGCGTCCGTCGACGCGCCGCGCGACCGGGTGCTGGTCCTGATCACGGACGGGCAGGTCGGCAACGAGGACCAGATCCTCCACCAGACAGGGTCCACCGCTTCGGGGGTACGGATCCACACCGTCGGCATCGACCGGGCGGTGAACGCCGGTTTCCTGGGCCGGCTGGCTGCGACCGGCGGTGGGCGCTGCGAGCTTGTGGAGAGCGAGGACCGGCTGGACGAGGCGATGGACGCCATCCACCGCCGCATCGCCGCCCCGCTTGTCACCGGCGTGACCGTCGAGGGCGTGCCGCAACGCCGGCCGCAGTCGATCTTCCCGGGCGTACCCCTGGTGATTTTCGGAAGGTCTTCGGGTCCGGTGCCGCAGGTGCTGACGGTGCGCGGCCGCACCCGCGACGACGCCGAGTTCCTTGTGGACGTGCCGGTACGACGCGGCGACGAGCCCGCGGTGACGGCCCAGTGGGCCCGCGCGCGATTGCGCGAGCTGGAGGACCGCTACACGATCGGCGAGGTCGGCCTGGAGCGCGAGATCGTCGAGACGTCGCTGCGGCACCGGGTGCTGTGCCGGTTCACGGCGTGGCTGGCGGTCGACTCGCGGATAGTGGCGGAGGGTGGACAGCGGCGACGGGTGACGCAGCCGGTGGAGTCGCCGTCCGGGTGGGAGTCGCCCGCGGCCCCGCCGAACGTCCGGGCGCGACGGAGAGCCGCTCCGGTGCACTACGCGCTTGGCGCCGACACGTCCGGGCCGGCCGGCGGGGGTGGCCTCATGCGGGGCGTCGCGGGCTTCCGGGGCGCGGCGCCAGGCGGGCCGCCCACCGCAGGCGCGGCGTCCGAGTCGCCGGTGCACGGCGCTCCCCCGGCGTCCCAGTCCTTCGGCGCGGCACCGGCGAGCAGCGGCTACGGCGCCGGGCCGGCCCCCTCCAGCGCGTACAGCGCCCCGCCCGCGCCCGGCGCCACCGCGATGCCCCCGATGGCGCCGTTGCCGCACGGCGGTCAGGGCACCGGCACCCCCAGGGCCGATCTGATCGAGTTCGCCCGCACCGAGGCGTCCCGGCTGCAGCAGGGCGCCCACCTGTCCGTCCTGGAACGCCGCGACCTGCTCGACGACCTCGGCACCCGCCTGCACGCCATCCTCACCGGCGTCCCGGATAACGAGGCCGCGCCGCTGTTCACGCTGAAGCGACACCTCCTCAGCGGCATCACCGATCTGCCCACCCTCTGGTCCGAGGCGCTCCGCCTCCTCCAGTCCTTCACCGCCGGCACCCCGCAACCGGCGCCCGCACCGGAACCGCAGCAGCGCAAGCCGTTCTGGAAGTGACGGCACCGGTGCCGCGTCACCACCGTGGCGCGGCACCGGTGTGCTCACATGACGCGCGGCCGCCAGGCCTGGAGCAGCGCATCAGGCCCGTATGCGGCCTGCAGGCCCCGCGCGGTCACGCCGCTGCGACTGACGGCGAGCAGGGGTACCGGCTCGTCGGTGAGGGCGGCACGATGTTTCTGCAGGGCGGCGACGTCATGGTTGTCGAACGGGCTCTGCTCCAGCCACTTGATCGAGCCCAGGAACAACAGCTCGCGGGCGACGGGTGCGCGATCCGCGCCGACGATGTCGATCTCGACGCTGTTGGACCGCGTCCAGTAGCCGCCGACGACGGGCGCCACCGGCAGGTCGTCGTCGGGCAGCAGCCGGGCGAGGGAGTCGCGCAGCACCGGTTCGATGACCCGGCCGCGCCAGCTGGTCCACCCGGTACGGATGCGCGCGAGCGCCAGGTCGCCACGGAGGCGCTCGATCTCCGGAAGTGACGGGGCGACGAACCGCAGCCAGAAGCGCAGGTACGGGTCGGCCACCCGGTATCGGCGCTCCTTCGACGGCGTGGTGGCGATCGGCAGTTCGCCGACGATCACGCGTTTGTCGCTGAGCAGCTCGGTGGCACGGGTCAGTGAGGTGTGGGAGATGCCGCCGGAGGCACGGGCGATGTTGGTGAACGTGCGCTCGCCGCTGCCGATCGCGGAGAGCACGGCCCGGGCCTGCGCGCCGTCGGGGAACTCGGCCGCAAGCGAGCGCTCGGCGGAGACCAGCAGCGCCGAGACGGGGTTGGACAGCTCGGCGGCGAGGAAGTCCCACAGGCCCATGCCGGGACGCCAGGCGGCGCAGATCAGTGGCAGTCCGCCGGTGACCAGAGCCGCGTCGAAGGCGTCGGCGGGCGCGAGGCTCAGCATGTCCGCGACTTCGGCCGGGTTGAGCGGGCCGAGGACCATCTCCTGTCCGCGCTGGTGGAACGGCCGCCCGTACGAGCCGAGCGCCTCCATCATGGACAGATTGGAGCCGATCAGGATCAGCAGCACCGGTTTGCGGCTCAGCTCCCGGTCCCAGGCCCGCTGCAGGATGCCCTCGAACGCGTCGACCCGGTCCATCAGGTAGGGCGCCTCGTCGATCACCACCACGGTGGGCTGATCGTCCGGCAGCACGCCCGCAAGCTGCCGGAATGCCGCGGACCAGTTCCCCGGCCGGGCCTCGCTGAAGATCCGCCGCTCCGGCAGCGAGGAGGAGAGCACGGCTTCGGTGAACGACTCCAGCTCCCGCTCCGTCGACTCCCCGGCCGCGGTGAAGAACGCCGCCGGGACGGCCGCCTGGTCGACGAACGCCTCCACCAGGCTCGACTTCCCGATGCGGCGGCGACCGCGGATCAGCAGGCACCGTCCCGGCTTCTGCGCTCCCAACTCGGCGGCGACCTCGCCCAGCAGCGACTGGAGGACGTCGAGCTCGCGGCGCCTGCCGACGAATGCCACCACGGTGCCACCCCAATAGTAAAGTCGATGATAGTAACACTGATGTTACTATCATCAACGTTACTATTGCCAGCAACACGGCACGCACACGCGAACGGGCCCGGCCGAAAGGCCGGGCCCGTTGCACTACGGGACGATCAGGCGAGGTCGAAGCGGTCGTTGTCCATGACCTTGACCCAGGCCTTGACGAAGTCGGCGACGAACTTCGCGCGGGCGTCCTCGCTGGCGTAGACCTCGGCGAGGGCGCGCAGCTGGGAGTTGGAGCCGAAGATGAGGTCGACCGCGGTGGCGGTCCACTTCAGGTCGCCGGTGACCAGGTCGCTGATCTCGTAGACGTGCTCCTCCGACGCGGACGCCTTCCACTTCGTGCCCGGGGAGAGCAGGTTGGCGAAGAAGTCGTTGGTGAGCACGCCGGGGCGGGAGGTGAGCACGCCGTGCGTGCTGCCGCCCACGTTGTTGCCGAGCGCGCGCAGGCCGCCGATCAGGACGGTCATCTCCGGCGCGGTCAGGTCGAGCATGTAGGCGCGGTCGATGAGCAGGATCTCCGGCTGGGTCTTCTCGCCCGGCCGCAGGTACTGGCGGAACGCGTCGGCACGCGGTTCGAGGACCTTGAACGACTCGACGTCGGTCTGCGCGGCGGTGGCGTCGGTACGGCCCGGGTGGAACGGCACGGTGACCTGCACGTCGCCGTCCTGCGCGGCCTTCTCGATGGCGGCGCCGCCGGCGAGCACGATCAGGTCGGCGAGCGAGATCTGCGCGCCGCCGGCCGCGTTGAACTTCTGCTGGATGCCCTCGAGCACGCCGAGCACCTTGGTCAGCTGCTCCGGCTGGTTGACCTCCCAGCTGCGCTGCGGCTCCAGCCGGATGCGGGCGCCGTTCGCGCCGCCGCGCTTGTCGGTGGAGCGGAAGCTCGCGGCCGACGACCACGCGGTGGAGACCAGCTCGGAGACCGTGAGGCCGGAGGCGAGCACCGTCTCCTTCAGCGACGCCACGTCGGCGTCGGAGACCAGCGCGCCGGAGACGGCCGGCACCGGGTCCTGCCACAGCTGCGCCTCGGGCACCCACGGGCCGAGGAAGCGGCTGACCGGGCCCATGTCACGGTGCAGCAGCTTGTACCAGGCCTTGGCGAACGCGAGCTGGAACTCGTCCGGGTTCTCCAGGAAGCGGCGGGAGATCTTCTCGTACGCCGGGTCGACGCGCAGCGACAGGTCGGTGGTCAGCATCGTCGGCAGGTGCTTCTTCGACGGGTCGTGCGCGTCCGGCACGATCGCCTCGGCGTTCTTGGCGACGTACTGCTTCGCGCCGGCCGGGCTGGTGGTCAGCTCCCACTCGTACCCGAAGAGGATCTCGAAGAAGCGGTTTGACCACTGGGTCGGCTTGTCGGTCCAGGTGACCTCGAGGCCGGAGGTGATGGTGTCGCCACCCTTGCCGCTGCCGTGCGTGGACAGCCAGCCGAGACCCTGCGACTCCAGCGGCGCGGCCTCCGGCTCCGGGCCGACGTGGCCGTCCGCGGGGCCGGCGCCGTGCGTCTTGCCGAACGTGTGGCCGCCGGCGATCAGCGCGACGGTCTCCTCGTCGTTCATCGCCATCCGGGCGAACGTCTCGCGGATGAACTTCGCGGCGAGCAGCGGGTCGGCGCTGCCGCGCGGGCCCTCGGGGTTGACGTAGATCAGGCCCATCTCGGCCGCGCCGACACCCTCGGGGAGCGCGTCGGTGGAGTAGCGCTCGTCGCCGAGCCAGGTGTCCTCCGGGCCCCAGAAGATCTCCTCGGGCTCCCACACGTCCTGGCGGCCGAAGCCGAAGCCGAAGGTCTTGAAGCCCATCGACTCCAGCGCCACGTTGCCGCCGAGCACGAGCAGGTCGGCCCAGGAGATCTTCTGGCCGTACTTCTGCTTGACCGGCCAGAGCAGGCGGCGCGCCTTGTCCAGGTTCGCGTTGTCCGGCCAGCTGTTGAGCGGCGCGAAGCGCTGGCCGCCGTCGCCGGCGCCACCGCGGCCGTCCTGGATGCGGTACGTGCCGGCGGCGTGCCAGCTCATCCGGATCATCAGGCCGCCGTAGTGACCGAAGTCGGCGGGCCACCAGTCCTGCGAGGTGGTCAGCACCTCGGTGATGTCGCGCTTGATCGCCTCGACGTCGAGCTTCGCGAACTCCTTGGCGTACTCGAAGTCGTCGCCGAGCGGGTTGCCCTTGGAGGAGTGGGCGTGCAGCACCGACAGGTCGAGCTGGTTCGGCCACCAGTCGCGGTTGGTGCGCGGCCGGCCGCCGGTCTTCGGCTCCGGTGAGTCGATGACCGGGTTCTCGCTCTCGCTGCCGGTCGCGGTCACGGAGTCGTGCGCCACCGGGCAGCCGCCGCCCTTGATCTCTTCGTCGTTCATGTGTTTCCTTCCGAACGTGCAGAACCTGCGGATTCGTGGGGAGTGCGGGTGGTCGCGCAGTCTGGGCAGAGGCCCCAGAAGACGACCTCCGCCTCGTCGACCACGAAGCCGTGGCCGTCCGGGGCGGTGAGACAGGGGGCCTCGCCGACAGCGCACTCGACGTCGACGATCGTGGCGCAGGAGCGGCAGACGAGATGGTGGTGGTTGTCGCCCACCCGCGTCTCGTAGCGTGCGGTCGCTCCGGACGGCTGGATGCGCCGGATCAGGCCGGCGTCGGTGAGCGCGCGCAGCACGTCGTAGACGGCCTGGTGGAGACGGTCGGCAGGGCGGCCCGGGCCAGCGCGATCACCGTGTCGGTGTCGGCGTGCGGGTGGTCGCGCAGCGCGCCGAGGACGGCCAGCCGGGGCCGGGTCACACGCAGCGAGACCGCGCGCAACTGAGCCTCGAGTCCGGACGATGTCACGGCACAGACCATAGTCGGCTTTTCTGGAATAGTTCAAGTTTCGGCGGGCCTGACCACCTCAGCGTGACAGGTGCAACGCGGCCCACTCGTCGAAACGGCGCAGCACCGCGGCCCGGATGTCCGGCGCGGACAGCGTCAGATCGTGCAACGCGCCAGGAAACCGGGCAAGCGTGACGTGCGGCCCGAGGTGCAGTCCCCAGCGCCGGATGTGTGCGACGTCAAGCACGATGTCGGTGCTGCGGGTGTCCTCGCGCGGGTCGCGCAGCCAGTTGAACGACCGGGCGGACGAGCCGACGAGCACCGGCACCCGCAGCTGCAGCCCGCGGCGGACGCGGCGTTGCGCGGCCCTGATCGCGGCCAGCCAGCCGAGCCGGATCGGGTGCCCGAGCGCCGGCTTCAACGCCAGGTCGTAGCTCCACTCGCCGCCGAGCGTGGCGTGCGTGGAGACCGCGAACGCGTCGCTGACCGGGTGCGGCACGACCGCGTGCGGGGCGAGCCGGGCGGCCGAGGAGGCGAGCGCGAGCACCGGCCGGCGCAGCGCCCACGGCAGCGCGAAGTCGAAGAACGGGCTGTTGAGGAACGCGCCGCGGATCGGCCCGCCCGGGCGGTCGGCGGCCCACAGCGTGCCGATCAGGCCGCCGGTGGAGTGCCCCCAGACCAGGATCTCCTCCGCGCCGTCGCGGACCATCTGCGCCACGGCCGCGTCCAGCTCGTCGTAGTACTCCGCGAGCGAGCTGCAGAAGTTCGCGCTCTGGTGCGGGAGCAGGCTGCGGCCGTACCGGCGGAGGTCGATGCCGTAGACGTTCCAGCCGGCGGCCGCGAGGTGGTCGGCGACGTGGGTCTGGAAGAAGTAGTCGGCGAGGCCGTGGATCATCAGCACGGCGCGCCGGCTATCGCCGTGGTCGGCCCAGCGGCGCACGAGCGTGGCGATCACGTCACCCTGCGCGTCCCGCCCACAATCAAGGACGAAACGCTCATAGGGTACGCCGAGCAGGTGGTCGATGCCGTCAGGTGCGAACGTCACCGCTCAATTGTGTCGTACTCGCACTCGTCGGCCAGCGCATCGACGCGCGCCGCGATCTCGGGCTCGTCCATCCCGAGCCGTTCGCACAGCTCCCGGTGTGCCGCGACGAGCGGCTCGGACACCTCCCGGGGATCGGTGCGCACGCGTGCGGCGTTGTCGGCGAGCGCGCCGGACAGCTCGTCCCAGATCAGGATCGCGTCCTCGACCAGGTCGCGCGCGGCGGCCGACGCCGGGTAGGCGAGCAGGATCTCGGCCTCGTCGATCAGCCGGGTGCCGGTCGCCTCGATGTCGGCGAGGTTCCACGCCTCCGCGTCCGCGATGTCCGACGCCTCGCGGACCACGGCCTGGAAGTCGTCGAGGCCGGACTCGACCGCGGCCGCGTCGAGCAGCCCGGCCTCGCCGAGCAGCCGCACCGCGAACAGCCGGTCCCGCAGCGCCCCCTCGACGACGAGCGCGCTCACCTGCCGGGGCGTGAGCCGGCGCAGCGCCTGCAGGAACCGGGCCTGTTCCGGGTCGGCCGGGTCCGGGCCGGGCGGGGTGGCGGAGGCCAGCAGCGGGAAGTCCGCGTCGACAGCGGTCAGCGCGAGCGCCACCGCGTGCGCGCACAGCCGCAGGTCCGACCCGCAGTCACACACGCCGGTGACCGCGCCGCCGACGATGCCGACCCAGGCCCGCCCGCCGGCGACCTCCGCCTGCACGCCGCCGCCGAGCGACTCCAACTCGCCGACCCTGCCGGTCAGCCGATCCGCCTCCGCGGCCACGTCCGCGGGGACGGACTCCCGGAAGGCCTCACCATCGATGCGCACAGCCACGAGCGGTCACCCTACCGGCGTACCCTCCGGCCGTCGCACCGGCGGGCGCTGAGTACAGTTTCGCCCTCGGGGATTCGGTGAGGAGCGGCATGCAACCACACGGCGGCGGCAGGGTCTACGGCAAGGGCGAGGCGCGGCCGGTGACGTCGAAGGCAGGCCGGTTCGGGTCGGTGCACCCGGGTGTGACAGCGGCGGTGGCCCTGGGCATGGTGGCCGCGTTCGCGCTCGGCTGGTTCATCTGGCAGACCACCTCGGAGCCGGACACGCTGCGCGACCTCAACGACGCCGCCGGCGAGCAGCCGGCCGCCGCGGCCCCTGCCTCGCCGTCCGCCGCCCCGGCCGCGGAGGGCCCGGTGGAGCTGGCGGTCGGCGCGTTCCGGCTGGAGTCGGCGAAGAGCCCGGGGACGGTCCTGGCCGACGTGGACGGCCTCGCGGTGATCACCGCGACCGGCCCGGGCGTGCAGGTGGCGAAGGGCCTCGCGGACCCGGCGTGCTTCTCGTTCCACACCGAGGACGACCGCTATCTGCGGCACTCCGGTTACCGGCTGCGCTTCGACGCCAACGACGGCTCCGACCTGTTCACCAAGGACGCGACGTTCTGCCCGGAGGACGGCGCGGAGGACGGCACCATCACGCTGCGCTCCCACAACTACCCCGACCACGTCGTCCACCACCGCAACGTCGAGTTGTGGATCGACGAGTCGGACGGCTCCGAGGACTTCGCGGCCGCCAGCTCCTTCATCGTCCACAAGGCCTGAGGCTCAGGGACGCCGGAGCAGCTCCGTCTCGATCTCGTCGAGCAGGTCGAGGGCCTGGCGCAGCGGCGCGCGGAGGCGGACGACGTCCTCGTGTTCGAGCGTGGCGGTGTCCGCGGTGGCGAGGAACGCCGCGGCCTCGCGGTCGAAGGCCGCCAGGCGCGGATCGGCCGGGACCGCCGGCGCGCAGAGCGCACGGAGCGCGCTGACGTGGTCGTCGATGCGCAGGCTGAGCCGGTCCCGGCGGACCGGCTTCGCCGAGGACATCCAGTGCCACCAGCCGATGGTGAACGTGAGCGTGGCGACGTAGTCGCGCAGGACCCGGCGTTCCGCGCACACCTCCACGGCGTGCGCGGCCCACCAGTCCGCCAGCGGATGCATGCGCTATCCCAGTTTCGATATCGGGCGGAGATCGAGCTCGATGTGCTCCGCGGGGTCGGCCATCGGCACCGGGCGTCCGATGTGGAATCCCTGTGCGAAGTCCACACTGTATCCCCGCAGCAGCGCGGTGGTCTCGTCGTCCGGCACGCACTCGGCCACCACCCGGATGCCGAGGTCGTGGCAGATCATCGTCAGGCGCTCGACAAGTGACCGGTCCGCGGGCGTACCGGTCAGGCCGGTGATGAACCGGCCGTCGATCTTCACCAGGTCGACCGGGAGCGTCCGCAGGTGCAGCAGCGACGCGTGCCCGGTACCGAAGTCGTCTAGCGCCAACTGCGCGCCGAGCTGCCGGATGCCCGTCGCGAACGCCAGCGCCTCGTTGCGGTTCTCGATCGCGGCCGTCTCGGTGATCTCGAAGGTGAGCCGCCCGGCCCGCACGTTGTGCTTGGTAAGCGACCGGGTCACATGGTCGAGCAGCCCGGGGTCGCCGAGCGACCGGCCGGACACGTTGATCTGGCAGTGCGAGTCGAGCGCGCCCTGCCCGATCAGCTTGATCGCGTGGTCGATCACCCAGCGGTCGACAGGCAGGATCTGCCCGATGCGCTCCGCGGTGTCAAGGAACGCCCACGGCGCGACGGGTTCGCCGGATTCGCCGCGGACCCGCAGCAGGATCTCGTGCCGGGTGACCCGGTTCAGGTCCAGGTCAAGGATCGGCTGGGCGAACAGCGCGAACCGCTCGTTGGCCACCGCGCTCTGCACGGTGGCCCGGCTGCGCCGCAGGCGGACCGCGCGGCTGGCCGGCGTGGCCGCGATCTGGGCCACGTGCCCACTGCGCCGGGCCTGGCGCGCCGCGTGCTCCGCGTCGGCGAGCAGCTCGAACCCGCCGGCCTCGGTGCCCTGCGGGAAGCGGACCGCGCCGGCCCACGCGTTGACGCGCGCGCCGGAGAACAGGTGGCTGCGCACGCGCTCGACGGCCGTGACCGCCAGGTGTTCGGCCTCCGCGGGCGTGACGGCGCCGCGCAGCAGCACGCCGAACAGGTCCGGGGCGGCCAGGCCGAGCATGGCGCGCGCCGGGTTCACGTCGGTGAGCAGCCGCCCGAGGTCCGCGGCCAGCTCGTCGCGGTCGACGGCGGTCCTCGGCTCGGTCGCCACCACGAAGACCACCCCGTCGCCGGTACGACGCGCGCGGTCCACCTCGTCGATCAGGTAGTCCCGGGTCGCCAGCCCGGTGCCGGTCTCCCGCGCGCCCAGCTCCGCGGTGAGCATCTCCTCGCGGACCGCCCGCCGGGCCAGCTCGCGCCGGGCCAGCTCCGGCACGGTGACGTCCTCGCAGGTAGCGACGATGCCGTCACCGAGGATCTCGATGTGCGCGTGCAGGTAGCCCACGGTGCCGTCCGCGCGCCGGGCGCGGAACGTGACCTCGTCCGGCCGGGTCAGCGCCCAGGCCTTCTCGATCACGGCGGTGACGGTAACCAGGTCGTCCGCGTGCACGCAGGCCATCAGCGCGGCAGGCGTGACGGTGTCCTGCGCCGGGGATCGTCCCAGCATCGCGGCGAGCGCCGGTGACCAGGTCAGGCAGCCGGTGGTCCGGTCCCACCTGACGACGCCGCGGCCGGCGCTGTGCGCGGCGCGGGCGATCCGGGTGAACTCGTCCTGCGGCGTGGTCATCGGGTCGGCCAGGTCGAGGTCCGGGTCGGCGCCGGCCGGGTCGGCACCGTGGGACGCGCCGGCCGGGCGGCGGTGGTCGAGCAGCACCTGCCGGGCGACGCGCCGGAAGCGCATCTGCTCCAGCGGGCTGGGGCGGTGCCCGGAGGCGAGCCGCAGCACGTCATCGAGTCGCATCCGCGTCCCCTCCCATCGTCTCGCCGGCCAGCTCGCGCAGGCGCCGGCGGGCCGCGTGCTTGTAGAAGCGCACGCTGCTGTCCGCGAGGCCGAGGATCCGGCCGATCTCCGGGTTCGAGAAGCCGTCCTCGGCCAGCTCGAACACGCGCGCCTGGCGTGGCGGGAGCTGCCCCAGCCAGTGCCGGCGCAGCTGCTCGGCCTCCCAGGAGTCGGCCGGGGTGCCGGGCGCGCCGGGCAGCTCCGCGGGCAGCGCTGTCTCGCGGGTGGCCTTGGCCTTCTCGCGGCGCAGCACGTTGTGCGCCGTCTTGATCACCCAGCCGAGCGGCGCCTCGAACTCGCGGATCTCCGCCCACTTGCGCCGCGCGATCAGGTACGCCTCGTGCAGCGCGTCCCGCACCAGGTCCTGGTGGTCGCCGCCGAGCCGCAGCACGCCTTCCGCCTTGGCATAGGTCTGGAAGACAAGCTCGTTGAACTCCGTGTCGTACCTGTCGTCGAGGTGCTCCGGCTCGTCCCATCGGGCGGCGTGATGCGGATGGCTCACGCCGCCCCCTCCCCCAGCTCGGTCATTTCTCCCCCAGAATCGATCCCCGTTCCGCATATAACTCTCTGTGGAGGCCGGAATGTATATGCCGTTCGGCGATATTTCTTCGACGAGATCTGTGATCAAGGCATTGATCTGCAACTTCTCAATGAAATTGGTGGCCTTACCGACTGCGGATGCGCAATGACGCTTTCACGGTCGGTGACTATGCGCAGGGATCCGGACACGCACTGTCGCTACCGCCGGGAGTGGAGTAGCCCGCGTCACTAACCTTTCTGCTTAACCTACTGAAGTTGTAGGGTTCTCCGCGTCGAGCAGTGAATCAGCAGGTGAGGGGGCTCGGAGGCATGGCGCACGTCGTACCGCCGGACGCGTTTGTGGAATGGCAGCGGGCACGCGGCGCACGGCTGGTGTCGCCGCAGGGCAACCTCGCGCTGATCGAGACCCGGTGGGGCGCCGACGATCCCGGGGCCGCGCGCGAGGGGCACCCGGACTCGGTGACCGCGACGCGGCTGCGGCGCACCGACCCGCTGACCGGCGACATCGAGCGCGGGGTGCGCCTGTGGGACGCGGACTCCGCAGCGATCCGGGCGTTCCAGCACGTGGACCGCTTCGACTACGACCCCGCGTGGGTGCTGCAGGCCGGCTACGCCGAGGTGCCGGGTGCCCGGAAGGTCCCCTTCGAACACATCAAGGACAACGGGGGTACGCGTGAGCTGGCGGTCCCGGGCGACATCACGCTGACGCTCGACGGCCGGGACTACACGCTGCTCGCCTTCGACGACGGCGGCACGCTGCTGCTGGTCTTCGCGGACGCCACCACCGGCAACGGCACCTACGCGCCGGGCCGGTTCCTGTCCGTGCCGCGCGAGCCGGGCGCGACAACCGTGACGCTCGACTTCAACCGCGCCTACGTACCCCCGTGTGGTTTCTCCGCGCACTTCAACTGCCCGATGCCGCCACCGCAGAATCGTCTCGCACCGCCTGTCGAAGCGGGCGAAAAGCTTCCTGTTTTCGCAGAAGATTTCACGATTTACTAGGAGATTGACACCCGTGAAAAGGGCATGGATAGCCGTCGCGACCGCCTCGGCGTTACTGCTGACGGCCTGCGGTGACGGCGGCGGCAGCACGCCTGCCGACAGCGCCGGTCAGATCATCGACATCGGCTCGGTCTACGAGCCGCAGAACCTCGACAACACCGCGGGCGGCGGCCAGGGCGTCACCGAGGCGCTCAACGGCAACGTCTACGAGGGCCTGTTCACGCTCACCGACGCCGGCGCGGTCGAGCCGCTGCTCGCCACCGCGCACACCGCGAGCGAGGACGGCCTGACCTACACGTTCACGCTTGCCGACGGCGTGAAATTCCACTCCGGTAAGGCGCTGACCTCGGCGGACGTGAAGGCGAGCATCGAGCGGGTGACCGCGGAGACCTCGAAGTCCGCGCGCAAGAGCAGCCTCTCGGTGATCTCCGCGATCGCGACGCCTGATGCCAGGACTGTCACTGTCACGCTGTCCAAGCCGTCGATCTCGTTCGTCTACAACCTCTCCTACGTGTGGATCGTGAACACCGCCGCGGGCGACCTGACCACCACCGCGGACGGCACCGGGCCGTACACGGTCGGCGAGTGGAAGCGCGGCTCCACGCTCACGCTGAAGCGCAACGAGTCCTACTGGGGCGCGAAGGCCACGAACGCCGGCGCGGTCTACCACTACTTCACGGACGCGACCGCGCTGAACAACGCGCTGCTCACCAACGCGGTGGACATCGTGACGAGCGAGCAGTCCCCGGACGCGCTCGCGCAGTTCACCTCGAACCCGCAATACACGATCAGCGAGGGTACGTCGACGACGAAGCTGCTGCTGGCGTTCAACGACCGGGTCGCGCCGTTCGACAAGGCGCCGGTGCGCAAGGCGGTAAGCGCCGCGATCGACAACGCGAAGCTGCTCTCCTCGGTCTGGGGCGAGTACGGCACGCTGATCGGCTCGATGGTCCCGCCCGGCGACCCCTGGTACGAGGACCTGACCGCGATCAACGCCTACGACGTGGAGGCGGCGAAGCGGCTGCTGGCCGAGGGCGGCGTGCCGAACGGCTTCACGTTCACGCTCGACACCCCGAGCTACGACCCGCACCCGACCGCCGCCACGTTCATCAAGAGCGAGCTCGCCAAGATCGGCGTCACCGTCGAGATCAACACGATCACGTCCGACGAGTGGTACACGAAGGTCTACCAGCAGCGGAACTTCCAGGCCACCATGCAGGAGCACGTCAACGACCGCGACGTGGTCTGGTACGGCAACCCCGACTTCTACTGGGGCTACAACAACCCGGCCGTGACCGACCTGGTCGGCCGGGCCGAGGCCGCGAAGACCACCGACGAGCAGGCCGCGCTGCTGAAGCAGGCTAACAAGATCATCGCGGAGGAGGCGGCAAGCGACTGGCTGTACCTCTACCCGCAGATCGTGGTCGCCTCGTCGTCACTGTCCGGCTACCCGACCAACGGCCGCAACTCGCAGTTCTTCGTCTACGACATCGTGAAGAGCTAGGCCTTCGTGCTTCGTTACCTCATCCGCCGGACGGCGCTGCTGCTGGCGAGCCTCGCGCTCGCCAGCGTGGCGCTGTTCGTGCTGCTCCGCCTGCTGCCCGGCGACCCGGTCAACGCGCTGCTGTCGGTCGGCGCCACCGACGCGCAGATCTCCGCGGCACGCGAGGAACTGGGCACGAACGCGCCGCTCGCCACCCAGTTCCTCTCCTGGCTCGGCGACGTCGCCACGTTCGACCTGGGCAGCTCACTGATCAGCACGCTGCCGGTCGGGCCGGAGATCGCCGCCCGGCTGCCGGTCACCGTGCCGCTGACGCTCGCCGCGTTCGTGCTCGCCGTGCTGATCGCGGTACCGGCCGGCTTCCTCGCCGCCTACCGCGCGGACCGCTGGGACGGGCCACTGCTCAACGGCGTCGCACAGCTCGGCCTCGCGGTACCTGCGTTCTGGGTCGGCCTGCTGCTGATCACGGTCTTCGCGCTGCACCTGCGCGCGCTCCCGGCCGGCGGCTTCCCCCCGGCCGGCTGGAGCGACCCTCAGGCCGCCGTCGAGGCGCTCACCCTGCCGGTCCTCACCGTCGCGCTCGTCATGTCCGCCTCGCTCATCCGGTACGTGCGCGCCGCGACGCTCGACGTGCTCGGCAGCGACTTCCTTCGTACCGCGCGGGCGCTCGGCTCGTCACTGCCCGCCGCCATGTGGCGCCACGGCCTGCGCAACGCGGCCGCGCCGGTCATCGCCGTGCTCGCCATCGAGCTGGCCACCACGTTCCTCGGCGCGGTCGTCATCGAGAGCGTGTTCGCGCTGCCCGGCCTGGGCAGCATGTTGATCAAGGCGATCAGCCAGCGCGACTACCCGGTCATCCAGGGCGTCATGCTCGTCAGCACGTTCGCGGTGCTCACCGTCGGCTTCCTCGGCGACCTCGCCCAGCGCCTCGCCGACCCGCGCCTGCTGCGGGGCCACAGGTGACCCGCCGCCTCCACCTCGCGCTCGGGCTCACGCTGGTCTGCCTGATCGTCGGCGCGGTCGTGCTGTCGTACCTCTGGCTGCCCTTCACCCCCGACGACACCACCGGCGGGCGCCTGACCCCACCCGGCGGCGACCACTGGCTCGGCACCGACAAACTCGGCCGCGACCTGTTCACCCAGCTGCTCATCGGCGGCCGGATCGCGCTCGGCACCGCGCTCGGCGCGGTGGCGGTCGGCGGCACCCTCGGCGTGCTCCTCGGACTCCTCGCCGGCTTCGCCTCCCGCTGGCTCGACGACGCGGTCGCTGTCGCGCTCGACATCCTGATCGCGTTCCCCACCCTGCTGCTGGCCATGCTGATCGTCGCCGGCTTCGGCGCGTCGCTCGGCGCGGCAGTCCTCGCGATCGGCCTGGCCATGGCCGCGATCGTCGCCCGCCTGACCCGGATCCTGGTCAAGCAGGTGCTCTCCCGCGACTACGTGACCGCCGCCCGGATCTCCGGCCTGTCCTGGCCGCGGATCGTGCTCACCCACGTCCTGCCGAACATCTGGCCTGTGGTGCTCGTCAACCTCGCGCTCCAGGCCGGCCTCGCGGTCCTGGCCGAGGCGTCGCTGTCCTACCTCGGCCTCGGCACACCACCGCCGAACGCGTCCTGGGGCCGCATGCTCTTCGAGGCCCAGGCCACAGTGCTGACCGCGCCGCTCGCCGCGATCGCCCCCGGCCTCGCCCTGGTGGCCCTCGTCGTGGGCATCAACCTCACCGCCGACGGCCTGCGCGACCTCGCCGACCCGACCCGCCGGAGATCCCGATGACCGCGCTCCTGACCGTGACCGGCCTGACCGTCCGCGGCGGGCGTGACCTCGTCCGTGACGTGTCGTTCGAGGTGGCGCCGGGCGCCCGCGTCGGCCTGATCGGCGAGTCCGGATCGGGGAAGTCGCTCACCGCGCTCGCGGTGACCGGCCTCCTGCCGCCCGGCCTGACCGCGTCCGGGTCCGCGGTGCTGGATCCCGCCGCCGTCCCATCATCCGAGGTGATAAGCGAGGGCCGGCCCGCGGGCGCGGCTGCCCGCAGCCTCGCCGCCGCTGACCCGGTGGGCGTCGCCGCCGCTGACCCGGCAGGCGTCACCGCCGCTGACCTGATGGGCGTCGCCGCCGCTGACCCGATGGGCGTTACCGCCGCTGACCCGGCAGGCGTCACCGCCGCTGACCCGATGGGCGTCACCGCCGCTGACCCGATGGGCGTTACGGCCGCTCACCACATAGGCCACACCGCCGCCGGCCCGGTGGACAGAGCCGGGGCGCGTGGCCGGGCGCGCGGCGCGCTCACGGCGATCGACATGATCACCGCGTCGGAGCGGCAGCGGATCACGGTGCGCGGCGGCATCGCGGCCGTGGTGTTCCAGGAGCCGCTGACCGCGCTGGACCCGCTGATGCGGGTCGGTAAGCAGATCGCGGAACCACTGCGGCGCTTCCGGAAGCTGCGCGGCGCGGCACTCGATGCGGCCGTCACCACGGCGCTGGCCGAGGTGAAACTGCCCGCAGACGCGGCGGCGTCGTTCCCGCACCAGCTCTCCGGTGGGCAGCGACAGCGGGTGGCGATCGCCATGGCGCTGGCCTGCCGGCCCCGGCTGCTGATCGCGGACGAGCCGACCACCGCGCTCGACGTCACAGTGCAGGCCGAGATCCTGGACCTGCTGGACGGTCTGGTCCGGGCGCGCGGCATGGCGCTGCTGTTCATCACGCACGACCTGCCGGTAGCGGCCCGGATCGCGGACCACCTGCTGGTGCTGCGTGACGGCCGGGTGGTCGAATCCGGTCCGGCCGCGGCGGTGATCGCGTCGCCGGCGCACGAGTACACCCGGACGCTTGTCGCAGGCGCCCGCCGCTTCGACGCGGCCCTCGACCTGGCGCCCGGCTCCGCGGAGGACGCGCCGCCCCACACGACAGACACGCCGCTCCCTGCCAACGACGCTCCGCCACACGCCACCGGCGCGGCGAAGAACCGGGAGGAGCCGGGCGGCGTCCCGGCGGCCGGCGAGGGTCCGGACGGTGGCACGGTCCTGCCCGGCGGTGACGTCGGCTCCGGTGGCGGCCCGGGCGGCGGCATTCGTAAGACCGAGGGGATCCCGCATGACTGAGCCGATTCTCGAGGCGGCGGCCGTGGGCTTCGCCTACCGCAGCGGCGTGCCCGCGCTCACCGGCGTGTCCCTCGCCGTCCACAGGGGACGCAACGTCGCGCTTGTCGGTGAGTCAGGGGCGGGGAAGACCACGCTGCTGCGGCTGCTGCTGAGGCTGGCGCGGCCCACCTCGGGGGAGATCCGCTTCGACGGGAGGCCGCTGGGCCGGGACCGGCTGCGGGACTACCGGCGCAGCGTGCAGACCGTGTTCCAGGACCCCTACTCGTCGCTTGATCCGCGGCAGCGCGTCGACCGGATCGTGGCGGAGCCGCTGCACGGGCTCGGGGTCGGCGGAACGGCGGCGGAACGGCGTGCGCGGGTCTCCGAGGCGCTCGACTCCGTCGGGCTGCCGGCGGACGCGGGGAGCCGGTATCCGCACGAGTTCTCCGGCGGGCAGCGGCAGCGGATCGCCATCGCGCGGGCGATCGTCTGCCACCCGCGGGTGCTGCTCGCGGACGAGCCGGTCAGCGCGCTCGACCTGACCACCCGCGTAAAGATCATCGACCTGCTTGCCGAGCTGTGCGCCACCCGCAACCTGACGATGCTGCTGGTCTCGCACGACCTGGGCGTGGTCGCCACACTGTGCGCGCACACCGCGGTGCTGGAACGCGGCCGGATCGTCGAGCAGGGTGAGACCGCTGCCGTGCTTGGCGCGCCGTCCCACCCGTACACCCGGAAGCTCTTGAGCAGTGTCCCCCGCCTGCCGGTCACCTGACTACGCGGGTCGCAGCGGCGTGCTGTCGCGACCCTCGGCCCGGCCGCTCAACTCCGCGTCGAGGGTCCGCTGGGCGACGCGCATGGTCTCGGCGTGGGCCGGGTCGGCGAGGCGGCGCCAGATCTCGTCCTCGGAGACCTCCTCACGCCGGGCCACCACCCACCAGATGGTGCCGAACGGATCCCGGACTCGGCCGCCACGCTGCCCGAACGCGTCGTCCGCGACCGGGGTGACCACGCGCGCGCCGGCCGAGACCGCGCGGGCCACGGCGGCGTCCGCATCCGGGACGAAGACGCGCAGCAGGCTGGGCAGGGCCGGCCAGTCCGGGCGGCGGTCGAAGGCGAGCACGACCGTGTCGCCGACCTGGATCTCCGCGTGGCCGATCAGACCGTCCTCCGTGCGTACCCTCGCCAGCTCTTGACCGTGAAAGGCCGTCGAGACGAAATCGAGGAAGGCGCCGGTGTCATCGGTGACGACCCAGGGCGCGACCGAGGTGTATGTCATACACGCCACGGTAAACGGGGTATAGGTCAACACCTGTCCGGAAGATGGAGGATCGGTGACATGAGTTCAACCACGATGATCAGCATCGCGCTGGCACTGCTGACGGTGCTTGTCGCGTTCGGCGCGGTCGCGGCCGGGCGCCCGGCGGCACGGCGGCTGCGCGACGCCCGGCGGCCCCGGACCGCACTCGACTGGATCGTGGAGCGGGTGTCGCCGAGCCTGCTGGTGATGACGGCGGGCGTGCTGCTTGTGCTGACGCTGCTCAACGTGTTCGTGGAGATCATGGAGGCGGTGCTTGAGGGCGACGACCTGACCGTGATCGACCGCCCGGTCATCTCCTGGGTCGCGGCACAGCGCGAGGCCTGGAGCGACACGCTGGTGATCAGCCTGACCGACATCGGCGGCAAGATCCTGCTCACCGGCCTGCTCGTGGGCGCCGCCGGCTGGGCCACGTGGCGGCTGCGCCGGTCGCGTCCCGCGCTGATCGCCGTGGTCGCGGGCGTAGGCGGCTCGCTGCTGGTGACAGGCATCAAGGCACTTATCGCGCGCGACCGTCCGGACCCGCTGCTGCGCGCGGTCACCGAGGACGGCTTCTCCTTCCCGTCCGGGCACGCGACCACGTCCGTGGTCGTGCTCGGCACCGTGGCCTGGCTGATCTCCGCCGCGACCACCTCGCACACGGTACGGGCGACCGCCTGGGTCGCCGCGGTCCTGCTCGGCGCCGGGATCGGGCTGTCCCGCGTCTACCTCGGCGTGCACTACCCGACTGACGTGCTGGCCGGCTGGATCCTCGGCTCCGCCTGGCTGGCCACTGTCGCGCTCGCGGACCGGCTCCCGTCGCTGCGACCGCGCCTCGGCGGCCCCGAACTGCTGCCGCGCCACCCCCACCTGGTCTTCACCGTCGCCGCGATCACCTGCCTGGGCGCGATCCTCGGCGCGGTCGCGATCGCCTCGGTCACCGCGGACTGACCGGCCCTTTACATCGTCACACACCGTCACATTCGGGTATGCGGATATACCCGTGCCCCCATCGGATTGCGTTGGTCTTGTAGGGTCTGCCCGGCCGGTGCACCATCGAAGACCGGCGATCATCCAGTCACACCGAGTGATGGAGGACGTGTGGGTAGACGGAGACTGCTGGCGCTCATACCGGCGCTGGCGATCGTCACGGGATGCTCACTCCCCTCGGACGACGAGGCGGAGACACCCTCGATGGAGGCACCCGGCACCGTACTGACCACGGTCCAGCCCACCCGGCAGGACCTCAGCAACACGATCAGCCTGAACGGCAAGGTCGCGATCGACCCGGTCTTCGGCATCGTCTCACCGGTCTCCGGCGAGCTCCGCTGGGCCGACCGGGAGCTGACCGGCCTGCCCACCACCGAGGCGCTCTGGGTCGCCAACGTGTGGAAGGACGGCGAGCCGCACCAGGTGAGCGTGCCGATCGGGACGATCTTCGCCGGGCGGCTCGCCGCGGACAAGACCAAGGTCACCGAGGGCATGCCTGTCGTCTCCGCGAAGCACTCCGGGTACGCGGTCGTGGCGGACATCGCAAGCGAGCACGCGTACCGGATCTCCGCCTCGGTGGACAGCGTCAAGGCGCAGATCAAGAACGGCCCCGGCCCGTTCGACTGCAAGCCGCTCGGCGCGATCGCGGCACTTCCCGCCGGCACCGTGCCGGACGCGCCGGAGCCGAGCGGCAGCGCGGACCCGGCCGGCCTCGGCCCCGAGGTGCCACCGGCGGGCGGATCCGAGGCCACCGGCCTGCGCCTGGTCTGCACCGCGCCGAACGACGTCAAGCTGATCAACGGCGTGGACGTCACGCTCTCGCTGATCACCGCCAAGGCCGCCAGCGTCATGGTGCTGCCGGTCGAGGCGGTCGCGGGCAGCCAGGGCAAGGGCAAGGTCGACGTGCTCGACGCGAACCGCCAGCGGACCACAGTCGACGTGGAGCTGGGCCTGACCGACGGGAAGGTCGTCGAGATCAAGTCCGGCCTCAAGGGCGACGAGACAGTGGCCATCCCCGGGCCGAACCTGCCCGACGCGCCACCCGCGCCCGACGCCGGCGGCGGCACGCCCGGCATGGTGGCGGGGGTGCCGGGATGAGCGCGCTGATCGAGCTCAGCGGCATCACCAAGACACTCAAGGGCCAGGAACAGAAGCGCACCATCCTGCACGGCGTGAACCTGAGCGTCGACGCGGGCGAGAGCCTCGCGATCGTCGGCCGGTCCGGCTCCGGCAAGAGCACGCTGCTGAGCATCCTCGGCCTGTTCGACCGCCCCGACCAGGGCAGCTACCTGCTCGACGGCCAGGAGATCGGCAAGCTCGCCGAGCGCCGCGCCGCGAAACTGCGCAGCTCCCACTTCGGGTTCGTGTTCCAGCGCTTCTTCCTGCTCAAACACCTCAGCGCCGCACAGAACGTGGCGATGGCGCTGGTCAACGGCCAGGGCTGGCTCCCCCGCCGGGAGCGCCGCCGTCGCGTGATCTCCGCACTCGACCAGGTCGGCATCGCCCACCTGGCGAAGAACCGGCCGGCGAAGATGTCCGGCGGCGAACAGCAGCGCGTCGCGATCGCCCGCGCGCTGGTCCGCGAACCGCGCATCCTGCTCGCCGACGAGCCGACCGGCGCCCTCGACACCGAGACCGGCACCTCGGTGATCGAGACGCTGCTCGGCGCCACCACCCGCGGCTGCGCGCTGATCCTGGTCACCCACGACCGCGACCACGCGGCCCGGATGGGACGCATCCACGACCTCACCGACGGCGTGCTCACCCAGCGGGTGCGCGCGTGAGGCGACTCTCCGGCCGGAACCGGTCCGCGCTGATCATCGGCCTGCAGGGCATCCGCGCCCGCAAGCTGCGCACGCTGCTCTCCATGGTCAGCCTGTTCCTCGGCATCCTCGCGGTGGTCGCGGTCCAGGCCGGCGCCAGCATCGCCGAGCGCGCGCTGCTCGCCGACATCGAACTGACCGCCGGGTACGACGGCACCCGCATCGCGGAGATCTACGGCGGCCCGGCCGGAACCGTCGACCTCGTGCTGAACACCGTCACCGGGCGCTCGGACGCGGTCGCGCTGGTGCAGGTGCAGGCCACCATCGGTGAGGCCGGCGTCAGCCCGATCCAGACCGGGCCGGACGGCAGCTACCGGGACGCGATCACGTCCGGCCCGGCCGAATACTGCAACCAGCCCCCGGGCGGCGTCTGCCCGCCGATCGGCCGGGCGATCTCGCTGCAGCTGAACGCGCTCACCGGCGACGTGCGGTCGTTCCGGCCGTACCGGCACGTCAGCGGCGAGTGGCTGTCGTTCGGCACGGTGCCGTCGATGGCGCCGCGGATCGTGCTCAACAAGGAAGCGGCGCTCGGGTTCGGGCTGTACCAGGTCCCGGCCGCGATGCGGATCGACGGCAACGTCGGCGGCACCTCAGTCACGCCGCAGTTCGTCGGCGTGATCGACGACGGGCAGGGCTGGCCGCAGGCGTACGTCCGGATGGACGAGCTGACCGCGTGGAGCAGCACGGAGAACGCCGGGATCCAGGTGCTGCTTGCCGGTCAGACGCCCGTCGAGCAGGTGCTCATGTCGAAGATGCAGGCCTCCGGCTCGAACTTCTCCACCTACGAGGTGCAGACGCGGGAGGACCTCAAGGAGCAGATCAGCCTGATGCGGCTGCTGTTCTTCGGCCTGTCCGCGTTCGTGCTGCTGATCGGCGTGGCCGGCGTGCTCAACGTCGGCCTGGCCACTGTGGGTGAGCGGGTCGAGGAGTTCGCGCTGCGGCGGGCGGTCGGCACGCCGCGCGCGCTGCTGGCCGGAATCGTGCTCGCGGAGACGCTGCTGACCGGGCTGCTCACCGCGGCGGCCGCGATCGGGTTCGCGGCCGGGGCGCTGAAGGTGGCGACCACGGTGATGGGGTCGTCGGATCCGTTCCTGGCCGATCTGCAGTTCCCCTGGGAGGCGGCGGTGGCGGGCATCATCGCGGGGCTTGTCGCGGGCATCCTGGGCGGGTTCGTCCCGGCGATCCGTGCGGCGCGCATCCCGATCGCGACAGTGATGCGCGCCTGAGCGCCGTTGTTCCGAGGGCCCCTGGAACTGATCCCGGGGCCCTTTGCGTTGCCGGGCGACACACCACACCGCGTCTGTCGCATCCTAGGAGGCTGGGTCAATGAGCGTGGGGCTTGTCTCGGATGCTTGATGCATCAATTATCTGCCTGCACGATCGTTGAAGTGGACGCAGATCCGCGGCCCGGCACAACCGCTCCTCAGGAAGACGAACGACATGACGAAGATCGGCATCATCCTCGGCAGCACCCGTCCCGGACGTAACGGCGAGGCCGTCGCGAAGTGGGTACTGGACCTGGCGCAGAAGCACGGCGGCGCCGAGTTCGAGCTGGTCGACCTGCTCGACTACAACCTGCCGCACCTCGACGAGGCCGTGCCGCCGTCGCTCGGCCAGTACCAGCAGGAGCACACGAAGCGCTGGTCGGCCACTGTCGCCTCGTTCGACGGCTACATCTTCGTCACGCCTGAGTACAACCACTCGACGTCCGGCGCGCTGAAGAACGCGATCGACTTCGTCTACAACGAGTGGAACAACAAGGCCGCAGGCTTCGTCTCGTACGGCTCCGCCGGTGGCACCCGCGCCGTCGAGCACCTGCGCCTGATCATGGGCGAGCTGCAGGTCGCCGACGTCCGGGCCCAGGTCGCGCTCACTCTTGCCAACGACTTCGAGAACTGGAGCGTCTTCAAGCCGGGCGCCCAGCACGAGGCCACCGTCAAGACCCTCCTGGACCAGGTCATCTCCTGGTCGACGGCGCTCGCCACGGTCCGCGCCGCCGCCTGATGCCCGGCGCGCGCGACCGTTCCCAGGCGGTCGCGCGCGCCGTCCCACCGGCGGACACTCCCCGACGCCGGGTAGCGTCGGGTGCCTATGGAGACGACCGACGCCGAACTCGTCCGGGACGCCCGCGGCGGCGATCGCACCGCGTTCGCGACGCTGACGCAGCGGCACCTGGCCGGCATGCGGGCGACCGCCATCGCGCTGCTCGGCTACACAGACGACGCGGACGATGCGGTGCAGGACGCGCTTCTCACCGCGTTACGGCAGCTCAACGGCCTGCGCGACCCGGACGCGGCCGGACCGTGGCTGAAGGCGATCGTCCGCAACAACTGCCGCATGCGACTGCGATCCGCGCGGCGGGCCACGCCGGTCGCCGACCCGGAGCCGCTGCTACCGGCCGGCGGGCCGCGCCCGGACGAAGCGCTGGACCGAGCGGCGGAGCGTGATTGGGTACGCCATGCGGTCGGCGTGCTGCCCGAGCCGGTCCGCGAGGCGATGATGCTCAGGTACTGGACTGACTACTCGTCGTACCAGCGGATCGCCGACGTCTGCGGGGTGCCGGTCGGCACGGTGCGCAGCCGGTTACGGGACGGGCGGCGGGCACTGACCGCGACGCTGCGGGCCACGGCGGAGACGTACCCCGACGCGGGCAGGCTCACCACCGACGCCCGCGCGGAGGCGACGGCGACTCTTGCCGCCGGCGAGCGCGGCGACCACTCGATGCTTGTGGGCGGCCGATTCCACAGCGACGCGGTACTGACCCTGGAAGGGCGCCGGCTGGGCGGGCCGGCCGCGCTGATCGACATGATCGACTACACCCACGGCGCGGGCGTGGGCGTCCGGGTGCGGGAGGCACAGGTCAGCCGCGACCTGGTGATCTGGGAACTCGACTTCCTCAATCCGCCGTACGACCCGGAGCACTGCCCACCCGGCATGATCTGGCTGCAATGGCTGCGGGACGGCCGGGTGCGCACGCTCAAGATGGCCTACGACCGCGCCTCCTGAGACCGGAGTCACAAGCACTTTTCGCCTTCGCCGTGCATCTTTCCGGTAGACCCGGCGCCTCGGGTCCACGAAGGGAGACGACCATGTCCACTGTCACGGTGAACCACCCGTCGGAAACGGCCTCGGCAGCACTGCGGCGCAGCACGCCCGGGCGACTCCGGGACTTCGGCGGCATCCCGGACGGTGTGCTCGACGCGGGCGCAGCCCACGTGGACAGCGCTCCGCTGCTGGCATAGGTCTGCGCGCCGCACCTCATCGTGCGGCGCCGGCAGGCCGAGCAGCCGGGACTGTGCTGAGCGGCGCCGTGGGGACCGACGTCGCGGGGAGCGGCGCCGTGAGGAGCGGCGCCGTCAGGAGCGGCGCCGTCAGGAGCGGCGCCGTCAGGAGCAGCGCCGTCAGAAGCAGCGCCGTCAGAAGCAGCGCCGTCAGAAGCAGCGCCGTCAGAAGCAGCGCCGTCAGAAGCAGCGCCGTCAGAAGCAGCGCCGTGCGTGGCGCCGGAAGTACCACCACGCGTCACGCGAAAAGTACCGCCATTCATCACGCCAGAAGGATCGGCCTGCGTCACGCCGGAATTGCCGAAAGACCTGACCGGCACGACGCCGCCCGGATTCGGCCCAAGCTCTGGCGGCGTCGGAGGCGTGCGTTCACGCCCGGGTGAGAGCGCCCGGCCGCCCGGCGGTCATCACGCCACGGCCGCGCGACAACAGGTGCACGCCGGCGCAGCAGGCCCAGACCGTCAGCGGGAAGACGGCGACGCGCTCCATCCCGCCGATGCCCAATCCCAGTCCCTGCTGTGCGATGAACAACGCGCTGCCGGACACGCCCAGCACCCCGAACGTCACCGTGACCGGGCGCAGGCGGGACCGCGGCATGCCGATTCCCATCGCCACCAGCCCGAGGTTGCCGCACACGAAGACGAGCAAGGCGGCAAGCAGGTGAATGTTCTCGTCGACGTCGGCCGGGAACGCCCCGACCAGGCCCAACCCGGCCGCCCCGCCGAGCATCAGCCACCGGCCCGCGCGCACGCCCAGACCCGCATGCACGCCTAAATCCGCACGCACGCCCAAATCCGCAGGAGCGCCCAGGCCCGCACGCCCGGCCTCGCACCCGCCGGAGGCGCACCCCTCCGCGGAGGCCCGGCGCGCTCGGGCCGCGCCCCCTCCGCGCCAGGTCAGCAGCAGCCCCGCGATGAGCAGGATCGCGGTCAGGATGAAGGCCACGTTCATGGCGGTGTGCCAGGGGGAGCAGACATACCGCGGGCGCGTCGTGTCCCAGATGCCGCAGGTCACGTTGCCCAGGTCGCTGACGTTGTTGGTCGCCCAGCTGAAGGCCGGATCGTTCCAGGCGCGGCCGACGACGACGTTCGCCGTCAGGAACAGCGGCGCGGCGACAACCCAGCAGAGGGCGCCCGCCCTGGTCATGGCAGAGGTTGGCATGGATCTGAGTAGATCAATCACACCGGTCGCAGAGCCATCCGCCGAGGCCCCGTGCACGGGTATGTCCAGCCCTACCCCCGGTCCATCTGCGGCGCGCTCTCGGCACCGGCTCCGGAGCGACGTGCGGAGCGCCAGCGGAGCGCCGCTCCGGGTTTGCCCCGGGAGCAACTCTGTTGCCCATTACTGACCTTCCGCGGTCAGGGTGAGCGCGCCTCAGAGGCTTCTATATAACGAAATTTCGGGCGCGCAGTGCTCGACCCGCACCCCGACCACGAAACCCCAGTAGCGTCCGGCCGTCTGGGGACCCACGATCGAATAGGGCCGGGCCGCGGTGAGTCGTTTCGGCTGGTCGTCGTTCTTGCGGAGCGCGAGCAGCACGGCCGTCGTCCCAGCGACTGCGGGTCGACGCGACTGCAGGCCGACGCGACTGCGGCTTGGGTGGGCGCAAGGACCGGCACCGAGGCCGCGAGTTCCGCAAGTGTGCGGGCCGGCCGCCGCACCTCGGCAGGCCTCAAGGCCGGGCACCAACGCGGACCCCGCACCGAATCCGATACGTCCGCACACGCCCACGCTCACGACCCGCATCATCAAAGTCCGCGGTCAGTGTCCATGTTCAAGCGCTGCTCGCCCGACATTTCGTCATACAGGTATCGCCCTGCTCGTTAACCCCAACGCGGAAGGATCAGCAAGGCCACATCAAGATCCTTGCGGCTCTGATGGCCCCTACCGGAGCGCGATAGGGGCCACCAGAGCCGCAAGGATCTTGCATCCCGCCAAATGAACGCGGCATCCCGAACAACGAACCAATCTCGGCACGGAGCGCCCGAACTCCCGTGCCCTGGCGCGGCGACACACGAGAGCCAAGATCGACTGACCCTTCGGCAAGCTCCCGGCTTCGGTGCCGACCCTCGCGACCACCCCGACCGCAGCCGCCCGACCAGCCGCCGCTTACCGACCTTCTGCAGTCAGCGTGAGCACACCTCAGAGGCTTCTATACAACAACATTCGGGCACGGAGTGCCTGACTCACACTCCCACCGCGCAACCTCAGTGGACGATGGCCGTACTGCCCCCACGTGCCACGAGACCGCCGACCCGCCACACTCCCGGCCTCGATGCCAGCCCGTCGATCGTGAGCCCCGCACCGCCGCACGCGAATGGGCAGCAGAATCCGGAGCGACTCTATTGCCCAGATCCGGGCGACTCAGTTGCCGCTTGTCCCACCCAGCGTCTGCCAGAAATATCGGGAAAAATCTCCCGCAACAGACGCCTTGCCGCTGCCATCAATCACCAACGGCCGATAGATCAACGGCCAGGTGAGGCATGTACACGTCATTCGCGACGAATAGCGTGCTCATGCCTCACCTGACGCCCGCCACCCTCGCCACTTCTCCGCATTCCACCCATATCCCCGCCGCGCTGCCCGGCCCTGCGCCGCCCCCGCCCCTCCCCGCCCCGCCCCGCCTTTGATCTTGTGTCGCGTGCGCAGCACACAAAGGTGACCGCCTGGCTGCCCCGCCTGCCATCGACCCGCCCCACGGGGAGCAGATCATCGGCAGGGCCGCCACCAACGGACAGATACCGACACCACCAGGCGCGACCAGAGGCACGCGCCCACCCACGCGGCCGCAGCCCGGCGAACCCAAGGGCGACCAGCAGACTCGTGAGGAACAACCAAGCCGGCGCCATCACCACCCAGCCTGGCGGCCCTGCCGATGATCTGCTCGGCTCTGCCCGGGTCGATGGCAGACGGGGCAGACAGGCCACACGAAACCCAGCCACCGACAGGCTTTAGCAGCGAAGCTGACATGCGCTTCCGGTTGCCCCGGAGCCGGAGCGCTCCCCCCGGAGGGCCGCCGGAGGCACCCCCCAACCAAACAGACAGAAACGTCCAGGCAGGCCACCGTCGACGAGATGCGTTTCGTCGTGCGAAGAGCCGGCACATGACAAGACCTCGGTACGCACGGCCCCCGACGTCACAGCACCCGATCCCGGACCTGCGGCAGACGGTCAGTAAGTCATGAAATTTCAGGCGTATAACGCCCGCCCCTCACCCCGCGAATAGGCAACAGAGTCGGGCGCGTACAGGCCGAACCACCGCCGGAGCGGGAAGATCAAGCCTTGGGGGCCAGCTCACAGGCCCCGGACGCGGAAAGGTCGTTTCCGGGCCAGCTCACGCACCGCCGGCAGCATCCGGTCCGGACGCAGGAAGAGCTGCCGCAGACATCTTTCCGCCGGTGGCAGTGCGGTCGTCACGGGTGCCGACGAAGTCGATGGTGACGCCGTCACGGACATGGTCGCCAAGGACGCCGGCGATCGCCTCGGTAACGCCGGCCGCGAGGGCGGCGATCACGTCAGGCCGTGCAAACGCAGCTTCCTTGATGCCGAACGTGACGGCCGGCGACGGTGACGCCGCGGGAATGCCACCGATCCCCCACCGGCCGGCCGGAACGCCGTTGAGCCGCACGACCGCAACCTCCCGGGCCCGGGGGCCGTAGACATCGACGACCGCATCGGTCAGCCGGGCGATGAGCGCGCTCTCACGTCCGGCCAGGTCGGACTCGGGCACGTCGACGCTGAGATGAGGCACTAGAATCCCCTTTGAGACCAAATCAGCTTTGCAAACAAAGATATTACGAGGGGTGTCCGATGTCAACGGACGACGAGGTCCGCGAATTGCTGCTGGTGATGCCGCGCATCATCGGCCGGATCAAGCGCATCGCGGTGCCGGACGCGCTGCGGGAGCTGGAGCTCGCCCCGCGGCACCTGTCGCTGCTGTCGATGCTGCTGCTGGACGGGCCGCAGACCGTGTCCGAGCTGGCCGGGTCGCTCGGCCTCGCACCTACCACAGTGAGCCTGCTCGTCGGCGACCTGAGCCGGAAGGGTGTGCTTGACCGGCGCGAGGACGAGGCGGACCGGCGGCGGCGGATCGTCGACATCAGCGACGCGCACCGGCAGGACATCACCGCGTGGCTGGCGGCGGGCGGGCGGGCCTGGCGGGCCGCGCTGGCGCCGCTGAGTGCGGCGGAGAGGCGGATGGTGGTGGACACGATGCTGCGCTACGAGAGCGCCTCCGCGGGCTGACAGCTATGGTGCTGCGATGAGCCGCACCGCGCTGGTCACCGGAACATCCTCAGGCATCGGCAGAGCGACAGCGGAGCTGCTGGTCGCGCGCGGCTACCGGGTGATCGGCACCAGCCGTAACCCGTCGGAGGCGCACCTCGGCGGTGTCGAGACGGTCAAGCTGGATCTCACGGATCCCGGCGACATCGAGGCGCTGGCCCCGCTGCTCAAGACCGTGGACGTGCTTGTCAACAACGCGGGCGAGAGCCAGTCCGCACCGTTCGAGGAGCTGCCGGGCGACTGGATGCGGCGGCTGTTCGAGATCAACGTCTTCGGGCCGGTGCGGCTCGCGCAGCTGGCGCTGCCGGGCATGCGGGAGCGCGGCCACGGCCGGGTGGTGATGGTCGGATCCATGCTGGCCTCGTTCCCGATTGCCTACCGGTCCGGCTACGTCGCGTCCAAGGCGGCGATCAAGGGGTTCAGCACCGCGGCACGGCACGAGTTCTCCCCGTTCGGCGTATGGCTGACCACTGTGGAGCCCGGCTCGATCGCGACCGGCATCAACGAGCGCCGGACCGCGTTCGTCGCCCCGGACTCGCCGCACCGCCGCGACTTCGACACCATGCTCGCCGCGCTCGACCGCAACGAGCGGGCCGGCACCTCACCGGAGCGCGTCGCGGCCACGATCCTCAAGGCCGTCCAGGACCGGAAACCGCGGCCACGGTACGCCGTGGGCAGCAACGCCCCGCTCGTGTTCGCCGCGCGCCGGCTCGCCCCGGCCGCGCTCGTGGAGAAGCTCACCCACCGGCGCCACAACCTGATGCGCTGACGCATATAGCGTTCGTATCAACGTCGTGACCGACGATCGGGGGACAACCGGTCCGGTGTGACACGGGGCGTTACCGCATCGGTTGCGTTCCAGACGACGCCGCCCGGAACGGGGGACCGGGCGGCGCGCTGGCGATAGTGTGTGCTCAATGCCAGTCTCACACCTCCGGTTCCGGATCCTGGGCGGCGTGGAGCTGTGGCTCGGCGACACGCAAGCCGGCCTGCCGCGTCCCCGGCACCGGGCCGTGCTCGGATATCTGCTGCTCAACGCGGGCCGGGTGGTCACGGTGGCGGCGCTCACCGAGGCGATGTGGGGCGGTGCCGCGCCCACCACCGCCCGCGCCCAGTTGCAGGCCGACATCTCCACGATCCGCCGCACCGGTGGCGGCGCGCTGCAGCTCACCACGCGCGCCGGCGGTTACGCGCTGCACGCCGGCCCGGACGAGCTGGACTACCTGCGCTTCACCGCGCTGACCGCCAGGTCCCGGGGCGCGGCCGCGGCCGACCGGGTGCCGCTGCTGCGCGACGCGCTGGCGCTGTGGCACGGCCCGGCGCTCGCGGACGCGGCCGGCGCCTACGTGGACACCGCCCGCCTGCAGCTGGGCGAGGAACGGCTCGCGGCCTACGAGGACCTCTACGAGGCGGAGCTGGATCTCGGCCGGCACCGCGAGATCGTGCCGGAGCTGGTCCGGGCCGCCGCGGACGAGCCGACCAGGGAACGGCTGTGGGTGACGCTGATGCTTGCGCTGCACAGGTGCGGACGCCGGGCGGACGCGCTCGCGGCCGGCCGTCAACTGCGCCGGTTCCTCGCCGACGAGCACGGTCTGGAACCGGGGCAGGCGTTCGTCGACGCGGAGCGGACCATCCTGCGCGAGGAGGAGGGCGCGGACGCGCCGGCGCTGCTGCCACCGGACATCGTGGACTTCACCGGCCGGTCCGGCGAGGTGCGACAGCTGCGGGACGCGCTCACGCCGGCCGGGCGGCCACTGCCGGTCGTCACGATCACCGGGATGGGCGGCGTCGGCAAGAGCACGCTCGCGGTGCACGCGGCCCACCGGGCGCGTGCTGACTATCCGGGCGGGCAGCTCTACGCGACGTTGCGCGGCACCGAGCCGCAACCGGCCGAGCCGGGCGATGTGCTGGCCCGGTTCCTGCGCGCGCTCGGCGTGGACGAGCGCGCGATCCCGATCGACCTGACCGAGCGGGCGGACGCGTACCGGTCCCGGATGGCCGGCCGCCGCGTGCTCGTCCTGCTCGACGACGCCGCGGACGAGGCGCAGATCCGGCCGCTGCTGCCCGGCGACGGCTCCTGCTCCGTGCTGGTCACCAGCCGCGCGGCCCTGGACGGGCTGGAGGGCGCACGCCGCGTCCAGCTCGGCGTCTTCTCCGACTCCGACGCCGAGTCGCTGCTCGGCCTGATCGCGGCGCCGCAGCGGGTCGCCCGGGAGCCCGCGGAGAGCGCCACCATCCTGAGCCTCTGCGGGCGGCTGCCGCTCGCGGTCCGGATCGCCGGCGCCCGCCTGCGCTCCCGCCCGGCCTGGCCGATGGCCCGTCTCGCCACCGCGCTGCGCGACGAGCAACGCCGCCTCGACCACCTGGTCGCCGGTGACCTCGCGGTACGCACGTCGATCGCGTCCAGCTACCGGGCGATCGGCGAGGACGGCCGCCGCCTCGCCCGCCGGCTCAGCCTGTTCACGCTCCCGGACTTCCCGTCCTGGCTGGCCGCGGCGGTCCTGTCCGTGCCGGTGGCCGAGGCCGAGGACCTGCTGGAACGGCTCGTCGACGCGCACCTGCTGCTCGACGCGGGCACGGACCGGACCGGGGTCGGCCGCTACCACTTCCACGACCTGGTCCGGCTCTACCTGCGCGAACGTGCTGCCGAGGAGGATCCGGTCCCGGACGTGCTGCGGGCCGGCTTCGGCGCGTACCTGTGGCTCGCCCGGCGGATGGCCACGCTCGTCCCCGGCCCCTGCTACGCCGCCATCCACGGCACGTTCCCGCTGGTCCCGGTGGCCGGGCTGGACGACGTCGACCCGATCGACTGGTTCGCGGCCGAGCGTACGCCGCTGCTCGCCGTGGTACGGCACGCCTGCGACACAGGCCAGGTAGAGGCCGCGTTCGACCTGGCCGGCTGCATGGAGAAGTACTTCGACATCCGCGGCGTCTACATCGACTGGCGGTCCACGAACGACTACGTGCTCGCGGCCTGCCGCGCGGCCGGGCACCGGCTCGGCGAGGCCGTCATGCTGCGCGGCATCTCCGAACTCGCGGCCTGGCACGAGGCAGACCACCCCGGTGCGGCCATGGACCGGCTGCTCGCGGACGCGGAGCAGACCGACGCGCTCTTCGCCCAGGCCGGCCACGGCCCCGGCAGGTCCGACGCCGCCGTGATGATCGCCTGGGCGCTGGCCGCGAGGGGCTCCTACGCGGAGGCGGCCGCGCACGCGTCCCGCGCGATCCGGCTCGCCGAGGAGCACGACCATCTCGGCGGCCAGGCCCGCGCGCACGTGGCAAGCGCGATCGTGCACGGTGAGTCGCTGCGGCTGGAGGCCGCGGAGAACCACCTGGTTACCGCGCTCCGCATCGCCCGCGAACTCGGCAATCAGCGGTACGTAGCCACAGTCCTGCAGTTCCTCGGCGTCCTCCACACCCGCGCCGGCCGGCCGGACCTCGCGATCACCGCGCTGGACGAGTCGCTGCGCGTACTCCGCCGCTACCAGGACCGGTACGCCGAGGTCCTCACGCTGCTCACGCTGGCCCGCGCGTACCTGCCCGCGCCGGCCGCCCGCGGCTACGCCACCGAGGCGCTGACAATCGCCCGCGAGTACAACCTC
Organism: Catenuloplanes sp. NPDC051500; assembly: GCF_044454585.1. Lineage (NCBI taxonomy): Bacteria > Bacillati > Actinomycetota > Actinomycetes > Micromonosporales > Micromonosporaceae > Catenuloplanes > Catenuloplanes sp. NPDC051500. The sequence goes on from NZ_JBITDX010000018.1 coordinate 150,504, forward strand.
CCGCACCACACCGCGGACGCGCTCGGCGTGCTCGGCGCCGTCGAACTCGCGGACGGCGACCACCGCCGCGCGATCGCCCACCTCTCCGCGTCCGTGCGCCTGTGGCGGCAGCGCGGCTGGGGCGCCTTCCTCGCCGACACGCTGCGCACGCTCGGCGAGGCCCAGGCCCCGATCGACCCGGACGCCGCGCTCGACGCCTGGCGCGAGGCCCGCGACATCCACGCCTCGCTCGGTCACCAGCCGAAAACGGCGCAACTGGACGCGTTGATCGACGGCCTCACCCCCGGGCGGTCGCCGGGCGGCCGGATCCTGCATGATCGGCAGCCATGACCACGTGGCGTGAGATCTACGGCGGCGGCTCCGCGGAGGCCGAGGAACGGCAGTTCGAGGGGTACGCGCGGCGCATGCTTGCAGTGCAGACGGCCCACGCGCGGACCGCCGGTTCGTCAGTCGCGCACCGCACGCTTCACGCCAAGACCGTGGCCGGGCTGGTCGGAGCCACGCTTGAGGTCGCCGGAGATCTGCCCGCCGCGCTGCGGGCCGGCGCGTTCACGCCCGGGGCACGGCTGCCCACCACGGTCCGGTTGTCCAACGCCTCAGGTGTCGCCCGCCCGGACACCGCCGCCGACCTGCGCGGGGCCGCGTTGAAGATCACGCTGCCGGACGGCGGCGAGCACGACCTGCTGGCAACCAGCTATCCGGTCTCGCACGTCCGGGACGCGGCGCAGTTCGTGACGGTGGCCGAGATCGGCGCCGGCCCTCGGCTGCTGGCCCTGCCGCGCATGCTCGCCGCGTTCGGCCCAGCCGAGACGTTGCGGATCCTCGGCAACCTCCGGAAGGCCAGCCGTCGCAGCGAGAGCCTGGCGCTGGAGTCGTACTGGAGCCGGGGTGCCGTGCTGTGGGGCGACTCCCCGGTGCGTTTCCGGCTGAGTCCGCTCGACCCCGCCGCACCACCGGCCGGCGTGCCCGCCGACGACCCGGACCGGCTGCGGCTCGACTTCCACGCCCGCCTGGCACAGGCGCCGGTCCGCTTCGCGCTTCACGTCCAGCCGTTCATCTCCGAGACGGCGACCCCGATCGAGGACGGCGCCGTCGAGTGGGCCTCCCCCTGGACCCCGGTCGCCACGCTCACCATCCCCCGCCAGGACCCCGACGACGCCGTTCGCGCCCACGTCGACGGCCTCGCGTTCAGCCCATGGCACGCCCCCGCGGACTTCCGCCCGCTCGGCAACCTCAACCGCGCCCGCCGCGCCGTCTACGCCGCCAGCGCGGCCGCCTGGCAGCGTCGCTGACCGGTCAGTCAGCCGGCGGCGCGAGTCGGCCGGCTACGTCACCCGGCTGGGGCCGGTCGGCTTGGCGCTGGCCGCGGAGCCGGAGAAGACGCCCGAGGTGGTGGCCGCGGTGCGCCCGGCCTTCGACGGGTTCGTGCACGGCGACCGGGTGCGGTTCACCGCGGCCTGCCACCTGATCGCGGCACGGCGTGTGACGGACGTGTGAAGGTCCCTGGCAGATCCCGCGCACCTGCGCCCTGAAACCCCACTTCCACACCTATAACAGCAGCGTAGAGCCCCTGTCACAGATCCAGGGGCGGTGGTGCTCAACAGGTGTGGAGGATGTCGTGAGGACCGACCTGGAGCAGATCTTCCGGGCCGCCTATCCGAGGGTCGTGGCGATCGCGGCCCGCGTGCTCGGTGGCAGGGAAGCGGCGGAGGACGTGGCGCAGGAGGTGTTCCTGTCGTTCGGGCGGTCCGCCGTCCCTGGGCCGGAGGCGCCCGGCTGGCTTGCGGTCGCGGCGGCGCACACCGCGCTGAACCACCTGCGCGCGGACCGGCGGCGGGTCGCCCGCGAGGCCGGTGAGCAGCACGTCGACGTGCCGGATGTAGCGGACACGGTGGTCGGGCTGGAGGAGCGCCGCCGGGTGCGGGAGGCGCTGGGCCGGCTGCCGCGACGGCAGGCGACCGCGCTGGTACTGCGGCACAGCGGGCTCAGCTACGCCGAGGTGGCCGCCGCGCTCGACATCTCTCCCGCAAGCGTCGGCACCACAGTCCGACGCGCCGAATCCGCCCTACGCGAGGAGTTGATCCGTCATGCGTCACCCCTCTGACGGCACGCTGCGCCGGCTCGTGGACGAGCCGTTCGCGGTCACCGACGCGGACCGCGCCCACATCGCGCACTGTCCACAATGCAATCAAGAGCTTTCCACGGTACGGGAGGAAGCCTCGATGATCGGCGGAGCGCTACGCATCGAGGTCACCCCGGACGTCGACGCGGGCTGGCGGCGCCTGTCGGCCGAACTCCCGTCACAGGTCCCGACTCCGGCACAGCCCAGCGCATCGGCACAGACCCTCACGTCAGCGCAGACCAGGGCGTCAGCGCAGACCAGGGCGTCAGCGCAGACCGCACACTCGGCGCAGACCGCACACTCGGCGCAGACCGCACTCTCGGCGGAGGCCGCACGGCCGGAATTCGCCTCGCTCCCGGCGTCGGCGGACGACCCGGAAACGTTGTCGCGCCCGGCGTCGTCCGCGGACACCCTGGCCGGGGCCGCACAGACGCCGGTCGGACCGGGGTGGCGGACCGCGTCGCGCTGGAGGACCGCGACGCGGTGGCGTTCCGCAACGCGGTGGCGAGCCACGCGTCGCGGATCCCTGGTCGCGGTGGCCGCCGTGGTCGCCCTGCTGACCGGCGCCACCGCCGCGATCGCGACCGACTGGCTGCGCGTGTTCCACACCGAGGAGATCGCGCCGATCACGATCAGCCAGGCGGATCTGCTCGCGCTGCCCGACCTGTCCGCCTACGGCGACGTCGAGGTGGTCGAGGCACCGCACGTCCGCGAGGTGGCCGGTGCGCAGGACGCGCAGGACGCGACCGGACTTGCCGTGCCCCGGGTAGCCGCGCTCCCCCGCGGTGTGACAGGCAAGCCGGTCTACCAGGCCGGGGACCGGGCCGCTGTCGTGTTCACGTTCGACGCGGACCGGACCGCCGGGCCGACGCCACCGCCCGGCCTGGACGGCAGCCGCTTCCGCCTGACCGCCGGGCCCGGCGTCGCGGCCGTGTGGGCCGAGGAGCGGGGCGTGCCCGCGTTGATCGTCGGCCGGGTCGTCGCGCCCGCCGCCTACGCCGACTCCGGGGTGGATTTCGCGACCGCCCGCGACTACCTGCTGTCGCTCTCCGGCCTGCCCGAGGACGTGGCGTCCCGGCTGCGGCAGTTCACCGGCGACGGCACCACGCTCCCGCTGCACGTCATGGACGAAAAGCTGACGAGCGCACCCGCCGAGGTCAACAGCGCGCCCGCCACGGTGCTGACGTCCCGCGACGGCGTGCTCGCGGCGGTGGTCTGGGTGAGCGACGGCGTGATCACCGCCGTCGCCGGCTCTCTCACCGCCGACGAGGTCCTGACCGTGGCCCGGGACCTCCGATGAACCCCGACCCGACCGGCGCCGCACCGGCAAGCGCCAGACCGGCAAGCGCCGAGTCGGTGAATGCGCGACCGGTGGACGAGGCCGGCCCGGCCGCCTGGGTCGACGGGCTGCGGAAGCGGTATCGGCGGCGGGTCGCGGTGGACGGGGTGTCGTTCACGGTGGGGCGCGGGGAGGTGGTGGGCCTGCTCGGGCCGAACGGGGCCGGGAAGACCACGGTGATCAAGATGTTGCTCGGACTGGTGCGGCCGGATGCCGGGGAGACGATGCTGCTTGGCCGTCCGGCCCGCGATCCACGCGCGCGGGCCCGGGTCGGCTATCTGCCCGAGTTGTTCCGCTACCAGCCGTGGCTGACCGCGGCTGAGGTGCTGACGCTTCACGCGCGGCTCGCCGGCGTGCCGCCGCAGCACGAGGTGCTGGCCTCGGTGGGGCTCGCGGACCGCGCCCAGGACCGGGTCGGCGGCTTCTCCAAGGGGATGCAGCAGCGTCTCGGGCTGGCGGTCGCGCTTGCGGCACGGCCCGAGTTCGTGGTGCTTGACGAGCCGACAAGCGCGCTCGACCCGATCGGGCGCGCGGATGTGCGGGACCTGGTGCTGTCGCTCAAGGAGCGCGGGGTCGCGGTGCTGCTCAACTCGCACCTGATCGGCGAGGTGGAGCGCGTCTGTGACCGGGTGGTCATCCTGGACCGGGGGCGGGTCGCGGCGTCCGGCACGCTCGGCGAACTGCTCGGAGGCCGTGAGCTGCGGTTGCACCTCGACGGCGTCGGCCCGGAGGCTTCGAAGAGGCTCGGTAACGGCGTCCGCGACGGCATCCGCGACGGCATCCACGATGGCATCCGTGACAGCGTCCGCGACGGCGTCCACGGCGGCGTCCGTGACGGCATCCGCGACGGCGTCCACGGCGGCGTCCACGACGGCGTCCGTGACGGCATCCGCGACGGCGTCCACGGCGGCGTCCACGACGGCGTCCACGACGGCGTCCACGGTGGCATCCATGACAGCGTCCGCGACGGCGTCCACGGCGGCATCCGCGACGACATCCACGGCGGCGTCCACAACGGCGTCCGCGACGGCATCTACGGCAGCGTCCGTGACGGCGAATGGTGGACGATCGCGCTTCCCGACGACGTACCCACGCTGATTTCTGATCTTGTGGGTCTGGGTGTGCGCGTGCATGCGGTCGAGCCCGGCCGGATCAGTCTGGAAGACCGCCTGCTCACGATTCTGCGGGAGAGCCGATGACCACAGTTCTGACGATCGCGGCGTTGACGTTGCGGGAGGCGGCCCGGCGGCGGGTGCTGCGCTCGCTCGCGGTGCTTACCGTGCTGCTGCTCGGGCTCAGCGCCTGGGGGTTCTCCCGGATCGACGCCGAGTTCGGCGGGCTGACCAGCGGTGAGGCCCGGCTGGTGGCGGCGCTTGTGCTCAACCTGGTGATGTTCGGGCTGAGCCTGATCGCGGCGCTCGGCACCGCGTTCCTGGCCGGGCCGACTGTCGCGGGCGAGACCGAGTCCGGCATCGCGCTGGCCATGCTGGCGCGGCCGGTCCGGCGTACCTCCGTGTTGGTGGGCAAGTGGTTGGGGCTTGTCGTGTTCGGGACCGGGTTCGTCGCGGTGGCCGGGTTCGCGCAGCTGCTGATCACGCGCGTGACGACCGGGTACTGGCCGCCGGCGCCGCTTACCGGGCTGGCGTTGCTCGCCGGGCAGGCGGTCGTGCTGCTCACGCTGGGGCTGCTGCTATCCACGGCGATCTCGCCGATGGCGTCCGGGATCGTGGCGGTCGGGCTGTTCGGCGCGACCTGGATCGCGGGCGTGATCGGCGGGTTCGGGACCGCGCTCGGCAACGACAGCATCCGCCGGATCGGGACTGTCGCGCACGCGCTGCTGCCCACGGACGGGTTGTGGCGCGGCGCGATGAACGCGTTCCAGGACCCGTCGCTGATCACCAGCTTCAGCGAGGCGTTCGAGGGACATCCGTTCCTCAGCTCGGCGCCGCTCACCCCGGTGTATCTGGTCTGGGCGGCGGTGTGGGTGGCGCTGGTGCTGGGGTTGGCGGCGCTCGCGTTCCAGCGCAGGGACCTGTAGGGGCGGGGAGCGGACGGGTCAGGCCGCCTCCGCGGTCAACTTTGAGGCTGTGCTAGCTTCGCCGTCATGAAAACGATTGTCATATCCGCGGCTCTGCTGGTGACGCTCGGCGTCACCGCGGGGTGCGCGGAGAACAACGGCACGGACGCTGCCGCCACGCTCACCAGCTGCGGCCTCCCGCTCACCGTCGCCGCACCGCCGCAGCGCGCGCTCACGCTCGAGCAGAACGCCACCGAGATCCTGCTGACGCTCGGCCTCGCGGACCGGATGATCGGCACCAGCTACCAGACCGACCCGGTCCTGCCCGAGCTGACCGCCGCCTACGACTCGGTCCCCGTGCTGGCCAGGCTCTATCCGAACCGCGAGGCGGTGCTGGCGGCGAAGCCGGACTTCGTCTACTCGACGTTCACGTCCGGCTTCGCCCCGGACGCCGCCGGGCCCCGCGCCGACCTGCAGACGCTCGGCGTCCCGGCGTACCTGTCCCGCTTCGCCTGCGAGGACCCGGCCACCGGTGAGACCGCCGCCGGCTTCGACGGGCTCCTCGCCGAGGTCACCGAGATCGCCGGGATCTTCGGGGTGGCCGGCCGGGGCGCCGAGATCGTCGCGGACCAGCGCGCACGGCTCGCCGCCACGGCCGGCACGGGCAGCGCGGACACGGACCTGCTCTGGTACTACTCCGGCACCACCACCCCCTATGTCGCCGGGCGTAACGGCGTCCCGGCCGCGATCGGCGCCCACCTCGGCGTCCGCAACGCCTACGGCGACGCCACCTCGGCCTGGCCCGCGGGCAGCTGGGAGGAGATCGCGCAGCGCGACCCGGACGTGATCGTGCTGGCCGACCTGACACGCGGCGGCGACGGCGACAGCGCGGCGTCCAAGATGGACTTCCTGCGGACCAACCCGGTGACGAGGGAACTGGCCGCGGTCAAGGCCGGCCGGTTCATCACGGTGTCCGGGTCGTCGATGGACCCGTCGATCCGGTCGATCACCGCCGCGGAGCAGGTCGCGGCCGGGCTGACGGAGCTGACCGCGTGAGGGATCTGCTGGAGTCCTGGGACCGTCAGCAGGAGGCCTACATCGCCCACCGCGAGCAGCGCTTCGATGTGATGCTCGACGTGCTGCGGATGACCTGCGGCGACGCACCGGCCGTGCTTGACCTGGCGTGCGGGCCGGGCGCGATCTCGGACCGGGTGCTGACCGCGTTCCCGCAGGCGCGCGTGGTCGCGGTCGACTACGACCCGATCCTGTTGCGGGTGGCCGGGGGCGCGCTCGGCGAGCGGGTCACGCTTGTCGACGCGGACCTCACCGCGCCCGGCTGGGAGCACGCGGTGCCGCCCGTCGACGCGATCCTCAGCTCGACCGCACTGCACTGGCTCTCCCCCACCGAGCTGTCCGCCGTCTACGCCACCGCCGCCCGGCTGTTGCGGCCCGGCGGCGTGCTGCTCAACGCGGACCACCTGCGCTACGGCCCCGGCAACCCGGCGCTGCGCGAGGTCGCGGAGCGGCACGACGCCCGGACCCAGGCCGCCGCGTTCGCCGCGGAGGCGCTCACCTACGACGAGTGGTACGCCGCCGCCGCGCGCCGCCCCGAGCTGGCCGAACTGGTCGAGGAGCGGGCGGCACGGTTCGCCGGCCGGCCCCCGCAGCCGCTCGCGCCGCTCGCGTTCCACCTGGCCGCGTTGGAGGCCGCGGGCTTCACCGAGACCGGCACGGTGTGGCAGTACCTCGACGACTACGTGGTGTTCGCCCGCCGATGAGGCGCGCGATCGTGATGGCGGTCCTCCCGGCCGTGCTGCTGCTCAGCGCGGCCGGCGCGATCGCCGCCGGCGCCGCGGACCTGACCGTCGGGCAGGTGCTGCGCGCGCTCGCCTGGCACGCCGGTCTGCCGGTCACGCCGCTGGATCCGCTGACCGACGGCATCGTCTGGCATCTGCGCCTGCCGCGCGTGCTGCTGGCCGGGCTGGTCGGCGCCGGCCTGGCGGTCTGCGGTGCGGTGCTGCAGGCGCTGACCCGCAACGCGCTCGCGGACCCGTATCTGCTGGGCATCTCCGCGGGGGCGTCGACCGGCGCGGTCGCGGTGCTTGTGTTCGGTTTCGCGACCGGCGCGGCCGCGCTCTCCGCAGGCGCGTTCCTCGGCAGCGCGGCCGCGTTCGCCGTGGCGCTGGCGCTGGCCGGGCGGCGCTGGACCGAGCCGGCCCGGATCCTGCTCGCCGGCGTCGCGGCCGGCCAGCTGTTCTCGGCCGCGACAAGCCTGATCGTGGTGTCGGACGCGACCGCGCAGAACACCAGGGGCATCACGTTCTGGCTGCTCGGCTCGCTTGCCGCGGCGAGCTGGACGTCGGTGGCCACCTGCGCGGCGGTCGGCGCGGTCGCGCTGCTCTGCTGCTGGGCGGCCGCGCCGGCGCTCGACGCGTTCACGTTCGGCACTGACGTGGCGCAGTCGCTGGGCTTCTCCCCGGCCCGGGTGCGCGCGCTGCTGTTCACGGTCACGGCCGTGCTTGCCGCCGCACTGGTGGCCGGGTCAGGCGCGATCGGCTTCGTCGGCCTGACCGTGCCGCACGCGGCGCGGGCCCTGGCCGGTTCGCGACACCGCACGCTGCTGCCGGTCTGTGCGCTTGTCGGTGCGACGTTCCTGATCTGGGCCGACACCGTGGCCCGCACCGTCTTCGCGCCGCAGGAGGTGCCGGTCGGCGTGGTCACCGCGCTGCTCGGGGTGCCCGCCTTCGCGGTGCTGCTGCGTCGCAGGGGAGCCGCCGGATGAGCCTCAGAGCCAACAAAATCACCGCGAGGGTACGAGGAAAGCTGCTTCTCGACGACGTCACGCTTGACGCGCCGCCCGGTCAGCTGACCGGCCTGCTCGGCCCGAACGGCTCCGGCAAGTCGACGCTGCTGCGCGTGCTCGCCGGACTGCGCCGCCCGGATCACGGCAGCGTGCTGCTGGACGGCGTGGACCGCGCCACGCTGAGCCGCCGCACGCTGGCCCGGCGGATCGCGATCGTCACCCAGCACGTACCCGCCGATGTGGACATGTCTGTTCTCGAGGTGTTGCTGTTGGCGCGCATTCCGCATCGGCCGGCGCTTGCCGCGGCCGGCACCGACGACCACCGCAGGGCCGAGGCCGCGCTTGCCGGGGCCGGTCTGCCGGGCATCGGGCAGCGCAGGTGGGCGCGGCTGTCCGGCGGGGAGCGGCAGCGGGTGGACATCGCGCGGGCGCTGCTTCAGGAGCCGGACGTGCTGCTGCTCGACGAGCCGACGAACCACCTGGACATCAGGCATCGGCTCGCGCTCTTCCACAGGCTGCGCGGTGCCGGCGCCACAGTGGTCGCGGCGCTGCACGACCTGGACCTGGCCGCCGCGTTCTGCGACCGGATCGCGCTGCTGCACGAGGGCCGGCTGATCGCGTGCGGCACGCCGGCCGAGGTGCTCACGCCGGCGCTCATCCGCCGCGTCTACCAGGTCGAGGCGGAGGTGGACGTGGGCGCCGACGGCCGGCCGCTGCTGCGGATCAGGACGCGGTGAACTCGATGCCGGCCGCGGTCAGCAGGCGGCCGGCGCGGGTGTCGCCGGTCAGCAGCCGCACCAGGTTACGGGTGTCGCCGGGGTGCGCCGGGATCAGTTTGCGCAGCGGGCGGGGGTCGGCGCCGAGATTCGTGGTCAGGGCGCGCAGGTCGGCGTAGCGCGCACCGGCCTCGGCCAGCGCGGTCACGCCGTCGTACGCGGCGGCGGCGTGCGCGTAGAGGTGCGGGTAGAGGCGGGCGGTCTCGTACATCGCGAGCAGCGCGAGCAGCGCGTCGTCGGTGGTGGCGTCCCGGTGCCCGCGCTCCCGGGCCTGCTCGCGCGTCTCCAGCGACAGCCAGGCGAGCGGGTGCGGGACCAGGTCGACGCGGGCCGGCGCCAGGATCATCAGCAACGGGTTACGCCAGAACGGCACGCGCGGGTACCGGGTGCGGCCGATCATCATGTCCCGCACCCGGTGCAGCTCGCGCGGGACCGGGTCGGCGATCCGCAGCGGCCGCCGGTCCCGCAGGCTCTCCCGCAGCGCCGCGACAGGCGCCGCGCAGTCGGCGAGCAGCGCGGCGGCCCGGCAGTCGCTGTCGTCGAGGATCGCGAGCAGCACGTCCCGGGAGTCGCAGCCGTCCGGGCCCGCGGTCCGCGCGGCCCGGCGCAGCGCCTCGGCCGCGGCGACGCTGAAGTCGGCAGGTGTCCCGCCCTCGGCGATCACGATGCCGACCGGCCCGCCCCGGTCGTCGCTCACCCACTCCGCGTGCCGTCGCTGCCGCACGGACGACACCACGGTCCGGGTCAGCTGCGCCGCGTCCATGATCTCCCGCGTTCCGGTCGCGGACGCCAGCGAGACCAGCAGGTGGTCGGTGGTGACCGGCTCGTCGTCGTCGCCGCGCAGCACCGCGGTCCCGAAAACTGTGAGCATGTCCGTGTGCTCGAGCAGAATGTTCTCCATACGTCGAGTAGAGCAGCGCCCGGCCTGCGGTTTCGTCTGCCGAAAGTGCGAAAGCCCGGGGCGTGTCAACGAAAGTGACAGGCCGGATTCCGACTTCCCGGAGACGCGCGCGGCGGAGCCGGACCGGCAGACTTCAGGCATGACCTACTACATCGCGCTTGGCGCCGGCGCCGTCGGGATTCTGCTGCTGCTCTCTTCCGCCGTGCTGCGCAGGCGCACCCGGGCGCTTGACCTCGGCCGGGTGGAGGCCGCGCTCGCCCGTGGGGACCGGATGGCGGCAATCAAGACGTACCGGGAGGGCACCGGGGCCGGTCTGATCGAGGCGCGCGACGCCGTGGACCGCATCGGCCGTGGTAATAAAGCTTCATGATCGTGGATACCGACAGTCCGTTCGCCGACCTCGACGCCTACGCGGGCCTGCCCCGGGTCTCCGGGCTGCGTCTCGCCCCGGACGGCAGCCGGATCGTGGTCGGCGTGGCCACTCCGGACCCGAAGAAGAACGTGTACGTGACGGCGCTCTGGGAGGTCGACCCGGCCGGTGAGCGCCCGGCCCGCCGGCTCACCCGCAGCCGGCAGGGCGAGTCCGCGGCCGGTTTCACACCCGGCGGGGACCTGCTGTTCGTCTCCGCCCGGCCGGAGCCGGACACGGCCGACGACACGGAGCCGCAGGCCGCGCTCTGGTCGCAGCCGGCCGGTGGCGGTGACGCGCGGGTGGTGGCCAGGCCGCCGGGCGGGGTGCGCGGCGTGGTGGTCGCGGACGACGGCGGCATCGTGCTCGGCTCGTCGCTGCTGCCGTCGTCCGAGGGCGTGGAGGCGGACCGGGAGCGGCGGAAGCGGCGCACTGACGCGGGCGTCACCGCGATCCTGCACGAGGAGTACCCGGTCCGGTTCTGGGACCACGACCTCGGCCCGGCCCGGACCCGGTTGCTCGCGCTCGAGGACGACGGGGATCTCCGTGACCTCACCGGGCACGCCGGGTACGCGCTTGACGACGACGCGAGCTGGGACATCACCCGCGACGGCCGTACCGTGGTGGCGTCCTGGACCGTGGCGGTGGACGGCGGCGGGCACCGGTCGACGGTGATCGCGCTCGACGTGGCGACCGGCGAGCGGCGCACGCTCGCCTCGGACCCCGGCCACGAGTACGACGCGCCCCGGATCTCCCCGGACGGCACCCGCGTCGCGATCGGCGTGTCCCGGCGCACCACCGCCGACGACCCCGGCGACGGCTGGCTGGGCGTGGTGCCGCTGGCCGGCGGCCCGGTTGAGAACCTGACCGAGGGCTGGGACCGCCGCCCGCACGGGGCCCGCTGGACGCCGGACGGCAGCATGCTGATCGTCGCTGCGGACGACCTCGGGCGCGGGCCGCTGTGGCGCGTCGACGCGGTGACGGGTGAGGCCGGCCGCCTGACGCCTGACGACGGCGCCTACTCGGACGTGGAGATCTCCCCGGACGGCGCGTGGATCTACGCGTTGCGCGCCACAATGGTCTCGCCGCCCGCGCCGGTCCGGGTCGACGCGGTGACAGGCGAGTTCCTCGCGCTGCAAGGCCCGGCGCCCGCGGTGACAGTGCCGGGCCGGCTGGCGGAGGTCACCGCCACCGCGGCGGACGGCACGAGCATCCGGGCCTGGCTGGCGCTGCCGGTCCGCGACGAGCCCGCGCCGCTCGTGCTGTTCATCCACGGCGGCCCGCAGAGCTCGTGGAACGCCTGGTCGTGGCGGTGGAACCCGTGGATCCTGACCGCGGCCGGGTACGCCGTGCTGCTCCCCGACCCCGCGCTGTCCACAGGTTACGGCGCCGACTTCATCCGCCGTGGCTGGGGCAACTGGGGGGATACGCCGTACACCGACCTGATGGCGCTCACCGACGTGGCCGAGGCCCGCGCGGACATCGACGCCACCCGCACGGCCGCGATGGGCGGCTCGTTCGGCGGCTACATGGCCAACTGGATCGCCGGTCACACCGACAGGTTCGCCGCGATCGTCACGCACGCGTCACTGTGGTCGCTCGACCAGTTCGCGCGCACCACCGACACCTCCGACTACTGGACGCGCGAGATGACCGCGGCGATGGCGGCACAGCACTCACCGCACCTGTCCGCGGACGCGATCACCACGCCGATGCTCGTCATCCACGGCGACAAGGACTACCGGGTGCCGATCGGCGAAGGCCTGCGCCTCTGGTGGGACCTGATCTCGCGGTCCCGGGCCGAGCACCGCTTCCTCTACTTCCCGGATGAGAACCATTGGATCCTCAAACCCAGGCACAGCGCCATCTGGTACGAGACGGTGCTCGCATTCCTCGGCCACCATCTGCGGGGGGCCGAGTGGCAACGGCCGTCGCTGCTCGGCTGAGGGAGGCCGGCGGCTGGCGGGTCGCCTACGAGGTCGTCCTGACGCTCCTTGCCACCGCCGGGGCCCTGGTCCCGGCGGGCGCCGCGCAGGTCCACCCGCTCGCGCCCTGGCTGGTCGGCCTCTCCACGCCGGTCCTGGTGCTGCTGCGCCTGCGCTTCCCGCTGCCCGCCTATGCCGCGGCCGCGCTGATCGGGCTGGTCACGGGCGGGCAGAGCTCGGTGCTGATCGTCGTGCTGAGCGCGTCGCTGGCGTACCGGGCCGTCCACCTGTGGCAGGTCGCCGCCGGTCTCGGTCTCGGCTGGGCCGCGCTGATCGGCGCCGTCCGGTGGACGGAGGGGACGCTTGACCTGACCGACGTGGTGCTGGTGTCCGCGCTGTTCGCAGTGCTCGCGGTGGTCCCGGCCGGGGTGGCCCGGCTGGTACGCCGGCGGCGCGTGCTGCTTGCGGCCATGCACCGGCGCAACGTGCAGCTGCACGACGCGCAGGGCGAGGTGGCCCGGCAGGCGAGGGCGCGGGAGCGTACCCGCATCGCCCGGGATCTTCATGATTCGCTCGGCCACAAGCTGACGTTGATCTCGCTCTACGCCGGGATGCGCACCGACGAGAACGGCGAGTTGCTTCGCGAGACGTCCTCCGCCGCGATGACCGAGCTGCGGCAGATCCTCGGGCTGCTCGGCCAGGACGACACGCAGGCTCCGGCGCCGTCCCTGGACCGGCTGGACGACCTGGCGGAGAACGCGCGGGCGTCGGGCGCGCGGGTGGAGCTGGTCCGCGAGGGCACCACACGTCCGCTGTCCCCGCTCATCGAGCACGCGGCGTACCGGGTGATCCAGGAGGGGCTGACGAACGCGCTGCGGCACGCGGCCGGCGGCGAGATCGTGCTGTCGCTGCGGTACGAGCCGGACGCGCTGATCGCCGGCGTCACCAACACGGCCGGCCGCCGCGTGGTCCGGCAGACCTCCGGCCAGGGCCTGCTCGGACTCGCCGAGCGGGTACGGGTGGCGAACGGCATGCTGTACCACGGCGCCACCCCGGACGGCGGTTTCCGGCTGGCCGCCACGCTCCCCTACGCCCCGGACGGCGCGACGGTCTCGCCACCGGCCCCCGACTTCGCCGAGCTTGTCGACCGGGACCGGCGTCGCGGGCGCCTGACGCTGATCGCGACCACGCTCGGCGCCGGCGGCGTGCTGGTCCTCTGCTGCAGTGCCCTCTGGCTTGTCGGCGCGTACGTGACAGTGGACCGGGCGACCTACGACTCGGTCAGCCCTGGCATGCCGGAACAGCAGGTCCGTGACCGGCTCCCGGACCCGGAGGCGGCCACCACCGGCGCGATCGGCGGCCGTGACGTGCCCGGCGCGACCTGCGTCGACTATCCCGCGTCGCTTCTGGAACAGGAGGGGACGGAACTGCTCTACCGGTTCTGCTTCCAGGACGGCGTGCTGGTAGACAAGCAGGAGTTCCAGGAGGTGCCATGAGCGAGCGTGCGCGCGCGTCACGTGCCAGGCGTGCCGTCCCCGGCCGGCCGGGGGAGTCGGCATGAGCGAGACCATCCGGGTGCTGCTTGCCGACGACGACCGGCTGGTCCGCGCCGCGATCGAGGCGATTTTGGCGCCGGCCGAGGACATCGTGCTCGTCGCGCAGGCCGGCGACGGCCGCCAGGCGATCGACCTGACGCTGCTGCACCGGCCGGACGTGGCGCTGCTCGACATCCGGATGCCGGTGCTGGACGGGCTGGCCGCGCTGCGCGAGATCCGCCGGATGATGCCGGCCGTGCACGTGGTCGTGCTGACCACGTTCGGCGAGGACGATTACGTCGCGCAGGCACTGAACGCGGGCGCGGCCGGGTTCCTGCTCAAGGAGTCCGCCGCGGGCGAGCTGGCCCAGGCGATCCGCGCGGCCGCGGCAGGCGACGCGTTCCTGTCCCCCAAGGTCACCCGTCAGGTGCTCGACCGGCTGCCGGCCCCGGCGCCCGCGCCCGCCGCGGACCTGGCCCGGGTGGAGGCGCTGAGCAGCCGGGAACGGGAGGTGCTGGTGCTGCTGGCCCAGGGTCTGTCCAACGCGGAGATCAGCGCGCAGCTGTTCGTCACCGAGGGCACTGTGAAGACGCACCTCTACCGCGTGTTCAGCAAGACCGGCTGCGAGAACCGCGTCCAGGCCGCGATGCTCGCCCAGCGCACCGGCCTGCTCGACATCGGCTGAAAGTCGACGATACGAGGACCGGCTCGGCTGAAAGTCAGAGGCGCGCTCTAGCCTTAAGTTGATTTACGAATGTTCGACCCGCCTGTCATCCTCTTAACGACACGAGGGGACCACGCGCAGTCGACCAACAGGCGGTGAACGGCACCGGACCCCGACACGGACTGTGACACACGGACGGGGAGTCCATTGACGCATCTCACCGCAGCGGCCGCGCCGGACGTCCGGTTCTCCGAACGGCCGGAGGCGCCGATGCGGTTCACCACAGTCCCCAACCTGGTCACGCTGGTCCGCACGGTCGGCGCGGTGGTGCTCGCGGTGCTCGCGATCGGGGAGCGGAGCTGGCCGCTGCTTATCGCCGCGTACGCGGTCTACTGGATCGGCGACACCGCGGACGGCATGGTCGCCCGCTGGCTCGACCAGGAGACCCGGGCCGGCGCGGTCTTCGACATCATCAGCGACCGGGCCTGCACCTCGCTCTGCCTGGCCGCACTGCTGATGCTCAAGCCGGGGATGGCCGTACCGCTGGCGATCTTCCTGGTCCAGTTCATGGTGCTCGACACGATGCTGAGCCTGGCGTTCCTGCTCTGGCCGATCGTCTCGCCGAACTACTTCGCCACTGTCGACCGCCGCGTCTACCTGTGGAACTGGTCGCCGCCCGCCAAGGTCCTCAACACGTCAGCGGTGGTGCTGCTGGTCCTGGTCTCGCCGTCCCCGGTCTGGCCCGCGCTGCTCGCGGCCGCCGTGACCGTCATGAAGATCGCCTCGATGATCCGGGTCGCCGGTCTGGTGTCCCCCACCCGATGATCGCGGCGATCCTCGCGGCGCTGCTCGTCGGCGCGATGTCCGCGATCATCCCGGTCACGCCTGTAGAGCCGTACCTGATCGGCGTGGTCGCGGCCACCGACGTCGCCGCGATCCCGCTCGGCCTCGCGGCCGGCCTCGGTCAGACAATCGGCAAACTCCTGCTCTTCGGTACGGTCCGCGGCGCGGTCAGGTCCGAGTACCTACGCCGGATCATCACCCGCAAGGTGCCGGTCACGGCGCAGGTCGCGGGCGAGGATCCGCCGGTGGTGGAGGCCGCGGTGCCGAAACGAGGGCGGGCGCTGCTTGAGCGCACCCGGGTCGTGATGCAGACGCTCGACCACCCGCGTCAGGCCGTACCGATCCTCTTCGCAAGCGCGTTCCTCGGATTTCCGCCGCTGCTGCTTGTCACGGTGTACGCCGCACGCGGGCCGATGCGGGTGCCGATGTTCGCCGCCGTCTGCCTGGTCGGCCGGTGCGCGCGCTTCGTGGTGATCGCGCTGGCGCCGGCCGCGGTGATGAACCTGCCGTTCTTCGGGCACTGACGGTCCCGGCCCCACGCCGGATCGCGTGGGGCCGGTGCCGGTCAGACCGCGGGGCTGAGCAGGTCGGGGAAGCCGAGCGTGCGGTAGAACTCGCGGCGGACCCGGTCGCCGACGCGGAAGACCTCCTCGGCGCCGTCCTGAGCCGGGTCGACGTAGACACGGAACGGGCGGGAGCCCTTGGGGAGCTCGGCCACGCGGACGATCTCGTGTGCGACCTCTGACGGGTCGGCATCAGCGGGTGACTCCGCGGCCTGGCGGGCCAGGAGATCATCGATCGTGGAGCCGTAGAGAGCGGCGTACTCGGCCTCGACCGCGGAATCGGACGGGTGGCCGGCGTGCGCGTAGTGGTTCGTGCCGGTGGTAAACGAGCCCGGCACCATGACCGTGGTGTCGACGCCGAAGCGGGACAGCTCGGCCGCGTAGCTGACGGCAAGCGAGTCCATCGCCGCCTTCGCCGCGAAGTACGGGCCCAGGTGCGGTGGCGTGCCGCCGCGGGCACTCGTGGAACCGACCCAGATGAGCAGGCCGTCGCGCTGCCGGCGCAGGTGTGGAAGGGCGGCGCGGTTGACCCGCTGGGTGGAGAGGACGTTGATGTCGTAGATCTCGGCCAGCTGCTCCGGGGTGAACGCCTCGGCCGGGCCGAGCGTCATGTGCCCGGCGTTGTGCACGATCACGTCCAGGCGGCCGGACTCGGCGATGATGCGCGCGACCGCCGCGTCCACCGAGTCCTGCGAGGAGACGTCCATCTCGACCGGGTGGCCGTGCTTCTCGAACTCCGCGGCGGCGGAGGCGTTGCGGCCCGCCGTGTCACGCATGCCGGCGTAGACGGTGTGGCCGGCGTCAGCGAACGCCCGGGCGGTCATGGCGCCGAAGCCGCTCGAGGCCCCGGTGACGACGATGATCATATGATTCCTCCGTTGACGTGAATGGTCTGGCCGTTGACCCAGCGGCCGGCGGAACCGGCCAGGAACGCCACCACGGCGGCGGTGTCCTCGGGGGTGCCGAGCCGTTCGAGCGGCGCGGCCGCGGCGAAACGCTCGATCGTCTGCTGGTCCTTGCCGTCGAGGAAGAACGACGTGGCGGTGGGGCCGGGGGCGACCGCGTTGACTGTCACGTCGCGGCCGCGCAGCTCCTTGGCCAGGACGCGGGTCATCGCCTCCACACCGGCCTTGCCCGCCACATAGCCGGAGTAGGTCTCGTGCGCGAGCCCGACCACCGACGACGAGAAGCCGATGAACGCGCCGCCGCGCCGCAGCCGGGGCAGGGCCGCGCGGGCGAGCACGAACGTGCCGCGCACGTTGGTGCGGAGCATGCGGTCCAGGTCGTCGAGGTCCAGCTCGGCGAGCGGCGCCAGGATCATGATGCCGGCCGTGTTGACGACCACGTCGATGCCGCCGAAGTGCTGCTCGGCCGTGGCGAACAGCGTCTCCACCTGGTCCGGCTCGGCGATGTCGGCATGCGCGGCGACGGCCCGGCCGCCTGCGGCCTCGACCGCCTTGACGGTCTCGTCGGCGCGGTCGCGGTTGCCGGCGTAGTGGACGAGCACGCTCATCCCGTCCGCGCCGAGCCGCTCCGCGACGACCCGGCCGATGCCTCCGGAGCCGCCCGTGACGAGCGCGACTCTCTGGTTGTCCATAGGTGCTCTCCCGGTGATGACGTGCGACCGGTCGGCCGCGCCTCATTCATTCCCGGGACCCCAGGCGAAGATCATCCGCCGATTGCGGCGTTCAAGCCCTCGATTGCGGCGGTACGCCGTGCGCGCTCCAGGCCCTCAGCTCCGGCGGTACGCCGTGCGCGCTCCAGGCCCTCAGATCCGGCGGTACGCCGTGCGCGCTCCAGGCCCTCAGATCCGGCGGTACGCCGACGGCGCGGAGCCGTAGGCGCGGCGGAACGCGGCCGCGAACCGGGCGGGACTGGCGTACCCGCACATCGCCGCGATCCGCTGCACCGGCAGCTCGGTGCCGCGCAGCAGCTCAGCGGCCTCGTCGAGACGCAGCTGGGCGAGGTAGCGGTGCGGGGTCAGGCCTGTCGTGCGGGCGAACATCCGCAGGAAGTGGAACTTGGAGAGGTTGACAAGCGCGGCCAGCTCGTCAAGCGTCACGTCGCCGGCCAGGTGGGCGCGCATGTGGGCGACCACCCGGTCCAGGTCGGCCGCGCCGAGCGGCGTGGCCGGGGACGGCGCGGGCGCGGCGCCAGCCCGGTGCGCCAGGTGCGCGACCAGCCCTTGCGCCACCGAGTCCGCGTACACACCCGGTGCGCCGGCGCGCAACGCGTCGTGAAGCGCGCGGGCGGAGGCGGTCACGTAGGCGTCGTCGATCGCAAGCGCGTCCGGGAACGTGCCGCCGTCCGGCAGCAGCCCGGGGTCGAGGCGCAGGTGCAGCGACCGCAACGGCCCGGCGCCGGCGGCCCGCCAGCGCAGCTCACTGCGGTTGCCGGGCGCGGTCACCCCGATCGAGCCGGGGCGGTAGGCGGCGCCGTGCCAGGCCCGCCCGTGCCGGCTCTCGATCCGGTAGCGCCCCTCGGTGACCATCACCAGCAGCAACTCCGGCACCTCGGTCGTGAACGCGTCGGTCACCGGCGGATCGTCGTAGACCGCGGCCTGCACCGACTGCCAGCCGAGGCCGGCGCTGTGCTCCAGCCGCCGCGACGGCAAGCCTGCGATCACCATCCCGTCATCCTGTCTCGCACTGCCACCCCAGAGCGAGACCGGGCCGGAGTTTTTACCGTGCCCACCGCGGAACCGCGGCCCGCGGGAGCGTGCGGGCCGGACCACCGCGGGAGCGGGAATATCCGTTTCTCCTCCGAAGGAGGCTGTTGTCCGTGCTCCTGCGAGACTCCGGGGATGACTGACACGGACATCGTGCCGCTCGCGATCGGCGAGGCGGCGGAGGGTGTGTTCACCCGCGTGCTTGCGGAGAACGCGCCGGCCGGGATCGAGCTGCGGACGCTCACGATCGGGACCGCGACCGCACTGGCGCTGCGGTCGGACAGCCTGATGTTCAATCGCGTCATCGGCTTCAGCGAGCCGGTCAGCGCCGAGGTGGTCGCGCGGTTCGTGACCACGTTCCGGGAGGCGGGGTCGCTACGGGCCACGCTCAAGTTCCCGCCGTCCGTGCTCCCGGACGACTGGGACGCCGTGTGCGCGACGCTTGGGCTGACGGCCGGGCCGGCGACGGTCAAGCTGAGCCGGTCCACCGCGGCTGCGGCGCAGGTCGAGACGGACCTGCGGATAGCGCCGGTCGCCGCGCACCAGCGGCAGCGGGCTGTCGAGGTGATGCTTACCGGGTTCGACGACCGGCCGCCGTATCTGGTCGGCATGCTCGGCGCGATGACCTCGCACCCGCAGAGCCGCCAGTTCGCGGCGTGGGACGGCGACGAGATGGTCGCGGTCGGGCTGGTGTTCACCCACGGCGAGATCGGCCTGTTCAAGGGCGGCGTGACGCTGCCGTCGCATCGGGGGCGGGGCGCGCAGTCCGCGCTGATCGCGGCACGGATCGAGGCGGCGCGGGCGGCCGGCTGCCGGTGGGTGGTCTCGGAGACCTCCCAGCCGGCGGCCGGTGAGCACCACACCTCGCTGTCCAATCTGGAGCGGGCCGGTTTCGTACGCGTCTGGGACTACCGCAACGTGCTGCTGACGTGATGCCGGCCGAGCGGAAGCATCAGCGGCTTCCCGGACGTCGGGTCCTCGATGACGCGGCTGTCCAGGCCGAACACGGCGCGCACGCAGTCCTCGGTGAGCACGTCGCCGGGGGTCCCGGACGCGTGCACGGTGCCGTCGGCGAGCGCGATCAGGTGGTCGGCGTACCGGGCGGCCAGGTTGAGGTCGTGCAGGACCATGACGATCGTGGTGCCGCGCGTCGCGTTCAGGTCGGTGAGCAGGTCGAGCACCTCGACCTGATGGCTGACGTCGAGGAACGTGGTGGGCTCGTCGAGCAGCAGCACGTCTGTCTGCTGGGCGAGCGCCATCGCGATCCAGACCCGCTGCCGCTGACCGCCGGAGAGCTCGTCGACGGCCCGGTCGGCCAGGTCCGCGGTGTGGGTGGCGTCGAGCGCGGCCGCGACAGCGAGATCGTCCTCCCTCGACCAGCGGGACAGCATGCGCTGGTGCGGGTTGCGGCCGCGGCCGACCAGGTCGGTGACCGTGATGCCCTCGGGCGCGATCGGCGACTGGGGCAGCAGGCCGAGCGTGCGGGCCAGTTCCTTGGCCGGCATCCGGTGCACCTCGCGGCCGTCCAGCAGCACGTGGCCGGTGCGCGGCGCGAGCAGCCGGGACATCGCGCGCAGCAGCGTGGACTTGCCGCACGCGTTCGCGCCGACGATCGCGGTGATCTTCCCGGGCGGGACCGGGAGATCCAGCTCGGAGATGACGACGCGGTCCTTGTAGCCGAGCGTCAGGTTCTCGACCCGGAGCGTGTGTTCTGCGGTCACAGCGAGCCTCCCGCTCGGTTGGTGCGGATGAGCAGGTAGATCAGGTAGGGCGCGCCGAGCACGCCGGTGACGACGCCGACCGGGTAGCGGATGCTGAACGCGTACTGCCCGAGGAAGTCCGCGGTCAACACCAGAAGAGCACCGACAAGCGCCGAGGGTACGAGCAGCGACGCGCCCGGCCCGGCGATGCGCGCCGCGATCGGCCCGGCCAGGAACGCCACGAACGCGATCGGCCCGCACGCCGCGGTGGCGAACGCGATCAGGCCCACCGCGCCGATGATGAGCAGGATCCGGGTGAGTTCCAGGCGCACTCCCAGCGCGGCCGCCATGTCGTCGCCGAGCTGCAGCGTGAACAGGTTGCGGCCCTGGCCGAGCAGCACCGGGCCGAGCACCAGCAGCGCGACCGCGACCGGCACTGTCTCGCCCCAGGTGCTGCCGTTGAGGCTGCCGGTCAGCCAGCGCAGCACCTCCTGGAGGTCCCACTGGGACGCGGTGGACAACACGTACGACGTGGCGCTCTCGAGCATCGCGGCCATGCCGATGCCGATCAGCACCAGCCGGGTGCCGGCCACCCCGTCGCGGAACGACAGCAGGTAGATGGCCATCGCGACGCCGAGCGCGGCCACGATTGCGAACGTGGAGGTGGCGGTCTCGCCGAGCTGCAGCGTGACGATCGCGAACGCGGCCGCCGCGCTGGCCCCGGAGCTGATGCCGATGATGTCCGGACTGGCCAGCGGGTTGCGCAGCATGCTCTGGAAGGTGACGCCGCCGAGCCCGAAGCAGAGGCCGGCGAGCAGTGCAAGCGTCGCGCGCGGCAGCCGGAGCGTGCCGACTGTGAACGTGGCGCCCGGCACCCGCTCGCCGAGGATCACCCGGATGATGTCGTCAGGCGGGTAGAACGTCTTGCCGACCATCAGGTTTACCGCGTACATGGAGACCACAAGCACGCCGAGCACTGTGAGCACGGTCCGGCGGCGCAGCGCGCGGCGGGCCCGGCCGCGGGTGACGGCCTCGACGGTCATGGTGCTCACAGCTCGCGTACCTTCTGCCGGCGGACGATGTAGATGAAGAACGGGGCGCCGATCAGCGCGGTGATGATGCCGACGTCGATCTCGGAGGGCCGGTCGACGACGCGGCCGACCACGTCGGAGACGGTCAGCAGCGACGCGCCGAGCAGCGCGGCGAACGGCATCAGCAGGCGGTGGTCGAGGCCGACCAGCAGCCGGCACACGTGCGGCACGATCAGGCCGACGAACATGATCGGGCCGGTGACCGCGGTGGCGGCGCCGCAGAGCAGGACCGCGCCGGCCGCGGAGATGCCGCGCACAAGCGCGACCCGCTCGCCGAGCCCGGCGGCCAGGTCGTCGCCGAGCGCAAGCGAGTTCAGCGAGCGCGCGGAGAGCCAGCTGATCACGAAGCCGGCCAGCAGAAACGGTCCGGCCTGACGGATGTTGTCCCAGCTGCCGCCGCCGACACCGCCAATCTGCCAGGACCGGAACTGCTCGGACACGTCCGCACGGGGCAGGATCACCGCGATGATCAGCGACGCGAGCGCGGCAGAGGTGGCGGTGCCGGCAAGCGCGAGCTTGAGCGGCGTGGCGCCGCCCCGGCCGAGCGAGCCGACCAGGTAGACGAAGACCGCGGAGATCGCGGCGCCGAGGATCGCCACCCAGATGGTGTTGACCGCGGTCGTCAGGCCGAACATGGTCATGCCGACCACCACCGCGAGCGACGCGCCCATGTTGACGCCGAGGATGCCCGGGTCGGCCAGCGGGTTGCGGGTGACGCCCTGCATGACGGTGCCGGAGACGGCGAGCGCGGCGCCCACGATCGCGGCAAGCACGGTACGCGGCACGCGCTTGTAGACCGCCGCCTGGTCGATGGTGTCGGTCAGGCCGCTGACACCGTCGACGATCGCGTCCCAGCCGACGATCCGCGAGCCGAACGCGACCGAGGAGAGCAGCGCCAGGCCGAGCACGATCAGTGAGACGACGAACCACAGCAGCCGGATACGGGCCGGACGCCGCAGCGGGGCTGCGGCGTCCGGCGTGTCGAGAAGCGTCATGACACCTTGGCGGCGGCGTCGGCGAGCAGCTTCACGTAGTCGCTGACCACGTACGGCACGGCGAGCGGCGTCGGGTTCGCGGCCGCGCCGATCGTCGAGACGCCGTCCAGCGCGACGACCGAGCCGCGCTTGACCGCGGGGATCTTCGACAGCAGCGGGTCGGCCTGCATCTTCGCCAGCATCTGGGCGTCGCCGTAGGTCACGATGATGTCCACGTCGGCGAGCTTGTCGACCTGCTCGGCGGAGACCGAGAGCGCGAACTGGTCGGTGGTGCCGGACAGCTCCGCGATGCTCGGCGGCGTGGTCAGGCCCAGGTCCGCGAAGTACGCGCCACGCGTGTCGTGCGTGGTGTAGAAGCTGAACTTGCTCAGGTCGGTCTGGTCGACATGCGTCATGAACATCGCGGACTTGCCGGCCAGCGCGGGGTACTTCGCGACCTCAGCCTTGATCTTGCCCTCGATGTCAGCGATCAGCGCGTCGCCCTGCGCGGAGAGGCCGAGCGCCTTGCTCTCCAGCGCGATCCAGTCCCGCCACGGGGTGGACCACGCGGTCGTCGGGTACGCCACTGTCGGCGCGATCTGGCTCAGCGTGTCGTAGTCCTGCTGGGTCAGGCCGGAGTAGGCGGCGAGGATGACGTCGGGCTGGGTGTTGGCCACCGCCTCGAAGTCGATGCCGTCGGTCTCGTCGAACAGCACCGGGGCCGTACCGCCGAGCTGCTTGATCTTGTCACCGGCCCAGGGCAGGTAGCCGTCGCCGTCCTCGTCCGCGAAGTTGGCCTTGGCCAGGCCGACCGGGACGACGCCGAGCGCGAGCGGCACCTCGTGGTTGGCCCACGCGACTGTGGCGACCCGCACCGGCTTGGCCGGGATGGTGGTGGTGCCGAGCGCGTGCGTGATCGAGACCGGGAAGGTGTCGCCCGCGGCGCCGGACGGGGCGCTGGCGGCGGGCTCGTCGCTGTCGGACCCACAGGCGGTCAGGGCGACCGCGGCAACCGCGGCGACGACCCCGGCCAGGAACCGGTGAGAGCGCATAAGGGGAACTCCACTCTTATTCAGTAAGGGATGCCTTACCTAACACCACTCCCTCAACGTTGCGCTACGCGGTCCTGGCCAGGTGTGACGTCGATTACCAGGCGTCCCAGTGGATGACCTCGTCCGGCGCCGGGCGGGCGGCCGCCTTGAAGTCGGTTCCCTTGGTGAACGCGACAGGCGTCAGCACCGCCTGGGCGACCGTGTCATATGGAATGCCGAGAATGTCCGCCACCTCGCGCTCGCGTGCGACGTGCATGGACGTCCACGCGGTGCCGAGGCCGCGGGCCCGGGCGGCAAGCATGAAGCTCCACATGCCGGGCAGCAGGTTGCCGATCATCGCCTGCGCGACCGCCCGGTTCGGGCCCTCGGTGCAGCCCAGCACAAGCACCGGCGCGTCGCCCATGTGCTCGCCGAGGAAGTCCGCGGACGCGGCCACCTTCGCCTGGCGCGCGTCCCGCTCCGGGTCGCCGACCGGGTTGCCCGGATAGCCGGGCGACGCGCGATAGGCCTCGTACACCGTCCGGTACACGTCGCCGATCGCACGCCGCTTTGCCACGTCGCGCACCACGACGAAGCGCATGGTCACCACGTTGGAGCCGGACGGCGCCTGGAGCGCCATCGCCACGCACTCGCGGATCAGGTCGTCCGGCACTGGCCGGTCGAGGTCGAGCCGCTTGCGTACCGCGCGGGTGGTGGACAGCAGCTGGTCCGGGTCCAGATCAAGCAGGGTCATGTCCGCAGCCTGTCAGACATGCCGACGTCACGACATTCGGCTGCCCTAGGGTGCGGTCCAGCCGGCGTCCTTGCAGGCGGCGGCGAACGCGTCCGCGCTCTCCGTCCACTCCTGGTCCGAGTCGTTGGCGTTGCGGCCGAGCGCGGAGGCACTGTCCGCGATGCGCGAGTTGTCGGTGCGCCGGGTGGACGCCAGCACGTTGTCCGCCAGGGACAGTCGCGGGCCCTTGCTGTCCGCGGCGTCCCGGCCGGCGGCGAAGTCAGTGCACGCCTGCCGCGCCGGATCGTCGAGCGTGCCGGCCGGCTGACCGCCGCCCTCTTCCGCGCGGCTGGACAGCAGTCCCCAGGCCACGGCCGCGACGGCGACCACCACGAGGATGATCGTGGTGCGACTGGGCTTGAACTTCAGCTTCACCGTCTCAACGTAGCGGACCACCCGGCGCGCAGGCGCTTTCACTCACGGTCAGTCGCGCGGGCTTTCCCCCTTCGCCTGCGAGAACGGCAGCCGGTCGAAGATGGTCACCACCTGCCGGATCAGGCCACCCTCGATGGTGAGGTGGTCCGAGCCGCGACTCACCGCGACCGGCCTCGTCTCGGTGACGTAGTGGACTGCCGCGCCGGTCTCGTCCGCGTAGACCTTCGTCACCGACCCGCCGGTCATCAGACCCAGAAAACGCTCCAGGAACTGGCGGTACGCCGCCGCGCCCTCGATCCGCCCGGGCGGCGCGTCAAGCACCACGTCCTCCGCGACGAACGTCATCGCGGTGTCCAGGTCACCGCTCATCCACGCCCGGGTGTACTCGTCGGCGATCTTCGCGTTCTCGATCATGTCATTTCCTTCCGTTGCGCTTGTGCCAGTCATTCTGGACACGAAAGATGACACCTGCCGTCATGTATTAACGACCACATTCCCCGGGGGTACGACGTGCGCGCGGACCGGCTGCTGTCCCTGCTCCTGCTGCTGCAGACACATGGGCGCCTGTCCGCGCCGGACCTGGCCACCCGGCTGGAGGTCTCGGTGCGGACCGTGCTCCGGGACGTGGAGGCGCTGTCCGCAAGCGGCGTGCCGGTCTACACCGAGCGCGGGCGGCACGGCGGAATCGCGCTGCTGCCCGGCTTCCGCACAGACGTGACAGGCATGACCGCTGACGAGGCCCGAGCACTGTTCGTACTGCTCACCGGCACCAGCCATGCGGCGCTCGGACTTGACGCCGCGGTCGGGTCGGCGTTGCGCAAGATCATGGCGGCGCTGCCGGCCGCACACCGCGACGCGGCAGACCTGGTGGCGCGGCGCATCGTCATCGACCCGGTCCGCTGGCGGAACGGTGCTGCGGCGACGGCAGACCTGTCCACGCTTCAGGACGCGGTCTTCACCGACCGGCGACTGGCGTTGCATTATCGGCCGGGCTCGTCGGGGGCGGCCGGGACACGCGTCGTCGACCCCTATGGGCTGGTGGAGAAGGCCGGCGTCTGGTACCTCGTGGCCGATCGCGACGGGGAGCCGCGGCTCTACCGGGCCGATCGCGTGGTCACGGCCGAAGTGCTCGACGAACCGGTACAACGCCGCCGGACGACGCTGGCCGCGGAGTGGGAGTCGTTGCGGGCACGGATCGACGAGTTCCCGGCGTCTGTACAGGTGCGGGTGCGGGTGGCGCCGGCGGCGCTGGGGCGGTTCACACTCATGCACCAGGCAGAGCTGGTGACGGCGGTGTCATCCGCGTCGTCATCGCCTGCGTCGCCGTCGCCGTCGCCGTCGCCGTCGCCATCGCCATTGCCATCGCCATCGTCGTCAGCGTCGCCATCACCAACGCCATCGTCGTCGCCCGCGCCCTCGTTTTTGTCGGCATCGTCGGGCGAGCCGGTGGAGTTGGAGCTGCGGTTTCCCGCCGTGGCGGCGGCGCGGACGCTGCTCGCTTTCGGCACCGATGTCGAGGTGCTGGCGCCGGAGGCGGTGCGGGCCGATCTCGCGCGAGTAGCGGTGGAGACGGCGGCGCATTACTCGCGGTAAACGCACTTAAGGCCACCCCGAATGGGGTGGCCTCAAGTAATAAGAAGTCCGGCGGTGTCCTACTCTCCCACACCCTCACGAGTGCAGTACCATCGGCGCTGGTGGGCTTAGCTTCCGGGTTCGGAATGTAAC
>NZ_JBITDX010000019.1:0-176145 GCF_044454585.1 Catenuloplanes sp. NPDC051500
CGTTCGTCCTGAGCCAGGATCAAACTCTCCAACGAAATCTAGAGAAAATCTGTCCCGGCAGTTAATCAAAACTGCCAAAGGAATCCCACCAGAAACCACGGACCCCGAAGAATCCGAAAGCCCTGGCCGGGTATCAATCATAAATTGGCACTGGCTTTTCAAGCACCCTGTTGAGTTCTCAAAGAACAACCACACACCGCGCCGTGATCGGCTAAGCCGTACCCCGGCGTGGGGTATTTCGTTCGCATTCGCACCCTTTGTTCCCGCCGGGCACTTGGTGTAACCTACCAGGTTGTTTCCGTATCGTCAACTTGATGTTTCCAAGTTGTAAACCCGAAAGCCACCCGCCCACGTCACTAGACACACCACGTTGTGATGTGATTTCGTTCAGTAGGTTTTCGACGAGCCGGCCGCGGCGAAGTATCGCCAGCGCGCCCGGTTCCCCGTCGCTCGTTCAACGTTACCCGGTCGTTCCCGCGGCGCCAAATCGGCCCGCCTCGCCCGGTGGAGCTGAACTACCCCTCGGCTCCGGCCTCCAGCGAGTGTCTCGCTGTCTCCGTCCGGTTCCCCGTGGGCAGAGAGAACGTTACGTGGTGGACATGTCGAGCGCCAAACCGGGGTGGCTTGACGCCCGTCACACCATCGACCCTAACTTATCCGAGCAGCTCAACGCCCGCGAACGATTTTTTCCCCCGGCGCAGCACCAGAAAACGTCCGTGCAGGAGCGCATCCGCGGGCACTGTCGCCTCGTTGTCTGTGACCCGCTCGTTGTTCACGTACGCGCCACCCTCGGAGATCGCCCGCCGGGCCTCGTTCAGCGAGGCGACCAGGCCGGCCTCCTTAAGCAGTGACGCGACCGGAGTCAGCGTCTTGACCTGCACCAACCCGGCCTCGGCCAGTGCGGCGCGAAGCGTCCCCTCCGGCAGGTCGCCGAGCGAGCCGCGGCCGAACAACGCGGCGGACGCCAGAATCGCCGCCGAAGCCTCGTCCGCGCCGTGCACAAGCGTGGTGAGCTCCAGTGCCAGTGCCTTCTGCGCCTCCCGCGCAAACGGACGTTCCGCCGTCGCCGTCTCAAGCGCGGTCAGCTCGTCCCGGCTCTTGAAGCTGAAGAACCGCAGGTACCTGTTCACGTCGCGGTCGTCCGCGTTGAGCCAGAACTGGTAGAACGCGTATGGGCTGGTCATGGTCGCGTCGAGCCAGATCGCGCCGCCCTCGGACTTGCCGAACTTGGTGCCGTCCGCCTTCGTCACAAGCGGTGTGGTGAACGCGAACACCGGCCCGGCCCCGCGGCGGCGGATGAAGTCGACGCCGGCCGTGATGTTTCCCCACTGGTCCGAGCCGCCGAACTGAAGCGTGCAGCCGTGCCGCTCGTGCAGCTGGTAGAAGTCGTTCGCCTGGAGCAGCTGGTAGCTGAACTCGGTGAAGCTGATCCCGGACTCGAGCCGCGACTTCACCACGTCGCGGGCGATCATCTTGCTGACCGGGAAGTGCTTGCCGACGTCGCGCAGGAAGTCGATGACCGACGTCGGGCCGGTCCAGTCCAGGTTGTTGACCATCCGCGCGGCGTTGTCACCGTCGAAGCTCATGAACGGGGACAGCTGGTCCCGGATCGAGCCGACCCAGCCGGCCACCACCTCCGGCGGGTTCAGCGCACGCTCGCTGCTCTGCCGGGGGTCGCCGATCTGGCCTGTCGCGCCGCCGACCAGCAGCAGCGGGTAGTGCCCGGCGAGCTGGAGACGGCGCGCGGTGAGCACCTGCACCAGGTGACCGACGTGCAGGCTTGCCGCGGTCGGGTCGAACCCGACGTAGTACGTCACCGGCCCGGCGGCCAGGCGGGCGCGCAGCTCGTCGATGTCGGTCGAGTCTTGAATCAGGCCCCGCCACCGCAGGTCGTCGAGGAGATCCTCGCCCACGGCCGGGACACCGTTGCCATCCGTCACGGGCCAATTCTATGGTCGTCGCTCCGCTCCTCCCGGCTCGGCGCCACTCCCGGCGAACGCGGGCCTCACGTGGGCGGTCCCGTCGGTGGGGGGACCAAGCAACAACCACGCCTATCGGTACGGCAGGAGCTCCGCCGGACCTGGCCGGGCGCGTTCCGTACCCCGTGATGGTGTGGGTGTTGAAGAATTCGGTCATGGAGTTCACGACGGAATTGCAGCTCAGCGGGAAGTCGGCGACCGGGCTGGTGGTGCCGGACGAGGTGATCGAGGGTTTCGGGGCGGGGCGGAAACCGCCGGTCAGCGTGACGATCAACGGATACACCTACCGGAGCACGGTCGGGGTGATGGGTGGTGTGTCGATGATTCCGGTGAGTGCGGAGCACCGGAAGGGCGCGGGCATCTCAGCCGGCGAATCGGTCACGGTGTCGGTGGAGTTGGACCAGGCGCCCCGCGAGGTCGAGGTGCCGGACGATCTGGCGGCGGCGCTGGCCGGCTCCCCGGGCGCGAAGACGGCGTTCGAGGCGCTGTCCTACAGCAGGAAGCGCGCGCTTGTCCTTCCGGTGACCGACGCGAAGACGGCCGAGACCCGGGCGAAACGGGTCGCCAAGGTCATCGAGACGCTTGCGGGGTGAGCCGCAGCCCGGCGCGGAGCACCTCGGTGGCCTCGTCCCTCTCCCGGCGGCTCACGGCGGCCGGGATCCTTGTCGAGCCGTGGAACGTGCCGGGGAACAGGTGCAGCACCGTGCCGGGTACTCCGAACGGGGTAATCTCCCACATCACCGCAAAGGGCCGAGATGCAATTTGCACATCCGAGGGCCATGGCGAGTTCCGTGCATTCACCCCGGCCGCTAGCATCGGCATTGGCGGGCACCCGCAAACCGATAGACGTCGAGCAATAGGTGG
Organism: Catenuloplanes sp. NPDC051500; assembly: GCF_044454585.1. Lineage (NCBI taxonomy): Bacteria > Bacillati > Actinomycetota > Actinomycetes > Micromonosporales > Micromonosporaceae > Catenuloplanes > Catenuloplanes sp. NPDC051500. Next base: position 2,844 of record NZ_JBITDX010000019.1, read on the forward strand.
TTTCCCGTGGTCGACACCTACGAGTACCTCGACAGCAGCCCCGCTGAAGAGGCACGACGGCTGGCCGCAGTGCGTCGTTACCAGCTGGTGGACCGGCCCACCGAGGCCGCGTACGACCGGATCGCGTACATCGCCGCGACCATCGTGGACACCCCCATAGCGTCGGTGACCATGGTGGAGGAGAACCGGATCTGGCTGGCCGCCTGCTACGGACTGGCGGTGCGGCAGCTCGGAAACGAACCCGGGCTCTGCGCGTCCGCGATAGGGCAGGACGGCATCTACGTGGTCCGCAACGCGGCGAAGGATCCGCGGACCGTCGCACATCCGCTGGTCACCGGCGAGATGAAACTGCGGTTCTACGCGGCGGCCCCGATCCGTACCCGCGACGGTTTTCGCCTTGGCACGGTGAATGTGATCGACAGGAAGCCGCGCGATCCCGATCAGAAGCACCTGAAATCGCTTGAGTACCTGGCCGAGATCGTCGCGGACGAGTTGGAGCTGCGCCTGATGGCAATCCGTGGGGCGTTGAGTTAGCTGGTGGCGCGATGGTTCGCCCGGCGGTGGCCGAGCGCGGTGACCAGGTCCTCGCGCGCCCGGGCCACCCGGGAGCGGATCGTGCCGATCGGGCAGCCGCACACCTCGGCCGCCTCCTGATAGCTGAGCCCGAGCACCTGGGTGGCGACGAACGCCTCCCGCCGCTCCGGGTCGAGGCCGCGCAGCAGGTGATCGAGAACGACGCCGTCCGCCACGTCAGCGGCCGGGGCGGTGGCGTCCGCGGCCAGTTCCCAGTTCTCAAGCGCGGCGGTACGCGGCCGGGCCACGAGCGACCGGATGTGGTCGGCGGCAACGCGGCGGGCGATCGAGAGCAGCCAGGTGCGCGCTGACGAACGGGCCGCGAACGACGGCAGCGCGCGCATCGCCCGCAGATAGGTCTCCTGCGCGAGATCCTCCGCCTCACCAGGGCTGACCAGGTGTGCGAGGAACCGGTGCACGCCCTGCTGGGTGGCGCGGATGAACTCCGACGCGGCCGCCCGATCGCCCTTTCCGGCACGCAACGCCCAGGTCGTGAGCTCCGCCTCGTCCGGCCCGCTGGTATGCATGGGAGGCAGGCTACCCGGTCCGGCGGGAACTTTTCTCCCGGCATACGCGACCATAGGACCGGACGGGTGGGACCGGGTGTGCAGGGACGGTGGGGTAATGGGTGGCGGTTGCGAGACGTTCCGGGAGGCGGTCTCCGCGCGCCTCGACGGTGAGGACACCGGGCTGGGCGGCGCGCTGGACCGGCACCTCGACGGGTGCGCGGAGTGCAGGGCGTACGCGGACGACGCCGCGCTCGTCACCCGGATGGCCGGGCTGCTCGGCGGCGGCGCTCCCCCGTTCGCGGGCGTGGACGACTCGGTGCTTGACGCGCTGCCCGCGCCCCGGCGCCGTCTCCGCATGCCGGTGCTCCCCGCCGGCGCGCGGCGTTCGCTGGCGCTGACGCTTCGGGTGCTGCTCGGCGTGCTCGGCGCCGGCCAGTTCATCCTCGGCGTGGCACAGATCGCCGGGATCGCGGCCGTCGGGCACGCGCACACCGATCTGGCCGGCGCCAGCCCGAACCATCTGATCAACGAGTCCGCCGCGTGGAACCTCGCGGTCGGCGCCGGTTTCGCCTGGATCGCCATGCGCCGCAGCCGCCCGAGCGGCATCCTGCCCACGCTTACCGTGTTCGTGTCCGTGCTTGTGCTGCTCTCGGCCGGCGACCTGATCGCCGGCCGGGTGGAGACGGTCCGGCTGCTCAGCCACGCGCTGGTGCTGGCCGGCTACCTGGTGGTGGTCGTGCTGACCCGCCCCAGCATGGATCAGGGCGAGCCGCCGTCCGGCCACCGCGACGGCCGTTCCCGCTGGCGCCTCTCCCTGGACACCGAGACCGACCTGCCGTCCGTGCCGTCCGCCCGCCGCCTGCGCGCGATCCCGGGCGGCGCCGCCACCGCGGAGACACCCGCGGCCCGGCGCGCGGCGTAGGAGGGCCGGCTCCCGTCCGGCCGTGAGCACGAGCAGGCCGGTCACGCGGGTCGGCGTGGTGCGGGGAAAGCTGGTTAGCTGTCCCGCGTGGTAGGCGGGAAGTTGCTTGCGGACGCAGCGCTGGAGGCGTCGTCGGTGGTCGCGGACGACCGGGCGGGCGCCGGGTACACCGGGCAGCCGTCGGTGAGATCGCACTACGTGAGGACGTCATGACTCTGCCGGAGTTTCAGCGGCTGGAGGCGCCGGACGGGATCCGGTGCTGGGGGACGGAGGCGCCGGCCGTGCCGTGGGCCGGCGGACGGGAGGTGCGAATCTATGTGGTGCGGGAGCGCGACGAGCCGGACTTTCCGGACGGCCTCGATCAGGAGCTGATCCGGGACGTGGTGGCGGACCTTGAGCGGTACGTGCACGCGGCGCTCGGCTACCTGCGCGCCTCGTTGCTGTCCGACCCCGGGTTCTTCGGGTTGACCGACGACGACGTGGCCGCGTACGAGGCGCTGGAGGCGCATGAGCTGCCGCTCTCCGAGCCGGATCTGACGTTCCGCACCGGCGACGAGTGGGATCTGCGGTTCGCGGAGGGGAGCCTGCCGATCTGTGAGCCCTACGGCCTGATCGTCACGTTTGACCGGGACCGGCCGGTACGCGTCGAGAATCTCAGCGGGGCCGACGACGTCGATTACGAGAGCTGATCCTTCGCCCGCTTCAGTTCTGCGTCGGAGGCGCGGCGCTCGATGCCGACGCCGTTCGCGCCGTGGCCGGACACAAACCCCTGCTCAGGGCCTGTCGACGATGTGGACAGCCGCCTCTTCGGCCGAGGCCGCGCCGCCGTCGATGCCGACGTCCTCGCCCCACGACTCGGCCTCCTCGTCCTCGCCGAGGCCCTGGTCAGGCGCGACGAGACGGCCGGCCCGGCGGTCGCCGGACTCCTGCTCGTCGTAGAACTCGTCGGTCTCCTCGCCCTCGCCGTCGTCGAGCGCGTCGCGGGTCGGTGTGTCAGCGGACACGTCCGGAACCTCCTGGCGAAGGCGGTCCTCGATGCTCTCGCCCTGGAGCGCCTCCTCCGCGGTCACGCCGAACGCGGTCGCGCCCCGGTAGCGCTCCGGCGGGCTGTAACCCTCGTCGAGCGCGTCGTCCAGGCCGCGGTCGCTCAGCGTGTCGGCGGCGGACAGCTGGCCCTCGTCGTTCTCCGGCAGCCAGAACTCGCGGTCGGCCTGCTCCTGCGTGGGTCCATCGGTCATGGTGATCAGCCTACCCACGCCTGCCGGACGGGATGGCGCACGCCCGCGTGCGGGGGCAGACTTGGAGGGAATGTTCTTAGCAGCTGGGGAGTCTTCCTTGAAGTGTGAACACCTCGCCGAGGCCGGATCGCCGGCGCCACAGACCGGCGACGGCTGTCAGGACTGCCTGGCGAACGGCCGTCACGACTGGGTCCACCTGCGGGAGTGCCTGACGTGCGGGCACGTGGGGTGCTGCGACTCGTCGCCGGGCAAGCACGCGACAGCGCATTTCCACGAGACCACGCACCCGGTGATGAAGTCGATCGAGCCGGGCGAGACCTGGCTCTGGTGCTTCGTCGACGAGGTCGGGGCGCAAAAATGATCAAAATTCAGCGGGGGTACGGGCCATGGTGAACTCCGCGATCCTGACCGTGGACGATGATCCGGCCGTGTCCCGGTCCGTCGCGCGGGACATCAGGCGCCGCTACGGTGACCGCTACCGGGTGGTTCGTGCCGATTCGGGCGAGTCCGCGCTCGAGGCGCTCCGGGAGATCAAGCTGCGCGGCGAGCAGGTGGCCGTGCTGCTCGCCGACTACCGGATGCCGCACATGAACGGCATCCAGTTCCTCGAGCAGGCGATGGACCTGTTCCCGCGGGCACGGAGGGTGCTGCTCACCGCGTACGCGGACACGTCCGCCGCGATCGACGCGATCAACGTGGTGGACCTGGACCACTACCTGCTCAAGCCGTGGGACCCGCCGGAGGAGAAGCTCTACCCGGTGCTGGACAGCCTGCTGGAGGCGTGGCTGTCGACGCCGGAGGCCGCATCCACGGAGACGCGGGTGATCGGTCACCGCTGGTCCCAGCCGTCGTTCAAGGTGCGCGACTTCCTGGCACGGAACCTGGTGCCGTACCGCTGGCATCTCTCCGACGACCAGGAGGGCAAGCGGCTGCTGGCGGCCGCGGGCGCCACCGAGGACGACGTGCCGGTGGTGATCACGCCGGAGGGCAAGGCGCTGATCAAGCCGTCCACGGCGGAGCTGGCCGGGCACGTGGGCCTCTCCACCACGCCCGCGTCCGACTTCTACGACCTGGTGGTGGTCGGCGGCGGGCCGGCCGGGCTCGGTGCGGCGGTCTACGGCGCGTCCGAAGGGCTGCGCACAGTGCTGATCGAGCAGCGGGCGACCGGCGGCCAGGCAGGGCAGTCAAGCCGCATCGAGAACTACCTCGGCTTCCCGGACGGCGTGTCCGGCGCGCAGTTGACCGACCGGGCGCGGCGGCAGGCGCTCAAGTTCGGTGCGGAGCTGTTGAGCACGCGCGAGGTGACCGGGCTGGAGGCGGCCGGGCCGACAAGGGTGCTGCACTTCAACGACGGCACGAAGATCGCGGCGCACACAGTGGTGCTTGCCACAGGTGTGTCGTACCGGCTGCTCCAGGCACCAGGGCTCAGCGAGCTGGCCGGGCGCGGCGTGTTCTACGGCTCCGCGGCCACCGAGGCGCCGTCCTGCACGGACAGCGACGTCTACATTGTCGGCGGGGCGAACTCGGCAGGTCAGGCGGCGCTGTACTTCGCCAGGTACGCGTCCCGCGTACACATGATCATCCGGGCGCCGGACCTGACCAGTTCGATGTCCAGCTACCTGATCGACCAGATCGCGGAGAACGAGAAGGTCGTCGTCCACCCGTGCACCGAGGTGACCGCGGCCGAGGGCGACGAGCACCTCGAACGGCTCACGCTCCGCGACCTGCCGACCGGCGAGATGCGGACGGTGGAGACGTCCTGGCTGTTCATCTTCATCGGCGCGGAGCCGCGCACGGACTGGCTGGACGGCGCGGTCGCCCGCGACGGGCGCGGCTACATCGTGACCGGGCCGTCGCTGATCTCCGACGGGGAGCGGCCGCACGGCTGGACGCTGCCGCGCGACCCGTACCACCTGGAGTGCAGCATGCCGGGCGTGTTCGCGGCCGGTGACGTGCGTGCGGAGTCGGTGAAGCGGGTCGCGTCCGCGGTCGGCGAGGGCGCCATGGCGGTCTCGGTGATCCACCGCTATCTGGAGGCACAGTGAACGTCGGGGAGATCAGATGAAGCTGACCGTGGAGGAGCTGCGGGGGCTCTTCCTGTTCGAGAAGCTCGACGACGAGAAGCTGGCCTGGCTGGCCGAGCACGGAACGATCGAGACCGCGTCCGCGCGCGAGACCGTGTTCCGCGAGGGCGAGCCGGCCACCTGTTTCTACGTCCTGCTCGAGGGCACGGTCTCGCTGACCGCACTGGTCAACGGCGATCAGGTCGAGTTCACCCGCAGTGATCAGCGTGGCTCGTACGCGGGCGCCACCCGGGCGTACGTGGGCGAGACAAGCGAGCACACGTACCCGCACAGTATGCATGCGGTCACCGATCTGAAGCTGTGGGTGCTGCCCGCGGAGACGTTCGCCGGCATCATGCGCGACTGGTTCCCGATGGCCGTGCACCTGCTGGACGGCCTGTTCGTCGGCCAGCGCGCGGTGAGCACCGTGGTCAGCGAGCGGCAGCGGTTGCTCGCGCTCGGCGCACTCTCCGCCGGCCTGACCCACGAGCTGAACAATCCGGCCGCGGCCGCGGTCCGGGCGACCGAGGCGATGCGGGGCCGGATCGCCGGCATGCGGGACAAGCTCGCCAAGATCGCGGACGGCCGGATGGACGGCTCGCGCCTCCACGAGCTGGTCCGCTTCCAGGACGACGCGGTCAAGCGCGCCGCGCACGCGGAGGAACTGTCGCCGCTGGCCACCGCGGACGCGGAGGACGAGCTCGGCGACTGGCTCGAGGCGCACGGCGTCGAGGGCGGCTGGGACCTGGCGGGCGTGCTTGTCGCGGGCGGGATCGACGCGGACTGGCTGTCCCGGGTGACCGCGGCGGTCGGCGACGACTATGCGGAGCTGGCGGTCCGGTACATCACCTACACGGTCGACACCGAAATGCTGATGGGCGAGATCGACGACGCGGTACGGCGGATCTCCGGGCTGGTCACGGCCACGAAGCAGTACTCGCAGCTGGATCGGGCGCCGTACCAGACGGTGGACGTGCACGAGCTGCTGCACGCCACGCTCATCATGATCAAATCGAAGATCCCGCCGGGCGTGACGCTTGTGAAGGAGGTCGACAAGAGCCTGCCGCCGGTGCCGGCCTACGCGGCCGAGCTGAACCAGGTCTGGACGAACCTGATCGACAACGCGCTCGGCGCGATGGGCGACCACGGCACGCTCACCGTGCGGACCGAGCGCGAGGGCGACTGCGTGGTCGTGACGATCGGTGACACCGGCCACGGCATCCCGCCGGAGAACCTGAGCCGCATCTTCGAGCCGTTCTTCACCACCAAGCCGGTGGGCGAGGGCACCGGCCTGGGCCTGGACATCTCCTACCGGATCGTGGTCAACAAGCACGGCGGCGACATCCGGGTGACGTCGGAGCCGGGTGACACGCGGTTCCGCGTCTACCTGCCGCTGACCCCGCGGACGCTGCCGGAGTAGGGCGTCACGTGAGCATGCGGGTGACGTCCTCCGGCGGTACCGGCTGGGCGAAGCGGAAGCCCTGACCGAGGTCGCAGGCGAGGCGGCGGAGCACGGCCGCCTGCGCCTCGGTCTCCACCCCCTTCGCCGTGACCGTGAGGCCGAGGTCGTGGCAGAGGCGGATGACGCCGGCCAGCAGCGTCGGCTCGTCCAGGATCCGGTCACCGGGCCGGCCGTGGAGGAGCTGCGGGGCGAGCTTGACGCCGGTGACCGGCAGGTCCGCCAGGTAGGCGAGGCTCGAGAAGCCGGTGCCGAAGTCGTCTATCGCGATCCGCACGCCCAGGTCCGCGAGGCCGCGCAGCGTGTCGTGCCGGTCGTGGAGCGCGCTGGTCTCGGTCAGCTCCAGCTGAAGGCGGGACGGCAGCAGGCCGCTGCGGTCCAGCGCGGCCGCGACCATGGCGACCAGGCCCGGGTCGGCGAGCTGCACCGGGGACAGGTTGACGCTGACGAACGCACCGGACGGCTGCCACCGGGCGCCGTGCGCGCAGGCCTCGTCCAGCAGGCGCAGGCCCAGCTTGTGGATCAGGCCGGTCCGCTCGGCCAGGCGGATGAACTCGCCCGGCGGCAGCAGCCCGGTCACCGGCAGCCGCCAGCGGGCCAGCGCCTCCACCCCGGCCACCCGGTGATCGAGCAGGTCGACGAGCGGCTGGTAGTGCAGCAGGAACTGGCCGTCGTCGAGCGCACCGGGCATGGCCGCGGTCAGCTCGTGCCGGCGCACGTCGGCGCCGCCACGATCCGGGTCGTAGACAGCGATCGGGCCGGCCTCGTCACGCTTCGCCCAGCCGAGCGCGATCGTGGCGGAGCGCAACAGCGCCGCCGGGGTGAGGCCGGCGGCCGCGGCCTCCGCTATCCCGGCCCGGCCGGTGACCGGCATCGCGTGACCGTCCGCCACGAACGGGTTCGGCAGGGCGCGGAGCAGCAGGTCGGCCGCCTTGATCAGGTCGTTGCTGCCAGGGCTTCCGGTGATCACGGCGGCGAACCTGTCGTCGCCCAGATGGTGCAGGTAGTAGTGGTGGCGGTGGGCGACCGCACGCAACTTCCCCGCGACCAGCCGCAGCAACTCGTCGCCGCGCGCATGGCCCATCGTGTCGGTGACCGCGCTGAACCTGGTGATGTCGAGCAGGCAGAGGCCGACCCGCTCGCCGGGCAGCGCGCCGGTGGCGACCGACCGCAGGCCGTCGAGCAGCTTGGACCGGTTCGGCAGGCCGGTGAGGGGGTCGTAGAGCAGCGCGTTCTTCAAGCGGCGCTGGATGCCGGCCTCCTCCCGGCGGCGGGTGGTGTCGAGCGCGCGGCGCAGGCTCTCGGTGGCGTCCGCCCCGCGCTCGCGCAGCGTCTCGGTGAAGCCGGTCGCGAGCCGGCCGAGCAGCGCGCCGACCCGGACGCCGTCACCGAACCGGCTCAGTCCGGGAATGAGCACGCGCAGCGTCTCGCCGAGCGCGGCCGGGCCGGCGATCCGCGCGTCGACAAGCTCCTCACCCACCCGGTAGCCGGCCTCGGCGTCGAACGGCTCCTCGGCGAGCGCGCCGGTGAGCCGGACCGTGAACGACTCCAGCAGATCGAGCGCGCGCCGGCGTGGCCCGGGCACGAATGTCACCGCGGCGACCGCACGCATCCAGGCGTGCGCGAGACGGACCGCATCCGCCGTCTCGTCGGGCTGGCACATGAGTCGACCTTTCCGCGTGCGGATCTCATGAGGGGTGAGACCCAGCGACGACGATTATGGCCGTTGACGCATTCGGAAATCCACCTCGCTTATCCTTTCGGATGCTTATTCACGATTTTCGGGCCACCGCGACGAGTATGGCCGGCAGTGACGTCTCACCGGTCAGTGGCTCCGGATGCCAATCGGTCGCCGGCACCACGCCGGGCGGGACGAGCGCGAGACCGTCGAGCAACGCGGCGATCTCCGCGGCATCCCGCGCCACGGTCACGGCCTCGCCCGGCAGTGGCGGCGCGAACGCCCGGCCCTGGTCCGGCGCCGGGTGCGAGACCACCAGGTAGCTGCCGGAGACGCAGGCCTCGCCGAGCCGCCGGACGATCTCGCCGGGCCGTTCCAGGTCCGCGAGGAAGTGCAGCACGTCAAGCATCAGCACCGCGACCGGCTCCGAGAAGTCGAGCAGTTCCAGCACTTCAGGGTGGTAGAGGATGTCCTCGGGGCGGCGCAGATCGCCCTCCACCGCACGGGCGCGCGGCTCGCTCTCCAGCAGCGCGCGGCTCTGCACCACAGCGACCGGGTCGTTGTCCACGTAGACCACCCGGGCGGCCGGGTCCGCGTCGCCCGCCACCTCGTGCACGTTGCCGAGCGTGGGCAGGCCGGAGCCGATGTCCAGGAACTGGCGCACGCCGCGCCCGGCCAGCCACCGCACCGCACGGCCGAGGAAGCCCCGCCGGGCGTACGCGATCGGGCGCGCTTCCGGGGTGAGCGTCTCGGCGCGACGCCAGAACTCACGGTCTATCGCAAAGTTGTGATGACCGCCGAGCGCATAGTCGTGAATGCGTGCGGCGTTCGGCACGGAGACGTCGACGCCGGACGGGACCCAATCGGGAAGCTCACTCACGGAGATCCACCATTCCGTGCGTTCTCCCGTCGGTCAAGGCGCAATTAAGGTGAAAAAACGAATTGCACCGTAACCGCCGATGCTCTTATTCGTTGAACGTCTACCGTCGTTCGGTGACGGGGCGGTCGGGGCCGCACACGGGCGGGTCCTCCGTGCCCACGGCGGCACCGGCGGCCCGCGGGAGCGTGCGGGCCGGACCACCGCGGAAGCGGGAAGATCAAGGTTTTCAAGGACGGCCGGGGAACGCTGCCGGCGCGATCATGGCCCTCGCCGCTCGGAGCCGTCCGCACCGCGGCCGGTGCGGGCGCCGGACGGGTGGTGATCTCGGCCATGCGCCCTAGGGTAGGACGATGGCGATCGACTTCACGGATCGGGAGCTGATCAACGATCCCTATCCGGCTCTGGCCCGGCTGCGGGAGAGCGGCCCGGTGGTCTGGCACGCACCCTCGGAGATGTGGCTGGCCGCAAGCCACGCGACCGCGCAGACGGTGCTCCGGGACCGGCGTCTGGGCCGGATCTGGCGGGATCGGGAGCCTGCGGAGAGGTTTGCCCCGTTCAACCTGCTTCATCGGAATCAGATGATGGAGAACGAACCGCCGGCGCACACCAGGCTGCGGTCGCTTGTCGCGTCCGCGTTCGGGCGCGGGCACGTGGCGCGGCTCGGGCCGTCGATCACGGCGCGGGCGCGCGGGCTGCTTGAGGCGCGGGACGGCGAGTTCGACCTGCTTGCGGACTTCGCGGAGCCGCTGGCCGTGGACGTGATCGCGGAGCTGCTCGGCGTACCGGCGGAAGATCGTCATCTGTTGCGGCCGTGGTCGGCCGCGATCGTGCGGATGTACGAGCCGTCGCGGTCCGCCGAGGTCGAGACCGAGGCGCTGCGGGCCTCTGCCGAGTTCGCCGACTACCTTCGTGCACTGGCCGAGGAGCGCACGCGCCGACCCCGGGAAGACCTTGTGACCCATTTGACGGGGGTACGGGACGGGAGCGACAGGCTGACCGGGGACGAGCTTGTGGCGTCCGCGATCCTGCTTCTCAACGCCGGCCACGAGGCGTCGGTGAACGCGCTCGGCGGTGGGTGGGTGGCGCTGGCCCGGCACCCGGAGCAGCTGGCCAGGGTGCGCGCGGACCGGTCGCTGATCCCGTCCGCGGTGGAGGAGATGATCCGGTACGACCCGCCGCTGCACCTGTTCGTGCGGACCGCGACCGAGGAGGTGGAGGTCGGCGGCGTGACAGTGCCGGCCAGCGGGCAGATCGCCGCCCTGCTCGGCGCCGCGAACCGGGATCCGGCCGTGTTCACCGCACCGGACCGGTTCGACGTGGGCCGCGATCCGAATCCGCACGTGGGGTTCGGGGCCGGGTTGCACTTCTGCCTGGGTGCGCCGCTGGCCCGGCTGGAGTTGCAGGCGGGGCTGACGGCGTTGCTCGATTGTCCGGTGGAGTTGGTGGCGGAACCGGAACAGCGGCAGACGTTCGTGTTGCGAGCCTTCGAGAGGGTCGTCGTTCGTAGATCCACACACTTGAATATGCAGGTTAACGGATGTTAAGTTCCGCTTCATGCCGAGCGTCGCCATCATCGGGGCCGGACTGGGCGGGATCGCGGTCGCCGCGCTCTTGCGCCGGGCCGGGTTCACCGACGTCGTGCTGCTGGAACGCGCGGCGCAGATCGGCGGCGTCTGGCGGGACAACCGCTACCCCGGGTGCGCCTGCGACGTGCCGGCGCCGCTCTACTCGTACTCGTTCTTCCCGAACCCGCACTGGTCACGACGATTTCCCCCGCATCACGAGATCCTCGCCTACGTGCGCCGCTGCGCGGACGAGCTCGGCGTCACCCCGCACATCCGGCTGAACACCGAGGTCACGTCCGCGCGCTGGGAGTCCGGCGGATGGCTGCTGACCACCGCCACCGGCGAGGAGATCGCCGCGGACGTGCTGGTCCCGGCCGTCGGCCAGTTGACGAAACCGGTCGTACCGGTGCTGCCGGGCTCGGCCTCGTTCGCCGGCCGGGCCCTGCACACCGCCGCCTGGGACGACACGGTCACGGTCACCGGCCGGCGGGTCGCCGTGATCGGCACCGGCGCCAGCGCGATCCAACTCGTCCCCGCGATCGCCGGCGACGCCCTGCATGTCACGGTCTTCCAGCGCACCGCTCCCTGGACCATGCCCAAACCCGATCGCCGGTACGGCCGGGCGCGGCGGTTCCTCTACCGCCGGCTGCCAGGCGCGATGCGGCCGGCGCGCGCCGCCACGCTGGTGCTGGCCTGGTTCGCGACCCGGGCGATCACCGGGGACCCGGTCGCCCGCACGCTTGTAAGCGCGCTCTCCGCCGCGCAACGCCGCTGGCAGGTCCGCGACCCGGCACTCCGCGCCAAGGTCACGCCCACCATCCCGCTCGGCTGCAAACGCACGCTCTTCACGAACGCCTGGCTGCCCTCGCTCGCCCGGCCCGACGTCGACCTGGTCACCGAGAAGATCACCGCCGTCGAGCCGCGCGGCGTGCGGACCGCCGACGGCGCGCTGCACGAGGCCGACCTGCTCGTCTACGGCACCGGCTTCACCGCCACCGAGCTGATCGCCCCTCTGTGGGTGACCGGCCGCGACGGCGTGACGCTGCGGTCGGCCTGGCGCGACGGCGCCCACGCCTATCTCGGCATGACAGTCCCGGACTTCCCCAACATGTTCCTGGTCTACGGCCCGAACACGAACACCGGCACCACCTCTGTCGTCGTCTTCCACGAGGCCCAGGCCCGCTACATCGTCCAGGCCGTGCGTCACCTGTCCACCGGCGCCGCGCCGCTCGTGGTCTCCCCGGTGCGCGCCGCCGCCCACGACGCGGAGATGCAGCGGCGATTGTCCCGAAGCGTCTGGACCGGCTGCGAGAACTGGTACACCGGCCCCGGCGGCCGCATCGTCACCAACTGGCCCGGCTCCGGCGGCGAATACACCCGCCGCACCGCCCGCCTCGATCCGGCCGACTACGACAGCTAGCTCACCGGGAGCCGAAGGTGATGTCGAAATCGGCGAGGGTGAGCGTCAGGAGGGGGCGGTGGCCGGACAGGTAGGAGAGCGGGCCGTCCGGGGCCGGATCCCATTTTGCCCGGCCGAGGTGGATCGCTGTCGTTCCCCGTACCCCCGTGGTCTTGGGTTGGCCGTGGAGGAACTGGAGGAGGCGGAGGGCGACGGGCCAGCGGCCGGGGATCGTCCGGCCGGGGTGCAGGACGGCGCCGGCGATGCCGGGGGCGGACATGGGTGAGTCGGTGACCAGGGCGGACAGGTCTTTGGGGATGCCCCAGAGCTCGCGGCCGCCGTCGCGGGAGGCCTCGCTGTCGACCCAGATCTCGGTGATCGAGGCGCGCAACCGGCCCCGATCGCGGACCAGGCGGGCGGCGAGCAGCTCGCGGTAGCTGAGGACGCCGCCGGGCTCGTAGCTGACCCAGGCGGCGCCGACCGGGACGCGGCCACCGAGTCGCAGCGGCGGCGCGGTGAGGCCCTGCGGGTGCGGCGGCAGTGCGGCGGCGGGCAGGAGCCAGACCGAGACGTGCATGCGGCCGCGGAGGTGCCACGGCTCCGGCGGGTACGGCATGCGATTCACCGTGTCAGGTGGTTTCCGGGACTACAAGAGAACGTTGTGACCGATCGGGCGGTTTCCGGGTCCGCGGGGTCGGCCGCTGTCGGTGCGGGTCGGTAGAGTCGCCGCCGTGGACGAGGAGTGGCGCGACTGGCCGGTGGACGAAGAGCCCCCGGCCGACGAGTGGGCAGATGACGAGGATCTGGGCAGCTGGGAGGAGGCGACCCCGGCGGCCGGCACGACGGCGCCGCCACCGGATGCGCCTGATCTCACCGGCGCCGGCCCGGCCGAGGTGCTGCGCCGCATCTTCGGTTACGACTCGTTCCGCGGCAGCCAGCAGGACATCATCGAGACAGTTGTCGGCGGCGGTGACGCGCTTGTCCTGATGCCGACCGGCGGCGGGAAGTCGCTGTGTTACCAGATCCCGGCGCTGGTCCGGCCCGGCACCGGCGTGGTCATCTCCCCGCTGATCGCGCTGATGCAGAACCAGGTGGACGCGTTGCGGGCGCTCGGCGTGCGGGCCGACTTCCTCAACTCGACGCTGACGATGGATCAGCGGCGGATGGTGGAGCAGGAGTTCGTCGGCGGCCGGCTGGACATGCTCTACCTCGCGCCTGAGGCGCTCGGCACGGCCGGTGTGCAGCAGCTGCTCGACCGGGGCAAGATCTCGCTGTTCGCGATCGACGAGGCGCACTGCGTGTCGCAGTGGGGGCACGACTTCCGGCCTGACTACCTGCAGCTGTCGATGCTTCACGAGCGCTGGCCGGACGTGCCGCGCATCGCACTTACCGCGACCGCCACGACCGCGACGCACTCGGAGATCGCCACCCGGCTGAAGCTGACCGACGCGAAGCACTTCGTGGCCAGCTTCGACAGGCCGAACATCCAGTACCGGATCGTGGCGAAGGACGGGCCGCAGCAGCAGCTGCTCGAGCTGCTGCGCACCGAGCACCGGGGGGACGCCGGCATCGTCTACTGCCTGTCCCGGGCGTCGGTGGAGAAGACCGCGGAGTTCCTGTCCCGGGAGGGGATCCCGGCGCTGCCGTACCACGCGGGGCTCGACTCGGGCGTTCGCGCGCGCAACCAGTCCCGGTTCCTCCGCGAGGAAGGGCTGGTCATGGTGGCCACCGTCGCATTCGGCATGGGCATCGACAAACCCGACGTGCGGTTCGTCGCCCACCTGGACCTGCCGAAATCGGTGGAGGGCTACTACCAGGAGACGGGCAGGGCCGGGCGGGACGGGCAGCCGTCGACGGCCTGGCTGGCGTACGGGTACAACGACGTCGTGCAGCAGCGCCGGATGATCGAGCAGTCCGAGGGCGATCTGGCGCACAAGCGGTCGCTCTCCACCCACCTGGACGCCATGCTCGCGCTCTGCGAGACCGTGCAGTGCCGCCGCATCCAGCTGCTCAACTACTTCGGCGAGGACGCGACGAAGCCCTGCGGGAACTGTGACACCTGCCTGGCCCCGCCGGAGCAGTGGGACGGCACCGTGCCCGCACAGAAGCTGCTCTCCACAGTGCTGCGACTGCACCGGGAGCGCGGCAGGAAGTACGGCGTCGGCAAGGCGGTGGACGTGCTGCTCGCCCGCGAGACGGACGACACCCGCCGGGGCCGGCACCAGGAGCTGTCCGTGTGGGGCATCGGCGCGGACCTGTCCGAGGCGCAGTGGCGCAGCGTGGCCCGGCAGTTGATCGCGCAGGGGCTGCTCGCGGTCGAGGGCGACTACAGCGTGCTGGTCCTGACTGACGGCAGCCGGGAGGTGCTGGGCCGGCAGCGCACGGTCATGCTTCGCACCGAGCCGAAGAAGGCCTCCCGGTCGAGGTCGTCCAAGTCCACGTCGAGCGGCGCTCCCAAGGCCGCACCCGTCGACCTGGCTCCGGGCGATGCCGCGCTGTTCGAGAAGCTGCGGACCTGGCGTGGCGCCGAGGCGAAGGAGCAGGGCATGCCGGCGTACATCGTGTTCAACGACGCCACGCTCAAGCAGATCGCCGCCCGCAAGCCGACCTCGCTCGCCGAGCTGTCGTCGGTGAGCGGCGTCGGTGAGGCGAAGCTGGCCCGGTACGGCGAAGCGGTCCTGGAGGTCCTCGCGGCGAGCTGATTTTATTTTCTGTTCACCTGCCCCCACCTCGCCAGATACCCGCCGTTCACCCTCCGTTCTCAGCGATCCGCAGCTCGGCTCTGAGCCTGCTTCGAGCGACGACCGGTTTCCTCATGCCGCCGACGTACGGCAGAGGACGGAGGGTGGTCGATGCGCCTCAGGTGGCGGCGTGCGGAGAAACCGCGCGAGCCGGAGCAGCACCCGGACGAGCCGGGGCATTCGCTACGGGCACCGAGCCGGTTGCATGCGTTCAACCGGTACGAGATCAAATACCTGGTGCCGCAGTCCGCGGCGCCGGCGTTACGGGACGCCTTCGCGGCGCACCTGGACCGGGACTCGCACGCGGGCGAACGCGGCTATCCGGTGTGGAGCGTCTACTACGACACCCGGCAGCTGCGCTTCTACTGGGAGAAGATCGAGGGCCTGAAGTTCCGGCGCAAGATCCGGGTGCGGCACTACGGCGACCGGACCACGATCTCGGACGAGACACCGGTCTACGTCGAGATCAAGCAGCGGGTCAACCGGGTCACCCAGAAACGACGTGTGACGCTGCCGTACGCGCAGGCCCGCGAGTTGTGCGACGCGCGGCGGATGATCGACCACTCGCCGCGCGAGGGCGCGTTCCTCCAGGAGATCCTCGGCCTGGTGTCCGGGCTCGACCTGCGGCCGGTCGCGATGACCGGCTACCAGCGCGAGGCGTTCGTCGGCCGCGGCGCCGACCTGGGCCTGCGCGTCACGCTCGACCACCGGGTGCGCGGCCGGGACCGCGACCTGGAGCTCGGCGCGGAGGCGGAGAACCGGCTGATCGTGCCGGCCGGCCTCGCGGTGCTCGAGGTCAAGGCGAACGACCGCGTCCCGTACTGGATGACCGACCTCACCGCCCGGCACGGGCTCGGCGTCATCCGCATGTCCAAGTACTGCCAGGCCGTCGAGGCGTTCGGTCGCGCGCCGCGCTCGGTCTTCCACGTTCCCGTTGACGAGCCGCATGCGGTGGAGGTTTAGGTGTTCGAGGTACAGGATCTCACCGGCACGTTCAGCAGCGGTGACGTCGCCGTGGTGCTGGCGCTGTCATTCATCTTGAGCGCGTTCATCGGCTGGGTGTACCGGTTCACCCACCGCAACGTGTCCTACTCCCAGTCGTACGTGCAGACGCTTGTCATCCTCGGCATGCTCATCTCGCTGATCATGCTGGTCGTCGGTTCCAACATCGCCCGCGCGTTCGCCCTGGTCGGCGCGCTGTCGGTGATCCGGTTCCGGAACGCGATCAAGGAGACCCGGGACGTCGGTTTCATCTTCCTGGTGATGGGCGTCGGCATGGCCGCCGGCACCCGGTTCTACACGCTCGCGGTCATCGCCACGGTCGCGATCTGCCTGGTCATCGTGATCATGCAGCGCTTCAACTGGTACCACCTCGACGTACAGCGGCAGGTGGTCAAGGTGCAGGTGCCGCCGGAGGGCGACTACACCGAGGGCGTGCGGGACGTGCTGGTCCGGCTCACCACCGAGTTCGAGCTGGTCAGCATGGAGTCGATCCGCGGCGGCGCGCTGACCGAGCTGCTCTACACGGTCCGGCTGAAACGCGGCACCGAACCGTCCGAGCTGATCACCGCGCTCGGCGAGCGGACCGGCGGGCAGCGGGTGACCGTGCTTACCGGTTACGACCAGACGGATCTCTGATGCGGTCCCTGCGGCGGCACCTTCCGGTGCGATTGCGGCAGAACTGGCGGCTGGTCGGGGTGTCGCTGGCGTTCCTCGGCGTGGTCGGGCTGGTCTTCGGGTCGGAGCGGATCCGGCCGTACGTGTTCAGCGCGTCCGACGAGTCCGGCGCCGCGGTGACCGAGAACATCGCCGGGACCGTGGACGTGTTCGACTCCGCGGCCGCGCACGACCTGCGGCTCTCCTTCACCGACGACGA
This sequence comes from Catenuloplanes sp. NPDC051500, assembly GCF_044454585.1. Lineage (NCBI taxonomy): Bacteria > Bacillati > Actinomycetota > Actinomycetes > Micromonosporales > Micromonosporaceae > Catenuloplanes > Catenuloplanes sp. NPDC051500. The sequence goes on from NZ_JBITDX010000019.1 coordinate 19,747, forward strand.
CTACCAGCGCATGCTCGACGGCTACTTCGACGACGGCGAGAAGGAGTACGTCGAGGCGGACCTGACAATCGACGGGACCGTGGTGCCGAGCGTGGGCATCCGGCTGAAGGGCAACTCCACGCTCGGCGGGCTGATGCGCGACGGGGTGGCGCAGCAGAACCAGCGCGGGGGCGGTGGCGGTCCCGGCGGGGGCGCCCTCCCGGAGGGCTTCGAGGGCTTCCCCGGCGGCGCCGGCCCACAAGCCGGCCAGCAGGGTGGTCCTGGTGGCGGCGGGATGGGCGGGCGGGTCTCGCTTGACACCGCGCGGCCGGAGGAGCTGCCGTGGCTGATCAAGTTCGACGAGTTCGCCGAGGGACGCCGCTATCAAGGGCACCAGGAGATAGCGGTACGGGTGGGCAGCGGCTCGACGTCAAGCGTGATGAACGAGGCGCTCTCCCTGGACCTGATCGCCCTGACCGGTGAGCCGATCCAGCGGTACGCCTACTCGACGTTCGCCGTCAACGACCGGCCGGCCGTGACCCGGCTGCTGATCGAGCACCCGGACGAGCAGTTCGCGGACGAGATCGGCGGCTCGGTGCTCTACAAGGCGCTGTCCACCGGCTCGTTCACGTACAAGGGTGACGATCCGACCGGCTACACGGAGGACTTCAAGCAGATCAACATGATCGGCAGCCAGGACCTGGCACCTGTCATCGCGCTGATGAAGTGGGTCGGCGAGGCGAGCGCGGAGGAGTTCGACGCCGGGCTCGCCGAGCGGGTGGACGTGCGGTCGTTCGCGAGCTATGTGGCGCTGCAGAACCTGCTGCTCAACTTCGACGACATGAGCGGCCCGGGCCAGAACTACTACCTCCGGTACGACCTGACGACGCACAAGATCTCCGTCGTCACCTGGGACCTGAACCTGACGTTCCAGGGCTCGGCCACCCAGGGCCCGTTCGACGCCGGCGCCTTCGGCAGACGCCCGGCCGGCGCTCCGCAGGCCGCGCCGCAGGACGGTCAGCAGGCCGCGCCGCAGGGTGACCAGCAGGGCGCGCCGCAGGGTGACCAGCAGGGCGCCGCGCCGCAGGGCGGCCAGCAGGGGCAGATGCCGCAGTTCAATCAGCGCGGCGGCGGCCCGGACGGCCAGGGCGGGCCCGGTGGCGGACGGATGATGGGCGGCAACGCGCTCAAGGAGAAGGCGCTGGAGTCGGCCTCGTTCAAGGCCGTCTACCAGGAGGTCTACCGCGACCTCTACCAGCAGCTCTTCGCAAGTGGCGCCGCGCTGCGGCAGATCGATGTGATCGCTGCCCGGCTCGCCACCACCGACCCGGAGGCCGCCGCTACCGACCGGGCCACCCTGAAGGCGCTTGTCGAGCAGCGCACCACCGCGCTTGCCACCAACGAGGTGATCACCGGCTGAAACGCCGGCGGCTCCCCGGTCACCACCCGGGGAGCCGCCGGACAAGCCCGCATCAGCGCGTGTTGACGGGGATCAGGCCGGCGCGGTCGGCGCCTGCCTCGACAACCTGGAGGAGTAACCGACCCACGACCTCCGGCGATGCCCACGCCCCGGGGCCGGGTACCGAATCGACTCGCGGCCGCCACCGGGGTTTGCATGAAACCCACCGGACGCGGAAACGGAAGGGAGGCCCCCTGGGGGCCGACCGGGGCCCGCGGGAGCATGCGGGCAGCACCACCGCGAAGTGGGAAAGGACTTATGCCGTTGTGGGTTTCAGGCTGTACTACGAGATCGTCGTGAGGTCGAGTTTCCACTCGTTGCAGCGGATCGGCGTGCCGACCGGGAACTCGAAGTCGCACTCCCCCACGAGCGTCAGGCCGGCGTTGCGGCACACCCGGTTCGACGCCTCGTTGTCGGTCTTCGGGAACGCGTGCAGCCACTGCCGGCGCCCGTCCGCCGCGGCGCGCGCTACCACCTGGCGGGCGGCCGCGGACGCGATGCCGCGCCCCTGGAACTCGTTGAGCACGCTCCAGCCGGTCTCCCAGACCTTGGCGCCGTTCCACTCCCGGTCCCAGTAGCCGATGCTGCCGACCGGCTCACGGTCCGGCAGCAGCGCCACCCGGAACATCACGCCGGTGCCGGTGATGCTCATGTGCACGTACCGCCGGTGCCGGTCGACGATCTTCTCCTCCGGTTCCGGCCCGCCGAGGTGCCCCTTCATCGCGGGCACGTTGATCCGGCGCAGCAGACCGAGGTCCTCCTCGGCCCACGGGGTCAGCTCCAGTTCCATCGACCCATCCCACCACAGTCCGGCCATGCCTTCTTCGCTGGCCACGACCTTTCGGCAGCTTCACCACCCGGTCTTAGGACGATCACGAAGCGTTTCGGCGGACGCGGGGCGTATGACGCCGGTACGCGCTCACGGTGGGGTCGCCGGCGAGCCAGAATCGCCACGGTACGTCGTGGGCGGAGGCGACACCGACACGTGGCCCGGCGGCGATCTCGGCGGCCATCGGCGGGCGGGACGGCGGCAGCAGGCGGACCGGGCCGGCGCTGTCGACCGCGGAGAGCCCGGTGACAGTGCCGTCGACCGCGAGCGCGGAGCAGAGTTTCGCCGGGCCGCGGGCCAGGTCGGCGTCGTTGCGGGCGGCCGGGCGGCGGGTGCGCGCGACCTCCAGCCCGTCGAGCACGGCTCCGGCCCGGAACAGCACGGCGGCGGCCCGGCCCGGCTCGCCGCAGACGATGTTGAGGCACCAGTGCGTGCCGTAGATGAAGTACGCGTAGAGGTATCCGGCCGGGCCGAACATCACCTCGTTACGCTTGGTGACGCCGCGGTGCGCGTGGGAGGCCGGGTCCTCGCCCTGGCCGCTGTACGCCTCGACCTCGGTGAGCCGGATCCGTACCCCGTGGGCGTCGATCTCCCAGCCGAGCAGGCCGGCTGCGGTGCCGGCGATCTCGGACGCGGGCGCGGACAGCCACTCGTACCCCATGAATTCCTTGTCAGGTCTCTGGGCCGCTCGGGGATCGAGCGACCCAAAGACCATAAATCACCGCGGAACGACCGTCTCCTCGGCCCAGGCACGCCAGGTCACAAGCGTGTCCTCGGCGGCGGCCAGCTGGTCGCGGACCGGGCCGGGGCCGGTGGAGCCGTAGGTCTTGCGGGCCGCGAGTGCGGACTTCACGCTCAGCACGGACCGGACGTCCGGGTCGAGGTGGCCGGAGATCGCGACCAGGTCCTCGTCGGAGACCTCGTCGAGGGCGCAGTCGCGGGCCACGCAGAGCGCGACCAGCTTGCCGGTGATCTCGTGCGCCTCGCGGAACGGCACGTTCTTGCGCACCAGCCAGTCCGCGACCTCGGTGGCAAGCGTGTAGCCGACCGGCGCGGCCGCGGCCAGCCGGTCCACCCGGACGGTCATCGTGGAGATCATGCCGGCCAGCGCGGGCAGCACCAGCTGGAGCTGGTCGACCGCGTCGAACGCCGGCTCCTTGTCCTCCTGCATGTCCCGGTCGTAGGTGAGCGGCAGGCCCTTGAGCACCGTCAGCACAGTCATCAGCCCGCCGATCAGCCGGCCGGACTTGCCCCGGGCCAGCTCGGCGATGTCCGCGTTCTTCTTCTGCGGCATGATCGACGAGCCGGTGGCGAACGCGTCGTCAAGCTCGACCCAGCCGAACTCCTGCGACGTCCAGAGCACGACCTCCTCGCCGAGGCGGGAGAGGTGCACGCCGATCAGCGCGGTGACGAACAGGAACTCGGCAACGAAGTCCCGGTCCGCGACCGCGTCCATCGAGTTCGCCGCCGCGGTGGCGAAGCCGAGCTCCTTCGCGACCTGCATCGGGTCGAGCGGAAGCGACGAGCCGGCCAGCGCGCCGGAGCCGAGCGGGCTGACCGCGGCCCGCGCGTCCCAGTCGCGCAGCCGGGCGAGGTCGCGCAGCAGCGGCTGGACGTGCGCGAGCAGCCAGTGCCCGAACGTGACAGGCTGCGCGTGCTGCAGGTGGGTCATGCCGGGCGCGGGCGTCTCCACGTGCCGCTCGGCCTGCTCGGTGAGCGCGTCGGCCAGCTCGACAAGCCGCAGCGCCACGCCCCGGGCGTGATCGCGCAGGTAGAGGCGCAGGTCGGTGGCGACCTGGTCGTTGCGGGAACGGCCGGCGCGCAGCTTGCCGCCGAGCGTGCCGAGGCGTTCGAGCAGGCCGCGTTCGAGCGCGGTGTGCACGTCCTCGTCCTCGACCGTGGGCCGGAACGCGCCGGACGCGCACGCGGCCTCCAGGTCGTCGAGGGCGGCGAGCATCTTGCCGAGCTCCTCCGCGTCGAGCAGGCCCGCGTGCGCGAGCACCCGGGCGTGGGCGCGGGAGCCGGCCAGGTCGTAGGGGGCGAGCCGCCAGTCGAACTGCACACTGACGGAGAGGCGGGCAAGCGCCTCCGCGGGCCCGCCGGAGAAGCGGCCGCCCCAGAGGCTGGTCCGGTTACTAGTAGAGGAACTCACAGGCCCATTCTCAGCGATAGGAAATGACGGTCAGTCTCGGGCCCAGGCGGACAGCTTCTCCGCGAGGGCTGGTCCGCCGAACGGCTCCCGGGCGACGACAAGGATGGTGTCGTCGCCCGCGATCGTGCCGACCACGTCCGGCAGGCCGGACCGGTCGAGCGCGCTGGCCAGGAACTGCGCGGCCCCGGGCGGGGTGCGCAGCACGGCGATGTTGCCGCTGGCGTCCGAGCCGGTGAGCAGCTCGCGCAGCAGCCGCAGCAGCCGCGCCGGGGCCTGCTCGGCCTGCCGGATGACCGGCGTGCCGTCCTCGGGGATCAGATAGACGGCCGGGCCGCCCGCCGTGCCACGCACCTTCACCGCGCCGAGCTCCTCCAGGTCACGGGAGAGCGTGGCCTGGGTGACCTGCACGCCGTCGCCGGCCAGCAGTTCGGCCAGTTCGGTCTGTGACCGGACCGCCGTCTCGCGGATCAGCTCCACGATCCGGGCGTGCCGGGCGGTGCGGGTGGTGGGCGCGGTCATGCCGAGTACCCTGCCAGCCAGGCGAGCAGCGCCTTCTGGGCGTGCACCCGGTTCTCGGCCTCGTCGAAGATCGCGCTCTGCGGGCCGTCCATCACGTCGTCGGTGATCTCGTCACCGCGGTGCGCGGGCAGGCAGTGCAGCACTACCGCGTTCGGCTTGGCGGCCGCGACCAGGTCCTTGTTCACCTGGTACGGCCGGAACGGGGTGAGCCGGTCCTTCCCGTCCGACTCGTGCCCCATCGACGACCAGGTGTCAGTGGTGATCACGTCCGCCTGGTCGACCGCCTCGAACGGGTCGCGGAGCACGGAGACGGAGCCGCCGGTCCAGGCCGCGATCTCCGAGGCGCGGGCCACGATCGACGGGTCCGGGTCGTAGCCGGACGGGCCGGCGACCCGCACGTGCATGCCCGCGGTCGCGCCGGCCAGCAGGTACGAGTGGCTCATGTTGTTCGCCGCGTCGCCGACGTAGGCGAGCGTCCGCCCGGCCGTGCCGCCGCAGTGCTCGCGCACGGTGAGCAGGTCCGCGAGGAGTTGGCAGGGGTGGAAGCCGTCGGTGAGCGCGTTTACCACCGGCACTGTGGCGACCGAGGCGATCTCGGCGAGCCGCTCGTCGCCGTAGGTGCGCATGACTATCGCGGACACGTACCGGGAGAGCACGTGCGCGGCGTCGGCAAGCGTCTCACCGCGGCCGAAGTGGGTGGCCTGCGTGTCCACGATGATCGGGTTGCCGCCCAGCTCCGCGATGCCGACGTCGAACGACAGCCGGGTGCGCAGACTCGGCTTGTCGAACAGCACCGCGACCGACTTCGGGCCGGCGAACGGCTTGTGCGCGTACCGGTCCGCCTTCATCAGCTGGGCCAGGTCGAGCACCGCGGACTGCTCGGCCGGGGTGAGATCGTCGTCGCGGAGGAAATGCCGGGTCATGAGGTCACCGTGTCCAGGGCGTGGGGCAGCGCTGCGAGGAAGGAGTCGACCTGCTCGGCCGTGAGGATCAACGGCGGCGCCAGCCGTACGACGTGCGGCGCCACCGCGTTGACGAGGAATCCGGCGTCCTTGAGCACGCCGGCAAGCGCACCGGAGGCGGGCGCGGTGAGCACGATGCCGAGCAGCAGGCCGGCACCGCGCACCTCGCTGATCAGCGGGTGGCCGAGCGCCTCGACGCCGCGCCGCAGCCGCTCCCCCACCCGCTTGACGTGGTCGAGCAGGCCTTCGTTCGCGATCGTCTGGATGACCGCGAGCGCGGCCGCGCAGCTGACCGGGTTCCCGCCGAACGTGCTGGCGTGCATGCCGGGCTGGAACAGCGTGGCCGCCCGCCCGAACGCGAGGACCGCGCCGATCGGCAGCCCGCCGCCGAGCCCCTTGGCAAGCGTCACGATGTCCGGCTCGACGCCCTCGGCCTGGTGCGCGAACCAGTGCCCGGTGCGGCCGATGCCGGTCTGCACCTCGTCGAGCGCGAGCAGCGTGCCGTGCTCTTTCGTGATGGCGCGCGCCGCGGTGAGATAGCCGGCCGGCGGCACCAGCACGCCGCCCTCGCCCTGGATCGGCTCCAGGATGACCATCGCGGTCTCGTCCGTGACGGCCCTCTCGAGCGCTTCGACGTCACCGTAGGGGATGTGCGTCACCGTGCCCGGCAGCGGCAGGAACGGCGCGGCCTTCGACGGCTGCCCGGTCAGCGCGAGCGCGCCCATGGTCCGGCCGTGGAAACCGCCCTCGGTCGCCACCACGTGGGTACGCCCGGTGAGGCGGGACATCTTGAACGCGGCCTCGTTCGCCTCCGCGCCGGAGTTGCCGAAGTACACCCGCCCCGGCCGGCCGGCCAGCGCGAGCAGCAGCTCCGCAAGCTTGATCGTCGGCTCCGCGACGTAGAAGTTGGAGATGTGGCCGAGCGTGGAGATCTGCTTCGTCACGGCCGCGACCACGGCCGGGTGCGCGTGGCCGAGCGCGTTGACGGCGATCCCGCCGAGCAGGTCCACGTACGTCTTACCGGCCTCGTCGGTGAGCACCGCACCCTCGCCGGAGGCAAGCGCGATGCCGGGCGTGGCGTAGTTGTCCATCATGGACGACTGCCACCTGTCGATCAGGCTCATGCCGGGCTCCCAGTCACGCTGTGGTCCCGCGCGGTGCGGCACTGTGCTTCCGGTTCGCTCATGACCCCATCACCATCGTTCCGAATCCATCAGAGGTAAAGACTTCAAGCAGGGTCGAGTGCGCGACCCGGCCGTCGACGACGTGCGCGGCGGGAACTCCGCCCTCCACCGCGCGCAGGCAGGCCTCCATCTTGGGGACCATGCCCGACTCCAGGCCGGGCAGCAGCTCCGCCAGCTCAGACGTGGTGATCCGGGTGATCAGGCTGTCCGGGTCCGGCCAGTTGCGGTACAGGCCTGTCACGTCGGTGAGCACGACGAGCTTGCGCGCGCCGATCGCGACCGCGAGCGCGGCGGCCGCGGTGTCCGCGTTCACGTTGTGCAGCACGCCGTCCTCGTCCGGGGCCACAGTCGCGATCACCGGGATCCGGCCCGCCGCGATGATGTCCGCGACCGCGCTCGGGTTGACCGTGGCGACGTCGCCGACCAGGCCCACGTCGACCGGCTCGCCGTCGACCATGGCGGGGCGGCGGACCGCGGTGAACAACTTGGCGTCCTCGCCGGACAGGCCGACCGCGTAGGGCCCGTGCTCGTTGATCAGCCCGACCAGCTCGCGGCCGACCTGGCCGACAAGCACCATCCGGACCACGTCCATGGTCTCCGGCGTGGTGACGCGCAGGCCGCCGCGGAACTCGCTCGCCAGGCCGAGCCGGCCGAGCATCTTCGAGATCTGCGGGCCGCCGCCGTGCACCACGACCGGCCGGAGCCCGGCGTAGCGCAGGAACACCATGTCGGCCGCGAACGCGCGCTGCAGCTCCGGGTCGACCATGGCATTCCCGCCGTACTTGATCACCACGGTCTCGCCGGAGAACTCCCGCAGCCAGGGCAGCGCCTCGATCAGCGTCGCGGCCTTCTGCTGCGCGACCGCCAGGTCACGCGTGAGCGCGGCCGTCATGAGTTGATCCCTTCGGGGCATTTCAGGGGTGGGTCAGAACCACGATCACAGGCCGCCGGGGGTACGGATGCGCGCCCCGTTTCAGCGAGGTTCACGAGCTGTAGGCCGAGTTCTCGTGCACATATGCGTGGGAGAGATCATTCGTCCAGATCGTCGCGGTGGCGCCACCCGCGTTCAGATTGATGTGGATCTCTACGTCCCGGCCGGAGAGGTCCACCATGGACCTATCCTCCGCCGCCGCGCCGTTCTTGCACACCCACACGCCGTTGACCGCGACGTCCAGCCGGTCCGGCTCGAACGTGGCCGCAGTGGTGCCGACCGCGGCCAGGATCCGCCCCCAGTTCGGGTCGTTGCCGAACAGCGCGGTCTTCACCAGGTTGTTCCGGGCCACCGCACGGCCGGCCTCGACCGCGTCGTCCTCGGTGAGCGCGCCGGTGACCGCGATGGCGACCTCCTTGGTGGCGCCCTCCGCGTCCGCGATCAACTTCCGGGACAGCTGGCGGCAGATCTCGGTGACCGCCTCGGCCAGCTCCTCCGGCGTCGGCTCGATGCCCGAGGCGCCGGACGCCAGCAGCAGCACCGTGTCGTTTGTGGACATCGCGCCGTCCGAGTCGACCCGGTCGAGCGTGACGCGGGTGGCGTGGCGCAGCGCCGCGTCGAGGGCGTCCGGGCCGGCGACCGCATCGGTGGTCAGCACGCACAGCATGGTGGCCAGACCCGGCGCCAGCATGCCGGCGCCCTTGATCATGCCGCCGACGCTCCAGCCCGTACCCTCGACGACAGCTGTTTTTGAATGTGTGTCGGTCGTGATGATCGCCTCGGCGGCCGCGGGGCCGCCGTCCCGGGACAGACCGCGCACGGCCGCCTCGACGCCGGGCAGCAGCTTGCCCATCGGCAGGCGCTCGCCGATCAGGCCGGTCGAGCAGACCGCCACGTCACCGGCCCCGAGCAGCAGCGGCTTGACCGCACCACGCAGCGCGGCAGCGGTGTGCTCCGCCGTGGCGTGCGTGTCCTGGAAGCCGGCCGGGCCGGTGCACGCGTTCGCCCCGCCGGAGTTGAGGATGACCGCGCGCACCACGCCGCCCCGCAGCACCTGCTGGCTCCAGAGCACCGGTGCGGCCTTGACCCGGTTGCTCGTGAACACGCCGGCCGCGGTCGCGTCCGGGCCGTCGTTGACGACGAGCGCGACGTCGAGCTTTCCTGCCTTGAGCCCGGCGGCGACGCCTGACGCGCGGAAGCCCTTGGGTTTGGTGACGCTCATGGTGCTACTCCGTAGATCTGCAGGCCCGTGGTCTCGGGGAGCCCGAACATGAGGTTGGCGTTCTGGACGGCCTGACCGGCCGCGCCCTTACCGAGGTTGTCCGACGCGCTGACCGCGATGATCCGGCCGGAGTCGACGTCGCGCGTGGCCTGCAGGTGGACGGCGTTGGAGCCGCCGACGCTCGCGGTCTGCGGCCAGTGGTCCGCGGCCAGCACGTGCACGAAAGGATCGTTCGCGTAGGCGTTCTTCAGCACCTCGTGCGGGTCGTCGCCGGTGAGCGGCCGCGCCGTGACCGTCGCCAGGATGCCGCGCGGCATCGGCGCCAGGACCGGCGTGAACGACAGCGACCGCGCGCCCGTCGCCTGCTTGATCTCGGGCACGTGCTGGTGGCGGCCGGTCTTGTAGGTGGAGAGGCTGCCCATCACCTCGCTGCCCAACAGGTTGACCTTCGCCGACTTGCCCGCGCCCGAGGTGCCGGACGCGGCGACGACCACGACGTCCTCCGGATCCGCGAGGCCGGCCGCGATCAGCGGTGCGAGCGCCAGGATCGTGGTGACCGCGTAGCAGCCGGTGTTGGCCACCCGGGTGCTGTTCGCGATCTTCTCCCGCTGCCCCGGGAGCTCCGGCAGGCCGTAGGTCCAGGTGCCGGCGTGCGGGCCGCCGTAATAGCGCTCCCACTGCGCGCCGTCGCTGAGCCGGAAGTCAGCGCCGATGTCCACGATCCGCACGGATTCCGGCAACTGCTGCGCGAGCGCCGCGGACTGGCCGTGCGGCAGCGCCAGGAACACCAGGTCGGCGCCGTCGAACGCCTCCGGCGCCGTGGGCTTGGTGATCAGGTCCAGCCCGGTCAGATGCGGATGGATCTCACTTATCGCGCTGCCCGCTTGGCTGTGCGCGGTCGCGGCGACCAGGTCGAACTCGGGGTGCCCGGCGAGCAGGCGAAGCAACTCGCCCCCCGCATAACCACTGGCCCCGGCGACGCCGACCTTCACTCCCATGACCCCGTCCCTCCGCATCACTATGCGGTCGAATGTATCAACATCCACCGCACGGCGGCAAAGGGATAATCGCCACCCATCTTCAGTTTGGACCACTTCGCCACTTAAGCCGCATATGCTCGGTTGGCTCGGCCGTCCGTGCCGCCTCGAAAAGCCCGAGAAGGGAGCCCGCCATGGGCGACTCGATCCGCATCATCACCCCCCAGGCCTACCCGCTCTGGGCCGCCGAGGTCCCATCCCACTCCGACGAGCAGCCGCTGATGACAAGCGAGGGCGAGGTCGTCACCGAAGACCTCGTCGACTTCATCTTCCCGCACACGTACCGCGTCATCGCCTGGGAACACGTGGTCGGCCGCGACGGCGCCCAGCAGGCCCTCCCGGTCCTCCTCGGCACCCTCGCCACAAGCGACCAGACCTACCAGTTCGCCGAGGAACGCGAGGACGCGGAGAATCTGGCCCGCCTCCGCATCCGCGAACACCTCCGCCGCAAGAAGTCGATCAGCGCCTGACATTTGTCGTACCCCCGCCCTACGGTGGCCCGATGAGTGGAGACCTGCGGACCTTCTACCAGATCCTGATCAACACGCTGCTGGTGTCGGTCATCAACTTCACTGTGTGGTTCGCGGTCACGTTCTGGGTGTACCTGGAGACACGGTCGGTCTTCGCGACAGGCGTCATCTCCGGGATCTTCCTGGTGTTGACCGCGCTGACCGGCATCTGGTTCGGCAGCCTTGTCGACCACCACCGGCGCACGCTGATGATGCAGTTCTCCGCGGGCGCGTCGTTCACGCTCTACCTCGCCGCGCTCGGCGTCTGGGCCGTGACGCCGGCAGAGGCCTTTCAAGACCCGGCATCGGTACGGCTGTGGGCCTTCGTCGTCCTGCTCATGTCCGGCGTCATCGCGGGCAACATCCGCACGATCGCGCTGCCGACGCTTGTCACGATCCTGATCGACGAGAGCGGCCGGGATCGGGCTAACGGGCTTGTCGGCACCGTTTCCGGGGTGACCATGCTGACCACGTCGGTGATCAGCGGGCTGCTCGTCGCGATGGACGGCATGCGGTCGGTGCTGATCCTGGCGCTTGCCGTGCTCGGGCTGTCGATCGTCCACCTGGGCACCGTCACGGTCCGCGAGCCGGCGCCCTCGCCCGAGCACGTCGCGGAGGGCGGCCGGGTCGATCTGCGCGGTACGGTCCGGCTGGTCCAGGGCGTTCCCGGACTGATGGCGCTGGTCTTCTTCTCCGCGTTCAACAACCTGCTCGGCGGCGTGTTCATGGCGCTGATGGACGCATACGGGCTGTCGCTCGTCTCGGTGCGTGCCTGGGGTGTGCTGTGGGGCGTGCTGAGCACCGGGTTCATCGTCGGCGGCCTGCTCATCGCGCGGGTCGGCCTGGGCGCCAGGCCGGTGCGGCTGCTGCTGCTCGTCAACCTGGTGCTGTGGACCGTGGTGCTGCTGTTCCCGCTGAAATCCTCGATCATCCCGCTGGCGGCCGGCATGTACGTGTACATGCTGCTGGTCCCGTTCGCTGAGGCCGCCGAGCAGACCATTTTGCAGCGGGTCGTGCCGCTTGAGCGTCAGGGCCGCGTGTTCGGCTTCGCGCAGAGCGTCGAGCAGGCCGCGTCGCCTGCCACCGCGTTCCTGATCTCGCCGATCACCCAGTTCTTCTTCATCCCGTTCATGATTGACGGCGCCGGCGCCCGCGCGATCGGCGGCTGGTTCGGCACCGGCGCGGACCGCGGCATCGCGCTTGTCTTCGTGCTGACCGGCGTGCTCGGCGTCATCGCCACGGTGATCATGCTGAACAGCCGCCCGTACCGCCGCCTCAGCGCCCGGTACGCGGAGTCCACCCCGGACCGGGCGGACGGGCCCGCGACCATCGCCCGGGTCATGACCGCCGAGGCGCCGTGATCCGTTCGCCGGCGAGCGCCCAGTAGCCGAGTCCCCGCCGCATCCCCACGGCCGCGCTCAACGCCAGCATCGGCGCGTTCCGGTCGTCGTTCTCGCCGTGCATGGCGGTGCCGCCGCGTGCGGCCGCGGCGGCGAATGACGCCAGCTTCAGCGCGCGCGCCACACCCCGCCGCCGGCAACGCGTCACCACACCGGTGTAGCTGGTGTGCCAGCCGCCGGCCTCCCCGTCCGGCCGGATCAGGCACACACCTGCCGTACCCCCGGCATCGCTCGCGAAGAGGAGGACTGTCTCGTCCGGCATGCCCGCCGCGAACCGCTCCAGATCGATCGGCGTGTCCGTCGGCATCCCGGCCACCGAATCGGCGGCGGCCGCCACGAACCGGTCCCGGCTCTCCCCCATCGTGGTCTCGTCCAGCCGCACCCCGGACCGCGCCGCCGCCTCGCCCGCCGCCGCCCGCAGCGCCTGCGGATCCGCTAGCCGGATCGTCCAGCCGGTGCAGTGGTTGACCACCGCGAGCCCGGCCCGCTCGGCGAACCGCAGCCCGCCCGGCAGATCATCTCGCAGCGTCATGGCGAAGATGCCGCTCTGCCCGGACGCCAGCGCCGCCAGCTCCCCGGCCAGCGCCGTGCCGATCCCCCGGCCGCGGACCTCCGGGGCCACCGCGAGCCCGATCGGCGACTGCCCTCGGAAGTCCGGCACGGTCCCGACCAGCCCGGCGCCGACGACCCGCCCGCCGTCCACGGCCACCACGGCCCGCGTGCCCGGATCCTCAAGCGCCCGCCGCCACCGGAACCGCCCGTCCGCGGCGCTAGTCAATTCGAGCAGAAGCACGGCCTCGGGGATGTCCCGCTCTCGGCATGGCTGAATCACGCGACCGAGTCTAGATCCGCACGCCGCCTGCACCTTCCTAGGAGGCTGGATTGATGTCGCGACCAGCGCCGGTGACGCAGGAAACGCAAAAGCCCCGCCGGCCATCCGGGACCGGCGGGGCGAAATACCTGCTTACGCGCCGCGGAGCGTTGCGCCGAACTCGGAGGCGGCTGCCGTGACAGCCGCGTCGCGGGCCGCGATCGCCTCTTCCACGGTAAGGGTGCGGTCCGGGGCGCGGAACGTCAGTTTGAACGCCAGCGACCGCTTCCCCTCGCCGAGCGCCTCCGACTCGTACACGTCGAAGAGCCTGATGTTTTCGAGCAGTGGACCGGCCGCGCCGGCCAGCGTGGCCTGCACAGATGCGGCGGGCACGTCGGCGGCCACGACAAGCGCCACGTCGATCAGCGCGGCCGGGTACGTCGACAGCGGCCGCGCCTGGACGACCGGCGCGTCCGGGAGCGCGGTCAGGTTCAGCTCCATCGCGCACGTGCGGCGGGGCAGGTCGAGCGCGGAGATCGCGGCCGGGTGCAGTTCGCCTGCGAAGCCCACGATGGTGCCGTCGACAGCTATCGCCGCGCACCGGCCGGGGTGCCAGGGCGCCTCGTCGCCGGCCGCGATGGTGATGTCCGAGGCCGGGATGCCGGCGGCGGACAGCACGGTGCGGGCGGCCTCGACCGCGTCCGCCCAGGTGGCCTGGCGGCCCTCGCCCCACCAGCCGGCGGGGGAGACCTCGCCGGCCAGCACCACGGCGACGTGCCAGGGCTGTTTGGGCAGGGTGGCGTCCGCGGCGAACAGGTCGTCGTCGCTCGGGCGCTCGTCGATGCCCATGACCGGCGGGGCGGTCGCGCCCGGGCGGGGGTGGAAGACCGCGCCGACCTCGTAGAGTGCCAGGTCACGTGTGCCACGGCCGATGTTGCGGCGCAGCGTGGTGAACAGCGGCGGGAGCAGCGTGCTACGCAGCAGCGGCTCCTCCTCGGAGAGCGGGTTCGCCAGGCGTACGGCGGAGCGCCTGTTGTCCGACGACGGCATGCCGAACGCGTCGAACACGGACAGCGACATGAACGGGTAGTCGAGCACCTCGACGTAGCCGGCCTCGGCGAGCGCGCGCGCCACCGAGCGGCGCCGGCTCTGCGAGGCGGTGAGGCCGTTGCCGGGCGGCGCGGACGGAAGCACGCTCGGGATGACGTCGTAGCCGTCCAGCCGGACGACCTCCTCGACCAGGTCGGCCGGGTCGGTGAGGTCGGGGCGCCAGGTCGGCGGCGTCACGGTGAGCACGTCGCTTGACGTGGACGTGACCACGCCGCAGCCGACCTGCTGGAGCAGATCGATGACCTGGTCGCGTGAGTAGTCGACGCCGATCCGGCGGGCCGGCAGCGTCGCGTCCAGCTCGATCAGGGGCGCGGAGGCGCGGTAGTCGAGGTCGAGGATCTCCTCGGAGGCGACACCGCCTCCGTGCGTGAGGAGCAGATCGACCGCGCGGGACAGCGCCACAAGCGGCAGCGCCGGGTCGACGCCCCGCTCCCAGCGCTTCGCGGCCTCGCTGAACAGCTTGTGCCGGCGCGCGGTCCGCCCGACCATCACCGGGTCCCAGTGCGCGGCCTCGAACAGCACGTTTGTCGTGGACGGCTGCACCTCGGAGGTCTCGCCGCCCATCACGGCCGCGAGCGAGATCGGCGTGCCGGGCGCCTCGCCGGAGCAGATGACCATGTCCTCCGCGTCGAGCGAGCGGGTCACCCCGTCCAGCGTGGTGATCTTCTCGCCGGCGGTGGCGCGCCGTACCAGGAGCGGGCCGTCGAGCAGGTCCGCGTCGAACGCGTGCATCGGCTGGCCCAGCTCGAGCATCACATAGTTGGTGATGTCGACGGCCAGGCCGATCGAGCGCACACCGGCCACCGCGAGTCGCCGCTGGATGAAGTCCGGCGACGGCGCCGACGGGTCGATCCCGCGCACCAGCCGCGCGGCGAACCGGTCGCAGCCCACCTTGTCCTCGACGGTGACCGGCCACGGCACGTCGGAGGTGCCCGGCTCGAAGGAGCCACGACCGGCATCGCGGAACGGCACCTTGAGCGCGTGCGACAGCTCCCGGGCCAGACCGCGCACGCTCATCGCGTACCCCCGGTCCGGGGTGATCTCCAGCTCCAGAATGATGTCGTCCAGTCCGACGAGCGGGCGGGCATCGGTCCCCGGCACGAGATCGCCGGAGAGCACGATGATGCCGTCGTTGTCGCCGCTCAACCCCAGTTCGGAAGCCGAGCAGATCATGCCCGCGGACATCCGCCCGTAGGTCTTCCGGGCGCCGATCGTGAAGCCGCCGGGCAGTTCGCCGCCCGGCAGGATCACCACGACGAGGTCTCCCTCGGCGAAATTCCGCGCGCCGCAGACGATCTCCTGGGGCGTGTCGTTCCCGACGTCCACGGTGCAGTGCCGGATCGGCTTCTTGAAGCCGGTCAGTTCCTCGATGGTCAGCACGCGGCCGACCACGAGCGAGCCCTTGATGGTGGCCGCCTGGTCGACGACCGAGTCCACCTCGATGCCCAGCGAGATCAGGGCCTGCTCGACGTCGGCGCCGGTGATTCCGTCCGGCAGCTCGACGTGTTCGCGCAGCCAGGACACTCCGATGCGCACAATTCCTCCGCTCAGAAAAGCAAAAAGTCTTTAAACGGCCATGCCGTACGCGGTCGTGAAGCGCACATCGCCCTCGACCATCTCGCGCATGTCGGAAATGCCGTGCCGGAACATCAGCGTCCGCTCGATGCCC
The DNA here is from genome assembly GCF_044454585.1 of Catenuloplanes sp. NPDC051500. Classification (NCBI taxonomy): domain Bacteria; kingdom Bacillati; phylum Actinomycetota; class Actinomycetes; order Micromonosporales; family Micromonosporaceae; genus Catenuloplanes; species Catenuloplanes sp. NPDC051500. The sequence goes on from NZ_JBITDX010000019.1 coordinate 35,520, forward strand.
ATGCCGAACGCGAACCCGGAGTAACGGTCGGGGTCGATGCCGCAGGCGATCAGCACGCGCGGGTTGACCATGCCGCAGCCGCCCCACTCGACCCAGCGCGGCCCGTCCCGGTGCTCCGGGAACCACACGTCGAACTCGCCGGACGGCTCGGTGAACGGGAAGTAGTGCGGCCGCCAGCGCGTCTTCGCACCCTCGCCGAACATCGCCTTGGCGAAGTGGTCGAGCGTGCCACGCAGGTGCGCCATCGTGATGCCCTCGTCCACGACCAGGCCCTCGACCTGGTGGAAGACAGGCGTGTGGGTGGCGTCCAGCTCATCGGTCCGGTACGTGCGCCCCGGGCAGACCACGTAGATCGGCGGCTTGCGGGTGAGCATCGTCCGCGCCTGCACCGGCGAGGTGTGCGTGCGCAGCACCTGACCGGGCGTGTCCAGGTAGAACGTGTCCATCAGCCCGCGCGACGGGTGGTCCGGCCGGATGTTGAGCGCGTCGAAGTTGGCCCACTCCAGCTCGACCTCGGGACCTTCCGCGATCTCGTAGCCCATGCCGACGAACAGGTCGCCGATCCGCTCCATCAGCGTGGTGAGCGGGTGCCGGGCGCCACGGGGGCGGCGGTCCCACGGCAGCGTGACGTCGACGCGCTCCTCGGCGAGCACGCGCGCGGCGCGCTCCACCTCGAGCACTGCCTGACGGGCCTCGTACAAAGCCTGCACGGCCTGCCGGGCGAGGTTGACCCGCTTGCCGGCGTCGGACTTCGCGGCCGGGGGCAGCGCACCGATCTCCCGGCGGGCCAGCGAGATCGGCGACTTGTCGCCGAGGTGCGCCGGCTTCAGCGCGACGAGCGCGTCCAGGTCGGCGGCGCCGTCGAAGGCCGCACCGGCCTCCGCGATCGCCCCGTCGAGGGCAGCCTGGTCCAGCAGGGCAACCTGCTTCGGGTCATACGGGTCATTGCGATAAGTCATGACTCTGCGTCTCCAACACCTGCGGGAACCGGGACAGTCTAGTGACGAGCGGCGACGCCGCAGCCCACCGGTATCCAGCGGTCGAGAGTGAGTGAGATCAGCCTCGTGGCCCGCGCGCACCGGCGGGCTGCATAAACGAGCGGATCACGGCCAACACTCCTAGAAGCAGGCACTCCTCACGACTGACGCAGTGCTCTGGCGGAAGCATACAGACACACCGCGGCGGCCGCTGCCAGATTAAGGCTCTCCGCCCGGCCGTACATCGGGGCCTTCACCCGGTGGTCGGCCGCGGACAGCACGTCAGCCGACAAGCCATGAGCCTCAGATCCGAAGATCCACATGGTACGGGTGGCGAGTGCGCCGCTGTCGGCCAATCCGTCGAGGTCGTCCTCGCCGTAACCGGTAGCCGCGAGCACTGTGAGTCCGGCCGCCTGCGCCGCCTTCACGACCTCCACCGGCCCGGGCCCGCGCACCACGTCCACGTGGAACAGGCTGCCGGCCGTCGCGCGCACGCACTTGCCGTTGTAGGGATCCACCGCGTCCCCGGCGAAGACCACCGCGCCGGCCCCGGCCGCGTCCGCGGTGCGCAGCACGGTCCCGGCGTTGCCCGGATCCCGGATCTCGGCGAGCGCGGCGACGAGCCGGGGCCCGCGCCCGAGCGCGTCGTCGAGTGACACGTCCGCCTGGTGGCAGAGCGCGACGATCCCCTGCGGCTGCACGGTCTCGGCAAGCACGGTCAGCGCCTCGTCGTCGACCTCGGAGACCGGGATCCCGGCGTCCGTGGCGGCGCGGCCGAGCACGGCGTACCGGTGCAGGGCCTCGGGGGTGCCGAACAACTCGATCACGGTGCCGGGCGCGCCGAGCGCCTCCGCGACCGCCTGCGGACCCTCCGCGAGGAAGCGGCGGGTGTCGTCCCGGTCGCGGCGACGGTGCAGTTTCCGGGCGGCGGCGATCCTTGGCGTACGCGGCGTGAACAGGGTCTTCGTCCTTACGCTGACAAAAGCCGAGGCGCCCCGCCCGTAACGATCACGGGAGCGGGACGCCTCGCCTCACGGAGATGACGCAGGTGGAACTCAGGCGGCCTGAGCGGACGCGCCGCCGATGCCCTCGGCCGCGACGGCGGCCCGGGCGATCTCGACGAGGCCGGCGAACGTGGCCTCATCGTGCACCGCGAGGTCCGCGAGGATCTTGCGGTCGACCTCGACACCGGCCAGGCGCAGGCCCTGGATCAGCCGGTTGTAGGTCATGCCGTTGGCCCGGGCGGCCGCGTTGATACGGGTGATCCACAGCTGGCGGAAGTCGCCCTTGCGGTCACGGCGGTCCCGGTATGCGTACTGCATCGAGTGCAGCACCTGCTCCTTGGCCTTGCGGTACAGCCGGGACCGCTGGCCCCGGTAGCCGCTGGCCTGCTCGAGCAGGGTACGACGCTTCTTCTGGGCGTTTACCGCCCGCTTGACGCGTGCCATTGAACTACTCCTAATAAAAAGTCAGTGGCGGGCGCGTCAGCGGCCCAGCAGCTTCTTAATACGCTTCACGTCGGCCTTGGCCACCTCGACGGTGCCGCTCAGCCGGCGCGTACGGGTGGAGGTCTTGCCCTCCAGCAGGTGACGCTTGCCGGCCTGCTCGGTACGGAGCTTGCCCGTGCCGGTGACCTTCACCCGCTTGCCCATGCCGCTGTGGCTCTTCATCTTCGGCATCGAACGCCTCTTCTTCCTGATACAGGCCGGGGGTTCCCGGCCGGTTGTGGCCGGGGGCCGGCCGCTACTGGCCGGGTGTTCCGGCCGTTCCACCCGCGTTGGCGCCCCCGGCAGCGGGAACCGCTGCGACGGGCGTCTCCTCGGCGGTCGCCTCGTCGGCGGTCACCTCTTCGGTGCTCGCCTCATCGGCGGTCACCTCGTCGGTGCTCACCTCGTCGGCGGCATCCTCAAGGTCCTCTTCCCGGGGCGGGCGAGGCGCCTTGGCACTGGCAGCGATACGTTCCGCCGCGGCCACCTTGGTGGCGCGGTGCGGGGCCAGCACCATGGTCATGTTTCGGCCGTCCTGCTTCGGAGAGGCCTCCACGTACCCAAGTTCCTGGATCTCGGACTCGAGCCGGCGCAGCAGGCGGTAGCCCAGCTCCGGACGGCTCTGCTCGCGACCACGGAACATGATCGTGACCTTGACCTTGTCGCCCGCCCGGAGGAACCGCACCACGTGACCCTTTTTGGTCTCGTAGTCGTGCGGGTCGATCTTCGGGCGGAGCTTCATCTCCTTGATGACGGTCTGCTGCTGGTTGCGCCGGGCCTCGCGCGCCTTGAGTGCAGACTCATACTTGAACTTGCCGAAGTCCATGAGCTTGCACACCGGCGGACGGGCCATTGGCGCCACCTCGACCAGGTCCAGATCGACATCCGCAGCCAGCTGCAGGGCGCGCTCGAGCGGGACGATGCCCACCTGCTCACCCTCTGGGCCGACCAGTCGGACCTCCCGCGCCCGGATCTGATCATTCACGCGTGGTTCGGCGCTGATGGGGCCTCCTCATAACTGCTTCCCGCACCCGCCGGCCGGCCGGCGCGGGTCTGGCGACGCCCGTCCGCCTGCCCCGGCGGTTCGAGCCTGCGCACGGCGTGCGCTGTCGGCCACAAGCAGAAAGGCCCCGGCATGAGTGCACGCCAGGGCCCGCTCGACCGGTCGCGGCATCTCACGAGCACGCTTACGCGCACCGCGACGCCACCGCGCTGCGGACGCGAACGCCCGAGGCGGTTGACCGGGACCCGGACGCTGACGCGACGCGGGTGGGAGCAGGCGCTCCGCTTCATCACCACCACGCAGATTCAGGATCTCGGCCATGACCGGAGAGGTCAGGAACCGAGCCGATCGTGAACAGGCGTGATGGTCAGGTCGACCCGGCGAGTCTATCAGGCGGTTCACCCACCCGCTAACCAGCCCGCCCGTGGACGCGGATCGCCCCCGGCACAGCACCGGGGGCGATCCTGAAATCAATTCAGCTCCGGTCGGAATCCGTCGCGGTCGCCACCCGGTCGGCGGAACTCTCAATGCCGTCCTCGGCACCCTCCGGGTTGACCACGCCGTCGGAGTTAAAGACGATCAGAGAATCCTGAGATTTACTCGTACGAATATAGCGGTGCACGAGACCGTCTTCTTCGATCTCGATCAGAGCGGCGTTTCCGGCATTCATCTTCTCACCGTCACGCACGCCCCCGACCAGCACGGAATCCATCTCGGACGGTGTATCCAGAGTGTCAGGCATGTGGCCGGATACCCGCTGCCGGAGGCGTTAAACGGTCGATTTTGTCGCAGATAAATTGACCCGCCCCGCTCGCATGAAATTTCACCGACCAGGGTAGCCAGTTATTCGAACGGCCCGGCAATCATGCTTATTCATCCCCCGCAGACCTCGATAGGAGGGCACTGAGATGACGGACATTTACGCGTCGCCCACAGCGTCCGAAAGCGACAGTTACACCTCCACCACCGAGAAGGCCAAGGAGCAGGCGCGCGAGCTCGGCCACACCGCGGCACAGGCCGGCGGCGGCGTCGCGGAGACCGCCAAGGAGGAGGGTCGCCGGGTCGCCGGTGAGACCACCCGCCAGGCCCGCACGCTGTACCACGCGACCCGCGAGGAGTTGCGCTCACAGGCCGGTGACCAGCAGAAGCGCGCGGTCGGCGGCATCCGCTCGGTCGGCAGCGAGCTGCGCTCGATGGCGGACCAGGGCGGTCAGGAGGGGCCGGCGAGCGGGTACGCACGCCAGGCCGCTTCCAAGATCGACCAGGTCGCGGACTGGCTGGAGAGCCGGGAGCCGGGCGCGCTGGTCACCGAGGTCAAGGAGTACGCGCGCCGGAACCCGGGCACGTTCCTGGCCGGCGCCGCGATCCTCGGCGTCATCGCCGGCCGGGTAACCCGCAGCGTCGCCGCGGAGGTCTCCGACGCCCGCCACGACGACACCCCGTCCTCGGCCACCCCATCTTCGGCCACCTCGAGCGCGGCCGGTTACGCGCCGGCCTACACCGCTCCGGCCGTGACCCCGGTCGCCGTCGTGCCGGTCGAGCCGCTGGCCGCCACGCCGGCCACCACCGCGCCGCTGCCGGTCGCCGACCCGGGCCCGGGCGTCGCCGTGGGCACCGCGCCGGTCACCGACCCGTTCTACGACCGCGAGGTCCGGCCGTGACCCAGGGTCCCGACGTCTCTCAGCGCTCCTTCGGCGAACTGATGGGCGAGGTCACCCAGGACCTCTCCACGCTCGTCCGGCAGGAGGTCGAACTGGCCAAGGCGGAGCTCCGCGAGGAGGGCAAGAAGGCAGGCAAGGCCGCGGGCTTCTTCGCGGGCGCCGGAGTCGCCGGCTTCCTGGTGCTCCTCTTCCTCTCCACCGCGCTCTGGCAGGGCCTGGCCAACGTGATGGATCCGGGCTGGGCCGCGTTGATCGTGGCCGTGCTCTGGGCCGCCATCGGTGGCGCGCTCTTCGTGCTGGCCCGTCGCAAGGCGCGCGAGATGCGCGGCCTGCCGCGGACCGCGGAGACCGCCAAGGAGATCCCGCACGCCCTCAAGCCCCACAGTGGAGGCCTCTCATGAGCAACGACCCCGACCAGATTCGCGCCGAGATCGAGCGGACCCGTGCCGGGCTCAGCTCCGACGTCGACGCGCTCGCCTACAAGGCCAGCCCTTCGCGCATCGTCGAGGAGCGCAAGCAGCGCGTGCGCACCGCCCTTCGCAGCACCCGGGAGAAGATCATGGGAACCGCCTCGGACACCGGATCGGCCGTCTCGGACAAGGCGTCGGGCGCCGCACACGCCGTCTCGGACAAGGCTTCCGGCGCGGCACACGCCGTCTCGGACAAGGCCTCCGACGCGGCCCACGCGGTCTCCGGCAAGGCCTCCGACGCGGCGGACGCGGTCCGTCAGGCTCCCGCCGCCGTGAAGGCCCGGGCCGAGGGCAACCCGCTCGCCGCCGGCCTGATCGCGTTCGGCGCCGGCTGGCTGATCTCGTCGCTGCTGCCGGCGAGCCAGAAGGAGCGCCAGCTGGCGGCGGACGCGAAGTCCGCGCTGCAGGAGCACGGCGGCGCACTGGCCGAGGAGGCCAAGAGCCTGGCCAGCGAGGTCGGCGAGCACCTGCGCGGCCCGGCTGAGGAGGCCGTCGGCCAGGTCCGCGAGACCGCGACCGGCGCGGCGCAGAACGTCCGCGACGAGGGCCGTTCCGCAGTCGGCGACGTCAAGGACCAGGCCGGCAAGGCGCGCGAAGAGGTCCGCTCCTAAACACCCCGCAGGCACCGGAAGCGCAGATCCCCACCCGGGTCTGCGCTTCCGGCATGTCCGGGCTTCGTGGCATATAGACCGCGCTCGGTCACACAACCGACACGCAACGGCCGACCCCGGCTCCTCCGAATGTGCGAGGCTTTCCGCATGACGGGCCGGAAGCCGCCGGGGGGCGGCACGGCACCACGTACCGCACGCGTCCCGCACGGCTGAGGACGAGCGGGCGCTGCGTTTCCCAGGGGGGGGGGTTGGGGACCCGTAGTGACCATTGTGGTTGGAACCATCGTGGAAGCGCCCGCGCAGTCGCGGGTGAGAGTGAGGGAAGACGACGACCTGGCAGGGCTCGTCACAGCCGCGTCCCGGGGGGATACGCGGGCGTGGGACACGATCGTCGCCCGGTACGGCCGGCTGGTGTCGTCGGTGTGCCGACAATGGCGGCTGAGCGACGCCGACACCGCGGACGTGAGCCAGACCGTCTGGCTGCGGCTGTTCGAACAGCTGGACCGGCTCCGTGATCCGCGTGCGCTGCCCGCCTGGCTGCTGACCACGACCCGGCGCGAGTGTCACCACCTGCACCGGGCCGCGAAACGGGAACTGCCGGGCGCGACAGCCGCGCGACTCGAGGGTGAGGCGGACGCCACCGCCGACTCCGTCGATGACGGGCTGCTGCGCCGGGAGCGCGGGGAGGCGGTGCGGGCGGCGTTCGACGAACTGCCTCCGCACTGCCGGGAGCTGCTGGAACTGTTGCTGAGCGACCCGCCCACGCCGTACGGGGAGATCAGCACGCGGCTCGGCATGCCGTGCGGCGGCATCGGGCCGAACCGGGCCCGCTGCCTGGACCGGATGCGGCGCAACCCACGGTTCCGGGCGTTCATGACCGACCCGGGCCCGCAGCACACCCGGTGACATTGGGCTGTATCAACCCTCCTTCCGGTCGCCTCTTACAGGAGAAGGCTGGTGAGGGCGCCGGCAAACCCCGTCCATCGCGGGACGGGAGCCCTCGACCGCGGGGCGGGGGTCGAGGGCAGGGCGGGGGTCGCCGAATCGGGCGGCGGCCCCTGTCGCATCCATCGACGTACACCCATTGACTTTCGCCATGTGAGCGCTAACACTCTCTCCCTAAGTAACGCACCCGTAATACGCGCGCCTCGATCGGCGCAGGGGAGGGATGCGGGCTATGAAACGACGACGACTGCTCATCGGTGCTGCCGGGGCGATGGCCGCCGCCGCGTGCGGCGTGCCGTCCGGCAGCGACCGGCTCCGCTACTGGAACCTGTTCGGCGGCGGGGACGGCGTGCGCATGGTTCAGCTGATCGACGCGTTCGCCGCCAGCCGGCCGGACCTCGACTTCCAGGCATCCACGCTCGCCTGGGGCCCGCCTTACTACACGAAGTTGTCGATGGCCGCGGCCGGCGGGCGTGCGCCGGACGTGGCGATCCTGCACCTGGCCCGGCTGCCCAGTTTCGCGCCCGGCCGGCTGCTCGACCCGTTCCCGCAGGAGCTGCTGACCGAGGCCGGCATCACGAAGGACCGCTTCCTGCCGGAGATCTGGGACCGCTGCGTGGTGGACGGGCAGGTCTACGCGATCCCGCTCGACACCCACCCGTTCGTCATGTACTACAACACGGACCTGTGCAGACAGCTCGGCCTCAGCGACGCGAACGGTGACCTGATCCCGTTGCGCGGCCCGGACGAGCTCGTCGCCGCGTGTTCAGAGGCGAAAAGACTGACAGGTGGGTACGGGGTGGTGCTCGACAACTTCGGCGTCTCCCCCTGGCGCCTGTGGTGGACGCTCTACCGCCAGCTGGACGGCGACCTGCTCAACGCGGACGCCACCGCGCTGGTCGTCGACGATGCGAAGGCGTTGCAGGCGCTTGACTTCATGCGCCGGCTCTCGGTCACCGACGAGGTCGCGCCGGGCCAGATGCTGCTCTCCGGCGCGGTCGCGCTCTTCGGCAGCAGCAAGGCCGCGTTCCTGTTCAACGGCGAGTGGGAGGTCACCACCTTCCAGACGCAGAAGACGCCGTTCTCGATGGTGCCGTTCCCGGAGGTCTTCCCTGGCACGTCCGGCCCGGGCGGCATCGCGCGCACCCAGGCGGACTGCCACACGTTCGTGCTCCCCCACCAGCGGGACCGTACGGTGGCGGGCACCCGGCCCGCGCTCGACTACGTGAAATTCATGCTTGAGCACAGCGTGGACTGGGCCGCGGGCGGGCACGTGCCGGCCTGGCTGCCGGCCACCCGGAGCCCGGACTATCTCGCGCTTGACCCGCAGTCGCGGTACCGGGACGCGGCCACCACTGCCCAGCTCGATCCGAAGGCCTGGTTCAGCGGTTCCGCGTCGAACATGGAGAACCTGGCCGGTGCCGCGTTCGGCGCCGTACAGGCCGGGACTGCCACCCCGGAGGCGGGACTGGCGCGCTTCAAGGCCGACATCAGGCGCCTCATCGACACCCCCGCACCGGTCTAGGGTCAGGGAGGACTCCGATGGCCGTCGACACCGCTCCCCCACCGGTGATCACCGCGCCCGCACGCAAGGACAGCGCGTTCACCGGGCTCTGGTTCGCGCTGCCGTTCCTGATCGTCTACGCGGTCTTCCTGATCTGGCCGATCCTGTCCGGCCTGTGGAGCAGCCTGTTCAACACCAGCCTGGCCGGCGGCGACGTCGAGTTCCTCGGGCTGGGCAACTATGCGGAGATGGCCCGGGACGGCGCGGTCTGGGACTCGTTGTGGAACACGCTCCTGTTCACCATCCTGAGCACGCCGCCGCTGGTGCTTGCCGGGCTGGGCATGGCGTTGCTCGCACATCGCGCGCGGCGTACCGGCTGGCTGTTGAGGTTTGCGTTCTTCATGCCCTTCCTGATGCCCGTGACGGTTGTCGCGCTGATCTGGTTGTGGATCTACCAGTCCGACTTCGGGCTGCTCAACGCGGTGGTGGAGTTCTTCGGCGGGGAGAAGGTCGCCTGGATCCAGGATGAGCGGACCGCGATGGCCGCCGTGGTGCTCTGCACGCTGTGGTGGACTGTCGGCTTCAACTTCCTGCTCTACCTGGCGGCGCTGCAGGGCATCCCGCGGGAACTGCACGAGGCGGCCGCGGTGGACGGCGCGGGCCCGGGTCAGCGGCTGTGGCGGATCACGCTGCCGCTGCTGCGCCGCACGACCGGGCTGATCCTGGTGCTGCAGCTGATCGCGTCGCTGAAGATCTTCGATCAGGTGTACCTGCTGAACGAGGGGGCGGCCGCGCCGGTCACCCGGCCGCTGATCCAGTACGTCTACGAGCAGGGCTTCACCAGCTACCGGATCGGCTACGCGAGCGCGATCTCCTACCTGCTCTTCCTGATCATCATTCTGGTGGCCTTCGCCCAGTTCAAGATCTTCCCGGCCGGAAGGGACGACTGATGCGTACCCGCGTGCCTCTGTCGCTGTTGGGTGTGGCCTTCGCCCTGCTCTGGCTGGTGCCGCTGGCCTGGGCGATCGACACCTCGGTCAAGCCGGAGGGCGAGACCACCCGGGTGCCTGTCACCTGGATTCCGGACGTGTTCACGCTTGACGCCTACCGGAGCGTGTTCACCGCCGGTGACCTGCCGCTCTGGCTGCTCAATAGCGCGCTTGTGGCGAGCGGCGTGACAGTGCTGACGCTTGCCGCGGCGAGTCTGGCCGCCTACGGCTTCTCGCGGCTCGACTTCCCCGGGCGGAACTGGCTGTTCGCACTGATCCTGGCCGGAATCATGGTGCCGCCGCAGGCACTGATCGTGCCGCTGTTCCACCAGATGCAGTCGCTCGGACTTGTCGACACCTACTGGGGCATGATCCTGCCGCAGCTGGCCGCGCCGGTGATGGTCTTCATCCTGAAGAAGTTCTTCGACGGCATCCCGCGCGAGTACGAGCAGGCCGCCGAGCTGGACGGCGCGAGCCGGCTGCGGATGTTCTGGAGCGTGGTGCTGCCGATGTCCCGGCCGGTGCTGGCCGCGGTCGGCGTGTTCACGTTCGTCACCGCGTGGAACAACTTCCTGTGGCCGTTCATCGTGGTCAGCGACCCGGACCTGATGACAGTGCCGGTCGGCCTGGGGACCGTGCAGAGCTCCTACGGCGTGCGGTACGCGCAGATCATGGCGTCCACAGTGATAGGCGGCCTTCCCCTGGTGATCGTGTACGCGTTCCTGCAACGTCACGTCATCCGCGGCGTGGGCGATGCGGGACTCAAGGGATAGAGAGGTTCACGTGCAGCACGCGACAGTCACGCTCGACCCCGCCTTCACGATCGCGCCGGTACGCCGGCGGACGTTCGGCTCGTTCGTCGAGCACCTCGGCCGCTGCGTCTACACCGGCATCTACGAGCCGGGCCATCCCACCGCGGACCCGGACGGCTTCCGGCAGGACGTGCTGGAGCTGACCCGGGAGCTGGGCGTCTCGATGGTCCGCTACCCGGGCGGCAATTTCGTCTCCGGCTACCGGTGGGAGGACGGGGTGGGGCCGCGCGCGTCCCGTAAGAAGCGGCCGGACCTCGCCTGGCACACCATTGAAACGAACCAATTCGGCACCGACGAGTTCCTGCGCTGGTGCGGCCGGGCCGGCGTGGAGCCGATGATGGCCGTCAACCTCGGCACCCGGGGCGTGGCGGAGGCCGTCGACCTGCTCGAATACACCAACCATCCGGGCGGCACGCACTTCTCCGACCTGCGCGCCCTGCACGGAACCCCGAAGCCCTACGACGTGAAGCTCTGGTGCCTCGGCAACGAACTGGACGGACCGTGGCAGGTCGGATTCAAGACCGCGCACGAGTACGGCCGGCTCGCCGCCCAGACCGCCCGCGCGATGCGGATGCTCAACCCGGACCTGACGTTCGTGGCAGTGGGCAGCTCCGGGTCGGCGATGCCTGAGTTCGGCGCCTGGGAGGCGGAGGTGCTTGCCGAGACGTACGAGGAGGTCGACATGATCTCCGCGCACGCGTACTACGAGGAGGTGGACGGCGACCTCGGCTCGTTCCTCGCGTCCAACCTGGACATGGAGCACGTGATCCGCGCGGTGACCGCGACCGCGGACCACATCGGCGCACGGCTGAAGTCGTCGCGGCGCATCAACATCTCCTTCGACGAGTGGAACGTCTGGTATCTCAGCCGCTTCCAGAACCAGCCGCCGATCACCAGCTGGGAGACCGCGCCGCGCCAGCTGGAGGACATCTACTCGGTCGCGGACGCGGTAGTGGTCGGCAGCCTGCTCATCTCGCTTCTGCGGCACAGCGACCGGGTCGAGGCCGCCTGCCAGGCCCAGCTGGCCAACGTGATCGGCCCGATCTTCACCGAGCCGGGCGGACGGGCGTGGCGGCAGACCATCTTCCACCCGTTCGCGCAGGCGTCCGCGCTGGCCCGGGGCGCGGTGCTGCACACCGCGGTCTCCTCGCCGGTGTACGAGACACGGAAGCACGGGGACGCGCCGCTGATCGACGCGGTGGCGACGCACTCCCCATCGGGCGAGGTGGCGTTGTTCCTGGTCAACCGCTCGATCGACGAACCGGTGCGGGTCACCGTCGACACCCGCGCGTTCGGCCGGGAGCTGCGGATCGGCGACGCGACAGTGCTCGCGGACGACGACGTCTACGCGGTCAACACCGCGGACGCGCCGGACCGGGTGGCGCCGCACCCGCACCCGGGCGTCACGGCCGGCTCGCTCGAGGTGGTGCTGCCCCCGGTGTCCTGGAACGTACTCACGCTTCATTGAGAAGCGCCTACCTAAAGCTATTAGGTTTTATGCGATATGCTTTAGGCATGATCACTGAAGACCTGCTGCGGGGTGCGGCCGAGATCGAGCGCACCCCGCACGGCCTGCTCCCCCACCGGCTGCCCGCCTGGGCCCGCGCACAGGCCGACGATCCGCAGCTCGCCCAGGTCGAGGCCCACCCCTCGGGGGTTCGAGTCGCGCTTCGCACCGCCGCCACCTGGATCGAGCTGGACACGCTGCCCACCCGCATGGTGCTCGCCGGCGTACCGCCCATGCCGGACGGCACCGTCTACGACCTGCTTGTCGACGGCGCGCTTGTCACGCGCGTGACCGCGGACGGCGGCGACACGGTCACCCTCGACATGGCGACCGGGACACAGTCGCTGACCCGCGGCCCGGTCGCCACGCTGCGCTTCGACGGGCTGCCCGCGCGCGAGAAGGACGTGGAGATCTGGCTGCCGTACCGGGAGCGGACCGAGCTGCGCGACCTCCGGGCGGACGCCCCGATCACGCCGATCCCGGACCGTGGCCGCCGGGTCTGGCTTCATCACGGCAGCTCGATCAGCCACGGCTCCAACGCGGACGGCCCGTCCACCACCTGGCCCGCGCTTGCCGCCGCGGCCGGAAACGTCGAGCTGATCAACCTGGGGCTTGGCGGGAGCGCGCTGCTCGACCCGTTCACCGCCCGCGTCATGCGGGACACGCCTGCAGCACTGATCAGCGTCAAGATCGGCATCAACCTGGTCAACGCGGATCTGCTGCGGAAGCGGGCGTTCGGACCTGCCGTACACGGCTTTCTGGACACGATCCGCGACGGGCATCCCGACGCGCCGCTGCTGGTGATGTCGCCGATCCTCTGCCCGATCCACGAGGACACACCGGGCCCGGGCGCGTTCGACATGGCGGCGCTGGCCGAGGGACGGCTGGCGTTCCGCGCCACCGGCTCGCCGGACGAGGTCGCGGCCGGCAAGCTCACGCTGCGCGTCATCCGCACCGAGCTGGCCCGCATCGTCGCCGCCCGCACGGCCACCGACCCGCATCTGTCCTATCTGGACGGCCTTGACCTCTACGGCGAGGCCGACACCGCCGCGCTGCCGCTGCCGGACGCGCTGCACCCGGACGCGGAGACCCACAGGCTGATCGGCCGCCGCTTCGCCGCACGCGCGTTCAGCGCGGACGGCCCGTTCGCGTCCTAAATGGGCGGACGGAATTGGCACGCATGATCTAACGTGGGTCGCGCCGGTGAGGAACCGCCTCATTCCGTGCAAACCTATAGAAAGTGCGTGATATATGACAATGCTGAAGCGGGTCGAGTTCACCTGTGTCAACTGCGCCGGCCCGTTCGACGGAGACGCCATGGTCAGTCAGACCACGTTCTCCGGACAGGCCTCGGATTTCCGGCCGCTGTACGACGATCTCCTCGCGACCCGGATGCACTCCTGCCCGGCCTGCGGCTTCGCCGGCTATGAGTCGGTGTTCTGGGAGCAGGAACAGGTACCGTCCGAGGTGTCCCGCCAGATCGCGGAACACCTGACACCGACAGCCGCGACCATCCGGCCGTCGGCCCCGCGCCGCTACGAGGCGGCCGCCCGGATCGCGGAGTGGAGCGGCGCTCCCGACTTCCTCGTCGGCGACCTCTACCTCAAGGCCTCCTGGTGCTGCGAGGCTCAGCTGGAGGTCGACGCGGACGACGACGAGGCCTCCTTCCGCAGGAAGGCCATCGCCCGGTTCGAACGGGCGCTCGCCACCGGCGACCTCGACCCGGGAAACGCGGCGGCGCTGACCTACCTCGTCGGCGAGCTGTACCGGCGGATCGGCGAGACCGCCACCGCCCACACCTGGTTCGACCGGACGATCGCCCTGACCGACGGCGACCCCGACTTCGCCGAACTCGCCGAACGGCAGAAGTCCGACCCCAGCAACGAGATGTGACGCCTGGGGCGTGACGCTGTCAGGCCGCGGCCGTGGCGGTGGAGTGCAGGGCGCGCAGTGCACGCACGCCCTGCACCGCGTAATCCTTGTCCGCCGTCTGCACCGCGAGCAGCGCCAGCGACTCGTCGTCCGCCAACTCCAGGAACGCCCACGCCGAGTGCTGATCGAACCGGATCCCCAGCACCACCGCCCACGGCACCTGATAACTGCCAAGCAGATTCCGCACCCTGATCCCCTCAGCGTCCGCCTCCACGCGCGGCCTGGTGAACCACAGCACCCCGATCGCGGCGAGCACCCCGAGCCCGATCATCGCGATCTGATCCCCGACCTTGAACACCACGGTCGACTGGTCATTGACCCGCCCCGACAGCCCGAGCCCGACAAGCGTGAACACCACCACCACCGCCACGGCCGCCACATAACAGACGATCCGCACCCGCTGCGGGCGCAGCCTCACGACCTCGGTCTCGCTCATCGCCCGAGTGTCCCAAAACCCAGATGCCGACAACCTTCAGGGGTACGCCGGCAGTCAGGCGCCAGGGCTGAAAATGGGACGGCCGGTCGACGACGGGGGCAGTTCGTCGACCGGGGCGGCGGTGTTCTGGCAGGCCGTCAGGAGCCAGCGGCCGTCCTCCTTGGCCATCACCCACAGCGGCGTGCCGGCGTCCGGGCCGGCCGCGGTCCGGTAGATCTGCCGCACCTTGACGGCCGCGACGTCCGGGCGGATGAACAGGAGATGCTCCAGCCGGAACGTCACTGTGGCGTCCGTCATCCCGCCCGGCAGCGTCTGCCGGGTAAAGGCCGCGATCGCGTCACGGCCGAAGAGCCGTCTGCCGCTCCCGGTGGTCCAGATCGCGTCCTCGCGGAACAGGCCGAGGAACTCGTCGGTCAACTCCTGGTTCTGGGCCCGTTCCACCGTGGCGATCACCTGCTCGATCGCCTCGACGTCCGGCGCCGCATATTCGCTCATGGCCGCGACGTTAGAACCTCGACCATGGTTGAGGTCAAGGTCACGACGACGGTGAAGGGCGCGCGGGACTCGGACCAGCGAGGACACGCCACACCGCAGTCAGAGGGACCTGAGGACGCGGATGCGGTCGGCGACGGCGCGGCGGGCGACGTCGGACGTGAAGGCGATCGAGTCGAACTCGTGGGGGGCGCCCGGGTGCAGGTGGAACTCGACCGGGACGCCGGCGCGGCTGAGCGTGGCCGCGTACGCGAGGTCCTCATCCCGGAACGCGTCGAGCTGCCCCACCTCGATGTACGCCGGTGGGAGCCCGGTCGCGTCGTCGAGCCGGGCCGGAGCGGCCGTGGGCGGCACACCTGGCCCGCCCGCGGCCTCCCCAAGCAGCGCGGGCCACGCGGTACGGCTGTCGTCGTAGGACCAGAGCAGGTACGGCGCGATGTGCGGGTCGGGCGTGCCGATGCGGTCGTCGAGCATCGGCATGATCAGCAGCTGCCGGGCGATCCGCGGGCCGCCGCGCTCGCGGGTCAGGATGGTCAGTGCCGCTGCCATGCCGCCGCCTGCGCTGTCGCCCATCACCCCGATCCTGTCCCGGTCGACGCCCAGCTCGGGGGCGCGCTCGTGCAGCCAGCGCAGTGCGGCGTAGGCGTCCTCGAGCGGCGTCGGGAACGGGAACTCGGGTGCGCGGCGGTATTCGACCGACAGCATCGGCACGCCGGAGGCCGACACATAGCGGGCGACCGGGCCGTCGAACAGGTCGATGTGGCCGAAGATGTATCCGCCGCCGTGGAAGAAGAGCGCGGCCGGGCCGGGCGCCGCGCCGTCCTTGACGTACCAGCGGACGGTGATCTGTGCGCCGTCGTCTGCGGTCACCGTGTGATCGGTGAGCGTGACGTCGGACGGCATCGGCTGGGCGTTGCCGGCGGCGCCGATGACCGGTTCCCAGAAGGCGCGACGCCCCGCGATGTCGCCGATCGCCGGTGGTGTCGCACCGGCCATCGGGGCCAGCGCGGCGGCGATCTCGGGGTCCAGGCTCAAAGACATGACGATCCCTCCCTGGTACGTGTCAGGCCGCGAGTACGATGATCTTGCCGGACAATTCGCCCGCGCCGGCCCGCGCGTGAAGTGCGGGCAGGTCGGCAAGCGCGACCCGCTCGGCGACCTCGACGCGCAGCTCACCGGTGCCGACCCGGGCGGCCAAATCGGCGAGCTGGTCGGCGTCGCTGCGGACGAACAGGTTGATGCCGCGCACGCCGCGCGCCTCGTCGGACGGGGCGGGCATCCAGACCGTGGTGTTGACCAGGGCGCCGCCGTCCCGGATCAGCGTGACGAGCGCGGCCAGCTGCTCCGGGGCGACCGGCGCGAGGTTGATCACGAGATCGACCGGCTCGGTCACCGCCGCGGCCACGTCCGTGCTTGTGTGGTCGATGATCTGGTCGGCGCCGGCGGCCTTGACCCGGTCGGCGCTGCGCGGGCCGGCCGTGGCGATCACCTGGGCGCCGGCCTCCTTGGCCAGCTGCACGGCGTATCCGCCGACCGCGCCGCCGGCGCCGTTGATCAGCACCCGCTGGCCGGCGGTAAGCGCGCCGTGGTCGAACAGCGCCTGCCACGCGGTCAGGCCCACGAGCGGGAACGCCGCCGCGTCGGCAAGCGGGATGTTCCTCGGCGCCCCGGTCAGGATCTCCGCCGGCGCGAGCACGTACTCCGCGGCTGCTCCGGTGCCGGTCATCGGCAGGAAGCCGATCACCTGGTCGCCGACCGCGATGTCGTCCACACCGTCTCCGAGCGCGTCGACAGTGCCCGCCACGTCGAGGCCGGGGGTGTGCGGCAGCACGACCGGGATCGGCCCCTGCATGAACCCGGCGCGGATGTTGCCGTCGACGCCGTTGAACGACGTCGCGGCGACCCGGATCCGGACCTGGCCGGCGCCGGGGGTGGGCTGCTCGACGTCCTCGTAGCGCAGGACCTCGGGGCCGCCGAACTCGTGGAAACGCACTGCCTTCATCGCTGAACCTGCTTCTGTGAGCGCCGCGATGTGCTGTGAACGGCGCGAACGACCTCCGCGTCACAGGGATCGCCCGGAGGCGGTCACTGGAGCCGCGGTGGCGGTGACGTCACTGAATCTCGCAGGATCCGGCGCGGTTAGCCTGGGCCGGCCCGGCCCACCTTGACGATGGCCGGCTCCCCGGCGCCGACGATCTCCGCGAGCCGCGCCGCATCGGCCGAGCCCGGCGCCGCCGTGAGCATCAGCGCCGTCAGGTCGTCGCCCGGGATGGCCAGCAGGCTGCCGACAAGCGTGACAGCGGCGCCGCCGTCGGGATGACTGAACGCGGCACTGCTCTCGTAGGCCGTCACCGGACGCGGCGCACGCCACAGGGTGTCGAACAGGCGGCTCCGGCTCCGCATCTCGTCCACGAGCGCGGCGAGCGACGTGTCGGCCGGGTATCGCAGCACCGCGCTCCGCAGGCGGGCGACCAGGACCGCCTCATGATCGGTCGCGTCGGTCGCGGACTGCTTGAAACCGTCGAACGGGTCGCAGAACGACCGCCAGGCGATGTTCCACTCCCAGGGGTCCCCGGTGAGCTGCCAGTGCCCAAGCGCCAGGAACGCGCTGTTCACGGCGACCAGGTTCATCGCCGCGTCGGAGACGAACATCGGCGTGTCCGCGAACCGCTCCAGCAGCCGCGTCGCACCCTGGCCCATCTCGGTCGGCACCCGGCCGTCCACGGCGGCGTACCCGGCAAGCGCGCAGAGCCGCTCGTAGTCCGACCGCCCGATCCGCAACGCGCGGGCGATCGCGTTCACCACCCCGGCCGACGGGTGGCTGCGGCCCTGCTCCAACCGGCGCACATAGTCCGCGGACATCCCGGCGAGCTCGCCGAGCTCCTCGCGCCGCAGCCCCTGGGTCCGCCGCCGGCCGACCGGCAGTCCGACAGCCGCCGGGGCCGTGTTCTCCCGCAACTGGCGTACCGCGGCACCGAACTCGTGACGTTCCACGGCCCAAGTGTGCCCGATAGTTGATCAGGAACTACAGACGTCCCGCCTCGATGATCCGGCGGAGGAACTGGCGGGTACGCGGGTGCTGCGGGCTGCCGAAGACCTGCTCCGGCGGGCCCTGCTCCAGGATTCTGCCACCGTCCAGGAAGCAGACCCGGTCGGCCACCTGACGGGCGAACGCCATCTCATGGGTGGCCAGGATCATTGTCATGCCCTCGGTCTTCAGGTCCTTGATCATGGAGAGGACCTCGCCGACCAGCTCCGGGTCGAGCGCGGACGTGACCTCGTCGAGCAGCAGCAGCCGCGGCGAGTTGACGAGCGCGCGGACGATCGCCACCCGCTGCTGCTGACCGCCGGAGAGCCGGTCCGGGTACTCGCGGGCCTTGTCGCCGAGGCCGACGCGTTCCAGCCAGGTGCTGGCCTCCGCCTCCACCTCGGCGCGGCGCCGCCGGTGCACGCGTTCCGGCGCGAGCGTGATGTTCTCCAGGACCGTCATGTGCGGGAACAGGTTGTAGGACTGGAACACCATGCCGATCTTGCGGCGTACCGTGTCAGGATTGATCCTCGGGTCGGTGATGTGCTCGCCGTCCAGCAGGATCGTGCCGTCGTCCAACTCCTCAAGCAGGTTGATGCAGCGCAGCAGCGTCGACTTGCCGGAGCCGGACGCGCCGATCAGCACCACCACCTCGTGCTCGGCCACGTCCAGATCGAGATCCTGCAGCACCAGCCCACCGCGGAACGACTTGCGCAACCCGGAACAGGTAAGCGCCGGAAGCGTCGGCACCGGCACGAACGCGACCTCGTCCATGTCGCCGAACGTGGGCAGCGCGCTCGGGTCGTCAGTCGTCCGGATCGGCCGCACCAGCCCGGCCGCGGTGTCGCTCAGCTCGTCGCGCTCCCGCTCCCGCCGCCGGCTGCGCCGGGTCGGCCGCCCGTCCTCCGCCGGTTCCGCCGACGCGGCATGACGCGAGCGCCGCGGCCGGTCACCCTGATCACGCGACTCCCGCTCCGCACTCTTCTCCAAAGGCATGCGGGGGTACGAAGAGGTGCCCTGCGGATCCGCTTCGTCAGAGGTCTTCGCGTCCCGCGTCACAAACCCTGGGTAGCTCCCGGAAGGCGACTCCGTCGCGTAACCACCGGAGGTCGCGTAACCACTGGAGGTCGCATAGCCGCCGGAGGTCGTGTAACCGTCAGAGGTCGTGTAACCGTCAGAGGTCGCGTAACCGCCTGAGGTCGCGTAGCCGCCGGAGGGTGAGTCCGGCAGGTAACCGCGCGACGGTAAACCCGCCGGATAGCCGCCCGAGGGCACGTCCACGGCGAAGGAGCCCGACGGCGAGTCCACCGCGTAACCGCCGGACGGCGAATCCGCCGGATAGCCCGGGTCCACCGCGAAGGTGCCGGACGGTGGATCCGCCGCGAACCGGCTCGCGCGCGGCTCCGCCGGATAGCCGCCCGACCGGGAACCGCCCGGCGGGGAGTCGTCCTGACCGCCCGCTGACGACTCCGCCGCGACCTGCCGGGACGTGCGACGGCGGCCACGACTCGGCAACTCCGGCGCGTCGTTGTAGAGGCTGCCGGTCGCCGCGCTCCCATCCGTACCCTCGGAGGGGCTTGAGGGGGTTGATGGTTCTGACACCGCGGGAAAGGTGCCTGTGGCGCGGCGGAGAGCGCGGTCCTTGGCCCGCTCGCGACGCTGCCGGGCCTTGTCGAAGTCGGCGACCTGCGCCTCCTGGCTGCGCTCCGGCTGCCTGTCGAGCCGGTCCCGGTCGAGTTGCTCGCTGAAGCTCAGATCACCGTCATCGCCGTCCGCCACGACGTCACCGCCCGCCCGCGTTCTGCCGCCGCGCCGCGCGCAGCGTCACCAGGTCCGTCACCGCGATCAGCGGGATCGCAAGCAGCACGAACAGTACGGCCGCGACCACGTAGGGCGTGAAGTTGAACGCGTCCGCGGTCTCGATCTGCGCGGCGCGCACCGCGTCCACCAGGCCGGCCACCGACACCAGACCCACGTCCTTCTGCAGCGCCACCATGTCGTTGAGCAGCGGCGGCGCGACCCGGCGCACCGCCTGCGGGAGCACCACGTGCCGCATCGTCTGCCGGTAGGTGAGCCCGAGCGAGCGCGCGGCCGACCACTGGCTCGGGTGGATGCTCTCGATGCCGGCCCGGAACACCTCGGCCAGGTAGCCCGCATACGTGATGATCAGCGCGATCGCGCCGAGCACAAGCACGCTCGGCGTGCCCTGCAGACGCAGTCCCGGCACGCCGAAGGTCAGCAGGTACAAGCCGATGATCAAAGGCATGCCACGAAGCGTGTACGTGTACCCGGTGGCCATCGCCCGCAGCGGGAACAGCACCGCGCCGCGCGTGGTCCGCAGCACCGCGATCAGCATGCCGAGCAGCAGCGCGCCGGCCGCGCACACCACGAGCAGCTGGATGTTGAGCCAGAGGCCGCGCAGGATCGGCGGCAGCGAGTCGAGCGCCACCTGCGGATCGAGGAACGACGCCCGCACCCGCGGCCAGCCCGGCGAGCCGGTGACGAGCAGCACGACAAGCGCGCCCGCCACCGCCGTCGAGACCGCGCCGACGATCACCGACTGGACCGACTGTTTGCGCCGGTAGGCGAGCCGGGCCCGCTGCGCCTCACTCGGCGCGTAGGCCTCACCCGGAGCCTGGTCGAGGGCGGTCACGACAGCTCGGGCGCGCCCGCCACCTGGGCGAGCCACTGCTTCTCCAGGCTGGTCAGCGTGCCGGCGGTGCGCAGCGAGTCGACCGCCTGCGTCACACAGCCGGTCAGCGGAGAGCCCTGGTCGAGCACGAGGCCGAACTGCTCCGGCACGCCCACCTGCGGCATCTGGCCGACGATCTTCGCGTCGGTCAGCTCGGCCGCGGTCATGTAGAACGCGGTCGGCAGATCCACCACCAGGCCGTCGATCGTGCCGTTCTCAAGCGCCTGCTTCGCGTCGTCGTTGCTGTTGAACACCTGCGCGGCCTGACTCGGCTTGATCAGGTCGGTGATCGCCTGGTAGCTGGTCGTGCCGACCTGCGCGCCCAGCTTCGCGTCCTTCAGCCCGGCCAGGGACGTCGCGCCCGCGATCGGCGACGCGTTCTTCGCCACCACCGCCTGCCGCACCAGGTAGTACGGCGACGAGAAGTCGACGGCCTTGCGCCGCTCCTCGGTGATCGAGAACTGGTTGATGTCGAGGTCGAACGCCTTCGGCCCCGGCGCGATCGCGCTGTCGAACCGCACCCGCGCCCACACCACATCGTCCTTGGCGTAGCCGAGCGCGCCGGCGACCGCGTAGGCCACCGCGGACTCGAAGCCCTCGCCGTTCTCCGGCTTGTCGTCCTTGAACCACGGCTCGTACGCCGGCTGGTCGGTGCCGATCGTCAGCTTTCCCGCAGTAAGCGTCCTCAGCGAGGCCGGATCGCAGGACAGCGCACCGCCGCTTGTCGTCGCCGCGGGCGCCGCATCGGTGCCGGAGTCCTCCGGAGCACACGCGGACACCCCGGCGACCGTGGCGAGCAGCAGGGCGGCGGCGGACACGGAGGTTCTACGCATGGTGGGAAGCATATTGGCTGCCCGGGTGTCCCGGGGCCGGAGGGGGCTGCGAGAATCGTCTCCCGTGAAGACCTTCGACGAGCTGTTCGCGGAACTGCAGGCAAAGGTGGCCGCCGGGACTCCCGGGTCCGGCACCGTGGCGGCGGTCGAGCGCGGCGTCCATGCCATCGGCAAGAAGGTCGTCGAGGAGGCGGCCGAGTCGTGGATGGCCGCCGAGCACGAGGGTCCGGAACGTGCCGCCGAGGAGATCTCCCAGCTGCTCTACCAGGCCCAGGTGCTGATGCTTGCCACCGGGCTGGAGCTGAAGGACGTCTACCGACATCTCTGATCGTGCTGAGGTCGGTTCCCCCTTCTTTCTCCCTGGAGTCTCCCGCATGCTGCGCATCGCCGTGCCCAACAAGGGCGCCCTCTCCCGGCCCGCAATCGAGATGCTTCGCGAGGCGGGCTACCGCCAGCGTGGTGACGACCGTGACCTGGTCTGCCAGGACACCGCCAACGACGTCGAGTTCTTCTATCTCCGGCCGCGCGACATCGCGGTCTATGTCGGCTCCGGCGACCTGGACCTCGGCATCACCGGCCGCGACCTGCTCCTCGACTCCGGCGCCCCCGCGCTGGAGATCATGGACCTGGCGTTCGGCGGCGCCGCGTTCCGGTTCGCCGCCCGCCCGGAGACGCTGCAGTCCGTCGCCGAGATCGACGGCCGCCGGATCGCCACCGCGTTCCCCGGCGTGGTCGGTCACTACCTGGCCGAGAACAACCTCAAAGCCACCGTGGTACGCCTCGACGGCGCGGTCGAGAACGCCATCCGCCTGGGCGTCGCCGACGTCATCGCGGACGTCGTCGAGACCGGCGCCACGCTCCGCCAGGCCGGACTTGTCACGATCGGTGAGCCGCTGCTGCGCTCCTCAGCGATCCTGATCGGCCGGGCCGGCGCGCCGACCTCCCAGGAGCACGGCGCCGCCCAGCTGCTGCGCCGCCTGCAGGGCGTACTTGTCGCCCGCCGCTACGTGATGCTCGCCTACGACGTACGCGCCGACCTGCTCGACCAGGCGACCGCACTGACCCCCGGCATAGAGTCCCCGACCGTCTCCCCGCTGCACCGCGAGGGCTGGGTCGCCGTCCAGGCCATGGTCCTCCGCGCCGACATGCACCGGATCATGGACGAGCTCTACGACCTCGGCGCCCGCGCCATCCTGGTCACGGACATCGCGGCCACCCGTCTCTGAGCTGTGAGGTGCTACACCTGCCACCGCGGCGGGAGCGTGTCCGCTCCCGCCGTGGGAGCCGGTGGCCGCGGACGCGCTCGTCCTCTCGAGCGCCGGCCTGACGCCGCCACGCTGTCGTAGGCCGGATGGTCACCCCTCGCCCGTCACACGTAGCGTCAGTGTCGACAGGAACAATCGGTAGATCTCGGAGTGTGTGATGAGCTGGACTGAAGCCGACGGCGACGCGTTGTTCCGGCAACCCCCGGGCGACAAGGCCGACGACGAGAAGCAGGGCGCCTTCGACGGCGGCCCCGAGGCCATGCGCCGCCTCCGCAACCCGTTCGAGACCGACCGCCAGGCCGACGAGAAGCCCTCGGACGACGACACCTCCCGCTAGGGCGACTGCCGCAGCCCATCGGCATCCGCGGCGCCCGGCGGCGGCGCCGCGCGGACGGCCTGACGCCCTCGCCGGCCGTGCGGCACGATGAAGACGGATGAGGCGGCTGAGCCCCGTCAGGGCGTGTGCCGCGGTCCTCGGCGGCCCCGCCGGACCGCGCGGTCGCCGCCGACATGCTGCTGAGCTACGTCACCGGCTTCGTACTCCAGGAGCAAGCCGATCCGGCCTCCGCACCACCGGCCGCCGGCGATCTGGCGGCGCTCACCGCGCGCTTCCCGCTGACCATGGGCAACGGCCCGGCTTTCGACCGGGACGTGATGTTCGCCAGGAGCCTGCGCCTGCAGTACGGCGCCCTGGCCCACGGTCAGCGCGGGTAGAGCTCAGGGTGCACCAGGTGGCCGGAGACCTCGCACGAGCCGGCGCTCGGGACCTTCCGGTCGACAGGCGTGCGGACCGCGTCTCATCGGGTACCGGAATGACCGTTTAGGTGGTATCGCCGCGGGTACGCGCCGCTCGTACCGACCACGCCCTAGGTCGTGAACGACGTGGTGGGCCTGCATGGCCCACCGTGGCAGCGCATCCGGCCTGCCGTCTCACCAGACGTCGTCCACTCGGCAGCGAGGCGGCCCACCGGCCGCCGTGCCGGCCCGAGGATGAAGGACCGGCGACGTGGGGCAAACAGAGGAGGATCCATGGATCTGACAGCCACCACCACAATCCGCAAACCCAGGTCCGAGGTGTACGCGTTCTGGCGCGATCTGGAGAACCTGCCGACGTTCATGACGCATCTCGAACGGGTCAGCACGACCGGCGCCCGGACGAGTCACTGGTCCGCCGCCGCCCCGTTCGGCAAGGACGTCGAGTGGGACGCCGAGATCACCGAGGAGACGCCCGGCGAGAAGATCGCGTGGCGGTCGACCGGGAACGCCGACGTGCCGAACACCGGCACGGTCTCCTTCGTGCCGGCGCCGGACGAGGTGAGCACCGAGGTGCACGTGACGCTTGTGTACGACATTCCCGGCGGCTCGGTCGGCAAGGCGGTTGCGAAGTACTTCGGCGAGGAGCCGCACCGGCAGCTCGACGACGACCTGCGCCGGCTCAAGCAGGTTCTGGAGACCGGCGAGGTGGTCCGGTCCGACGGCGCTCCGTGGGGCAAGCAGGCCCGCAAGGAGTTCCCGCAACGCCCGGCGCAACCGCTGTCGGACGCCGAGCTCGCGAAGGGAGCAGAGGCATGAGGGCGAACACCTGGGCAGGCCGCAACAAGGTCGAGGTCCGCGACGTGCCGGACCCGAAGATCCTGAACCGCCGCGACGCCATCGTGCGGATCACCTCCACCGCGATCTGCGGCTCCGACCTGCACCTGGTCGACGGATACGTACCCACGATGCAGGACGGCGACGTCCTGGGTCACGAGTTCATGGGTGAGGTCGTCGAGGTCGGCTCCGGCGTGGACGCCAGTCGCCTGCGGGTCGGTGACCGGGTCGTCGTGCCGTTCCCGATCGCCTGCGGTGCGTGTGCCGCCTGCGCGAAGGAGCTCTACTCCTGCTGCGAGAACACCAACCCGAACGCCGGCATCGCGGAGAAGATGTTCGGCCATCCGGTCGCCGGCATCTTCGGCTACTCCCATCTCACCGGCGGCTTCGCGGGCGGGCAGGCCCAGTACGCCCGGGTGCCGTTCGCCGACGTCGGCCCGCTGAAGATCGACTCCGATCTGACCGACGAGCAGGTCCTGTTCCTCTCCGACATTCTGCCCACCGGCTACATGGGCGCGGAGATGTGCGACATCCAGCCGAGTGACGTGGTGGCGGTGTGGGGGGCCGG
Organism: Catenuloplanes sp. NPDC051500; assembly: GCF_044454585.1. Lineage (NCBI taxonomy): Bacteria > Bacillati > Actinomycetota > Actinomycetes > Micromonosporales > Micromonosporaceae > Catenuloplanes > Catenuloplanes sp. NPDC051500. Next base: position 60,322 of record NZ_JBITDX010000019.1, read on the forward strand.
GCCGGTCGGGCAGTTCGCGATGGACAGCGCCCGGGTGCTCGGCGCCGCGAAGGTCATCGCCATCGACAAGGAGCCGTACCGGCTGCAGATGGCCGAGCGGGCCGGCCACATCGCGGTGAACTTCGACGAGGTCGACGTACGGTCCCGGCTGCTGGAACTGACAGGTGGACGCGGGCCGGACAAGTGCATCGACGCGGTCGGGATGGAAGCCACCCACGGCAGTGCGCACGTCGCCGCGTACGACCGGGTCAAGCAGGCCGTCCGGTCCGAGACGGATCGCCCGCACGCGCTGCGCCAGGCGATCATGTCCTGCCGCAGCGGCGGCATCGTGTCGGTGATCGGCGTCTACGGCGGGATGCTCGACAAGTTCCCGGCCGGCGCCTGGATGAACCGGTCGCTGACCCTGCGCACCGGCCAGTGTCACGTGCAGCGCTACATGGAGCCGCTGCTGCAGCGCATCGAGCGCGGGGAGATCGATCCCACCCGGATCATCACCCACAGGCTGCGGCTCGACGAGGCCGAACGCGGCTTCGAACTGTTCAAGAACAAGGAGGACAACTGCGAGAAGGTCGTCCTCACACCATGACGGACGACAGCGGTCGTACTGCCGTGCCGGCCTCCGTCGGCAGGCTGTTGTCGATCCGCCGGGTCTCACTGTCCCTGGCCGCGGGTATCGCGGCCGGGGCGGTGACCGCCCTGCTCGGTGCCCCCGAACTGAGCATTCTGCTGGGCTGGATAGTGACGTCCGGGTTGATTCTCTTCCTGGTGTGGCGGATCAGCTGGCCGCAGGGCCCGGACGGAACCGAGCGGCTTGCCGAGGCGGAGAGCCGGTCGCGCTCAACCGACTCGGCCGTCCTGATCGCCAGCGTGGTGAGCCTGGCCGCCGTGACGGAGGCACTTGTGCGGTCCTCCGGTGGCCGGGATGCCATCGCGGTGGCGTCCGTCATCTGCGGCGTCGTCGCGGTCATCCTGTCGTGGGCGCTTGTCAACACGGTGTTCGCGTTCAAGTACGCCCGGATGTACTACCGCGACACCGACGGCGGCATCAACTTCCCCCAGGATTCCCCGCCGCGCTACAGCGACTTCGCCTACATGGCGTTCACCGTCGGCATGGCGTTCGGCGTCGCCGAGACCGAGCCCACCCTCAGCAGTGTGCGGCAGGTGGCGCTCGGGCATGCTCTGCTGTCCTACGCCTTCGGTACCGGCATCCTCGCCGTCGCCATCAATCTCGTCACGAATCTCGGGCAGTCGTCCTGAGAAACCCGCGGCCCGGTACCGGCGGCAGTGCCGGTACCGGCCGTCAGGGTGTGTAGAGCTCCGCCAGCCGGACCGCGACGCCGTCCCTGGTCGTCAGGCGGACCAGGTGCTGGCCTTCGCCGAGCCGCTCGGCGAACTCGCGGCCGGACACCTCGCCCGAGCCGGCGCCCTTCTCGTCAAGGCAGGCGCTCAGGTCCGCCTGGTCGACAAGCGCGAGGACCGCGTCGTCCGCCCGGGGCAATGTGATCGTGGCCTGGCTGTCTGCGGTGTTCCAGGCGTTGGCGCAGCGCCGGTCGTCGAGCGGGATGTGGAAGGCCTCGCAGAAATCCGGATTGATCATGAAGATGACCGGCTCGACGACGACGGCCTGGTTCGTGCCGGCGGTGAAGGAGAGCAGCTTGACGATCGAATCGGTGTCGCCCTTGCTGACGTCGGTGAACGCGGGCACGGCCCCGGCGGACGGCGACGCGGACATGGACGGCGACGCGCCCGGGTCCGCACCGTCCGTCCCGCACGCGGAGAGCAGCACGACGATCGGCAGCACCAGCGCCAGCGCATGAGACTTCACAGCGTCCGGATCTCCACATTCCTGTAGGCCACGCTGCCGGTCGGGGCCTCCGCGTCCGGCTCCGCCTCCAGCCCGAGGCGGAACCAGCCGGTGACGGCCCGCCGGTCGTCGACCGCAGCCGTTGCGATTGTGGCGCCGTCCACGCGCACGGTCGCCACCTCGTCCCGGATCTCCATCGCGACGCGGTGCTCGCCGCCGCCGGCAAGCACCGCGGTCTCGGTCGTCCCGATGTCCTCGGCCCGGTCGTCCGCGTGCCGCTCGACACCGATCGCATCCGCGCAGAGCCTGAGCAGGTAACCGTTGTACTCGTCGTCCGCGGTCAGCCGGAACGCGACGAACGCGCAGCTGCCCGGCTCCAGCAGCGCCACCGTCACGGCGATCGACGAGTCACCGGCGAACAGGTCGTCCGGCCCGTCGCAGGCGTGCCAGACCGGCTCCACGTCGCTGATGACCAGACGCCCGCCGGTGTACGCGCAGCTGCCGTCCTCGCTCGTTGCCGCGGGCCACTGGCCGGGCCGGTCCAGCCGGTCGATGATCACCGGCCCGTTGCCCAGAGCCGGTGCCTGCGGTGGCGACGACGGCGCGGGGAGGACCACGGCGGCGGTGTCGTCCCGCAGCGCGGCCCACGCCCCCGCCGCCCCGGCCACCGCGACCGCGAGCACGCCGGCCAGCACCGCCGCGAGCACCCGCGCGGGACGGCGCCCCCGCCGGCTCTGCGCGCGCGCCGCCTGGGCGGCCACTTCCAGCTCCGGCCGGCCGGTCAGGTCCGCCACGCTGTGCGATCCGGTGTCGAGCAACAGTTCCAGCAGCTCGGGCGCGGTCGGCCGGTCCACCGGGTCCTTGGCAAGCGTGCGCGCCACGATCTCGCGCAGCGGCGACTGCAGGGCGCCTTGGCGAGCCGAGGGCGAACAGCACGTTGCGCGGCTTGAGATCCCGGTGGATGACGCCGGCCCCGTGGATAGCGGTAAGCGCGGTCGCCACCCCGATCGCCACGCTGTGCAGGTCGCCGCCGGACAGCGGGCCGCGCTCGGCGACCACCTCGCCCAGGCTGGGACCGTCCACGTACTCGACGACCAGGTACGGCGTGGTGTGCTCCGGGTCCGCGTCGAGCACGGCCGCAGTGCAGAACGGCGGCACCTGCCGGGCCCGGCTCACCTCGCTGCGGAACCGGCCGCGGTACTCCGGCTCGTCGGCCAGATCGGGGCGGATCGCCTTCACCGCGACCATCCGGCCGTCAGCGAACTCGCCGAGAAAGACGGCTCCCATGCCGCCCTCGCCCAGGCGGCCCAGCAGGCGATATCCACCGAGTTCACGGGGATCGCCGGGACGCAGCGGATCAGCCATGCCGGTCCTCGTGGCACATGGCTGGTCAGCGTACCGGACCCGTAGGCTTGGGACATGATCACACGAGCGGACGTGGACGCGGCGGCGATACGGATCGGCGGCCGCGTACGGCGTACCCCGGTGCTCGAGGTGGCCGACTCCGGCGCGACAATGTTCAAACTGGAGCAGTTGCAGCACACCGGCACGTTCAAGGCGCGCGGCGCGCTGAACCGGATCCTTGCCGCGTCCGAGAGCGGCGAGCTGACCGGTGCGGGCGTGGTCACGGCGTCCGGCGGGAACGCGGGCATCGCGGTGGCGCACGCGGCCGCGCAACTGGGCGTGCCTGCCGAGATCTACGTGCCGGTGATCTCGTCGCCGGCCAAGGTGCGGCGGCTGCACGAGCTTGGCGCGGTGGTGGTGCAGGTCGGCAACGAGTTCGCGGAGGCGTACGAGGCCGCGCGGAAGCGGGTCGCCGACAGCGGGGCCACGTTCTGCCACCCGTACGACCAGCCGGACATGGCGGCCGGCGCGGGCACGCTCGCGCTTGAGCTGTGGGAGCAGACCGGCGGGTTCGACACAGTGCTTGTCGCGGTCGGCGGCGGTGGCCTGTTGGCCGGCGTCGCGGCCGCGCTTGAGGGCCAGGCCCGCACGGTCGGGGTCGAGCCGACCGGCGCCCGCGCGCTGCACGACGCGCTCGCGGCCGGACGCCCGGTGGACGTGCCCGTCTCCGGGGTGGCGGCGGACGCGCTCGGCGCGCGGCGGGTCGGCGACATCGCGTTCGAGGTGGCGCGCCGGACCGGCGTGCGGTCGCTGCTTGTCGAGGACGCGGACCTGATCGCGGCCCGCCGGCACCTGTGGGACCACTACCGGATCGTGGTCGAGCACAGCGCGGCCGCCGCGATGGCCGCGCTCACCTCCGGCGCCTACCAGCCGGCCGGCGGCGAGCGCGTCGCGGTCGTGCTCTGCGGCGCGAACACGGACCCGTCCGACCTGGTGTGAGCCCGCTGTTCCCCGCCCCGGACCGTCGTGCCGGCCACGATCTCCGCGGTACCTGCGGCGCGCTGCTCGCCGGGCGGCACACGCCGCCGCGCGGTATCTCCTAGGCTCGCTCCTCGTGGAGCTCGAGTTCAGCGGTGAGATGTGGTTCTGGCGCGGGCCGGCGCCCTGGCACTTCGTGACCGTACCGGATGAGGAGGCTGCGGTGTTGCGGTCCGCCGCGGCCGCGGTCTCCTACGGCTGGGGCATGATCCCCGCCGCCGTCCACATCGGAGGCACCTCGTGGGAGACCGCGCTGTGGCCGAAGGACGGCCGCTACATCGTGCCGATCCGGACGAACGTCCGCCGCGCCGAGAACCTCGATGTGGGCGACGTCCTGACACTGCGACTGTCGGTGGCTTGCGAGGTTCCCCTACGCTGAGGCGATGGACGGGCTCTCCGTGTTCCTGCTCTGGCTGATCGCGCTCCTCCCGCCGGTGGCGCTCGCGATCGCCGGCAACCGCCTGACCCGGCACACCCCCGGCGAGCACGCGGTCGCGGTGTACTGGTCGGCCGGCCTCGCATTGACAGTTGTCGCGGCGCCAGCCGTGTTCTCCGCGGCCGGCACGGTCGCCGCGATGGGCGGGGCCGCGCTCGGCGAGGGTCCCTGGCTGGTCATGGTGGCCGCGCTTACCGGCGCGGCACTGACGCTGATCTCCACTGTCACGCTCGGCATCGAGCTGCTCTTCCTGCTGCACCGCCCGTCGGCCGAGCCCCCGGCCGCCCCGGCGGAGCCCGCGTTCGTCCCGCGCCCGCAGCCTCCGGCGCCGGCTCACCTTTAAGTTAGAGGTTCTTACTAAAGCGTTGACTCGTGCGCCCAAGCGGTTATAACCTCTAACCGCAGGAAGGAAATCTACGAAGGAGCCGCCGTCATGGCAGGAAAACGCCGCATACCGTTACCGCTCACCATCTCCGCCTGGGCTGTCCCGGTCCTCCTGCTCGGGCAGTTCGCGCTTGTCGCGGTCGTCCCGGTTATCACCGCGGTGATCGTCGCCTTCACCCGGACCACGGACCGCGCGATCCGGATCGCCGCCACAGTGCTCGCCGCCGTCTACGCGGTGCCGCTGGCCGCCTGGATCATCCGGCCGGAGGGCTCGCCGAGCCTGTCCAAGCACATCCACCCGGTCGCGGTCGCGCTGATCGTCGTCGCGTCCCTCGCGCTGATCGTCGCCGTCCACCGCCCGCGCACCCGCCTCGAAGGGGCCACATCATGAACCGCACCGCCGACCGCATCGGACGGGGCCTGATGGGCTTCGACGCAGTCACCACGCTCATCCCGCTGGTCAGCGGCCTCCTGGTGCTCACCACGGTGCCCGACGACCGGATCATCACCGAGGCCTGGCGCACGTTCGCCTACGCGGTCTTCGCCGGACTCTGGGCGATCCTGGCGATCTGGCCGCGCACGCTTCCCGGCCTCTGGGAGATCCTGATCTTCCAGAAGACCGCGATCACCGTCTTCTCGCTCGCGATGCTCGGCAAGCCGGAGGCCGCACAGACCGCGGTCGTGGACAGCATCCTGGTGGTGACGACCGTGACCGCCTACCTGCTCTGCCGCGGCTGGACCCCGTGGCAACAACTCCGCAAGCGCTAGCCATCGTGGCCCTGTCGCCCCGCAAAGGGACGGCAGGGCCAGAATGCCGTCGTTGTGACAGATCACAAACAACAGGCCAGAACCATCAGCCGGTACGCGCGTCCCGCGCGCGACGACCGCACCGGCACCGCCCCCGGCTCAGTGGCGGGCGTCGCGTGCGACCCCGTCCGGAATGCCCTCGGTCCCCACGCCGTCCGGAATGCCGCTCTTCCACATGTCGATCTCCATGGGACAGAGCCTTCCGCACACCGAAATAATCGACATGAGCCGACATACTCACCCGCACTAGGCTCGCGGCCATGGCGGATGACGACAGCTTCCGGCGCACTGTGGTCGCGGTCTGGGGCGACGAGGGCGCACGCTGGCTGACCACGCTCCCCGCCCGCGTCAACGACGTGGCAGCACAATGGGGCCTGACAGTCGGCACGCCGTACCCGCTGAGCTTCAACTGGGTTGCTCCCGCCCGCCGTGCCGGCGGCGAGCCGGCGGTGCTCAAGCTCGGCGTGCCCGGTGCCCGGCATCTGCGCGCGGAGCCGGCGGCGCTGACCGCGTTCGGTGGCGACGGCGCGGCCCGGCTGCTCGCCTACGACGAGGAGCAGGGCGCGCTGCTGCTGGAACGCGTCGAGCCCGGCACCACGCTCCACGCCGTTCAGCGGCACGACGACGAGGCCGCCACCGCGGTGTTCGTCGAGGTCGCCCGCCGCCTGCACCGCCCCGTCCCGGACACCGGCGCCGCGCTCGAACCGGTCGAGGACCACGCACTCGACCTCGCCGCCCACCTGGCCCGTCACCCCGGCGACGACCTGGTCGCCCACGCGCTCGGGGTGCACCGGGAACTTTGTGCCAGCACGACCACCCGCGTGGTACTGCACGGCGACCTGCACCACGCCAACATCCTGGCCGGCACGCGCGCACCGTGGCTGGCCATCGACCCGCACGGCCGCACCGGTGACCCCGCCTCCGAGGTGGGCGCGCTGCTCTACAACCCGGATCCGTGGGTACGCGACGACGCGCTCACCCGCCTGGTCCCGGACCGGATCGCGCAGGTCGCGGACGGCCTGGCGCTGCCCCCGGACCGCGTGCTCGCCTGGGGCTTCGTGCTGAGCGTGCTCTCCTGGGTGTGGCACGTCGAGGACGGCAGCGACTACGAGGGCCGGGAACTGGACATCGCGCGGCTGCTGCGGCCGAAGCTGCCGTAGAACCGCCGCCGAGCTGGGACGATAACGGCATGGCGGGAACCAGGCGGGCGGCGGCGCGGAGCCAGGTGACTCTTGACGGCCCGAAGCTGACCGGTCTCGCGCTCGGCCTGCTCCCCCAGCTGGTGCTGCTCACCCTGCTGGCACTGAATCAGGGCAGCGAGTTCTCCCCGTTCTACTCGTTCCTGGCGATCGGCGCGGGCGTGCTGACCGCATCGGCAGGCGGTCTGGCCACCATCGTCGACAGGTCCCGCCGGATGGGCATCGGCCTGGCCCAGGGCACCGGCGCCGGAATCGTCCTCTTCTTCGCCGGCGCCGCGATCATCCACCCCTGAGGCCGGTCAGCCGGCCCGCACCGCCTGCCGCATTCCGTAGCGCGGCGCGCGCGTCTCCCGCGCGGCGGTACGCCCCGCAGAGCCCCACAAAAGGGACCGGCGTGAAAAACGCGTCAAGAAAGCGCGGCGGCCCGTATGCAACGCGTCAGGTTTCCCCGCAGCGGCCGTAACCAGGCGTTTCATTGCGTTCGCGACCGGCGCCCCCGCCGGTGGCGACCGTCCCCCACGTGAAGGAGTCGCACGATGCCCGATCTGGCGTTCGTGCTCGCGACGGTGGCGCTCTTCGGCGCGCTCACCCTGCTGCTGCGGGCGGTGGAGAAGCTGTGACCGCCGTCAACGCGATCGGCCTCGCGCTCGCCGCAGCCCTCGCCGCCTACCTGCTCGTCGCGCTGTTGTTCCCCGAGAAGTTCTGAAGAGGCTGCTGAGATGAGCACCACCGTCGCGGGCGTGATCTTCATCGTCTCGCTCGTCGCCGCCGTCGCCGCGGTCTACCGCCCGTTCGGCGACTACATGTTCCGCGTGGTATCCCAGCGGAAGCACTCCCGGGTGGAGCGTGGCATCTACCGGATCGTCGGCGTCGACCCGGACGCGGACCAGAGCTGGGGCGTCTACGGCCGCAGCGTGCTGGCGTTCTCCGCCGTGTCGATCCTGTTCCTCTACGCGTTGCTGCGCCTGCAGCAGCACCTCTGGCTGAGCCTGGGCATGGCCCCGGTCACCGACCACATCGCCTGGAACACCGCTGTCAGCTTCGTGACGAACACGAACTGGCAGGCGTACTCCGGCGAGTCGACAATGGGTCACCTGGCGCAGATGGCCGGCCTCGCCGTGCAGAACTTCGTCTCCGCCGCGGTCGGCATCGCGGTCGCGGTCGCGCTGGTCCGCGGCTTCGCCAGGTCGAAGACCGACCAGCTGGGCAACTTCTGGGTCGATCTGGTCCGGATCACGCTGCGCATCCTGCTGCCTGTCGCGGTGATCGGCGCGGTCATGCTGATGGCCGGCGGCGTCGTGCAGAACCTGCACTCCGGCGTCGATGTGGAGACGCTCACCGGCGGCACCCAGACCATCCCGGGCGGCCCTGTGGCGTCCCAGGAGGTGATCAAGGTGCTGGGTACGAACGGCGGCGGCTTCTACAACACCAACAGCGCGCACCCGTTCGAGAACCCGACCACCTGGACGAACTGGCTGCAGCTGTTCCTGATCCTGCTGATCCCGTTCAGCATGCCGCGCGTCTTCGGCCGGATGGTCGGGCAGAACCGCCAGGGGTACGCGATCGCGGCCGTGATGGCGCTGCTCGCGTTGACGAGCATCACGCTGACCACAGTCTTCGAGCTGCACGGCGCGGGCACGGTCCCGACCGCGGTGGGCGCCGCCATGGAGGGCAAGGACGTGCGCTTCGGCGTGGCCGACTCCGCCGTGTTCGCCGCGGTCACCACGCTCACCTCGACGGGCGCGGTCAACTCGTTCCACGACTCGTACACCGCGCTCGGCGGCATGATGCCGATGCTGAACATGATGCTCGGCGAGGTCGCGCCCGGCGGTACCGGCTCCGGCCTCTACGGGTTGCTCGTGCTCGCCACGATCACTGTGTTCGTGGCAGGCCTGATGGTCGGGCGCACGCCGGAGTACCTGGGCAAGAAGATCGGCTCCCGCGAGATCAAGTTCGCGTCGCTGTACTTCCTGATCACGCCGATCCTGGTGCTTACCGGCACCGCCGCCGCGTTCGCAAGCGGCAACGCGTCCACGGCCCTGAACACCGGCCCGCACGGGCTCTCCGAGGTGCTCTACGCGTTCACCTCCGCGGCCAACAACAACGGCTCCGCGTTCGCCGGCATCACAGTCAACACCGGCTGGTGGGACACCGCGACCGCGCTTGCGATGCTTCTCGGCCGCTTCCTCCCGATCATCTTCGTGCTCGGCCTGGCCGGCTCGCTCGCCCGGCAGGCGCCGGTCCCCGAGTCCGAGGGCACGCTGCCCACGCACCGGCCGCTCTTCGTCGGCATGGTGGCCGGCGTGACCGTCGTGCTTGTCGCGCTGACCTTCCTCCCGGCGCTGGCGCTCGGCCCGCTCGCGGAAGGCCTCTGATGCGCCCGCTCCCCGGCGCCGGCCCGGAGACCGTTCCGGAAGTCCGCGCGGAAGCGGCCCCGCGAACCCGCGCGGCAGCGCGCACAGCAACCGTCACGGAAGCCCTCACCGAAGCAGCACTCCCCGCGAAAACCGGTAGGAAGTCATGAACACCAGCACTCTCGCAGCGCCGGAGACCCCGGCCCAGGACGACGTCCCGGTGCCACGCACGTCGGTCGGCGGCGGTCTCCTCGACCCGAAACAGCTGCTCCGCTCGCTGCCGGACGCGGTCCGGAAGCTCGACCCACGCGTCATGTGGCGCAACCCGGTCATGCTGATCGTCGAGATCGGCGCCGTGTTCACCACGGTGCTCGCGGCCGCGGACCCGTCCGCGTTCGCCGTCGCGATCACGGTCTGGCTCTGGCTCACCGTGATCTTCGCGAACCTGGCCGAAGCGGTCGCGGAGGGCCGGGGCAAGGCCCAGGCCGCCACGCTCCGCGCCGCCAAGCAGGACACCGTCGCGAACCGCCTCAAGGGCTGGAGGCCCGGCGCGCGGCCTGCCGACTACACGGACGAGGGCGTGGCCGCGGGCGAGCTGCAGCAGGGCGACATCGTCGAGGTCCGGGCCGGGCAGATCATCCCGGGCGACGGCGACGTGGTCGAGGGCATCGCAAGCGTCGACGAGTCCGCGATCACCGGCGAGTCCGCCCCGGTGATCCGCGAGTCCGGCGGCGACCGGAGCGCTGTCACCGGCGGCACCAAGGTCCTCTCCGACCGGATCGTCGTCAGGATCACCCAGAAGCCCGGCGAGAGCTTCATCGACCGGATGATCGCGCTTGTCGAGGGCTCGAACCGGCAGAAGACGCCGAACGAGATCGCGCTCAACATCCTGCTCGCCGCGCTCACCGTGATCTTCCTGCTCGCAGTGGTGACGCTGCAGCCGCTGGCGATCTACGCCAAGGCCTACCAGGGCGCGGCGCCGGACACCGCGGCACTCGACGGCAACGGCGTCACCGGCATCGTGCTCGTCTCGCTTCTGGTCTGCCTGATCCCGACCACGATCGGCGCGCTGCTCTCCGCGATCGGCATCGCCGGCATGGACCGCCCGGTGCAGCGCAACGTGCTCGCGATGAGCGGCCGCGCGGTCGAGGCGGCAGGTGACGTCAGCACGCTGCTGCTTGACAAGACCGGCACGATCACGCTCGGCAACCGGCAGGCGTCCGAGTTCCTCCCCGCACCAGGCGTGACCGAGACGGAACTTGCCGACGCCGCGCAGCTCTCCAGCCTGGCGGACGACACGCCGGAGGGCCGCTCGGTGGTGGTGCTGGCCAAGAACTTCGGCTTCCGCGAGCGCACCATGGCGCACGCCACGTTCGTCGAGTTCACCGCCCAGACCCGGATGAGCGGCGTCGACCTCCCGGCCGCCACCGATCCGGACCCCGCGAGCGCCACGGACCCCGCGAGCGCCACAGCCCCCGCGAACGGCGCCGTGCGCCGGATCCGCAAGGGCGCGGCCGGCTCGGTCACCGCCTGGGTTCGCGAGAACGGCGGCACGCTCTCTCCGGACATAGCCACGCTTGTCGAGCGGGTCAGCGCGTCCGGCGGCACCCCGCTCGTCGTCGCGTCACACACCGACGGGCAGCCGGCCCGCGCGCTCGGCGTGATCCACCTCAAGGACGTGGTCAAGCCCGGCATGCGCGAGCGCTTCGACGAGATGCGCCGGATGGGCATCCGCACCGTCATGATCACCGGCGACAACCCGGTGACCGCGAAGGCGATCGCGGCCGAGGCAGGCGTCGACGACTTCCTCGCCGAGGCGACGCCGGAGGACAAGCTCGCGCTGATCCGCAAGGAGCAGGAGGGCGGGCGGCTGGTCGCGATGACCGGCGACGGCACGAACGACGCGCCCGCGCTGGCCCAGGCGGACGTGGGCGTGGCGATGAACACCGGCACGTCGGCCGCGAAGGAGGCCGGCAACATGGTCGACCTCGACTCGGACCCGACCAAGCTGATCGAGATCGTGGAGATCGGCAAGCAGTTGCTGATCACCCGCGGCGCGCTCACCACGTTCTCCATCGCGAACGACATCGCCAAGTACTTCGCGATCATCCCGGCCATGTTCGCCGGCGTCTACCCGAGCCTGGACGCGCTCAACATCATGCGGCTGGACAGTCCGACCACGGCGATCCTGTCCGCGGTCATCTTCAACGCGGTCGTCATCGTCGCGCTGATCCCACTCGCGCTGCGCGGCGTGCGGTACCGGCCGAGCAGCGCCGCCGCCCTGCTCTCCCGCAACCTGCTCGTCTACGGCCTCGGCGGCATCGTCGTCCCGTTCATCGGCATCAAGCTCATCGACCTGCTCATCTCCACGATCCCGGGAATCTGACATGCGTCTTCCATCCTGGCTCTCCCAGCACCTCGCCGCGCTGCGTGCGCTGCTCTTCTTCACCGTCGCGCTCGGACTCGCGTACCCCCTGCTGCTTGTGGGGGTGGCCCAGCTCCCGGGTCTCAGCGGCCGGGCCGAGGGCTCGCTCATCACCACGGACGGGACCGTGCGAGGCAGCGCGCTGATCGGCCAGCACTTCACTGACGCGGACGGCAACCCGGTCCCGCGCTACTTCCAGTCCCGGCCCTCGGCCGGCGGCGACGGCTACGACCCGCTGAGCACCGGCGCCTCGAACCTCGGCCCGGAGAGCGTGGTGGACGCGCCGGACGCGCCAGGCCTGCTCACCCAGGTCTGCGCCCGGAGCCTGGCGATCGGCGCGCTGGAGAGCGTGGACGGGTCCCGTCCCTACTGCACCTCCGACGGCGTGGGCGCGGTGCTGAGCGTCTTCCGCGCGGACGGTCTCACCGGCGCCGTCACCCGCGCGGTGAGCCTCAACCAGCTCTGCCCCACACCACCATTCACAAGCACTTTCGAGGGTACGGCCGTGGAGTGCGCGAATCCGGCCGAGGACTACTCCGGGGGCGTGATCACGCCGGTCCACGGCGACGCACCTGACAACGCGACGATCCCCGCCGACGCGGTCACCGCGTCCGGAAGCGCGCTCGACCCGCACATCAGCGTCGCCTACGCGCGCCTGCAGACCCCGAGGGTGGCCCGCGAGCGCGGTCTCACCGAGGCCGACGTGACCGCGCTGGTCGAGGCGCACACCGCCGGCCGCGCGCTCGGCTTCCTGGGCGAGCCCGCCGTGAACGTGCTTGAACTCAACCTGGCGCTTGACGCGCGAGCCTGACGATCGGGGGTCCTTCGCGCCGCACGCGAGGGACCCCGCTCGCGAGTGAAAGGATCGGCCCGTGGCACGCGGACAACTGCGGATCTACCTGGGCGCGGCCCCGGGCGTGGGCAAGACCTACGCCATGCTCGAGGAGGCGCAACGCCGGGCCGGGCGCGGCACCGACGTGGTGATCGGCTTCGTGGAGACGCACGGGCGGCCGATGACCGAGTCGATGATCGGCGCGCTCGAGGTCGTACCCCGGAAGGCGGTGAACTACCGCGGCGCCGCGTTCACCGAGATGGACACGGACGCGGTGCTCGCCCGCCGGCCCGAGATCGCGCTTGTCGACGAGCTGGCGCACACGAACGTGCCGGGCGGCCGGCACGAGAAGCGCTGGCAGGACATCCAGGAGCTGCTCGACGCCGGCATCGACGTGCTCTCCACGGTGAACGTGCAGCACCTGGAGTCGCTCAACGACGTGGTCGAGGAGATCACCGGCGTGCCGCAGCGGGAGACCGTGCCGGACGCGATCGTCCGCGCGGCCGAGCAGGTCGAGCTGGCCGACCTGACGCCGGAGGCGCTGCGCCGCCGGATGGCGCACGGCAACGTCTACCAGCCGGAGAAGATCGACGCGGCGCTCGGCAACTACTTCCGGGTCGGCAACCTCACCGCGCTGCGTGAGCTGGCACTGCTCTGGCTTGCCGACAAGGTCGACGACCAGCTTGACCGGTACCGCGCCGAGCACGAGATCGCCACCACCTGGGAGACCCGGGAGCGGGTGGTGGTCGCGCTGACCGGCGGGCCGGAGGGCGACACGCTGATCCGCCGCGCGGCCCGGATCGCGGACCGGACCAAGGGCGCGGAGCTGCTTGCCGTGCACGTGGCCCGCAACGACGGCCTGGCCGGCGCGGACCCGGCGCTGCTGGCCACGCAGCGGGTGCTCGTGGAGAGCGTCGGCGGGTCGTACCACCAGGTGGTCGGCGGTGATGTGCCGGCCGCGCTGCTCACGTTCGCCCGCGGTGTGAACGCCACCCAGCTGGTGCTCGGCGCGAGCCGGCGCGGCCGGGTCGCGCAGTTGTTCTCCCCCGGCGTCGGCGTCACCACCACGGCCCGGTCCGGCAGCATCGACGTGCACCTGGTCACGCACGAGCGCGCCGGGCACGGGCGGCGGTCGTTCGACGCGACCACCGCGCTGTCCCGGCGGCGGCGGATCGCCGGGTTCGCGCTGGCGCTGGCCGGCATGCCGCTGCTGACCGTCGGCATGCACCTGCTGCCGCAGAGCCTGACGCTCGACATCCTGATCTTCCTGGCCGCGTCGGTCGGCGTCGCGCTGGTCGGCGGGCTCTGGCCGGCGCTGCTCGCGGCCGTCGGCGGGTCGCTGCTGCTCAACTACTTCTTCACGCCGCCGACCGGGCGCTTCACCATCGCGGAGCCGGACAACCTGCTGGCCCTTGTCATCTTCGTACTGGTGGCCGCGTCGGTGAGCGCGGTCGTCGACCTGGCCGCGCGGCGCACCCGGGAGGCGGCCCAGGCCAGCGCGGAAGCCACCACGCTGGCGCTTGTCGCGGGCAGCGTGCTGCGCGGCGCCCGGCCGCTTACCGCGCTGCTGGAGCGGCTCCGGGAGACGTTCGGCTTCACCGCGGTCACGCTCCTGGAACGCGACCCGGAGTCAGGCAGCCGGCCGGACGTGCAGCGCGACCCGCAGTCCTGGACCGTGGTCGCCGGCGTCGGCGGGCCGCCGTGCGCCGCGCCGGCCGAGGCCGAGGTGGACGTGCCGGTCGACGACACGCTCAGCCTGGCGCTGCACGGCGCGCCGCTTGCCGCGGACGACCGGCGGATCGTGGAGGCGTTCGCCGCGCAGGCCGCGCTCGCGCTGCGCCAGGAACGGCTGGCCGCGGAGGCCGCCACCGCCCGGCCGCTCGCCGCCGCGGACCGGATGCGCACCGCACTGCTGGCCGCGGTCAGCCACGACCTGCGCACGCCGCTCGCCTCCGCGAAGGCCGCGGTGACGTCGCTTCGCAGCGCGTCCGGGGAGCACGCGGAGGTCGCGTTCGACGACGAGGACCGCGACGAGCTGCTGGCCACCGCGGACGAGTCGCTTGACCAGCTGACCCGGCTGGTGGCGAACCTGCTTGACATGAGCCGGCTCCAGGCGGGCGTGCTCGGCCTGTCGCTCATCGAGATCGGGCTCGAGGACGCGGTGCCGCGCGCGCTCGACGAGCTGGGCCCGGCCGCCCACGCGGTACGCGTGCACATCCCGCCGGACCTGCCCGAGGTGCCCGCCGACCCCGGCCTGCTCGAGCGCGTGCTCGTCAACCTGGTGTCGAACGCGCTGCGCTACGCCCCGCCGGACGCGCCGCCTGTGGTGTCCGCGAGCACGCACGGCGGCGAGGTGGAGCTGCGCGTGATCGACACCGGGCCGGGCCTGCCGGAGGAGGAGTGGGACAGCGTGTTCCTGCCGTTCCAGCGGCTCGGCGACCGGGACAATCACAGCGGCGTCGGGCTGGGGCTGGCGCTCTCTCGCGGGCTCGCCGAGGCGATGGGCGGCACGCTCACGCCCGAGGCGACCCCGGGCGGCGGCCTGACCATGGTCCTGGCGCTCCCGGCCGTACCTCCCCCCGGCTACCGCCCCGGCCACCCGCCCCTGACCGGCCTGAAGGCCGTACCCCCGTCTGATCTTGATCTGGAGCAGGAATGACACGCGTCCTCGTGGTCGACGACGAGCCCCAGATCCTCCGCGCGCTGAGGATCAACCTCAAGGCACGGGGGTACGCCGTGGAGGTCGCCGCGGACGGCGGCTCCGCGCTGCGGGCCGTCGCGCAGCACCACCCCGACCTGATCGTGCTTGACCTCGGCCTTCCGGACATGGACGGCGTCGAGGTGATCCGCGGCGTGCGCGGCTGGACCGCGGTGCCGGTGATCGTGCTGTCCGGGCGCGCGAGCAGCGAGGAGAAGGTCGCGGCGCTCGATGCGGGCGCCGACGACTACATCACCAAGCCGTTCGGCGTGGAGGAGCTGCTGGCCCGGATCCGCGCCGTGACCCGCCGGATCAACGCCACGGGTGAGGCCGCGCCGGTGGCCCGGATCGGGAGCTGGACCGTCGACCTCGCGGACCGCACAGTACGCGGGGACGACGGGGAGGAGCTGCGGCTGACTCCCACCCAGTGGCACATTCTCGAAATCATGCTCCGCAATCCCGGCAAGCTGATCAGCCAGCGTCAGCTGTTACAGGAGGTGTGGGGCCCGCAATTCGAGACGGAGACCAACTATCTGCGCCAGTATCTGGCACAACTACGCCGCAAGTTGGAGGACGACCCCGCCCGCCCCCGGCACCTGATCACCGAACCGGGGATGGGCTATCGGTTCCGCCCGTGACTTAACGCTTGTTGAACGCCTCGACCACGTTGGCCGGGATGCGGCCGCGCTCGGAAACGTCGTAACCGTTCTGCGCGGCCCAGTCGCGAATCGCCTTGTTCTGATCGCGATTCGACCGGACGGTGCCACCGGTGACGCGGCGTCCGCCACGCTGCACCGCGACCGCGCCGCTGCGCCCCACGCGGGTGCCCGCCGCGATGTAGGGATCAAGAACCTTGCGGAGCTTACCCGCGTTCTTCTCGGAAAGGTCAATGGTGTAGGTCACGTCGTCCAGCGCGAACTCGACGGTGCGGTCAGCCTCGCTGCCGTCGAGGTCGTCGGTCAACAGCGTGATGACTTGCTTAGCCACGGTGGCTCACTCCCGGTCAGGAAGAACAATGCAAACGGATGGGGTACCGAAATGAAGTCTGCCTGAACCGTGCAATATCGCGCAAGCCGCCGGGAAATCAATGCGCGCGGACTATTGCTCGGCAATCAAGTCGCGGACACTATACGCCCAGCTCAATCGCCCTTCTTGGCCCGCCAACTCGTACCAGGCGATCGCTTCTTCAATACTGTTACGAGCTTCGATGCGATAACCTGCCTCGTTCAGGATCTGCGCGTGCTCGACCAGCACATTCGCCAGATCCAGCTCGGCCGAGGGGCGCGCCGCCGCCACCCTGCGCTGGACCTCGACCGCCTCCCGGGCGTCGTTCACCGCCGCCCCGGACCGGCCTGCCCGGCTGTTCGCGACCGCCAGGTTGCGCAGCGCCACCGCATACGCCGGGCCGTCGACGAGCAACTCCCAACCTACGGGAATCGGCCCGGCTTTCGATGGCGAGTAGAGCACCGCACCGTCCTCCGCGGCGGCCCGGAACAGATCGGCAGCCTCCGACATCGCCCGGGTCGCCGACTCCACGTCGCCCGCTTCCGCAAGCATTTCCCCGAACCGCACCAGCGTGCGCGCCAGCCCGGTCCGATGACGCGGCGCGTCGAAGATGGTCTCCCGATACGTACGCACCGCCTCCGCGATCGGCTCCAGCGCTTCACCCACCCGGCCGTCCGCTTCAATGGCCGCGCCCAGGCGCACCAGCGCATCCGCCAGATACGGCCGGTAAAACGCCGGATCCGCCGGCACCAGCTCCCGGAACAGCGCCGCGGACTCCGCCGCCACGTCGATCGACGCCGTCACTTGTCCGACGCGTTGTAGGAAATGCGAGCGGTTGTGCAGCAGTCCGGCCGCGGCCATGATGTGGGTCGCATTCTCCGGCGAGATCTCCCGCAGCCGCCGGATCGTGCCGCCCGCGATCCCGCTCGCTTCCAGCGCAACGCCGTAACGCCCCTCGGCCGCCGCACCCTCCATGACCGCGACCTCGGCCCGCAGTCGCGCCGCCAGCTCCTCTTCGGTCGCGTTCTCCACAGCCATACGCTGCTCTATGCCCCATGGATTACCACCTCACACGGGCTTCGCTTTCCGCGATCCGTTCCGCCCGCGCCTCCACTACCTTTCAAAGCAGGCGATGCCGTTCCACGAAACGCCGGAAGTCATTGCCCGCACACGGAAGTCGCATGCCTGTTTCACCAAGGCTGTCCACAAGATTCCCGGCGGCGACCATGGTCAGCTTCCCGTCACGGCACGCGGCGGCAAGCAGCCAGATCGTGCCGTGCACCGCCACACCGTACGCCCGCCCGGTCCGGGTCGCGTCGCGTTCGTCAATCAGCGCGGTAATCGACAACTCCTCCGCGACCGCGAGCACGCTTGCTTCACCGACATGTCGTGGCCCGGCCCCGACCCGGCTCGCCCACGTCGCTAATCGTTTGATCCGGTCGAGCGTGTCGAGCGGCACGGTCTGCAACCAGTCCACCTCCAACACCTGCCGGAGTTGGGGATGAGCCGATAGCCCGTCTCGGATCTCCAGGCGTACCGGATCGGGAACGAAGGAGCTCAGGCCCGCGCGCAGGTCGCCGAGCACGTCAAGCCGATCGGCGCGGGCGAAGTAGCTGAGACAGGTCGTGTCGAAGACGAGAGCTGATATGCCGGAACGATCGGTCACGGGGCCTCGTCCTCGTCGTCCAGGGAGGGAAGGTCGTCGGCCTCGAGCTGGCCACGCAACAGTTCCAGCGTGCGCGCCGTAGTGATCAGGCCACGGGAGCGCGCCTCCAGCACGGCGTGGGCAACGGTGGGCGGCACCCGCAGCCACTCCAGATCGGGCTGAGGTGTCCAGCCGGTCGCATCGAGCAGTTCCGCCTTGGTCGGGGTCAGCGACTGCAACCGGGCAGCATCGGCGTGTGTCACAACACCGGCACGAACGGCCTGGCGGACCGCGAGCGTCCACGAGACCCGGTACGAGCCGGCGAGCCGGACCAGTGCCTGACGCGCGAGCGCACGCCCCTCAGCGCGAATCGCATCGACAGGCAGCAGCAGCTCCGCGGCATACCCGTCGATGATCGCCTCGCGGCGCGAACGTGACGTGTGGACGCCGAGATCGCTTGAGTACTCGTCACCGAGCAGCACGTGCCCCAGCTCGTGCGCGGCGGTCGCCCGTCGCCGTCCCGGCGGCCCGAGTCGGCTGATCACGGCGGCGGCCAGTTCACCGTCGACCACCGAAGCGCCGTCACCCGGCAGGTCGATCACCGCGACCAGCAGGCCCAAACGCTCACAGACGGCCATCAACGACGGAATCGGGCCCTCACCCAGGCCCAGCCGCCCCCGGGTCCAGCGTGCGGCCTCTCGAGCGTCATCGTCCGTGATGAGCGCCCCCTCGTGCACGAGAAGCGGCTCGAGCGGCAGGAGGCCAAGCGTCCGCAGTTGCTGCAGATCCCGCAGCCAGGCGGTGAGTGCGCTCTCCAGCCGGAGCGACTCACGACCGGCCTCGGTGGTCTCCTCCTCGAAGATCGGCGTACGCCGGGACAGCACCGGGGGACGCTCATGGAGTAGATGTCCAAGCGGCACGTTGAGCGACTCGGCCAGCCGTACCAGCTCGACGGCGTCCACGCGGCGCGATCCGGCCTCGATCTTGGCGACCATCGTCCGGTCCAGGCCGATTCGGCGACCGAGCTGATCTTGCGACTGGCGGGCCGCCAGTCGAGCCTCCCGGACCCGCTGGCCGATCTCCGCCCATTCGGACTGCGCAGTCATAGTGCGATAATCGCACACCCGGCGGGCCGGCGTACGTCTCGCGCCCGCCGCCGTTCGGACGGCGACGGAACCGATCCACCGGCGGGACTACTCACCACGGTTCACTCACGCTCGGCACCGAATCGATCACGGCAAGTGGAGGCATGCTGGTTCGGTGACAGCGAACACGGAGTCTGTGCTGCCCGAGCTGCGCACGATGTGGTGGGAGACCGGGATGCGGCGCCGGGCGGACGCCGGCCTGTTCGGCGTCTTCGCGGAGCTGCCCGCGCTGGTCCGGCGCGCGGTCGCGGTGAGCTGGCGGGCCGACCGGCTGCGTACCACGATCGTGGCGGTGTCCACCGTCGGCGCCGGCGTGATGGCCACGTTCGGGCTGCTGGCGACGCAGCGGGTGCTTGTGGAGCTGTTCGCCGGCGGCCCGACGCCGGACCGGGTGACCGCGGCACTACCCGCACTCGGCGCGCTGGCGGCCGCGACCGCGATCCGGGCCGGGCTCGGCATCGCCACCGCCTATGCGCAGAACGGCCTCACGCCGCGGGTCAGCCGGGAGATCGAACGCGGGCTGTTCGAGGTGACCACGTCGGTCCGGCTGGACGCGTTCGACGAGGACGCGTTCGCCGACGACATGGAACGCGCCTCCCGCGGCACCGACTCCGCAATCGGGCTGGTCCAGGGCGTGATGAACCTGCTTGCCGGCGCGGTGTCGATGGCCGCGGTCGCGGTCGCGGTGCTGCTCATCCACCCGCTGCTGCTTGCCGCGCTGCTTGTCGCGACAGTGCCGAACGCGTGGGGTTCGCTTCGCGCCGGGCACCAGCGCTACCGCACCTACATCGCGGGCTCGGTACGCCGCCGGCGGCTGTGGATCCTGCACCGGCTGATGGCGGAACGCACCTCGGCCCACGAGCTCCGGTCGTACGGCCTGCGCCGCTTCCTGCTCGACCAGTACGACCGCGTGATGGACGTGGAGACCGCGATCCAGCTCGCGCTCGCCCGCCGCGTCACCACCTCCACGAGCGTCGGCGCGGCCATCGGCGGCGTCGCCACCGGCGCGGTGTACCTGCTGCTGGGGACGTTGCTGCTCGGCGGGCACATCCCGCTCTCGGCCGCCGCCACCTGTGTTATCGCAGTGCAGGCGGCGCAGCGGGCGCTGAGCACCATGACGTTCCAGATCGACCGGGTCTACACCGAGGGCCAGCACTTCGGGGACTACACCGGGTTCATGGAGCGGGCGGCCGCGCACATGCCTCGCGGCGGCGAATGGCCCGCGCCCGGCCCGCTGCGGTCCCTGTCGGTGCGCGGGGTGACCCTCTGTTACCCGGATCGCTCGTCGCCCGCGGTGGACGACGTGACGCTCACCGTGCACGCCGGTCAGACCGTGGCGTTCGTGGGCGAGAACGGGTCCGGGAAGTCCACGCTGGCCGCGATGATCGCGGGCTTGCGGGAGCCGACACGCGGGGAGATCCGCTGGAACGACCGGCCGCTCGGCGACTGGGACCCGGCGGCGCTCGGCGCGCGCGTCGGGGTCGTCACGCAGGACTACCACAAGTGGCCGTTCACCGCGGCCACAAACATCGCTGTCGGTGACCCGGAGGCCGTGCCGGACCAGGGGCGGATCGAGTCGGCGGCACAGCTCGCCGCCGCACATCACATGATCGAAGAACTGCCGCACGGGTACGAGACGCTTCTCGACCGCACGTTCGCCAAGGGCCAGGACCTGTCCGGCGGCCAGTGGCAGCGCATCACCGCGGCCCGCGGCTTCCTCCGCGACGCCGAGCTGCTCATCATGGACGAGCCGTCCTCCGCGCTCGACCCGCGTGCCGAGGACGCGCTCTTCCAGGCGATCCGCGACCGCCAGGGCCGCGCCACCACAATCCTGATCACGCACCGCCTGGCCAACGTCCGCCACGCCGACCACATCTTCGTCCTCGACAACGGCGCCCTCGTCGAGTCCGGCACCCACGACACCCTGATGAGCGCCGCGGGCCCTTACGCCGACCTCTTCACCCTGCAGGCCGCCGGCTACACCGCCTGACCCGGCGACGGCGGGGCGCTGCTCAGACCGCGAGCGGCTTGACCGTGCCGACGCCCTTGTCCGCCTCCTTGCAGGCCTGCTGCGGGGAGCTGACGAAGATCGCGGCGGTCTCGTCCGGCGGGAAGATCCGGAAGCCGCGGGTCTCGGTCGGTTCGCAGCCGGCCGCGCCGGTGTCGGCGAGCAGCAGGTCAGTCGCGGCGGAGTCGCCCGGGTTGAGCGTAAGCTTCGCGGCCGTGTCGCCCTCACGCTTGAAGTCGGCGCCGACCTGGGTGCTGTCGTCGCCGGTCACGAACGAGACGCCGGGGAAGCCTTCAAGCGTGCACGGCATCGCGGACGCGTTGGTGAACGTGAGTCGCTCGCCGTGGTGGCCGGCCGCGCCGCCACCGGTGGCCGGCGCGATCGTCACGGTCAGGTCCGCGGTGTGGCACCGGCCCGGCTCGGCCGGGTTCGGTGGCGCGGTGGCCACCGAGGACTCGGCGGACGGGGCGTCGGCGGCGGCCGCCGAGTCGTCGGACGTGCCGCACGCGGACAGCAGCAGCACCAGCCCGGCCGCGGAGATCGCCGAAACTCGTACCCTCAAGCTCTTCATGTTTCGATTGATCCCCGCGTGCCACGGTCACGAAACCCGTCGGACCCGCCAGAAAGCGACACCGGCGGCCGCGGCCGCGAGCGTGGCGAATCCGGCCAGCTCCAGCCACTGGAACGTCCAGTACCGGTCGCTGGGCTGGTAGGTCACGGTCAGGTAGAGGTCCAGATCCTGGATGCACGAGGTGGCCTTCTCCGGGCCCTCGCCGCGGAAGCAGGCGTCGACCACGTCCCGCGCCGGGGCGGTGCCGTCCGCGAAGAGCAGTTGGACCGCGCCGGTGAGCATCCACGCGCCGGGCAGCGCGTAGCCGTCCACCCAGACCTGGCCGTCCTGGTTGAGGCTGAAACCCTCCGAGTACTTCATCGCGTTCTGCGCGTCGAACGCGATCGTCTCGGTGATCGGGCTGCGCAGGTGCGGCCGGACCGCGAACGGCACCGCGATCTGCACCGCCGTGAAGACCGCGAGCGTGACCGCCATCGCCGGCACCGTGCGCCGGACCAGGAGCCCGATCGTGACGCCTGCCACGAACGCGAACGCGGCATGCCCGAGCGGCGCCACGTTCCGGCTGGCGAACTCGATCGCGCCGAACCAGTTGCCCATGATCAGGTCCCACGGGCTGGCCGCCCAGGTGAGCAGCAGCGAGAACGCGCCGGTCACGGCCACCGTCAGCAGCGTGAGCAGGCTCAGCTTCACCGCGAGCCAGCGGACCCGGGTGATGCTCTGGCTCCAGACCAGGCGGTGGGTGCCGGTCTCCAGCTCGCGGGCGACGAGCGGCGCACCCCAGAACAAACCGGCAAGCGCGGGCACGGCGATCAGTACCAGGTCCGCGAGCAGCAGGAACATGTCGAACCGTTCCTTGAACCGGCTGAACGTGGCGCCGTCCACACAGGACGCACAGCCGCCGAGGTCGGTGCGGTAGCCCTCGCGCAACGCCAGCCCCAGCGCCACAAGCGCGAGCGCGGCCACGGCCAGCGCGGCCAGCGCGACAAGCGTCTGGGTGCGGGCCTGCCGCCAGGTCAGCCAGATCATCGCGCCACCTCAAGCGGGCGATCGACGGCGCGGCCCAGGTAGGCGAGCACCAGGTCCTCAAGTCCGAGCGGCTCCGCGCCCGGCACGCCGCCGGGCGAGCGGACCACCATGCTGCTCTGCCGGGTGCCGTGCTCGGCCTGGATCACCTCCGCGTCCGCGGGCAGCGCGCCGAAGTCGCCGCGGTCGCCGACGATCCGGACGTGCTGCTCCAGCAGGTCGTCGACCTCGCCGGCCACCTGGACGCGCGCGGCCGCAAGCACGATCAGGTAGTCGCAGACGCGCTCCAGGTCCCCGATCAGGTGCGAGGAGAGGATCACGCTGATCCCGAGGTCCGCCACGAACTCCATCAGGCTGCTCAGGAAGGTGCGCCGGGCCAGCGGGTCGAGCGCGGCCACCGGCTCGTCGAAGAGCAGCAGCTCCGGGCGCTTGGCCGCGGCGATCGCGAGCGCGAGCTGGGCGCGCTGGCCGCCGGAGAGCCGCCCGGCCCGCTGCCGCGGGTCCAGCCCGAGCGCCGTGATCCGCGCCGTGGCAAGCGCGGTGTCGAACCGCGGGTTGAGCCGCGCGCCGAGCCGCAGATGGTCAGCGACCGACAGGCTCGGGTAGACCGGCGTGTCCTGCGCGACGAACCCGACGCGGGCCAGCTGGTCGCCGCCGGGCCGCCCGCCGAGCACGGTGATGCTCCCCTCGTCCGGCGTCAACATGCCGGCGGCGAGCCCGAGCAGCGTCGACTTGCCCGCGCCGTTCGGCCCGACCAGCCCGGCTATCCGACCGGCCGGGATGTCCAGGTCGACGCCGGTGAGCGCGGCCCGCCGCCCGTACCGCTTGCCGAGGCCTGCTGCGGTAAGCACCGACACGGTCATCGCCCGGCCTCACTCGTCGAGGCCACCGGAAAAACCTCGCGGATCGTGGCCGCGAACAACGCCTCAAGCACATCCGCATCCAGCCCCGCCGTGCGGGACCGCTCGATCAGGTCCCGCAGCTCGCGCCGCAACGGCTCGTGCGCGGCAAGCGACTCCCCCGCCGGCATCCCGGTCACGAACGTGCCCACCCCCGGACGCGGCGACACCAGCCCTTCCCGCTCCAACTCCCGATACGCCTTCAGCACCGTGTTCGGATTGATCGCCAGCCGTGCCACCACGTCCTTCACCGTCGGCAGCTGATCACCGACGCTCAACCGCCCCAGCCGCAACGCCTGCCGCACCTGCTGCACCAGCTGCAGATACGGCGACACCCCCGACCGCGCACTCAGATGAAACTCGATCACGCCTGCACTCCATTCCACTAGGCTGCTAGCACTATAGGAACGTAGCACTATCCACAAAGTCAACCCCAGAACCACAATCCTCATCCGGTACGGCCGAGGGGCGGGAGAGTGCACTCAGAGGCGAAAAGCACGGCGGGCGTGGCAATCGATCTGCCACGCCCGCCGCGTACCCGCGAAGAATTTCTATGCCTTTTGGATCTCGCGGATCGCGAGGGCGGCGCCGAGGGCGGCGACAGTGGAGGCCCAGCCCTTGTCCTCGATCGAGTCCTCGAGGCCGGCGCGGTCGCGGGCCTGGCCGAGCGACTCGACGGTGAGGACGCCCTGGCCGACCGGGGTGCGGGCATCAAGGGAGACCCGGGTCAGGCCTGTGGTGACGGAGTCACAGACGTACTCGTAGTGGGACGTTTCGCCGCGGATGACGACGCCGAGCGCGACCACGGCGTCGCACACCTCGGCGAGCGCCTGCGCCACCACCGGGATCTCGACGGAGCCGGCCACCCGGGAGACGACGACGTCGCCCACGCCGCAGGCCTCGGCGGCGGCCTCGGCGCGGCCGACCATGTGGTCGACCAGCTCGTGGTGCCAGCGGGCAGCGACGATGCCGAGCCTCAGGCCGCCCGCCTCGACGGTGCTCAGCTGCGGATCTCCGAATCCTGCCATGTCAGTGCTCTCCCTCGTGAGATCAGGCGAGTCCGTTGAGAACCTGCTCGTCGGCCTCGTCGTAGGTGTGACCCATCCGGTCCCGCTTGGTGCGCAGGTAGCGGACGTTCTCCGGGTGCGGGCGGACCGGCAGGCCCTCGCGGCCGACGATCTGCAGGCCGTACCCCTCCAGGCCGGCCCGCTTCGCGGGGTTGTTCGTCAGCAGCGTCATGGTGCGCACGCCGAGGTCGTAGAGGATCTGCGCGCCGGTGCCGTAGTCGCGGGCGTCCGCGGGCAGGCCGAGCTCCAGGTTCGCGTCCACCGTGTCCAGGCCCCGATCCTGCAGCTGGTACGCCTGGAGCTTGTGCAGCAGGCCGATGCCCCGCCCCTCGTGGCCGCGCACGTAGAGCACCACGCCCCGGCCCTCCTTCGCGACGCGGGCGAACGACGCGTCCAGCTGCGGGCCGCAGTCGCAGCGCTGCGAGCCGAAGACGTCGCCGGTGAGGCACTCGGAGTGCACCCGGACCAGCACGTTCTCGCCGTCGCCGATCTCGCCGAAGACCATCGCCACGTGCTCGGCGGTGTCGAACGCGACCCGGTAGCCGAACGCCCGGAACACACCGTGCGGCGTCGGGATGCGCGCCTCCGCGACCCGCTCGACCTGCTTCTCGTGCCGGCGCCGGTACGCGATCAGCTCCGCGATGGTGATCAGCACGATGCCGTGCTCGGTGGCGAACGCCTCCATGTCCGGCATCCGCATCATGGTGCCGTCGTCGTTGACCATCTCGCAGAGCACGCCGGCCGGGTGCAGTCCGGCCAGCTCGGCCAGGTCGATCGCGGCCTCGGTGTGGCCGGGCCGGCGCAGCACGCCGCCGGGACGCGCGCGAAGCGGCACCACGTGGCCGGGCCGGGACAGGTCGGTCGGGCTTGTCGACGGGCTGGCCAGCAGCCGCAGCGTGTGCGCGCGGTCCGCGGCCGAGATGCCGGTGCTGACACCTTCGCGGGCGTCCACGGTCACCGTGTACGCGGTGCCGCGCCGGTCCTGGTTGGTGTGGTACATCGGCGGGAGTTCCAGCCGGTCCGCGTCCGCCTCGGTGAGCGGCGCGCAGATGTAGCCGGACGTGTAGCGGCGCATGAACGCGACGAGCTCCGGCGTCGCCTTCTCGGCGGCGAAGATCAGGTCGCCCTCGTTCTCGCGGTCCTCGTCGTCCACCACGATCACGGCGCGGCCCTCGGCGATCGCCGCGACCGCCTGCTCGATCGTGCCAAAGCCAGTGGTCATCGCGGGTCCCTCAGCATCTTCTCGACATATTTTGCGATCACGTCGACCTCGAGGTTCACCGGATCGCCGATCCGCTTGTGCCCCAGTGTGGTCAACTTCAGCGTTGTAGGGATTAGTCCGACAGAAAATGATTTTTCCGTTACATCCGTCACGGTGAGGGAGACGCCGTCGATGGTGATCGAGCCCTTCTCCACCACGTAGCGGCTCAGCTCGACCGGCAGGGAGAACGTGACGGTCTCCCACTGAGCGGCCGGCTCGCGCTTCTCGATGTGCCCGACGCCGTCCACGTGCCCCTGCACCAGGTGCCCGCCGAGCCGGCTGCCGAGCAGCGCCGCACGCTCAAGGTTGACGGGGCTGCCGGTGGACAGCCCGCCCAGGCTGGAGCGGCGAAGCGTCTCGCCCATCACGTCGGCGGTGAACACGCCGTCGCCGAAGTCGACCACGGTCAGGCAGACGCCGTTGACCGAGATCGAGTCGCCGTGCTTCGCGTCCTCGCTGACCAGCGGCCCGCGCACGGTCAGCAGGGCGGAGTCGTCGCTGGTCCCGGCGAGGCTGACGACCTCGCCGAGTTCCTCCACGATGCCGGTGAACATGGTTGGCCTACCCCTTCTCGTCGACGCCGGAACGAACCGGCACGCCGCGCATGATGTCGGAGCTCGCCCGCTCCTCAGCCGAAATATCAGCTTTTTTCGTCTTCTGTGGCGTGATGCGCTCCAGGTGGGCCGTCAGGCTCGCCTGCGTCTCGGGGGTCCGGAACAACGGCACCGCGGTGAACCTGATGTCCGGCCCGACAAGCGTGATCTCGGTGAACTCAAGGTCGATCGGCTCGCGCAGGATGCCGACGCCCACGCCGTTGCTCAGCTCCTTGCCGGACAGCGACGGCCGGCCCGCACCGAGCAGCTTCGGCGCCATGTAGCCGATCACCCGGTCGACCAGGCCCGCGGAGAGGAAACCCGCGGCAAGCGTCGGCCCGCCCTCAAGCAGCGCCGCGCGTACACCCCGCTTGTACAGGCCGCGAAGCAGCGAGCGCAGGTCCACCAGGCCGTCCTCGCCGGTGCCGACCTCGGCCGCGGTCGCGATCCAGGTGTCGGCCAGGCCGTCGCGCACCCGCGCGTCCGCGGGCGTCTCACCGTCGCCGTCCACCACCACGCGCAGCGACTGGCGGATGGCCAGGCTCCCGTCACGGACGTTGCGGACGGTCAGGCGCGGGTTGTCGGCAAGCACGGTGCCGACGCCGATGATGATCGCGTCCGCCTCGCCGCGCAGCTGGTGCACGTCTATCCGGGCCGCCTCCGAGGTGATCCACTCCGAGGAGTTGTCCACCGCGGCGGTCCGGCCGTCGAGCGTGGAGGCGACGCGCCAGGTCACGTAGGGCCAGCCCCGGCGTACCGCGGTCAGCCAGGCCACGTTGCCGGTGGCGGCCTCCTCCTCGCGTACCCCCATCTCGACCTGGATCCCCGCGTCGCGAAGCGTCGCGGCACCGTGGCCGGCGAGCGGATTCGGATCGGTGACCGCGATCACCACACGGCGGATGCCTGCCTGCATCAGCGCTCGGGTGCACGGCCCGGTGCGGCCGACGCTGTCACAGGACTCGAGCGTCACCACAGCGGTGCCGTTCCGGGCCCGCTCCCCCGCGTGCGCAAGCGCGACGATCTCGGCGTGCGGGCCGCCGGCGTAGGCGTGGAAGCCCTCGCCGACCACCCGCTCCTGCGCGTCAAGGATGACGCAGCCCATCACCGGGTTCGGGCTGGTGGTCCCGAGACCGAACGCCGCGAGCGCGATCGCATGCCGCATCGCCTCGTCCTCGGCCCGGCTCGCCATGGCTGTCGTCTCCCCTCGCTCGCGGTGTCAGCACGCGCAGCGAGGGTTCTTGTCACGGGGACGCAGAGGGTACGGCAAGCCGCACCCCTCGATCATGCCCTGATGAGGGCACGGCCGATCGTCCGCGCGCTGTCTCCCATCCGGACTGTCTGACCGTGGCCGTCTTTGGCCTGGTCAACCGTCGGCCCTGGGTTCTCACCAGGTCCACCGGCCGTGCAGAGCACGTCCGGGTCGCGGGCTGACCGCTCCGATGAACGGAACGGATCACCGCCGGTTCGGAATCTCACCGAGTCCCGCCAGCGCGTGGTGGGCTACCCCTGAGTCTTACACGTATCGCCGCGATCGTCTCCCACCGGGGGATCTACGTCACAAGGTCAGACGTTGTTGCGGCGGTCGACCGCGACGTACGACCCGGGCTGGTTCTTGGCGGTCTTCTTCATGTCCGACGCGATCGCCATCACCATGCGCGGGTCGTCGAAGCGGCGGCCCTCGCGCGCGGTCGCCACGCCGATGGAGAGCGTGACAAGCGCGGCGCGCTGCTTGTTGCCCTTCCGGTCCGGCACCTCGATGTAGCCCTGCCGGGCGTGCTCGGGGTCGTAGAGCTTGTCCGCCGCGCGCTCGAAGTCGACCACCAGGTGCTGGGTGAGCGGCCGGATCTGCTCCGGCGTGCAGATGAAGATGAAGTCGTCGCCGCCGATGTGGCCGAGGAAGACCGGCGGCAGGCCGACCTTCACCACCGCACGGTGCAGGCTGCGCGCCATCGCCTGGATGAACGCGTCGCCGCGGTCGAAGCCGTAGACGTCGTTGACGGCCTTGAACCGGTCGATGTCGATGTAGCCGACCGCGTAGTCCGCCCCGCTGCGCATGCGGTCGCTGATCTCGCGCTTCATCCGGCTGTTGCCGGGCAGCCCGGTCAGCGGCGAGACCTCGCGCGACTCCTGGTTGCGGCTGAGCGTGTTGCGCACGCGCGCGACAAGCTCGGACGTGTCGAACGGCTTGACCATGTAGTCGTCCGCGCCGGCCTTGAGCCCGTTGACCTTGTCGATGGTCATGCTCTTGGCGGTGAGCATGATGATCGGCAGCGTGGCGGTGATCGGATTCGCCCGCAGACGGCGGGTCAGTTCGAGACCGTCGATCTCCGGCATCATCAGGTCAAGCACGGCGAGCGACGGGCGCCGCTTGTCGATCTCCTCAAGCGCCTGCCTGCCGTCGTTCGCCACGACCACGTCGAAGCCGTCGAGCTTCAGGTTGAGCGCCACGAAATGCGCTATGTCCCTGTCGTCGTCGACCACGAGTATCAGGTCACGGCCGGGGTCGGCCCCGAACTCGTCGCGCTCCCCGGTGCTCATGGCCGGACTGACCCGAGGGCGCGGAGTTTCCTGATCGCCTCGGCCGGGTCCTCCGCGCCGTAGACCGCGGTGCCGGCCACGAACGCGTCCGCACCGGCCTCGGCCGCGGCCGCGATGGTGTCGGCCGCGATGCCGCCGTCCACCTCCAGGCGCAGCTCCAGGTGGCCGGCCTCGATGCGCTGCCGGACGGCGCGGACCTTGTCGAGCGTCGCCGGTAAGAACTTCTGCCCGCCGAAACCGGCCTTGATCGTCATGATCAGCAGCGTGTCGAAGTGCGGGAGCAACTCCAGGTACGGCGTGACGTCGGTGTCCCGGTCGATCGCCAGCCCTGCCTTGGTGCCCGCCGCGCGCAGCGTCTTGGCAAGCGCGACCGGGTCCCCGGTGGCCTCGGCGTGGAACGTGACGTTGTACGACCCCGCCTCCGCGTAACCCGGCGCCCAGCGCTCCGGGTCCTCGATCATGAGGTGCACGTCGAACGGGATCGGCGTCGCCTTGCGCAGGCTCTGCACCACGGGCAGGCCGATCGTCAGGTTCGGCACGAAGTGGTTGTCCATCACGTCGACGTGCAGCCAGTCGGCCTCACCCTCGACCGCGCGCGCCGCGTCGGCGAGGCGGGCGAAGTCGGCGGCCAGAATGCTGGGGGCGATGATCATCGACGGCGCGTCCACGATCGCCAGTCTACCGAGTAACCGGCCTGTCGATCACCGGTGGCGCTAGGTGCTTGATCCCGACGGCCTACGGCTGGGCGACCCAGGCGCTGTAACAAACGTGGGATGGCCGCCTGACGGCATGTCGCAAACGCCCACGGACAACACCGGTATGAAGGCGCGCACGCCGCGCACCCAGACGACTGCTGACCGCGCCTCGCTCCGGCCCTCACGCCGATACAGCGCCTAGGCTGGCGGGGAAACCGCGAACCGAGGGGAAACAACCGCATGCCACGCACGATCGCCACGAACACCCGGGTCGGCCGCGACGAGTTGCTCGACTTCGCCCGGCCGCGGCACCACGCCGTCCTGATGACCACGCGCGCGGACGGCCGCCCGCAGTCCTCGCCGGTGACCTGTGGCGTCGACACGTCCGGCCGGATCGTCATCTCCACGTACCCGGACCGGGCCAAGGCCACTAATGTCCGGAAAAATCCGCAGGTGTCGGTGTGTCTGCTGTCTGACGAGTTCAACGGCGCATGGGTGCAGATCGACGGCACCGCCGAGGTCATCGACCTGCCGGACTCGGTCGAGCCGCTCGTCGAGTACTTCCGCTGCATCTCCGGCGAGCACCCGGACTGGGACGAGTACCGCGCGGCCATGGTCGCCCAGGGGAAGTCGCTGATCCGCGTCACGATCGACTCCTGGGGCCCGATCGCCACCGGCGGCTTCCCCGCGCGCCTGGCCGACAACTGAGTCCGGCCGATTACCAGGAGATGACCGCCGGGTGAACCGAACGCTCCGGTCCGTCGTAATAGCGGGCTACGCCGGAGCGAGGAGCGCCCATGCCGGTCCCGACCCTGTTCGACCTGTGCCCTGACGGCTGGTTCGTGCCGATCCCCGGCGGAGTGTTCTTCCAGCCCGGCCGCGACACCGGCCTTGTCGACCTGATGGGCCTGGTCAAGGCGATGCGAGCGGTGCGCCCGGCCTCCGGCGACGGCGTGATCGTGCTGTCCGACGCCGCACTGTCCCGGCCGGAGTCGATCGGGATCCTGCGCCGTACCGTGGCGGATCTGGCCTCGGTGCGGGCCGGCGTGACGCTCGGCGCGCTGCCGGGGAGCACGGCCGGCCCGGACAGCTGGCTGGCGGTCACCGACACGATCGGGGCGCAGGCGTACCTGCCCCACCTGCCGGGCATGGAGTCCGCCCCGCGCCTGATCCCGGTCGATGCCCAGGACCATGCCGTCGCGCAGGACCGTGCCGTCGCGGTGCGGGTGCTGCCCCAAGCGCAGGCCGCGGCCCGGGAGGCGCTGTACACCGCCGCCCGGCTCGCGGCCGACACCTCGACGGCCCCGCTGGCACGGTTACGGGAACTGACAGGTGCGCTCCCGCTGCCCGAGTTCCTGCTTGCGGCCGGCATGGTGCTCACCGGCGCGCCGGACGCGTGGGACCCGGCGCGCGTCACACCACTCTCCGTGGACGAGGTACGGCGGCTGTTTCCGGGCGGCAGCACGACGGCCCTGACCGCACCCGCGGCCCTGGCCACGACGGCCGCGGCGCCGGGCACGACCTCGCTGCTGCACACCACCGGCGCGTCCGGCCCGGAGCTGACCTGGCTGGCCGCGGACGCCGGACGGCTCTGGGCGGTGCGCGGACCCGGCGACGTCACACCTGCCGACGACGCGTTCCTGAGCCGGGCCGTCGCGCGCGGCGCCACGATCACCCCGTTCCCACCTGCGGCACAGGTCCTCCAGGAGGCGCTTGACGCGCTGCCCGCCTGGAACCGCACTGATCCGGACTGCGCCGACCGGGTGGCGTTCGTGCTCGGCCGGCTCGGCTTCCCGATGGCCGCAACGGTGCCGGAGGGCCTGCGCGCCCGGGACGCCGTCGCCGACCGTTTCGGCGGACACTTCCTGCCGCCCGGCGACGCCGGTGACCTGACCGCGATGCGGGTCGGCGCGCTCACCCCCGTCTGGCTCGTGCCGGACGCCGATCCGGCGCACCTGGTACTGCTTCATCGCCTCTCCAGCCGGGACTTCCTGCTCGTGGAGACGCAGGACCGGGTCACACCGATCACTGTGGACGCACTGACCGGCACCGTGCGGCTGATCGGCGACGTGGACGGCAGGCTGCTGCAGATGGACCTGCGCACCCGTACCCCCGTCAGATCTTCGATGCCCGTCGCGGACAGCGCCGTGGACGGGTGGCGCGATCCGGCGACCGGACCCCGGACACCGGGCATGGCCGGCGGCGCGCAGGAGATCTTCCCGGACGGCAGCGCGGACCACTTCTTCCGGCTCGCGCAGGCCGCCGGCTGGAGGCGTCCGCAGGGCGCACTGTCCCGGACGCTGCACCTGTCGGAGAGCACCGCACCCGCGAAGACCGCCCGCGACTTCGTCAAGCACGTGGTGAGCGGCCGGAAGCCGGTCCCGGACGCGCTGCCGGTGGACGGCACCCACCTCTACCGAGCGGTCGTGAACGGCACCGAGGTGACGGTCCGCGCGGCGCTGGACCGGCAGGGCCGGCTGGTCCGGGCGATGACACCGCTGCCGTTCGAGGCGGCCCTGGCCGGGCGCGGCCTCGGCTGGCTGCTGACCGACCTGGCCCGGGCCGGCTGGTCAGTGACGCAGGGCAGGACCGAGTCCGTCGACCGCAGCCGGATGCGGATCGTGATCAAGGACGCGAGCGTACGGACGTTCCTGAACGCGCACTTCACGACGCTGCAGGAGCCCGGTTTCTATGATCACCTGCTGTTCCGGACCGCCGACCCGGAGATCCACGCGAAGCTGCGGGCCGAGGCGGTACGACTCCGCGATCGGCTGCTCGACACGGAGGCCCCGGACTGGCTGACGCACTGGGCGGGGCTGGCGCGGATGCTGACCCAGCACGCCGGAGTGCCGGACCTGCGGGACATCCGCCGGGAAGACCCGGACTCGCACCGAGCGGGGCTCTTCTCGCGCGATGACTGGTCGATGGGGCTGCAGGCGGACCGGCCGCTCGACGAGATGCTGAGCACGCTTGTGCACGAGATCACGCACGTCGAGCAGGTGTCGATGGCGGCCCGCGCGCTGCGGACCCAGCCCTGGCGGGAGTGGGATATCCACCCCGAGGTGCTCAGCGAGCTACTGCGCACCGCGGTCACCGGTGACCGCCGGCACCCGATGGCGGCGAGTGAGTGGGACGGGTACGAGGGCTTCACCTACGACGCGCCCGCCGCGCTGGCGAGTCTGCACGCGATTCGGACGCCGGCGCCCGAATCGGTGACCCTCCCGGACTCCCGGTTGCGCGGCCGCCTACGCGCCGACAGGGACCGCTGGCAACGGGTGGAGGCGCAGGTGCTGGCCCGGGTCCGGATGGTGGCGCTTGAGGCGTCCGCGTACCGGGTGCAGGAGACGTTCGACGCGGCCGGCACGATCCGGGACTGGAGCACCTCCGTCTCGTTCCCGCTCCCCCATGGATTCGACAGGTCGCCGCTGGGCCGGGCCGGCGTGCTGATCCACCCGGCGGGCCGGCCACCCGCAGCGGCACCTGACCGGCGGGCGTCAGCGGACCGGCCGCTTGTGGTCGTGGTCGTCCCGGACGGTGACGACCCGCGCGCGCTGATCCGGCACCTGGCCGCGGAGGCGCCGGAGAACGCGCTTGTGGAGCTGGTGCCGGGCCTGCCGATGTCGCTGCGGACCGCGATCGAGCTGACCCGGCTGCTCGGCCCGGATCAGCGGCTCGCGATCGGCGTTCGCGCGGTGGACCGGCCGGAAGGGCCGTGGGCGCAGCACTTCGTGGCGTACGGGGGCAACCATCGGCCCGCGCCCGGTCCGTTCGCCTCCTACTTCCAGGTGCTCCAGGAGCCGGCCGACCTGCTCCGGCACCGGACCGGCATCTGGGCCACCGGGCAGGTCCGGCACCCGGTACTGCCCGGATTCGACCTGGTCACGGTGGGGAAGCGGCTGTGGATCGGGCCGGCCGGCGCAGAGCCCGCGATCGAGGACGGCGACCCGCCGGTGGTGGTCGGCGCGCCGGGTGCGGAAACGCCGTGGCGGGTCTGGCGGGTCGCGCAGACGATGGTCACCGAATACGCGGTCGCGGCCGGGCGACAGCTCACCCCGGACCTGATCCGGATCCACCGGCCGGTGCTGATGCCGTCCGCCCGCCCGGACGTCTCGCGCGCCGCCGTGCACGCGATCTCGGCCGAGGACCGGCGGCTCTTCGGCCGGCTCTTCGGCCGCCCGGACGCCGTCGACAAGGAGCGGCTCGCCGGTCGGGCGGACGATGGCGCGTTCACCGCGTACCACCTGGTCGACGCGCTGCTGGACACGTCCGAGGTGAAGGTCTGGGTGTCGTCGCCTGACGACGAGGCCGTGGCCGTCGCGGACGCGCTGGCCCGCGACGTGATCGGCCGGGACGGCCCGGAGGCGCGACGTGAGCTGCTGGCCCTCACCTACCTGACAGCGCTCGCGCACGGCGTCACGGCCGTGACCGCCGAGCGGATGCGGCAGACCGCCCGGCTGCTGGCGGCATTCACACCCGCGGAGGCGCTGCGGCGCGGTCGTGACTGGGTGGCTGACACGCTGCACGCGCTCGACCCGGCCACGGCCAGGCCCGGCCCGGACGACGCCCGGCTGGGCCGCCTCCTGCGGCGCGCGCTGGAGAAGGAGTCACAGCCGCGGGCAGAGCCGGTCGCGCTGCACCGGGTAGCCGCCCCGGTGGAGTCCACGCACCAGCCGGTCGTCGTGCTCGGCGGCTGGCGGTCCGCACCCGCCGCAGGCATGCGCGAGGCCGTCCGGGTCCACGCCGCGCGGGCCGGCCGCCCGGTGATCGCTGTTGATCTGGCCGGCCCGCCGGACACGGTCACCACAGTTGTCGCCGAGCTGCGGGACGTGGTGCGCTGGCACGCACGACTCGGCCCGGCGCCACTCGTGGCCGCGACGGACGCCACCGCGCACGGCCGTGCTCTCTTCGACCGGGCGGTGGCCGAGCTGCGCCCGGTGACGCTCACGCCGTTCGACAGGAGCTGGGTGCTGCGGGACGAGGACGGCCGGACCGTCACCCGGGCGTCCGCGCTCGCCGAGAACGTGTTCCAGGCCGCCGGCGCGCTTCCCCGGGCCGCGAGCCCGCTGCCGGCGGCGCTGACCCGATGGCTGAGCTTGCGTGAGTTCGGGCCGGCCGAGGAGCATCACCGCGAGCACGCGGACGCGCTGCACACCACAGGGGTCGCGGACGACCTGGCCTGGCTGGCCGGCACCGTCCCGGACGACGCCCGGCTCGCCGCGTTCCGCACCGCGCTCGAGGTGGCCCGGCGGGCCGGCGGCGTCCCGGACGCGCGACTGCGGCCGGTCGCCACCTCGTTCCTCACGGTCGAGCCGGCCTACGATCCGGCCACGCGCGGCCCGGCGCCCGTCACCTTCGTCTACGACTATCTGACCGCGACCGGCGGGCGCCGGGAGCGCTTCCCCTGGGACGGCCTGCTCTTCCAGCTCCTGATGGCCGGGGAGCTGAGCGGGGAGCAGGCGCTGTCGCTGATCCGCGCCACCGCCGTCACGCCGGCCGATCACGCGAACGCCGTGGTGCTCGAGGTGCTCCTTGAGATCCGCGACCTGCCGGAGGCGCTGCTGGGCGAGGACCCGATGACGCACCCTCGCCTGCGGGAGCTGCTGGGCCGGCTCGGCCGGGTGGCACAGGGCGCCGGTGGCTCCTATGCGGACTGCGTCGACCCGGTCGACCGGACCGCGTGGGTGGGCCGGATCGACGGCTACCGTGCGCGGCTCACCGCGTCCGGCGACGCGCGGCGCGGCGAGCTGCTGGGCGTAGCGGCGTACGTGCTGTCGAACTGCTGAGTCCCACACCGCGCACCAGGCCGGCGCGTCGGCGACTGCGGTCGATCGTCTTATCGGCCGCCCGGACAATCCGGCGCTGAACCGAAGCAGCGGGCGTCTCGTTGTGAGGTCACCGACCGTGTGTGGGAGTGATCATGGCCGTTACATCCCTGTCCGAACTGTGCCGAGACGGGCGCTTCGTTCCGGTGCCAGGTGGCGTGTACTTCCACCCCGGCACCATGGCCGACGCGGTCGACCTGCTCGCGCTGACCAGGGCGATGAGCGCGACCCGACCCGCAGCCGGCGGGGCCGTCGTGCTTCCGGACGCGGCGCTGGAACGGCCCTCGGCACTGCGGGCGGTGCGGATCGCGCTGGAGACGATGCCGTCCGGCGCGGTGCTCACCGGAATGCCCGGCAGCCCGACCGGCCTGGACACCTGGCTGGC
The DNA here is from genome assembly GCF_044454585.1 of Catenuloplanes sp. NPDC051500. Classification (NCBI taxonomy): domain Bacteria; kingdom Bacillati; phylum Actinomycetota; class Actinomycetes; order Micromonosporales; family Micromonosporaceae; genus Catenuloplanes; species Catenuloplanes sp. NPDC051500. The sequence continues at coordinate 96,300 of NZ_JBITDX010000019.1, forward strand.
CGCGGCGGACGTGACAGGCGCGCATGCGTACCTGGCGTACCGGCCGGGCATGCCGCTCTCCCCGCGCGTCGTCCCGGTGGACGCGGCGGACCGGGAGACCACAGGCACACCGGCTGCGGTCCGGGTCCTGCCACGCGCGGACGCCGCAGCCCGCGAGCTGCTGCACTCGGCCGCCCGGCTCGCACAAGATCAGACCCAGACACCCCTCGCACGGGTACGGGAGCTGGGCGCGTCGTCGTCGGCCGCGTACCTGATGGCGGTCGGCATGGTGCTCACCGGCTCGACCGGCGACTGGGACCCGGCCCGTCTCACCCCGCCCACGGCCGCCGAGGTCTGGACCCGCTTCGGCACCGGCACCCCGGCCACCGCAGACGTCGGGGCGGCGCTGGCAGCCGGGACCCGCGCGCTGGTCCGCGTCTCCGGCCGGCTGTTCTGGCTGATCCCGGACGGCGACTCGGTCTGGGCGGCCGGTCCGGGCGGGCTGGTGCCGGCCGGACCGGAGGAGCTGGCCCTGGCCGGTACCCGCGGCGCCGTCGTCGCACTGCATCCACCGGAGTCGAGCGACGGGGAACTGCTGCGCCGGGCGCTTGACGTGCTGCCGCCGTACGACACGGGCGTCCCGGACTGCGTGGACCGGGTGGCGTTCGTGCTCGGCCACCTCGGCACCCGCATGCGGGCCGCAGCCGACGACGGCCTGCGCCCCCGCGACCTGCTCGCCGCGCGGATGGGCGGGCGCTTCCACCCGCCGGGCGCCGCGGACCGGCTGAGCGCACTTCAGATCGGCGCGATCACACCTGTGTGGACGGTCGACAAGTCGCACATGGTGCTGGTCCACAGGTCCGGCGAGCGGAACTACACGCTTGTCGAGACGCAGGAGCCGGGGCGCAACCGATTCCAGCACTTCACGTTCGCGGACGGGAACGCGGGGCTGCCGACGGCGCTGCGCGGCCCGGTCCGCCTGGTCGGGGACGCCGGCGGCGCGCTGTTGCAGGCCGCGGTGCGTACCCGCGAGGTGTTCTCCGGGCCTGACGGCTCGGCGACCGCAGAACGGCTGATCGACGCGTTGCTCGACCCGGCCATCGGGCGCCGCGAGCCGGGACTGGTCGGCACGGAGCTGGAGACCGCGATCCGGGTCGGCGTCGGCCGGGATCGGACCAGGTACCCGGGCGCCATGCAGGGCGAGAGCCTGTCCGGCGAGACGCTTGCCACCATCCCGTCGCTCGGGCTGACGTTCAAGGTCGACGTGGCTCCCGTGGAACTGGGCCGGTCCGGCACCTGGTACATGTCGGCCGAGCAGGCGAAGGACGCCGGCGACCCGGTGGTGCGCAGCGAGTGGTGGGACGTCGTGGAGGTGGTCACCGACCCGGGCGCGGCCGTGCCCGAGGAGGTCGGCTCGGTCCACTTCGGCACGCTGCAGCTGCACCAGCTCGGCAAGGCGGCCATCCGCTGGCTGCAGCATGCCGGCCGGCATGGATTCACCGTCGGGCAGGCGTTCCAGCCGCACGCGCACGGCGACCGGCTGGCCGCGGTGTTCGACGCGTGGCACCACACACAATCGCCGGGCAGCCCGCAACGGCGGGTCGGCGACGCGCTCATCGCACCCGGCCGGACCACAGTCAGCAAAGACCGCTACATCGCCGGCGAGACGCTGCACTTTCCGGAGCACATTCATCCATCCAACATCTACCTCCAGGCCACGCCGGACTCCGGACCGGCCGGGCTGCCCACATTGCTTGACCTGATCCAGCTCGACCAGGCCGGCACCGACTCGCAGGGCGAGCCGCTCGCCTTTCTTCAACGGTCCGCGGCGGGCGTCGCCCAGCTGATCGCCACACGGTTCCTGGAGGACCGGGCCGGGCGGCCGCTCACCGACGCCCAGCTCGGCTGGCTGCTGCGCAGCGAGGAGACGAACATGATGCGCGGCGCGATCACCACCGTGCTGACGCATGTGTTCGCCAAGCCGTACGCGGCGATGACCGAGACCGGGCCGAAGAACGGGCTGCTGAGCCTCAGCCGGCACCATCTCAACAACTACAACCTGTTGATGAGCGTGGCCACCGGCCTGTGGACGCGGGACCACGCCCTCCAGATCATCGATTGGATCGAGGAGGCGCTGTCGGACGAGATGGCAACGCTCACCTCGCCCGGCGACTCGTTGCTCGACGAACAGTGGGACAGCAGCAACGGGGATGGGCCGTGGAGCGGCCGGGAGGTGCTCCTGGCTTTCTTCACCAACTCCGGCCTGGACTACTCGCACCACCGGCTCATCGACCGGACCCGCACATTCGAGCCGCATCGCGGGCCGGGCGAGATGGGCTGGCAGTACGCCCACGAGATCCGCAGCGTGCAGAACCTGGTCGACCCGGTCGCCACCGGTGACGCCATGATGCGGCTCGACGACACGGACACCGCACTGCGCTGGGTGACCTGGGCCGCCGAGCGCGCCCTCCGGGCCGCGAAGGCTGCCCGCCGATGGAATTCCGAGGTCGGGGGCCTGAACCGGGCGATCGCCGCGATCGCCACGACCGAGATCCCGCCGGAACCGCCCCGGGAGCTGTGGCGGCGGGACGCCACGGACGTCGTGGTGGAGGTCGGCCGGGCCGCGTGGCGCACGGGAACCACCCCGGCCGAGCGCCTGGACGAGCTGATGCAGATCGTGGAATGGCTTGCGGAACACGCCGAGCGGGTGATCGGCACCGGACGGGCCACGAATGCCGCGCTGGCACGCAGTTCCTGGGATTCCGCCCGGTACGCGGTGGAGGTCGCGACGACTGTGGTGGCGGCCCGCGACGTGCGATGGGCGCACAGCCAGCTCGACTACACCGAGGTGGCGATCGCTCGCGCGAGCGAACGGCTTGCCGCGCTGGCCCCGGACGAAAACCTGTTCCCGCCGGGCCGACTCCAGCCCGACGCCGTGCCGCTGCGCCAGATGCTCGACGATCTGGACGACGTGTTCCCGGTAGGCGATCCGGACTGCGTGGAGCGGGTCACCGCCGGGCTGCGCCTGTTACGCGGCACGCCGGTGCAGGCCACCGTGGACGGCGCGCTCGGCTGGGATGAGTTGTCCGGTCTGGTGGGCGGCTGGTTCGGCCCACCCGGCGGCATCTCACGGCTGCGTGACCTGGCGGTCGGCGCGCTCACTCCCGTCTGGGCGGTGCCTCGGCAGCTGCCGGCCGGGGCCGGTGACCTCAGCACGCCCGAACGCCACCCGCACATGGTGCTCGTCTACCGCCGCGACGCGCACCGCTTCCGGCTGATCGAGACGCAGGCCCGCGCGTCCGGCCGGCCCCGGTTCGAGGACTTCACCGTCGGCGGCGGGCGACTCCCGGAGGTGCTGCGCGGCACGGTACGGCTGGTCGGCGACGCGGACCTGGCGCTGCGGCAGCTGTCGGTACGCACCGGCGTGGTGTCCGCGGCCACACCCGGCTCGGCCGCGCCGGAGCGGACCGCCGGCGCGCTTACCGACCCGGCCACCGGTGCGCGCGCACCGGGGCTGGTCGGCGAGGAGCTGGAGACGATGATCCGGATCGGCGCGCCGCGGCTGCCCGATCCGAAGACCGGCATCATCCCCCGCGGCGACCTGTCAAGCGCGACGCTCGGCACCGTCTGGTCGCTTGGGCTGGAGATCAAGGCGGACGAGACCGAGGTCGCGCTCGGCAGGTCGGGGCGCTGGTACCCGACCGAGCAGCACCTGGCCGAGGCCGGCGACACCCTGGCCCGCATCGAGGGCTGGGACATCGTCGAGGTGGTCACCGAGCCCGGCGCGGCGCTCGACGAGGAACTGGCCGGGGTCCGGCTGACCGCGGCGCAGCAGCACCGTTCCATGAAGGCGGCCACCCGGTGGCTGGAGCACGCGGGCCGCCACGGGCTCACCGTCCGGCAGGCGCTCGATCCCCGGGCCGCGGACCGGACGCGGCTGCTCGACGACTGGGCCGCGACACGGCACGGGGACCGGGAGCGGGCGGACGCGCGGGCGTTACGGGCCGCGCTGCTCCAGCCGGGCAACGTGCGGATCGGTGGCCTGACCGCCGGGAAACGACTCCACTTCCCGGAGAACGTGCACCCGGCTTCGTACTTCTACCAGGCGACGCCGGACTTCGAGCTTGCCGGTCTGCCCACCATGCTGGAGATGACGCAGCTGGACCAAGCCGGCACCCGATCGCTTCCCGAGGACGTCGCGCTGCTGCAGATCGAGGCGCTCGGCCTGGGCGGCCGGGTCGCTGAGGAGTTCCTGCAGTCGCTTGCCGAACGCCCGCTGCGGGACGACGAGATCACCTGGCTGCTGCGGTCCGAGGAGGCGACCGCGCTGCGGGGCACCGTCGCCACCGGCGTCACCCAGGCGCTCGCGATGTCGTTCGCGCGGAAGGGCAGGTTCAACCCGAAGAACGGCGCGCTGCTGCTCAGCCGCGCGGACCTGATCGAGTACGCCCGGCTGCCGGGACTTGCCGCGAGCTGGATGACCGAGCACGCCGACCGGATCCTCACCCGGGTCCAGGACGAGCTGGCGGACCGGCTGAAGGTCCTGCGGCACCGGGGCGTGCACCCGCTCGACCGGGTGGAGGCAAGCGCCGACGGCCAGCCGGACTACACCGCGCGGGCGCGGCTGCGCTCGCTGTTCTCCGCGGACCGCCACGCCCGGCTGACCCAGCCACGGATCTACGGCGGGATGAAGGCGGTGGCCTCGCACACCGGCCCGCCCGGCGTCGGCCGGCAGTACCCGCTTGAGCTGCGGCACGTGCAAAACATGCGGGACCCGGCACCTGGCGGCGACAACCGGATGACGCTTGACGACACCGACACCGCGTTCGACTGGGTGCTCCACCTGTCGGACGAGGCACACGGCGACGCACAGCGGGCCCGCGAGTGGAACGCACGGCAGGGCGGGCTCCTCGAGGCGATCGCGCGGCTTGAGGACGGCGAGGCCCCGCCGGAGCCGGAGCCGCGGCCGGAGCTGACCCGCCGGGACGCGGACCAGGTGGCCCGCCAGGTCGGCGACGCGCGCTGGCGGGTCGACGATCCGGCGGTACGGCTTGCGGAGTTGCAGTGGGTGGTCACGGCCGCCGGCCCGGTGGTGCTGGAGGTGTCGGCCGGCACGGAGACCGCGGTCCGGGCCGTCTACGCGTCGTGGCTGTCGTTCCGCCGGGCGGTCAAGAACGCGGCCGCGATAACCGGGCTCCGCGACGCCCGGACCGCGCACCTGGCGCTCGACTTCGCTGAGGTGGCGCTGGACCGGCTGGCCGAGCGGGCCGAGGCGGTGGCGCCGCAACAGAAGGCATTCTTCGCGCGCCTGCTGCCGTCCGACCGGTTCAAAATCAAGAACGCGCTTGATCAGGCGGAGCCGTGGGACGGCACGCCTGACTGCGTGGACCGGGTCGGCGCGGTGCTGCGCACCATCGGCGCACCGATGCGGTCCGCGGAGACCGACGGCCTGCGCGGCCGGGACGCGCTCGCCGCACGGCTCGGCGGCTGGTTCACGCCGCCGGCCGGCCGGGACCGGCTCGATGAGCTGCGCGTCGGCGCGATCACACCGGTCTGGGTGCAGCCCCTGATGGCCGAGGACGGCACCGCGGCGGAACAGTCCGTGCGGGCGCACCTGGTGCTCGTCTACCGGCACGACGACCAGCAGTTCACGCTCGTGGAGACGCAGTTCACGGACGCGGCGCGGTTCGAGGACTTCACCATCGACGAGCCGCCCGACGTGCTTATCGGCACGCTGCGCCTGGTCACCGACGCGGACGGTGGGCTGCGCCAGGTGGTCGTCGCCACCGAGGAGCCGATCGCCGGGCCGCCCGGCCGCGCCGCGCCCTCGGTCATCGGCCGCACCGAGGACGCGCTGCTGGACCCGCGGCGTGCCCGCCGTGAACCCGGCCGGGTGGCAGTTGACACCCGCCCGGCCACGCCGCAGCCCGCCGGAACCGGCAAGCCGCCGGCGCCGGTAGCGGTACCGGTTCTGGGGCTCGGCCGCTGGGACGACGCCACGATGGCGCGGATCCGCGAGCTCGCCCCGCAGGCGGGTCGCCCGGTGATCGCCGTCGACCTGTCGGGCACGCCGGCGGCGGTCACCGCCGTGGCCGGCGAGCTTGGCGAAGCGCTGCGCTGGTACGCCCGGATCGGCCCGCTGCCGCTTGTGGTGGCGTCGGAGGCGACCGCGCACGGCCGGCGGGAGTTCGAGGAGGTGCGCGCGCGGTGGCGCCCACCAGCGCTGACGCCGGAGCCGGCCGGGTTCGACCGGGTGTGGCGGCTGCGCGACGGCGACGGCGCCTCGGTCACGCTCGAGCCCACGATGACCGCCGCCGCGTTCCGGGCCGCCGCCGTGCTGTCGGGGTCTCCGGCGCGCACGCTCCCGGCGCCGCTGATCGGCTGGCTGTCGGCCTACGATCCTGGCCCCGCCGAGGCGTACCAGCGCGGGAATGTCGCTCTTCTGCACGTCGACGCGGTGAGCGATGTGCTGCGTGGGCTCGCCGAGGCGGACCCGGACGACGTGCGCCTGGCCGTGTTCCGGACCGCGCTTGAGGTGGGGCGGCGGGCCGGTGGGCTTTCCGGGGTTCGGCCGCGCCCGTCCGTGACCTCTACGCTCGCCGTCGAACCCGCCTACGATCCGGCCGAGCGCGGCCCGGTCCCGGTCTCGTTCGTCTACGACTACCTGGCCGTGCGCGGCGGCCGCAAGGAGCGGTTCGCCTGGGACGGGCTGCTGTTCCAGCTGCTGCTGGCCGGCGAGCTCGACGACCGGCAGGCGCTGGCGCTGGTACGCGCCACCGCGGTCACCGCCGCCGACCTGGCGAACCTCGCGGTCGTCGAGGTGTTCCTGGCGCTCCGCGACCTGCCCGCGCATCTGATGGACGAGGACCCGATGACGCATCCGGAGGTCAGGCCGATCCTGGAACGGATCGGCCGGCTGACCCGCGGCGCGGGCGGCTCCTACGCCGACTGCGTCGATCCGGTGGACCGGATCGCCTGGATCGGCCGCCTCGACGCCTACCGCGCGGTCCTTGACGCGGTGGCGACCGGGGAGTCCGGCAAGCGGGCGGAACTGATCCGCGTTGCCGCCGATCTCCTCTCGCACTGCTGAGTTGTCACCGGGCATCACGTTGGACGGGCAGCACATCCGTTGAACCGACTGCTGCGGTGTCCCGTTATCAGGGCACCCCGCACGAGGAGTGACCTTGCCCACGTTAGCCCTGCCTGACATCTGCCGCGACGGACGTTTCGTGCCGATCCCGGGAGGGGCGTACTTCCATCCGGGCAGGATTGACGAACCGGTCGACCTGCTGGCGCTGACCAGGGCGATGAGTGCGGCACGACCGGCGGACGGCGGCACCATCGTGGTGCCGGAGGCCGCGTTGCGCCGCCCCGGCGCACTGCAGGCGGTGCGGATCGCGCTCGACGAGATGCCGGCCGGCGTGGTGCTCGCCGGTCCGGACGGCGGCCTCGTCGGCACTGACGACTGGCTGGCCGCGACGCAGGCCACCGGCGCGCAGGCGTACCTGCCGTACGTACCCGGCACGGTGTTCTCATCGCGCGTGGTGCCGGTGGACGCGGCCGGCCGGGAGACCTCCGGCCCGCCGGCCGGAATGCGGATCCTGCCGCCCGCACACGCGGACGCGCGCGACCTGCTGCGCACGGCCGCGGACCTGGCCCGGGACCTGACACGGCCGCCGGCCGACCGGATCAGCGAACTGACCGCGTCCCGTTCGCCCGCCTACCTGCTGGCCGTCGGCATGATCCTGACCGGGCGCCCGGACGCCTGGGACCGCGGGCGGGTGACACCACCGACGCTCGACGAGGTCTGGCGCGCATTTGAAGCAGGTGGCGCGGTCGACCTGCCCGGCCGGCCCGCGCTGGTGCGCACGCCCGGCACGCCCGGCTTCACCAGCGAACGGCTGACCTGGCTGTTCACCGGCGAGGACGGGACGCCGCGCACGGTGTCCGCGGACGGGATCGCGCCGGCGGACGAACCGTTCCTGGCCAGGATGCGGGCGCCGGGCACCCTTGTCACCCGGTTCGGGCCGCCACCGGCCGCGGACGTGCCGGACCACCCACCGGCGTTGACCGCAGTGATGGACACGCTGGCGCGCTGGGACGGCGACCCGGACTGCGTGGACCGGGTCGCGCACGTGATCGGCGGGCTCGGCGGCCTGGCCTACGCGCCCGGCACCGACGGCCTGCGCCCGCGCGAGGTGCTTGCCGCGCGGATGGGCGGCTTCTTCGGCCCGGCCGGCGGGCCCGGGCTGCTCGGCGGCCTGAGCGCCGGCGCGGTCACGCCGGTCTGGGTGCAGCCGGTCCCGATCCCGGACGGCCTGTTGCGGCCCGGCAGGGTCGCGCACATGGTGCTCGTCCACAGTCACGGCGACGGGCGGTTCACGCTTCTGGAGACGCAGGCCGACGGCGTGGCCAGGTTCCGGCCGTTCACGCTGCGCGACCGGGTGCTTCCGGACGCGCTGACCGGCACGCTCCGGCTCGTGCAGGACGGTGCGGGGCGGCTGCGGCAGACCGAGGTGACCGGGCGGCGTACCGTCTCCGCCCCGGAACCGGCTCCCCGGGACCGCGGAGCGCTCGCACTCACCGATCCGGCCACCGGGCGGCCCGACCCGGAGGGCGTGGGCGAGGAGATCGAGCCGATGGTCCGGATCGGCCGGGCACGCCTGCTGGACCAGAAGCCGCCGGCGCCGGCGTTCAGCAACTCGTTCGAGAACCTGACGTTCGTCGAGCTGCCAAGCGTCGGCCTGTTGCTCAAGGGCGACACGAAGGTCGCCGTACTGGGCCGGTCCGGCCGCTGGTACGGCAGCCGGATGCAGGCCGAGAGGGCTGAGGGCCGCTACCGGCGGGCCGAGGAGTGGCGGATCATCGAGGTCGTCACACACGTCGGCGCCGCGCTGCCCGACGATCCGGACCACTACCCTCCCGCGACCACGCTGCACACCCGCGCCAAGGTGATGGTCCGCTGGCTGCAGCACATGGGCCGCTACGGGCACACGCTCCAGAGCGCGCTCAGCCTGACACCGGAGATGGTGACGCACTTCGGGCAGTGGGCACACAGTCTCTCCCGCCACGAACAGGCGGCCGCCTGGGAGATCCGCGACGCGCTCATCGAGGTCGAGCCGGCGGACCTGCCGAAGGCCGCACGCGAACAGACGCTGTTCCATCCGGAGCACACCGCACCCGTCAACCTCTACCACTCGACAGTGGACGTGTCGCTGGCCGGCATCCCGGCGCTGCACGCGCTGCGGCGTCAATGGGTCGGCAGGCGGGACAAGTTCTACGACGAGATCGTCCGGGTCGACCAGGTGGTCGCCGATCACGCCATGAGCGTCGCCCGGACGTTCCTCCGGCAACTCGTCGACGGGCCGCTCGACGAGCACGACGTCACCGAGCTGATGCGCAGCGCCGAGGCCCACGAGCTGCGCGGCGTCCTGCAGGTGGTGCTCACCCACCTGATGACGAAGGCGTACGCCAGCCGGCTGAAGCATGTCGGGCTGCACAAGAACGGCATGCTCGCGCTGAGCCGGTACAACCTGGACGACATCAGCGACTACCTGCCCGGCGACGTCAAAGACTTCCTCACCCGGAACTTCGACACGCTGGTCCGTGACCTGGACCGGGCGCTCGCGCGGCGGCTGCCCGGCCTGGCCGGACGCGGAGAGCGGTGGACCGGGAAACGCATGCCGCTGACCTTCAGCACGGCCCGCGCTCCCCGCTACAAGCACGTGCTGCGCGGCGCGCTGCTCGGTGACCCGGACCGGCTGACCTCGCTCGCGGAGATCGTCGGCGGCATGACCCTGCTTGACGACACGGGTCTGGTCCCCGGGCAGCCGAAACGCATTCCGTTCGAGCTGCGCCTGCACCTGCCGGCCCGGAACGCGCACGACCCGGCCGAGGGCATGACCACGCTGGAGGGCACGGACGCGTACCTGGAGCACTCGCTGTACGTCTCCCGGACCGCGGAGCAGGTCGCGGACGAGGCCCGCGCGTGGACCGCGGCGAACGGTGCGGCCCGGGACGTGGCGGCCCGGCTCAGCGCCGCGCACGGCGTGCTGACGCCCTGGCAGGGCAAGGTCTACTACGACCCGAGCGGCGCGCTGTGGGAGAAACGGAACGGCGTCTGGGACCATCCGGTGCAGCTGGTGGGCGAGGTCGGCACGTCCGGGCGGCTGGACGGTGCGCGGGCGATCGTGCAGCACGAGTCCGGGCAGCGGCGCGGCTCCCGCCGGCCGGTGCTGGCACTGCTGTCCCGCAGTCGATGGGCCCGGTGGCGGCGCGGGGAGGAGCTGGAACGCACCTCGACGTACCTGGTGGTGGCCCGGCCGTACGGCCACCTGGTCCGGGTCCCGGTGCAGCGCGACGGCCGGACGACCGAGGCGTGGCTTACCGCGGAGCAGCTCGCGGCGCTGCTCTACGCACAGAACATCGGCACCCGGTTCGCGATGCGGGCGATCGACGGCGAGTTCGGGCCTGGTTTCGTCAACCGGGTCAGCGCGGAGTACTCGGTGCTGTACTCCGCCGACCGGATGCGGAACCTGCGCGTCTACCGCGTTGCCGGCATCCGCTACGACGCGGCCCCGCCCGCACCTGCAGCGGTGCTCGCGCCCGGCAAGGACGGCCTGCTCGGCACGCTCGACCCCGCACTGCGCGCGATCAAAATCGCCGATCCGTCGGTACGCCGGCTGGTCAGCGGTACGGCGGACGCCGCGACCGCATGGTCCCTCGCGACCGCCGGGCTGACCGGCCTGCGGGCGGACTTCGCCGGGCTCACCGAGCCGGAGCTGCGCGCACGGTTCCGCGACCTCGCGCTTGCCGCCGACAAGGCGATGGAGCTGGTCGGCGAGCTGGTCCCGGACCGCGACCACCCGGTGGCCGGCCTGCTGCTGCGGCTAGACGCGCTGCTCGGCACGCGCCGGTTCCCGGGCGGCGAATGGCCGGCGACGGCAGCGCCCGCGCTCACCGCGGCGGAGCGGCGGGTACGCGCCGCCACGGACGTGCTGTCCACACCGGACATCGGGCGGATGCTGCTACTGCTCGGGCGGACGGTACGCGCGAGCGACGCGGACGGGTTGCGCGGGCCCGACGCGGTCGCGGCGCGGCTGGGCGGCTGGTTCGGGGCGGCGGGCGGCGCCGGGCGGCTGGCCGGACTGCCGGTGGGCAGCGTGACACCGATCCGGGACGGCGATCGCCTGCTGCTGGCGCAGCGGGCCACCCACACGCGCTTCGTGGTGATCGATCCGGCCGCGGAGGGCGACGCGCGATTCACGACGGTGCCGCTGTCAGCGCTGATCGAGGGGGACTCGACGCGGCTGCCGGAGTCGCTGCGGGGCCCGGTGCGGCTGGTCACGGACGCGGACGGCGCGCTGCGGCACGTCACTGTGGAGACCCGGCGTGCCGGTGCGGCAGCACCGGAGTCGGCCACGCTCACCGCGGCTGACCGGCTGGCCACGGAGACGGCCACAGACCGGCGGCAGACCGTCCGGACAGCGCCGCCGTCATCGGTGAACCAGCCGGATGCCGCAGACGGAACGCCGGTACTCCCACTCCAGGACGCCGATCCGGAGCGCGGCGTAGACGAGCCGCCGGCGCGCGTTCCCGGCGGACCGCCGGTGCGGGTGGTGGGTGAGTTCAGGGCCGGCGCCGGTGTGCTCGACCGCGTCCGGGCCCATGGCCATCTGGCCGGGCGCCCCGTGATCGCGGTCGGACTGGCCGGCGCGCCCCCAGCGGTGGAGACCGTGATCGGCCGGCTCGACGCGGTGCTCCGCCGCTATGCGCGGGCCGGGCTGACGCCGTTGGTGGTGGCCCCCGAGACGACCGCGACCGGCCGACAGCGGCTCGACGAGACCCGCGCGCACCGGCCGATGTTCTCCCTCACCCGGGAGGCCTCCGGTTTCGAGGCGGCCGTGTGGCGGCTCCGCGCCGCGGACGGCACACCTGTCACCCAGGCCGCCGCGCTTGACGCGGCGCTCTTCGAGGCGGTCGCGAAGCTGCCCGGCTCGACGTCCCCGTTGCCCGGCCCGCTCACCGGCTGGCTGCTGGCCGAGGGACCGGCCGAGGCCGAGGCGCTCCATCGCGCGCACGCGGCGGCCCTGCACGGCCCGGCGACGGAGACCGTACTGGCGGGCCTGGCCGAGGCGGACCCGGGTGATGTGGAGCTGGCCGCGTACCGTGTCGCACTCGATCTGGCCCGGCGGTCCGGCGGTCTGCCGGATCCGGGCGTGGCCCGGCTGCGGCCGTCCGCGACCTCGATCCTGGCGGCCGAGCCCGCATATCGGCAGGCCGACGGCGCACCTGTCACTGCGGTCTACGACTACCTGGCCCTGACCGGCGGCAGGCGGGACAGATATGCGTGGGACGGGCTGCTGTTCCAGCTGGTGCTGGCCGGGGAACTCACAGGCGGCCAGATGCTGGCGCTGATGCGCGCGACCGCGGTCACCGCGCCGGACCTGGCGAACATCGCGGTCGTCGAGGTGTTCCTGGCGCTGCGCGATCTGCCCGGGTCGCTGCTCGGCGAGGACCCGATGACGCATCCGGAGATCGTGCGGATCCTGGAGCGGATCGGCCGGGTGACGCGGGGCGCGGCGGGCTCGTACGCGGACTGTGTGGACCCGGTCGACCGCACAGCCTGGATCGGCCGCTTCGACGACCTAGCCGCGCACTGGCGGTCCACCGGCGACCCGGCCGACGCCCGGCGCGCCGCCCTCCTCCGGCTCGCCACCGACCTGCTGGCGAGCTGCTGAGCCGCGGGCCCGGCCGCCATCCCGCCGCCGGCCGTCGCGAGCGGCCGTTCGGGTGCCGGGCAGGCGTCACCCCGCGGCGAGGTTCCCGCCGGCCCGAGCTGGTAACCCGGACCGGCGCGTCGCCACCGATCTGCTCCCGTGCCGCTGGAGTGGTGAGATAGGGGAGTTCCCGACTGGTCTGGAGTGCGACGGTGCCCACTCAATCGATGCTCGACATCATCTGCCGCGACGGCATGTTCCTGCCGGTGCCCGGCGGGGTGTACTTCCACCCCGGGCAGACACGCGCGAGCGTCGACCTGATGGCGCTGATGCGGGCGATGGGCGCGCCCCGCCCGGCCACCGGCGGCGCGATCTTCGTACCCGGCGCCGCATTGTCGAGCGGTTCGGCGATGCAGGCGCTGGGCCGCACGCTGAGCACACTCGACCGTCCGCACGACGTGGTGATCGCGCCGGTGCCGGGCGACCCGCTCGACCCGCGGATCTGGCTTGACGCGGCGGAGACGGCCGGCGCTCAGGCGTACCTCCCGCCGCTGCCCGGCACCGGGCCCTCGGCGCGACTCGTCCCGGTCGGCCCGGACGACCGGGAGACCGCAGGCACGCCGATCGCGGTGCGGATCCTGCCTCCCGGCGACGCCACCGCCCGTGACCTGCTGCGCACCGCCGCCCGCCTCGCGGACGATCACACCCGGACACCCCTTGCGCGGGTACGGGAGCTGGGCGCGTCGACGTCGGCCGCGTACCCGCTGGCGGTCGGCATGGTGCTTGAGGGCGCGGCCGGCGACTGGGACCCGGGGCGCCTCACCCCGCCCACAGCCGACGAGGTCTGGAACCGGTTCGGCGGCGGCGTGCCCGTGCCGGACGGCGACCTGACCGGCGCGTTGCTTGCCACGCCCGGCTCGCGCGCACTCGTCCGCACGTCCGGGCTCGGCGGGGATCGGCTGACCTGGCTGATCCCGGACGGCGGAACTGTCTGGGCCACCGGCCCGGACCTCGCGCCGGTCAACCCGCGGCTGCTGGCCCAGGCCGGCGCCGTCGCGTTCCACCCCGCGATCGCCCCGGGGCCGGCCGCGCCCGCCCTGCCGGAGTTCCTGATCTCCGACCTGACGGTCGTGCCCTCGATCACCGTCACCGAGCCCGGCAACGACGGCCCGAGACCTGTCGGTCTGGTGCGGACCTTGATGGATCGCGGCGCGTCAAGCGACGGCCTGATCGGCGTGGACTACTTCGGCGCCGTCCGGCCGGCCAGGACGCCGTCGTACGCGCGCAACCCCGGAACGGTGCCGACCACCGCGCTGCGCGACTACTTCGACCGGCTTGACCGGGCTCGGAACGCCGGTGCTCCCGCGCTCGCCGATCTGGGGCTCGCCGATCTGGCAGAGAGCGATGACGGCGTCTGGCGGAACGCGGCCGGCCAGGAGATGCCGCTGCACATACCGAACGTCTGGTTCGGCGAGCTGGACCCGGCCGATGAGTCGGTCGGAAAGTTCCTGGACGGCGTGGCGAACCAGACCCGTGCGATGAGTCCGCACGGGTTCGTCAGCACGCTCTGGGTGAACCGGCAGCCGAGCCCGGCGGCGCTGAGCTGGGCGCGCGACAACGGCGTCCGTCTCATCCGGGCGCAGGACGTCTACCACGAGGGCAATCCACTCGATCCAGAGGTGACACTTGGCCTGGCCGCGCATACGCCGGAGGGGGCCGCGACCTCGGTGGACGTCTTCCGCTGGCGGCTCGTCCACGACTTCGGCGGCCTCTATCTGGACGGCGACGCGCGGATCCCGGACCCGGCCGCGACCGTGGCGGAGCTGCGCCGTCGTTTCGACGAGAACGGGTGGGCGCTGCAGGAGAGCCCGCCGGGCGAGGACGGTGCCCGCGCGTTCAACAACGCTGCCATCATGAGCGCACGTCACCACCCGGCGCCGGGGTTCTTCCGGCAACGGATCAAGGACAACTACCGGCGCCCGCAGCGTGAGCTGATGAGCAGCCTCTGGGACGGCTTCGCCGGCGCGGACGGCGGCCGGGAGCTCGCCGGGTCACCTGAGGTGGACGTGTGGCGACGGCCCACGTTGTGGCTGGCGAACCCGGAGTTCTCCGGGCCGGAGGACGCCGACCTACCACCCGCTTTGTTGGCGCCGGACGGCAATCTGCCCGGCCTGCTCAGCATCGCGTACGGCCTGGACGGCACCTGGATCAGCCGGGACCCGCTGACGCCACGTCGCACCTGGGCCGACGCGGCCCGCGACGAGATCCTGCGCGATCTGGCGGCGCGGCTGGTGTGGGCGCTCGGATTCCGCGACGGCGATCTGCACCTGACCGAGGTGGCATCGGTCGTCGCCGGCCTGCGCGATCCGGCGAGCGCCTGGCGCGAGCTGCTGGAGCCGTTCCTCACCGAGCCGGCGCTGCGCGACCGGATCCGTACCGTCACCGACCGGACGATGATCGGCGATGCCAACGGCGAGGTCCGGGTCGGTGTGGTCCCGCTGCCCGCTGACCTGCGCGTGGCGCTCGGCCTGGGACCCGAGCCGGACCGGGGACAACCTGCCGGTGGCTGGCGGCTCGGCGAGCTGATGCGCCCGGCCCAGCTCGCGGAGACGCCGGTGCTGCGCTGGACCGGCGTGCAGGGCCCCGGCTCGGTCCGCGACGCGACGGAGGTTACTGCCGGCCACACCACACCGGCCCTGGCACGCGCGGCAGCCGGCCTCGTGCTGCTCACGGCCGCGCTCGACGCCCGGCTCGGCCCACTGTTCGCGGACGGCCGGAACCCCGCCGTAGCCGCGATCTGGAGCCGGTTCCGAGACGCGGCAAGGGCCCGCATCACGCACGCACCGGACATCTGGCTGCGCAACCTGGCCGGGCAGTACCACTCGACCCGCGAGCGCATCTACGACCAACTCCGGCTCGACCCCGGTAACGTGCTGCTGCCACCGGCGGTGACGGTTATGTCCCGCCTGTTCGGCGACGGCCCGCAGGTCCCGGACCCGGACGATCCCGCGCAGGCGGTGGCGCTGTCCACAGTGGCGCCGTGGATGTCCGGCGTGCTGCTGCGGGACGCGTTGAGCGGGCTGCCGCCCTGGGACGCGCAGGCGCCTGACTGCGTCGACCGGGTGATGTCCGTGCTCAGCGACCTGGAGATCCCGCTTGCGGGCTCGGCCACCGGCGGCCTCCTGGGCAGGGACGCGCTCGCCGAACGGCTGGGCGGCCGGTTCCTGGCGCCCGTCGACGCGCTCCGCCTCGATGCGCTGCGGATCGGCGCGATCACGCCGGTGTGGGCGATCCACCGCACCGATCCGGCGCACATGGTGCTGGTGCACCGGCTGGACAAGACGCGCTTCACGCTCGTCGAGACGCAGGAGACCGGCGACGACCGGCTCCAGCCGTTCACGCTCGCAGATCGGGGCGGGCTGCCCAGGCCGCTGACCGGCATGATCCGGCTGCTCGGTGACGCGGACGAGGCGCTGACCCAGGTGGACCTGCGCACCCGCGCGACAGTGGCCGGCCGGCCCGGCTCGGCGGCGCCGGCGTCGGACCGCACCGTGGAGGCGCTCGTCGATCGCGGTGTCGGCCGGAGCGAGCCGGGTATGGCCGGTGGGAGCGCACAGCAGCCGGGCGTGGTCTTCGAGGACGACAGCGCGGAGGACCTCTACCAGCTCGCGCGACGCCTCGGCGAGGTCGGGACCAGATTCCAGCAGACGTTCACCTCCCGCGCACAGCGGCACCGGGAACTCGCGGTAAGCCTGATACGCCGGGTGGTGCGGGTGGAGAACCTCGTCCACCGCGACCTCGTCGATCCGCAGGCCGGGCTCTACCGCACCCGTCTCAACAGCGTGGAGATCACGGTCCGGGCGGAGGTGAACGCGCAAGGCGATCCGGTACGCGTCCTGAAGCCGCTGCCGCTCGACACGTACCTGCACGACGAAGGCCTCGACTGGCTCGCGACGGACCTGATGAGCACGGGCTGGCGGGTGACGCACGATACCTCCGATGAGATCCGGGCCGGCACCCGGCAGATCCGGACGGACACGCTGAGGCCGGCCAGGCGCACCGAGCGCACGTTCCGAGAGGCGTACGCGGCGCAGCTCGGCCTGGAACGTCGCGACGACCATCTCATCTACCAGGTCGCCCGCCCGCATCTGCACGAACAGGCGCGGCAGCTTGTGGCGCGGCACGACCGGGACCTGCGCGGCCCGGACCCGGCGCGCCGCCGGCGGGCGTGGAGCGTGGTGGCCGACACGCTTGCCGACGAGGCGGGCATCCCGCGTTTCACCCGGGTCGTCCTGGACGACTCGGGCGCCCCGGCGGCCGGCTTCGACCTCCGCACCTGGTCCCTGACGCTTGACGGACGTCACAGCGTCGACCAGCTGATGACCGCCCTGCTCCGCGGGCTCCTGCACAACGAGCGGTCCTCGGTGGCGATCCGGGACATGCTTGTGGCGAACGCTCTGACCGGTCAGGCGCAGAACGTCCCGGCCGCCGTGCTGGACCTGCTGTCGCGGTACCCGCACGTGCCGGACACGGCCAGGGTGGCGGCCCATGAGTGGACGGCCGGATCCGACGGCGCGCGGCAGGGCAGGCGGAGCCTCGACGAGCTTGGCCGGCACCTGATGTCGCCGCGGTGGGCCGCCCCGGGCAGCCGGCTGCACCGACGCCTCCTCCGGGAGAGTTCCACCTGGCGGCGACTGACCTCAGAACTCGGCCTGCGATACGCGCGTATGCCGCGCCTGGTCTCGGATCTGGCGGTGGAGCGCGGCTTCCAGACGGCCGGCTCCGTCCTCGACTGGAGCGGTGTCGCGCCGCCCGTGCCGGACGGTTTCGCCGCGCACCCGCTTGCGGAGGCCGGGTTCCTGCTCCACGACGTCGACTACGCGCCGGTCGCGATCACGCGGCGGCCCCCGGCGACCGGGCCGCTTGTGGTCATCCAGCACCACGCGCTCGCGGACATCGGCCACACGCTGCGTGCGCTGCGGTCGACGCTGCCCGTGGGCGCGGTGGTGGAGCTGCTTCCCAGCGCCCGGCTGCAACCGGAGACCCTGATCGGCCTGGCCGCCGACCTCGGCCCGGACCACATGCTCACCATCGGAAAGGATCTGGTCGAACTTCCCTGGGGGTACGACGAGATCCGTCACTTCGCGTCGTACGGCGTCAACCATCGGCCCGCGCTCGGCCCGTTCGCCTCGTACTACCGGGTCGGCGCCGCCCCCTTCGACCCTAACGTCGTACCCACCGCACCTGCCGACGTCAAGACCGGGCAGTACACGCTCGGCGACGGCGTCCGAGCTGCCATGATCAACGGACGCCTGTGGCTCGGTGAGGCCGGTACGGTCCCGGTCATCCAGCCCGGCGACCCGCAGGTGGTGGTCGGCACGCCGGTGGCAGGCACGCCATGGCACGTCTGGCAGATCGCGGTCGACCGGGTCGCCCTCTGGTCGGCCGCTGCCGGTAAGCCGTTCGAGCTGGAGAAGGTGCGGGTCCACCGGCCGCAGCCGCAGCCGGCCACGCTTCCGGACGTCTCGGAGGGCGTGGTCCTCGGGGCGTCCGAGCAGGACCAGCAGCTGTTCCGGTGGATGTTCGGCGGTCCCGAGTCCGTCGACCCGGCGCGCCTGCGGATCGTCGGCCGCACCGGTGTGATCACCGCGTACCACCTGGTCGACAGGTTGGCCGACATCGCCGGTGTGCCCCCGGGGGAGACGGATCAGCGACGGATCACGTGGCCCATCTCCCAGACGACGCAGCTGATCACCGGCGGCGACGACATGGACTCGCTGCGCCGCGTGCTTGCGCTGTCGTACGTCGCGGCCAGGACCGGCGGCGTCGGCGCGATCGACTTCGACCGGCTCGCGACGCTTCACCTCGAGCTGTCCGCGCGGCGGTGGGACGAGCTGATAGGCAACGCCCCGGCGCCGGCCGTCACATCGGAACCCCGCGACACCCTCAGCCCGGCCCACGTGGACAGCCTCACCCAGCTCGGCCTCGGCTGGCTTGCGGACGATCTGCGCAGCGCCGGCTGGCGGCCACCGCCCGGGACCGTCGACGAGCGCGCGGTCCTCGCCGTCCGGGACGGCATGCTCGGCCTGGACCGCCGGCACGACAGTCAGCAGTACCGGGTGGGCGACCCCGGCCTGCACCAACGCGCGCGGGACCGGGCGGCCGCAGACAATCACCGGCTGTCCGGCGTGGACCCCGGGGCGGCCCAGGAGGCCTGGACCGCGCTTGCCGGCGAGCTGGCCCATGCGGCAGGCCTTCCGCTGCTGGAGCCGGTGCTGCTTGGCGCGAACGGCGGGTTCGACAGCGGGTCCTGGACTGTCACCCTGGACCCGAACGACGGTGTCGACGGCATGCTCGACACGCTGCTGCGCGGACTGTTGCAGGCCGAGCAGCACATCGTCCGCGGCTGGGACCGCCTGCGGCACGGCGAGATAGAGGCTGCGGACGTCGCCGAGCAGAACATCCCGCGGGTACAGGCCGTCATCCTGCGCCACCCGGACGTCGACGACGCCCGGACGCAGCTGCTCCGCCAGGCGTGGAGTCCGGAGAGCCGCAATCGGGCCCGGGAACTCCGGCAGGCCGGCCGGAGCCTCGACGGGCTGCGGCCGGCGCCCGTGCCGTCCGGGGCCGGTGAGCGGGTCCGTCACCGGCTGGCGGCCGCGCACGACGCCTGGCGGTCGGAACGGGCCCGGCTCGACGTCCTCGCGCAGCTCGGCCCGCGCACCGCGGCAGAGCTGTGGGTGACACGCTCGCTGCGCACCGCCGGCTCCGCCCGGGACTGGAGCGGCGCCAGCCTGGTGGCGCCGCTCGGCTTCCGGGTCACCGGGCTGGGGAACGCCGGCCTCCACGTCCATCGCGACGGCGCCCGCTCCTCGATCGAGCGGCGTCCGGCGGAGAGCGGGCCGCTCGTGGTCATCGACGTCCGGCCCGGCATGGACCTGCGCCCGCTCTCCCGGTCGCTTGACGGACTCCCCCCGGGGACGCTCGTCGAACTCAACCCGGACACCCGGCTGACGGCGGGCCAGGCGGTCGAGCTGGCCCGCGAGCTCGGCACCGCACACGTGGTCACGATCCGCAAGGAGCGGGTGGCGCCCCCGGACGCGGACCTGGCCGGTCACTTCGCCTCCTACGGCCGCAACCACAGGCCCGCGCTCGGCCCGTTCGCCGCCTACCACCGGGTCGGCGCGGCGCCGTTCGATCCGGCGGACGAGCTGACCACGCCGCGGGACGGCGCCTACCGGCTCGGTGCCGGGACGATCGCGTACCAGGTCGGGAAGCACCTGTGGATCGGCGAGCAGGGAGCCGAGCCGGTGATCGCGCCGGGCGACCCGGAGGTGGTGGTCGGCTCGCCGGGCCGGACCACCCCGTGGATCGTCTGGCAGACCGCGCTGAGCCGGATCGCCGAGTTCTCGGCCGCGGCGGGCCTCGCGCTGCGTACCCGCCGGATCCGGGTGCACGAGCCGGAGCTGGCACCGGACCCGGTGCCGGAGGTGGCGGACGGCGTGATCCACCGGATCAGCGGCGCGGACCGGTGGCTGTTCGAGACGCTGTTCGGCACGGACACCGACCCGGGACAGCTCGCGATGCCGGGACCGGGCGGGCAGGTGACCGCGTACCTCCTGGCCGACACGCTGCTCGACCTGGCCGGTGTGCCGCTGTCGGTCGTGGACGGGGCGACGATCACCGCGGCCGTGGACGCGCTTGCGCTCCGGGTCACCGGCGGGGAGGGGGTCGGCGCACGGCTCACGCTGCTGACGCTTGCCGCCGACGCCGCACGGGACGGCGGCCTCGAGGGGCTCACGACGATGTGGGCCCCGGCCGCCCTGCAGACCCCGGTGGTCACAGGGCCCACGGACGTTCCGGGCCCGGATGTCCAGGAGCGGCTGTTCGCGTGGATGTCCGGCACTCCGGACCTCGACACGGTCGAGGAGACGGCACCGGGGCGGGAGTTCACCGCGAGCCACCTGATGGATGCGCTTGCCGTCGCCGCGGGCGTGCCGTCGGGCACCACGGACGAAGCCACAGTCCAGGCGGCGCTGAGCGCGCTTACCGAACGGGTGGCCGGCAGCCGCGGACCCCGGGCGCACGCGCGGGTACTGGCCGTGGCCTACCTCGCCGCGCTCGCGGACGGCCCCACCGCGGTCACCGAGGACCGGCTGCGCGCGCTGTACACACCACTGGCGGCGGCCCGTCCGGAGGACCTCTTCCTCATCGGCGGTCGCGAATGGGCGGCCGCGCAGCTCGACCAGCGCTCGGCCGGGGACACGCTCGTCCCCCCGGACCAGGCGGAGCTCGGGCAGTGGCTGCTGCAGTCGTACGGCATCGTCCCGCCCGGCCAGCTGACGGCCGGCCTCGCCGATCTGCGGATCTACCGGGCGGAGGTGGACGTACCGATCACACCGGCGGAGGCGCTCGCCCGCCCCGGCCTGCCGTCCGTCCTGGACGACGCGCGTTTCGCGATGCGGATGGCCCAGCCCGGCGTGGACGAGCTCACCCGGGCGGACGAACCGGTACGCCAGGCCTGGGCATCTGTGGCGGCGGCGCTTGATGAGCTGGGCACACTCCCCGAGCAGGACGGGTGGGCGCGGCTCGGCGGCCTGGGCGCCGGCGACGTGATCCGCCAGGTCGCCCGGCTGGTGCCGGACGGCGGGCACCCGGTGGCCCGGCCGCTGCTGGCGCTTGACGCGGTGCTGCGTACCGGGGTGTTCCCGGACAACGAATGGCCCGCGCCGATGCCGGTGCTGAAGCTCGGCACGTGGACCGCGCAGCCGCCGGCGATCCTCCGGTCCGTCGACGCGTACGCCACGCACGCCGGCCGCCCGGTGATCGCCGTCGACCTGTCAGGTGCGCCGGAGGTGGTGACGCCCGTGATCGCAGCTCTGCGGGACGCGATCGGCTGGTACCGGCGGATCGGGCCGGCGCCGTTGGTGATCGGGTCCCGGGCCACCGCGTTCGGGGCGGCGCGCTTCGAGGAGGTACGCACGGAGCAGCGACCGGTCGCGCTGACGATCGAGACGGCCGGGTTCGAGGACGTCTGGCGGCTGCGCGACACGGACGGCCGCACCGTGGGTGACCTGGAGAAGTCGCTCACCCCGGCCGTGCTGCGTGCGGCCGCGGCGCTGTCCCCAGCGCCGGGCACGATGCCTGTGGCGCTGGCCGAGTGGCTGCGGGCCCGGGATCCGCAACCTGCCGAGGCGTACCACCGCAGGAACCGGGAACGGTTGCACGACCCACGGGTGGCCGAGGCGCTGACCCGGCTGGCCGCGTCCGCACCTGACGACGCCCGGCTGGCCGCGTTCCGGACCGCGCTCGAGGTGGCGATGCGCGCCGGCCTCGTCGGCGACGCGCGGCCGCGGCCTGTGGTGTCCGGCCCGCTCGGCGTGGAGCCCGCCTGGACCGCCGAACGCGGTCCGGTGCCTGTCACGTTCGTCTACGACTACGTGAGCGTGGGCGGGAGCCGGGCGGAGCGGTACAAGTGGGACGGCCTGCTGGTCCAGCTGCTGCTCGCCGGGGAACTCACCGGCGAGCAGGCGCTGTCGCTGGCCCGGGCCACGGCCGTGACCAGCTCGGATCTGGCGAACGTGGCGGTGCTCGAGGCGCTTGCCGAACTCCGTGACCTCCCGGCGGACCGGCTGGACGGCGACCCGTACACGACCCCGCACCTGCTGGCGATCGTGAACAAGGTCGGCAAGGTCTCCCGCGGCGACCACGGCTCCTATGCGGACTGCCTCGACCCGATCGACCGGACCGCCTGGGTCGGGCGGCTCGACGGCTACCGCGCGGGCCTGCTCGCGGCCGGCGACGAGGCCTCGGCCCTGCGCGCCCGGCTGATCGAGGTCGTCACCTACGTGCTGTCCAACTGCTGAGCGGGCCGGGTGCGGCGATCTGCCGCGCCCGGCCGGCGACGCTACTGCCAGGCGCGGAGCGTGTGCAGCGCCCGCAGCGTGATGCCGGGGCGGGCCTCCATCGCGGTGTTCGGCGCCCACTGCACGTAGGTGATCGGCCAGCCGCCGTCGTCGGCCTGCTGTGCGGCGAGGAAGTCCAGGCTGCGGGCCAGTTCGCCGTCAGTGAACCAGCGCGCGGCGAGGCTGTCCGGCGTGCGCGCGTAGTCGTGGGCGTAGTGCCACTCGCCAGGTGCGTACCCGTCCTGGATCGTCGCGTCCGCTTCCGGCCGGGCCGGGTCGGTGGCGACCAGGCCCTGCTCGCGGACCAGCCGGCCGAGCCGCTCCGCCTCCTTGGCAGCGCGGTCCCGGTCCGGCGCGTGGTCGAGGAAGTCGAGCGCCGCGTGCACCTCGTAGGGGTGGGTCCGTTCGACAGCCTCGATCGCCCGCCAGCAGAACGCGACGGCGCCGTCCCGCCACGGGTGGGTGATGCCGTGCGCGAGCAGCGGCCCGGTGATCTGGCCGGTGGCGAGCAGATCGGACGGGACGTCCGCACCGGCCGCCGGGACGGGCAGGAACGGCGGGTGCGGGTGGCCGGCGAGCGTGGGAAGCACGGACGGCACGCCACCGTCCGGTCCGGACACCCGCGCCAGCCAGTCGCAGAGCGCGCCGCCGGTCTCCTGGTCCAGTCGCCCGATCCCGGCGAGGATGTGAAGCGCGGACGGCACCGCGAGCGGCTGGCTTGCGGGCCCGCGCACGTCCGGTTCCAGGCCGAACGCGAAACCGCCGTCCGGGGCGCGATAGGCCGCGAGCGCCGCCCGTACACCGTCCGCGTCCCCGCCTTCGAAGTGGTGGGCGAAGAGACGCTGCTCCAGCACCCGTCCGGTGAGCCGGACGAACCGGCCGGCCCGGGCGATCATCTCCGCGTCGAGTCGTGGTGTCATGCCCTCGACGGTAGAGCCCGCGTCCGCGTGTCGCGCTCACCCCAGCGGGACGGCCGGCTCCGCGGTGGCGGGCGCAGCGCGCGGATCATCCGCCCACCGGCAGCCGTCCGCTGGGTACTGTTCCTCTCCATGCGAGTGGATGACGTTTTTCTGGACGCCTTCGGGCGCCTGCCGGAGCTGGTCGAGGGCGCGATCGACGGCCTGACCGCAGAGCAGCTGCGCTGGGCCCCCGCCGACGGCGCGAACACGATCGGGTGGCTGACCTGGCACCTGACCCGGATCTACGACTACCTGGCCGACTCGATGGACGCGCAGCCCCTCTGGGTCACCGGCGACTTCGCCGGCGCGTTCGGCCTCACCCCCGACCCGGACAATCTGGGCTACGGCCACACCGCCGCCGACATCGGCACGGTCCGCCCCCGGGACACGAAGGCCGTGCTCGACTACTTCACCGCCGTCCACGAGCGGAACCTCGGCTGGATCCGCGGCCTCACCGACTCCGACCTGGACCGCATCGTCGACACCGGCTGGGACCCGCCGGTCACGCTCGGCGTCCGCCTGGTCAGCATCCTCAACGACTGCACCCAGCACGTCGGCCAGGCCGCCTACCTCCACGGCCTGATCACCCGCGCCTCCTGACGCCCGCCGCGTGCGGGCCACGACCATGACATTCGATTTACCCACTCTGTGGGTGGTCGCGGCCCGCACGCTCCCGCGGGCTCCCGTCTCGCCGTGGCCGGGCAGAAACCCACCCGCCCCTTAACCTGTAAGCACAGCGGAACCGGCTCCGGAGCGACGTGCGGAGCCCGGCGCTCCGGTTTTGCCCGCGGGAGCGACTCTGTTGCCCATTCGCGTGCAGCGTTCTGGGGCTGACGATCGAAAGGGCTGACATCGAGGCCAGGAGCCTGACGGGCCGTTCCGGCTGGTCGGCGGTCTCGCGGCCCGCGGGGGCCGCAGGGTCATCGTCTAAGCGGCTGCGGTCTAAGCGGCTGCGGTCTGGGCGGTCGCAAGGGCTGGCACCGAGAGAGCGGGCGTGACCTGGGAGAGCCGGTTGAGCTTGCCCTGGGTGGTCGCAAGGGCTAGCACCGAAGCCGCAGGGGTGACGGAAAGGCCAGTCGACCTCGGCCTGGGCGGTCGCAAGGGCCAGCACCGAAGCCGCAGGGGTGACGGAAAGGCCAGTCGACCTCGGCCTGGGCGGTCGCAAGGGCCAGCACCGAAGCCGCGGGGCTGGCGGAAAGGCCAGTCGACCTCGGCCTGGGCGGTCGCAAGGGCTAGCACCGAAGCCGTGAGCTGCCGAAGGGCCAGTCGATCTTGGCTCTCGCGTCTCGTCGCGCCAGGTCCACGGCAGGTCTGGCGCTCCGCGCCGAGATGGGTTCGTTGTGTGGGATCTCGCGTCCATCTGACGGGATGCAAGATCCTTGCGGCTCTGGTGGCCCTTATCGCGCTCGAATAAGGGCCACCAGAGCCGCAAGGATCTTGACGTGGGCCATCCTGACCCTTCGGCGTCAGGATGAACGCACAAGGCGGCGCTCATATACCGAAATGTCGGGCGCGTAGCGCTCGCACCTGGACACTGACCGCCGATCTCCGCATGACGCGGGTCGTGAGCGCGGGCGGTGTCCTGATATATGCGGACCCGGGGTGACTCCGCGTTCATGCCCGGCCCTGAAACCTGCCGAGGTGCCACGACCGGCCCGCACACCTGCGGAACCCACGGCCTCGATGCCGGCCTTGCGCCCACCCAAGCCGCAACCGCCTCAACTCAAAGCCGCTGAGACGACGGCCGTGCTGCTCTCGCGCTCCGCACGCACGACGACACGCGGAAACGACTCACCGCGCCCCAGCCCTCTTCGATCGCGGGTCCCCAGACCGCCGCACGCGAATGGACATCAGAGTCGGAGCATGCGGGCCGGACCACCGCGGAGGTTGGAACGGCGGTTTGTCGTTGATCTGCCAGGTCTTCCGGGGGATCCGTGAGCCGGGACGATGCGGGCCGGACGCCCTAGAATCCTCGGTATGCGGGAGGCGGACGCGCTGCGGGCTGCGTATGACGGGGTGAGCGCGGCGATCGCGCCGCTGAGCCCGATGGAGTTGCTGGCGCCGACACGGTGTCACGGCTGGACCGTCGCGGACCTGGTGCACCACCTGACCGAGGATGCGCGGCGCGCGCTCGTCGCGCTGGCGACTCCGGCCGAGGCGCCCGCCACAAGCACGTTCGTGACCTACTGGTCATCGCGCCCGGAGCCGGCGCCGGACTGGGAGGGCGCCGAGCGGGCCGCCGCCGCCTCCGCCTGGGCGGGCCGACGCGCCGCCTCCGTGGCCCGCGAGCCCGGGCTGCTTGTGGAGTTGTGGCTCTCCACCTCCGTTGCCGCCGTGCACGCCGCGCTCGCCGCATCACCATCCGCGCTGGCCGGGACGCAGGGCCAGGTGCTGACCGTGCCCGATCTGCTGACCACGCTCGCCACCGAGGCCGTGATCCACCACCTGGACCTGCTGCTCGGCCTGCCGCCCGCCCCCGAGCCCGCCGTGTCCACCCTGGACGGCCTGCTCACGCTGCACGGCCTCGCCGCCCGCCCCGCCGACTGGGACATCGAGGACTACCTGCTCAAGGGCACCGGCCGTCTCGCCCTCTCCACCGCGGACCGCACCGCCCTGGGTCCGGCCGCCGGCTTCTTCCCACTCCTCGGCTAGCCGGGCCGGCTTCCGCAACCGGCAGCGGCGTGGAGTACGCGGCCTGCCGCAGATCGCCTCCCCGGGGGCACCGAGCCACCCCCGGGGTAGTGATCACCACCTACGCGCGGCCGTCGCCGAGGGAATCGGCTTTCAGCCCACCGACGAAGGCGGACCAGCCGGCGCTGGTGAATGCCAGCACAGGCCCTCGCGATTCCTGCGCGGAATCGCGAACCCCGACCCCGGACAATCCCAGGGCCCGCACTTCCACACATTGTTCCATTTGGCAGCGGGAAGCCTTGATCCAACGAGAATCGGTCAAAGTCATCACAGATCAGCTTTCTCTTGTCACATGACTCACCTAACGCGCCTCCCCAGGCTTGCATAGCACCGAATTGAGCGATCCGTGGATATTCGCTCGATTCACGGCCAGATTATCCGATTCCGGAGTATCCTAAGGGAAAGACTTCCCGGCACTGCCACCGGCGCCACACTTTCCGCCGAAAGCGTCAAATCATGGACGACAATTAATCGCGCCTTCCAATACGTTGAGTAATACATTGCCGCATTTGGGCGCTGATCCAAGCCACGGCATATTCGACCAACGCGACCAGGACATCTCCGACGCCCATTCCCGCCTGCTCACCCCTCTTCTCACGGATCCGCAGACCTTCGGCCCGGCCCTCAGCGACAAGGTGCAGCGGATGAGCCCGACCGAATACAAACGGGTGTTTTTGTCACGCTCGTGCTGCGCCTTGCGTTGTCCGGCTACGAAACAGGGCACACCAACGAGTATTCCTTACGCAACGAGACGTTCCACGGTCTCTTTCTGCGATCCGTGGGCCGCGATCACTGGCGTGAGTCGCGCACATTCTGGCTTTCCGCGTCACTCCCCCGGCATCGCCGCTTCGCCGAGATCGCGGACGAAAAGTATCGAGCCGCCATCAGCCGCGGCCCGGCGCTGCCCATGCCCCGGAGAAGCCGACCCCCGCGCGTCAGCCTGCGGCTTCCCGCCGGGCACCAGCGACCCTTGGCGCAACGGTGCGTCGCGACAAGGGTCGTTCAGGCGGAAACGCTGGAAAGGGAACCCCGCCCGGAGGCGCGGCAGGAAACTGCACGGGGCTCACGGGGCCGCGGGCAGCACCACCTGCTGGATCGGGGAGGTGTTGCCGGCGCGGTCGGTGGCGGTGAACTCAAGGAGTTGGGGGGTCGAGTGCAGCGCGCGGGTGAAGGGCTCCTGGTAGATGCCCCAGAAGGTCTCCGTGGTGCGCCACTGGATGCGGTCCACGCCTGATACGTCGTCGTCCGCGTGGAGCGTCACCTCGACGGTGTGGGCGCCGAGGTGGCGGACCGCCGCCCGCACCGACGGCGCTGCGGTGTCGACAGCGACCTCGCGGGCGGCGTGCACGACGCGGCCGCTGGGATCGGTGGCGGTGGCCCGGAGCGCGTGCCGCCCGTCGCCGAGCGACGCACCCGGGGTCACCCCGTCGAGCGAGACCGAGGCGACAGCGCCGTGTGTGACGGCGGAGACGGTCGGCGCGGTGGTGTACCAACCGGACGCGGCACGCTCGCCCACGACCTCGATCCGCACGACGGGTATCGGCTCGCCGGCGCCGACCGACTCGGACAGCGGCCAGGTCACGTCCTCGTCAGTGATCGTGACGGAACCGGTCGCCACGACCGTGCTGCGGCGCGGCGGCGCGCCGTCGATTGTGCTCGCGGCCGCGGCGGTCAGTACGGTCAGCACCTCGTGGCGGCTGAGCAGGCCGGCGAACGCGGCGCGTTTGGCGTTGCGGTGGGCGGCGCCGAGGAAGGCCTCGTGGGACGGGAAGCCGCCGGAGGCCCACAGGCCGGTCAGGAAGGACCAGTCGTTCGCGTCGTGGCGGTCGGGCACGCCGGTGGGGGCGCCGGGGAACGCGATGAGCGGGTCCGCGACGCGCAGGTACATGTGGTAGCGCCGGTCGCCGCCGGACCAGGCCGGCTCGAATTCGAGGCCGAGCGCGGAGACGACGTCGCCTGCGGCGGGCACCCCGAGGATCGTGCCATCGAGCCGCCGGTGGGCGGCGGGGGCCACCTCGAGCGTGGTGGTCGCGTCCGCGCGGGCCAGCAGCACTGTCGGGCCGTGTTCCAGGGAGACCAGCGCGGGGTCGTCCGGGGTGGGGACCAGGCGCAGCGGAAGCGGGAATTTGAGCGTGAGCGTGTCGCCGGGGCGCACCTCGCGCCGTACCCGCAGGAAGCCGTCGATCGCGTCGTGTGGTGCGCCGTCGAGGAGCACGCGGCGGCCGGGCACCCAGGACGGCACGCGAAGGCGCAGATCGACCGGGCCGGAGAGATCGAAATCAACTGCGACAAGGCCGTTTCGGGGGTACGCCGTGCGCAGCGTGACGGTCCCGCCGAGCGCCTCCCAGCGCAGCCGGGACGGCAGGTACTGCAGCACCCACAGCTCGCCCGGCTCCGGCGAGAACCATACCGACTCCTGGTGCTTGAGGTGGCTCTCCAGCCCGGTCCCGCCGCAGCAGGTGCCGACGTTGTCGTACTCGCGGACCGCGCCCGCGTCGACCGGGAACATGTAGAGCACCTCGGGGCTGACGTCCGAGGTCACGTCCGCCCGGGAGCCGACGATGTGGTTGAGCGAGGCCCGCTCGATGTAGTCCGCGTAGCGCGCGTCGTGGGTCTGCCCGAACAACCCCCGCGCGATCTTGAGCAGGTTGTAGGTCGCGCACGTCTCCGCGTTGCGCCGCCCGATGCCGCGGGCCACGTGCCCGGCCGGGCCCCACAGCTCGCCCTCGCCGGTTCCGCCGTGTGCGAACGTGCGCCCCGGCACGACCTGGCCGAACAGTGCGGTGACCGCGTCCAGGTAGCGCCGGTCGCCGGTGGCGTCGTACTGGCCGAGGTGCCCGGCCAGCATGGGAAGGTGCTGGTTCGCGTGCATGCCGTCAAGCACGTCGTGCCCGGCGGCGGCCGCGTCGAGCAGCTCGTCCATCTCGAACGCGGCGGCGGCCGCCAGGAAGCGCGGCTCGCCGGTGATCAGGTGCAGCGTGGTCAGGCTGTCGTTCATGCCGCCGAACTCGCCGGCGATGTAGAGCGACCACATCCGCTGCCGCTGTGCCGGCTCGACGGCGAGGATCCGGTTCGCGACCCAGTGTCCCATCGCGGTGACCACGTCGCAGGCGAGCGCGGAGCCGGTGAGCAGGTGCGCGTCGAGCAACCCCGCCATGATCTTGTGGCAGGTGTAGTAGGGCGCCCAGATCTCCCCGTACGGTGCCAGCTCCTCAAGCCGGGAGAACTGCCACTCGCCGTACGCGGCGAGGAATCCGGGGTGGCTGTACCGCCCGGTCGCGGCGAGCGCGGCCTGCACCTCGGCGAGTCCGGCCACCATCTCGTGCGCCTTGTCCCGGAAGACGTCGTCGCCTGTGGACGCGTACGCCAGCGACAGCATCGACAGGAAGTGACCGGCGTAGTGCCCGCGCAGCAGGCTCGCGGTCGGCGCCAGCCCGGCGCCCGGGTAGTCGGCCGCCGACCAGGGCCGTTCGTCCGGGTGACCGAAGTCCTCCCAGGTGCCGGGCGGCAGCGCGCCCCTGGTGTCGAGCCCGGCGTTCGCCCGGAAGACGGCGAGCGCCCGGTCGGCCGGGAAGACCCGGGCGAGGTGTAGCAGCTGGTCCCGGGTACGGGCGTGGACGCCGTCGTGCAGGTCCACATCAGACAGGGGGAAGAACACCGAACTCCTCTGTAAGGCGCGACAACGCTTCTCAGGACGCTTGGGCGGCAGACCAGCGCTCCAGGCCGGCCGCGTCGATGGGCAGCGCGCCGGAGAGCACGTCGTGGCCGGTGTCCGTGACGAGCAGGTCGTCCTCGATCCGGACGCCGATGCCGCGCAGCTCGGGCGGGAGGGTCTCGTCGTGGGCGTGGAAGTACAGGCCGGGCTCGACGGTGAGCACCATGCCGGGTGCCAGCGCCGCGCCGAGGTACTGCTCGTAGGGGGAGGCGGCGCAGTCGTGCACGTCGAGCCCGAGGTGGTGCCCGATGCCGCAGACGATGTAGCGGCGGTGCTGCTGCCCGGCCGGGGCGAGCGCCTCGTCGACCGAGACCGGCAGCAGTCCCCAGTCGTGCAGCCCGCGGGCAAGCACCTCGAGGCTGGCGAAGTGGAAGTCGGAGTAGAGCGCGCCGGGCTGCACGGCCGCGAGTCCCGCCCGGTGGGACGCCTCGACCAGGTCGTGGACCTGCCGCTGGGCGGGCGTGAATCCGCCGCCGACCGGGATCGTCCTGGTCACGTCCGCGGTGTAGAGCGAGCGCGCCTCCACGCCCATGTCGAGCAGCAGCGTCTCGCCCGGCTGGACCGGCCCGTCGCAGCGCACCCAGTGCAGGATCGGCGCGTGTTCGCCGGACCCGACGATGGTGCTGTACCCGGGCCCGTTGCCGAACGTGCGCGCGTGCCTGTCGAAGGTGCCCTGCAGCCAGCGTTCGCCGAGGCCCTCCCGGACCGCGCGCGGCACCTCGGCCGCGACCGCGGCGAAGCCGGTGACCGTGTGGTCGATCGCCTCGCGGAGCTGCGCGATCTCCCACTCGTCCTTGATCATGCGCAGCGCGGAGAGCGCCCGGTTCAGTTCCTCGGACGCGCCCGCGACGTGCGCGGTGGCAGGCGTGCCGAAGCCTGCGGCGTTCAGCACGGGCAGGCCGAGCGCGGCCGACCAGGCGTCCAGGCCCGCGGACGGGCCGATCCACAGTTCGCCGTGCGCGGCGCTTGCGAAGAAGTCACGCTCGCCGGGCCGGGCGGGCGGCGGCAGGTACAGCACCGCGTCGTGGCCGCCGGGGCGCGGCGTCATCACCAGGTAGCCCCCCTCGGCCTGGCAGGACGTGGCCCAGACGAAGTCGCTGCCGGCCCGGAAGCCGTAGTCCGCGTCGCCGTTGCGCCGGGCCGCCTGCCCGGCGCCGATGACAAGGGTCTTTCCGGGGAGCGCCGCGCTGAGCCGGTCCCGGTGCGCGGCGGCGGCGTGGGCGGCCGCCGGGTCGGCCGGGGCCGGGACCGTGCGCTCGCCCCAGCCCCGCGCGATGCCGGCCAGGAATCCCGGGCTGTCCTCAGTGAGCCTCGGCGGCCTGGTACCGGCGTAGAGCGGCCTGGACCCTTCGGAACGGGGCGGCTGGGTCATCGGCGTTCTCCTCCTCGGTCGCGGACCATCTCGCGCAGGCGGCTGAACGTCCGCCCGCTGCCGATGCCGTCGTGCTCGAACTCGTTGGTGATCCACGCGCTGGAGTTGCCGAGTCTGGACAGCGTCGACCGCTGCAGCCCTTCGTCGACGAACAGGTCGTCGTGGTAGACGACAGCGGCCAGCGGGACCTCGTTCGCCGCCAGCCGGTCCGGGTCGTAGAGCGGCGTCCATTCCTTCACTGCCGCGAGCTGCTCCATCGCGGGTGCGAACGCGCGCAGTGCCCGTACCTCCTCGAACAGCCACGGGAATGCCATCTCGGACGTGAACAGCAGCGGCCGCCGGTCCTCGGCGAACTCCGGGCGCAGGTCCCGTTCGCGCTGCGCGGACCAGCGGAACGGCCCGTTCGCACCGTCGCCGTAGATCGTCTCCTGAAGCGCCCAGAACAGCGGGTTCGTCGCGTTCGACGTCTTGACGAGCACGCTCTCCAGGAAGCCGTTCGTGAACCGGCCGTCCCGGGTGAACGCCTCCGAGACGAGCCAGTGCAGCCGCAGGTGGCCGGGGCCGAAGCCGAGGTCGCCGCCGAGCGTCTGGAACCGGCGGACGGACAGCGGTGACCCGTCGGGGAGCACGACGCCGCCGCCGGCCAGCCGGTCCGCGATCGCGCCGGCGGTGGCCACGTCCTGCGGGTAGCGGGCGTAGAAGTCCGCGGTCTTCGCGGCCGCCCGGTCGAACGTGCGCCGGTAGACCTCGTCCGGGTCGGCGGGCAGCCCGGGGATGCCGCCGCAGACGTAGCAGGCGGTGAGCGACTCGGGCGCGGTGGACAGGTAGCTGAGCGTGATCCACCCGCCGAAGCTCTGCGCGAGCGTGGCCCAGCTCCGGTCGTCGTAGCGGGTGCGCCGCACGTGCTCCAGGTCCCGGACGATCGAGTCGGCCCGGAAGCGAAGCAGGTACTCGCCCGGGTTCGGGACGCCGTCGATGACCGCGCCGTCGATCGGGGAGCTGCGCCCGGTGCCGCGCTGGTCGACAAGGACCACGCGGTAGTAGGGCAGCGCCTCGGCCAGCCAGCCGTCGATGCCGGTGGGGCGCGGGTTCGCGCCGCCGGGACCGCCCTGGAGGTACGTGAGCAGCGGCATCGGGTGGTGGCGGCGCTCCGGGTCGACCAGGTCGCGGACGAACAGCTCGATCGTGCCCGCGGCCGGGTCGTCCCAGTCCAGCGGCACGTCGACGGTGAACTCGCGGACCCAGGCGCCGGGAATCGCGTACTCGATCATGCCGGACTCCCCGCCGTGTTCACGGGCTCGTTCATCGGACCGCCTCCTCAGCACGGGCCGCCGCGTTCCGCAGGCGTGCGGCCTCCCACTCAGGATTGATCCTGGGTACGGCCGCCAGCAGGCGCTTGGTGTACTCGTGTCGCGGTTCGCCGAAGACGCTGTCCCGGTCGCCCGTCTCCACTATCGTGCCGTCGGTCATCACCGCGACGCTCGTGGCGATCTGCCGGACCACGGCCAGGTCGTGCGCGATGAACAGGCAGCCGAAGCCCTCCTCGCGCTGCAGCTCGCGCAGCAGGTTGATGATCTGCGCCTGCACGGAGACGTCGAGCGCGGAGACCGCCTCGTCGCAGACGAGCACGCGCGGGCCGACAGCGAGCGCGCGGGCTATCCCGATCCGCTGCGCCTGCCCGCCGGAGAACTGCGCCGGGTAACGGTCGACATGCGCGGGGTCGAGCCCGACGCGCTCCAGCAGCTGTTGCGCGACCTTACGCGTACCCCCGGGAAGGTCTCGTTTCTGATAGCGCAGCGGCGCGGTGACGATCCGCTCGACTGTGTGCCGCGGGTTGAGCGACGAGAACGGGTCCTGGAACACGACCTGGATCTGCCGGCGGACGTCACGCAGCGCACTGCCGTGACGTGCGGTGATGTCCTCGCCGTCCAGGTACACCGTGCCGGACGTGACGTCGATCAGTCGCGCGGCCAGCCGGGCGGCTGTGGATTTGCCGGATCCGGATTCGCCGACGAGCGCGAGCGTCTCGCCCGCGTGCAGGTCGAACGAGACCCGGTCGACAGCGGTGAAGCGCTTGGCCGGTGTGAAGAGGCCCTGGGTGCCCGCGACCGCGAACTCCTTGACCAGGTCGCGCGCGCTAAGCAGAGGGATCATGGAGCGCCCCGATCTCGTCGTCGATGCGCGGGACCGCGTCGAGAAGCGCGCGGGTGTAGGCGTGCCGTGGGTCGGAGAAGACCTGCGCGGCCGTGCCGGACTCGACGACCTCGCCGTGCCGCATGACAAGCAGGTGGTCCGCGACCTCGCTGACCACCGCGAGGTCGTGGGTGATCAGGATCAGCGCGGCCCCGGTGTCCCGGCGCACCTCGGCGAGCAGTTCCAGGATCTGCGCCTGCACCGTGACGTCGAGCGCGGTGGTCGGCTCGTCCGCGATGATCAGTTCGGGCTCGGTGCTGAGCGCCATCGCGATCATGACGCGCTGCCGCATGCCGCCGGAGAACTGGTGCGGGTAGTCGTCGACCCGCCGCGCCGCGTCCCTGATGTGCACGCGTTCCATCGCCTCGATCGCGACGGCTCGCGCGGCCTTGCGGCTCACGCCGGTGCGGTGCGCGCGGTAGGCCTCGGCGATCTGCGTGCCGACCGTGTAGTACGGGTTCAGCGAGGAGAGCGGGTCCTGGAAGATCATCGCGATCTTGTCGCCGCGCATCGCCCGCATGCGGCGTTCCGGCAGCCCGGTGAGTTCGGTGCCGTCGAAGACGATGCTGCCGGTGCGGGTGGCACCGGCCGGGAGCAGCCCCATGATCGCCAGGCTGGTCATCGACTTACCGGAGCCGCTCTCCCCCACGATGCCGAGCGCACCGCCGCGCGGAAGATCAAAGTCAAGGCCGTCCACCACGGGTACGTCCCGATTTATCGCCTTAAAGGAGACGCTGAGCTGGCGTACCGTCAGAAGGCTCATGAGGCTCTCACCCGTGGGTCGATCGCGGAGTAGAGCAGGTCGACGACCATGTTGCCGACCACCACGAAGAACGCGGCGAGCAACGTGACCGCCATGATCACCGGCTGGTCGTTCTTGGTGATCGAGTCCGCCGCCAGCTTGCCGACCCCGTTGATGCCGAACACGGTCTCGGTGATCAGCGCGCCGCCCAGCAGCCCGGCGAAGTCCATCCCGGCGATGGTGACCACGGGCGTGAGCGCGGGCCGCAACGCATGCCGCCGCCAGACGAGCGAGGGCTGGAGGCCCTTCGCCTTCGCGGTCCGGACAAAGTTCTCGCCGAGCGTGTCGATGACGTTCGCCCTGGTCAGCCGGGTGTAGGACGAGGCGTAGCCGATGGCGAGCACGGCCCACGGCAGGATGAAGTTCGCGAACCACTGCCCGGGGTCGTCCGCGAACGGCACGGCCTGCGGAAACGGCAGCCACTGCAGCTGCACCACGAACACGTACTGCAGCGCCAGCGCGAGCACGTAGTTCGGGATCGACATGCCGCCGAGCGTGAGCGCCGCGATGAAGTGGTCAGCAAATTTTCCCTCCCGGACCGCGCTGACCAGGCCGCCGATCACGCCGGCGGTCAGCCAGAGCACTGCCGCGCCGATCGCGACGACGGCGGTGACCGGCAGCCGCTGCACGATCATGTCGGTGACGATCTGCGAGGACTGGAACGAGTAGCCGAGGCACGGCGCCGGGCACTCGATGATCGAGGTGCCGCCGCCGTACTGCCGCCCGGTGAACAGCCCGCCAAGGAAGCCGAGGAACTGGGTGAGGAACGGCGCGTCGAGCCCCAGGTTCGCCCGGATCTGGTCGATCCGCTCCGGCGTGCAGTTCTTGCCGCAGATCTGCACCGCGGGGTCGGGCGAGAGCGCGAAGAACACGACGTAGGTGAACAGGCACACCAGGAACAGGACCAGGATCATCCCACCCAGCCGGTGTACGACGTAGCGCGTCACAGCAGGCCTCCCGGGTCCACCGCCGCGCGGACACGGTCGCCGAGCACCATGAACGCGAGCACAAGCAGGGCCAGGAACGTGCCCGGCACGAGGAAGTAGGTGGGGACGACCGAGTACCAGCTCACCGAGGCGGCGATCATCTGTCCCCAGGACGGGTTCGGCGGGACCAGGCCGACGCCGAGGAAGGAGAGCCCGGCCTCGGTGCCGATGTAGCCCGGAACCGCCATGGTCACCATGACCAGGATCGTGGAGCGCAGGTTCGGCAGGATCTCCACGAAGACGA
Organism: Catenuloplanes sp. NPDC051500; assembly: GCF_044454585.1. NCBI lineage: Bacteria > Bacillati > Actinomycetota > Actinomycetes > Micromonosporales > Micromonosporaceae > Catenuloplanes > Catenuloplanes sp. NPDC051500. The sequence goes on from NZ_JBITDX010000019.1 coordinate 131,865, forward strand.
TCTGCGCGCGGGACGCCCCCGAAGCGCGGGCGGCCTCGACGAACTCACGCTGCTTGAGCGACATGGTCTGCGCCCGGACCAGCCTGGCGAGATAGGGCCAGCCGAACACCGAGATCACCACGACAAGCAGATACTGCCGGTTGTCCGCCGGGAGCGCGGAGAGCACCGCGATCATGAAGATCAGCGCGGGGAACGCCATCAGGAACTCCATCACCCGCGAGACCACCATGTCGGTACGGCCGCCGAAGTAGCCGGCCAGCAGCCCGAACACCACGCCGAGCACAGTGGTGAGAAGCGTGGCCGCGAACGCGATGAGCATCGACGACCGGGCGCCGTAGACGATGCGGGCGAAGATGTCCCGCCCGCTGCCCGGCTCCACGCCGAGCCAGTGCTCGCCGGAGATGCCGCCCCAGCCGCGTCCCCCGCCGGTCAGCGGAATGCCGCCCAGGTCGGGGTCGATCGCGCTCTGGTCGAACTCGTAGGGGCTCCAGCCGCTGACCTTCACGATGAGCGGCGCGCACACCGCCATCAGGATGATCAGGCCGATGTAGGCCAGGCAGGCCACGGCCGCCGGGTCACGCGCGATCATGCGCGCCGGATGTCTGCGCGGGTCCGGCGGGGTGACGGCGGCGCCCTGCTCGGACGCCGCCGCCGACACCTGCAACCCGGTGGGTGCGATGGTCACCGTCAGCCCTTCGACGGGTCCTCGAGGCCCAGGATGGCGTAGTCGATCTCGCCCTGCGGAGCGACGATGCCTGCCACGTTCTCACCCGGGAGGAAGATGCGGTTCTCCACATTGAGCGGCACGATCGGCGCCAGCTCCATGATCTTCTTGTCCAGCGCGCCCCACTCGGTGTTCGCCGCGTCCAGGTCGGTGAGCGCGCGGATCCGGTCGATGTCCGCGTTCACCGCCGGGTCGTTGATCTGGGCGAGGTTCTGGTTGCCCTTCTCGGTGATCACCCGGCCGTCGAAGAGCGGCGGCAGGAACGTGGAGGCGCTGGAGGACCAGTCCGGGCACCAGCCGGTGATCGCGGCGTCGTGCTGCTGGGACGGCGTGCCGATCGTCTCGTAGTAGGTGGAGACGTCGATGACGTTCAGCTTGACGTCGATCTTGACGCGCTGGAGCGCCTGCTGGATCGCCTCGGCCTGCCGCTGCGCCACCGCGTTCGACCTGACGTCGAGCGTCAGCGTGAAGCCGCCGGCCTGGCCCGCCTCGGTGAGCAGCGCCGTCGCCTTGGCCACGTCGCCGGTGTTGTCCGGGCTCGGGTAGAGGTTGTACTCCGCGTACCCGGCCACGCTTGTCGGGATGATCGTGGTGGCGACCGTGGCGAACTGGTTGCCACCCGTCGCGTTCAGCACCGAGCTCTTGTCCACCGCGTAGTTGATCGCCTGCCGCACCCGTACGTCGCCAAGCGGGCCCTTCGTGCTGTTCAGCGACATGTAGGTGGTGCAGGTGGACGGCGCCTTCAGCACCCGGTCCTTGAACCGCGGGTCCTGCAGGCGCGCGATCGTCGCGGTCTGCACCGTCCCGGCGATCGCGTTCACGTCGGCGCCCTGGCCGGCGATCAGGCGCTCGTCGATTGTGGCGCCCTCGACGCCGATGGTGAACGTCCAGCCGTCCGGCAGCGCGGTGCGCACGGGGTCGGTGGACGCGTCCCAGTTCGGGTTGCGCTTCAGCGCGATGGTGCTGCCCGGCGTGAACGAGGCCAGGTCGTACGGCCCGGAGGCGACGATGTCGTTGATGAACTCGGACCCGCCGCCGGTGCCGACCGGGAACGGCACCGCGCTCGGCATCGACAGCACCGCGTCGAACTCCGGGAACGGCGCCTTCAGCGTGAAGACGATGGTCTGGTCGTCAGGCGTGGCGATCGTGGGCAGCTCACCGGAGCGGTACGGCCCCTGGTAGCCCTCCGGCGCGGCCACGAACTGCTTCAGGTAGGGCGCGCCGATGCCGATCTCCGGGTCCCACCCGCGGCTGATGCCGAACTTGACGTCCTTCGACGTGATCGGCGCGCCGTTGTCGAACTTCACCCCGGGCTTCAGCTTGTACGTCCAGGTCAGCCCGTCCGCGGACACCTCGCCGAGGCCCTGCGCCAGGTCCGGGACCATCGCGTTCGGGTCGGCGGCGTTTGACGGCGCCTTGGTGATCAGCGTGCGGTAGACCAGCCGGTAGAACGCGTTGACGCCACCGTCGAAGCCGCGGGCCGGGTCTAGGTACGAGAAGTCGGCGGCCTGCAGCACCTGCACCGTGCCGCCCTTCCGCGGCGTGCCGTCGCCGTTTCCGCTCGAGTCGGACGAGCCGCCGCCACCGCTGCACGCCTGCACGGCGAGCATCGTGGCCATCAGCCCGGCGAGAACCGCCGGGGTGCGAGGTTGTGGCATGTGAGGGGTCCTGCCTTCCGGGTACGCGCGGGCCGCACACGGTTCGATCCGTGGATGGGAAGGCGGGCCCTGCGCTGAACGACTCCGTGAGGGGGCAACGCTGATGTATGCGGGGCTTCGAAGGCCCGGTCACGATCTGTCAGCCGCGTCGGGGTGACCCCGGTCGCTAGGGAGGACAGTAGTATGTCACACAGCGCAGGTGAAGAGCTGGCGAGCAACTATTTACACCCCGGAGACACAGAAGCGCCCGCCTGACCTCAGGCGGGCGCGGTGCGTGACGAAGGGGTGCCGGTCAGTCCTCGGCGCGGCCGTTCCACCAGCCCAGCACATGCCCGATGTGCGCCCTGAGCAGCGTCTCCGCGCCCCGGCCGTCGCGCGCCTCGAGCAGGTCCACGAGGCTGTGGTGCTCGGCCGCGGACCGGGCCAGCTCGGCCGTGCCGACCATGTCGGCAAGCCCCACCATCCGGGTCTGCTGCCGCAGATCCTTCACGATCTCGATGAGCCGGCGGTTGCCGTGCAGTTCAAGCAGCCGCAGGTGAAATGCCATGTCGGTGGCCAGGTACTCGGCCAGATCGCCGCCGGCGGCCGCGTCCACGATGGTCTGGGCCAGCACCCGCAGCTCGGCCGCGGTCCCCGGCTGCAGCGTGCGCGCGATGTCCCGCATCGGCGGGCCCTCCAGGTCCTGCCGGATCCGGACGATCTCCCACAGGTCCTGCTCACTGACGTCGGTGATCCGGAAACCCTTGTTCCGCACCGCATCGACGAAGCCGCGTTTCTGCAGGTTGAGCATTGCCTCGCGGACCGGCGTGGCGGAGACGCCGAACCGGAGGGCGAGCGTGGGCGCGGTGACGAGCGTGCCGGGCGCCAACTCGCCGGAGACGATCGCGGCCGCGACCGCGTCCTCGACGGTGCCGCGCAGGCTCGCCCCGACGGCCACCGGGCCGATGACCGATGAGCTCACCTGGGTACCTCCCGCGTCTGATGTGGGTCCGACAATACAATGTCACATCGTGCCGGCCGAAGCGCCTTCGACGCGACGCGGCGCCTTCGACGCGACCCGGCGCCTTCCAACGCGGCCCGGCGCCTTCCGGCGTCTTCACCGCCCGGCGTCACCCGGCGTCGTGAGCGTCACCCGGCATCGTGAGCGTCACCCGGCATCGTGAGCGCCGCCCAGCATCGTGAGCGCCGCCCAGCATCGTGAGCGTCACCCAGCATCGTGAGCGTCACCCAGCATCGTGGGCGTCACCCAGCATCGTGGGCGCCGCCCGGCGTCGTGGGCGCCGCCCAGCGTTGTCCGGCCGGCACGAGTATGACAAGGCGTCAGCGGAGTTCCGGCGGCAGGACTGATGCGGGCGCGCCCTGGAACGTCACCGGCCGCTGCCACCTGGTGATCGCGGCCAGGCCGACCGAGGTCGAGGTCGGCGCCGTGGTGGACGGCCACGGACCGCCGTGATGCTGCGCGCCGGACACTGTCACGCCGGTCGGCCACGCGTTGTAGACCACCCGCCCGACCCGGTCCGCCAGCTCCGGCACCACGCGCGCGGCCACCGGGTCCGGGTCCGTGCTGTGCGCCTGCACCGTGCCGGTGAGCTGCCCGGGAACCAGCCGGACCACCTCCTCCAGCTCGTCCTCGGAGCCGTAGCCGACCACCAGGCCGGCCGGCCCGAACATCTCGATGTCGAGCGCCTCCGGATCGGCCACGATGTCGCGCGCCGTGGAACGAAGCACTGTCGCCCGTACCCCCTGGTCATTGGGGTCGCCTGTGACGGCTTCTCGCACGCCGTCGCGCGCACCGACCTCGGCGACCTTGCCCGCGAACCCCTTCTCCATCGACTCGGAGAGCATGCGGCCCGGGACCGGCAGCGCGACCGCGGCCACGAACGCGTCGGCGTCCGGGACCAGGATGACGCCCGGATTCGTGCAGAACTGGCCCGCGCCGAGCGTCAGCGACTCCACCCACTCGCGCGCGATCGCGTCACCCCGCTCGGCCCAGCCCGCGGGCGTGACTACGACCGGGTTCGTGCTGCCCAGCTCGCCGTAGAACGGGATCGGGTCGGGCCGCCCGGCCGCGATGTCGAAGAGCACGCGCCCGCCGGCCGTCGACCCGGTGAACCCGGCCGCCCTGATCCGCGGATCCCGGAGCGCGGTGAGCGACTCCTCCACCCCCTCCAGCAGGCCGAACGTGCCGTCGGGGGCGCCTGCGGCGCTCAAGGCGGCCACCACGACCTCGGCGGTACGACGGGAGAGGCGCGGATGCCCGGGGTGCGCCTTAAGCACGACCGGACAGCCGGCGGCCAGCGCGGACACCGTGTCACCGCCGAACACGCTGAACGCGAACGGGAAGTTGCTTGCCGCGAAGACGAGCACCGGCCCGATCGGCAGCACGGTGCGGCGCAGCTCGGGACGCGGGCCCATGCCCCACGCCGGGTCGGCCGGGTCGATCCGGGTCGGGATCAGCTCGCCGCTGCGCAGCCCCTCGGCGAACAGCCGCGCCTGGAACGTGGTCCGGCCGAGTTCGCCGGTCAGGCGCGCGTTCGGCAGGTGCGTCTCCTCCTGCGCCAGTGCGACCAGGTCGTCCTTTGCCGTGTCGAGCGCGTCCGCGACCGCGTCGAGCCACTCCGCGCGTACCCCCGGCGTGGTGTTCCTGATCTTGGGCCTTGCCGCGTCGGCGGCGGCGAGCAGCTGCTCCACGTCAGTCACCTGCATCTCCTAAAACTCGAATCCGGCCGGGTACGGGTCCGTCGGGTCCAGCACGTACTGGCCGAAACCGGTGATCCAGGCCCGCCCGGTGATCGTCGGCAGCACCGCCCGCACGCCGCCGACCTCTGTCTCCCCGATAAGTCTGCCGGTGAACCGGCTGCCGATGAACGACTCGTTGACGAAGTCCTGGTGCAGCGGCAGCTCACCGCGCGCATGCAGCTCCGCCATCCGGGCCGACGTGCCGGTGCCGCACGGCGACCTGTCGAACCAGCCGGGGTGGATCGCCATCGCATGCCGGGAGAGCCGCGCGTCCGAGCCGGGCGCGATGAACTCCACGTGGTGGCAGTGGTCGACGCCGTCGATTGTCGGGTGCTTCGGCGGGTTCTGCGTGTTGATCGCGTCCATGATCTTCAGGCCGTCATTCAAAATCTCCTGCTGGTACGCCCGGTCGAAGGGTCTGGTGAGGTCGACCATGGCATAGAAGTTGCCGCCGAACGCGAGGCTGTAGGACACCGGGCCGAGGCCCGGCACCTCAATGACCTCGTCCAGACGCTCGCAATAGGACGGCACGTTCTCGAGCGTGACGTGCTCGGCGCGGCCGTCCTTCACCGCGACGAGCGCCGTGACCAGGCCGGCCGGGGTGTCGAGCCGGATCGTGGTGACCGGCTCGACCACCTCGACCATGCCGGTCTCGACGAGCACAGTGGCCACGCCGATCGTGCCGTGCCCGCACATCGGCAGGCAGCCGGAGACCTCGATGTAGAGCACGCCGAAGTCGGCATCAGGCCTGGTCGGCGGCTGCAGGATCGCACCGCTCATCGCGGCGTGCCCACGCGGCTCGTTGACCAGGAGCTTCCTGATGTGGTCCAGGTGCGCGACGAAGTGCAGGCGGCGCTCGTTCATCGTCGCGCCCGGGATCACGCCGATGCCGCCGGTGATCACCCGGGTCGGCATGCCCTCGGTGTGCGAGTCGACCGCCTGGAACATCCGCGATGCCCTCATCTACCTACCTCGGTACTCTTCGAGGCCCTTGATCGCGCGGGCCATGTCCGCGCGCACCTGGGCTTCGTGCGCCGGGGTGAGCGGGCCGCGCGGCGGGCGGCACGGGCCACCGTACCGGCCGACCTGCTCCATGCTCAGCTTGATCGCCTGGACGAACTCGACACGCGAGTCCCAGCGGAACACGGCCACCAGGTGCTTGTACAGCTCACGGGCCTCGGGGACCTTCCCGGCGATCATCAGGTCGTAGATCTCGACCGACTCGGCCGGGAACGCGTTCGGGAAGCCCGCGAACCAGCCGACCGCGCCGTCCACCATCAGCTCGAACAGCACGTCGTCCGCGCCCGCGACCACGTCGATGTCACACAGTTCCTTGATCTCGAAGAGCCTGCGGACGTCGCCGCTGAACTCCTTGATCGCGGAGACGTTCGGCAGCTGGGCGATCTCGGCGACAAGGCTCGGCACCAGGTCGACCTTGGTGTCGATCGGGTTGTTGTAGATCATGATCGGCAGGCCGACCTCGTTGATCTTGCTAAAGTGCTCGACGACCTGGGAGTCACTCGCCCGGTACATGGTCGGCGGCAGCGCCAGCACGCCGTCCGCGCCGTCCTCCGCCGCCAGTTCCGCCCAGTGCTTCGCCTGGTGCCAGCCCGGCCCGTGCACGCCCGCGACGACCACACCCCGCCCGGCCACCGCCTCCACCGCGACCTGCACCACCTTCCGGCGCTCGTCGTCGGTGAGCGCCGAGTACTCGCCGAGCGAGCCGTTCGGCCCGACGCCCCGGCAGCCGTTGCTGACCAGCCAGTCACAGTGCGCGGCGAACCTGTCGTAGTCCACCTCGAGCCCGGCCGGCGCGGCCGGATTCTCCTTGAAGGGCAGCGCGGTCGCGACGATGACCCCGCGAAGGTCGATCGGTGCGGAACTCATGAAAGGTCCTCCTGGGTGCTTGTGGCATTTCCGGCGACGCTGCCGTCGATGTCGATGAGCCCGGCCAGTTCTCCGAGCCGGATGGGAACGGCGATGGGACGGTGGGCGGTGCGGCCGGGGTCGAGCAGCCCGGCGCTGGTCAAGTCCACCTGGCGCGGCCCTGACCGGCCCGCCTCGGCCTGGCCGGGCGCGGCCTGACCCGGCTCGCCCTGACTCGGTGCGATCTTGCCCGGCGCGGTCTGGCCGGTCGCGATCTGACCCGACGCGGCTAGATCCGAGGCGGCCTGAGCCGGCCCGATCTGACCCGGCCCGATCTGACCCGACGCGGTCTGGCCAGGCGCGGTCTGGCTTGGCTCGGCGTGGCTGGGGAAGCTCGGTCCGGCGGGTGCCCGGCTCGCCTGGGCGGAGAGCCGGGTGTGCGCAGCGGCCGAGAGGATCTCCTCGACCGCGCGGCCACAGGTGCGGCCCTGGCAGATGCCGAGCCCGGCGCGGGTGGTGAGCTTCAGGGAGCGCAGGCCGCGCGACTCGGTCAGACCGCCGACCCGGCGCAGGTCACCAGCGGTGACATCCTCACAGCGGCAGACGGTCGTCGTGTCGTCCAGCCAGTCCTGCCAGCCGGGACCGATGCCGTGCGCCGACGCCAGCCGCCCGGCGAACTCCCGGAACACCCGCCGCGCCTTCGCCGCCCCCGGTGGTGGGTTGCCGCCCGCCGCGACCGCACCCGCGATCTCGCCCTCGGCCAGCGCCAGGTCGACACCGCCGATGCCGGTCAGCTCGCCCGCGGTGAGCACTCCGCGCACCGAGCTGCGCTGACAGTCGTCGACGACAACCACGCCGTCCGGGCCGGTGACGCAGCCGGCGGCCACGGCCAGTTCGCTGCGGGGCACGAAGCCGTGGCTGACACAGACCGCGTCCACCTCGATCCGGCGTCCGGTGCCGGGTTTCGGAGTCCAGTCCGGGTCGAGGCCGGCGACGGTGACGGACTCGACCCGGCCGGCGCCGTGCGCGGCGACAACTGCCGCGCCGGTCCGATAGGGAATGCGGTTGACAGCCAGATCACGGGCATATCCGCCCAGCTCGGCGGCCTTGGCACGCGCGGACAGCAGTCGCCAGGGCTTCGCACCCCAGCCGGCGCCGAGCTGCCGCACGCCGGAGGCCTCGACCACACCGACAACCGTCGCGCCGGTACGGATCAGGCTGCTGACCACAGGCAACAGGAACGGGCCCGCGCCGGCCACGAGCACGCGACGGCCGACCGCGACCCGCTCCCCCTTCGCCAAGGCCTGCGCGGCGCCCGCGGTGAAGACGCCGGGCAGGTCCCAGCCGGGGAACGGCAGCGTGCGCTCGTGCGCGCCGGTCGCCAGCACCAACACCTTCGGGTCAAACGTGCGCGCCGGGCGCCCGGCACCGTCCGCCTCGCCGACGACCACGTGGACGAGCGGTGGCGCGTCGTCACGTCGGTCGGCCGACCAGACGTGCCCGTTGAGCAGGATCTCGCAGCCGTCGTCGTTGCGCAGCGCGGCGCGCATGCCGAGGAACGTCTGCCAGCCGTGGTGCAGCAGCTCCTCACGCTCGCCGGCGCGCTCCGCGGGCAGGTGCCGCCAGTACTGACCGCCGAGATCGTCCGAGGCCTCGACCAGCACCACGCGGACACCCCGGCGGCGTGCGGCAAGCGCGGCTGCCATCCCGGCCGGTCCGCCACCGACCACCAGAACCGGAACGCTCTCCGTCATCGCCCATCCCCCGCACTGGCCCGCTCGCCACGCTCGCCACGCCCGTCACGATCGCCACGGCTGTCGAGAGCGGCGCGGCGGTCACGACCGTCCCCGTCGCGAGCAGCGTGGCCCTCGCGAGCGGCGGAGTCGTCCTGGAGGTCGATCACGTCGCCGTCCGTTGCGCGCCGCTGGCAGGCGCGCACGTCGGGGAGGCCGTTCACCACAAGCAGGCAGTCGAAACACACTCCGATGCCGCAGAAGACGCCGCGTGGACGCCCACTGCGTGGGCTCACACGCCAGGAGACGCGACCGGAGGCCAGCAGCATGCCGGCGATCGTCTGGCCCGCCCGGCCGGTCACTGCCTCGCCGTCCACGGTCACCGTGATCGTGCCGCTGTCCGCGGGCGCGGCCGGGTCGTGGGCGGCGGTGAGCCCGTACGGTCCGGTCATGCGGTGGCCCCTTCCAGGTGCGGCAGCAGCGTCGGACGGTCGGGCCGGAACTCGCCGGCCGCGCCCCCCTCAAGCAATTGATCATGCAGAAGGTCCGCCGTGGCCAGGCTCAACCCGATGCCCGCGCCCTCATGGCCGGTCGCGTGCCACAGCCCTGGCTGGCGCGGGTCCTCGCCGATCACCGGCAGGTGGTCCGGGACGAACGGGCGGAAGCCGCCGTAGGCGCGCATCACCTGCACGTCCGCGAGGAACGGGAAGAGGAGCAGCGCCTTGGCGGCGAGCGCGGCAAGCACCCGGGCCTCGATCCGGTCGTCGAAGCCGCGGCGTTCGCGGGAGGAGCCGATCAGCACGGTGCCGGCCGCGGTGGACTCGACCACGCTCGAGACCATCAGGTCTGCCGCGCCGGAGCCGACCGCGCCGACGTAGTCCGCGTCGTAGACCTTGTGGAACACGCGCTGCCGCATCCGGGATGTGACAAGCACGGTGCCGCGCCGCGGCCGGACCGGCAGTGTCACGCCGAAGCGCGCGGCCACCTCACCTGACCACGGCCCGGCCGCGATCACCACCGCGTCGGCCGGGAGTGTGCCCGCGCTGGTGCGTACCCCCGTGATCGTCTGGTGTGCGAGAACCGGGCCGAGGATCTCGACGCCCTGCCGCACGCGCGCGCCGTGCCGGCGGGCGGCCGCGAGCAGCGCCTCCGTCGCGATCACGGGCTGCACCTGCGCGTCCTGCGGGTAGAAGACGGCGGCGGTCAGGTCTCGGGTGAGGTCCGGCTCCAGCTCGTGCGCGCGGCGGTCGTCGACCACCTCGGCGGTCACGCCGGCCGTGCGCTGCGTGGCGGCGAAGTCAAGCAGCGCGGCCGCGCCCGCGTCAGTTGTCGCGGCGACCAGGCCGCCCTTCTGCTCGAACTCGAGATCCGGGAATCCGGAGGGCAGTTCGTCCCGCAGTTCCTCGCGCACCCGGGCCCAGGCGGCAAGCGAGCGCTGGGTGAGCCGCAGCTCCGCGCCGGGCCCCTTGTCCGAGACCAGGATGTTGCCCTCGCCGGCGGAGGACGTGCCGCCCGCGCTCGCCCCGCGGTCGACGACGACCACGTCGCAGCCGGAGCGGGCCAGCACGCGCGCGGTCGCGGCGCCGACGATGCCGGCTCCGACGATGACGACCTTCAGACGATGGGACACGACAGTAATATGTCACATGCTTCAGCCAAGCTGAACAGCTTTCCCAGAGAGAAAGTGCCACGACCAAGACCTTGACACCACGAGGGTACGCCACCTAGGCATGATCGGACTTGTAACATTCTACTGAGTGCAGGAGCCATGGACGCCGATTGGCCACTCTCCCCCACGCCGCTCCACCTCAACCACGGCTCGTTCGGCGCGGTCCCGCGCTTCGCCCTGACGGCACAGGCCGCGCTGCGCGACGAGATGGAGGCCGCGCCGGTCCGCTGGTTCGCCGGCCTCCCGGACCGGATCGCCGCCGCGCGTGCCGAGATCGCCCGATTCCTGCGCGTGGCCCCGGAGACACTCGCGCTGGTCCCGAACGCGAGCGGCGGCGCAAGCGTCGCGTTCGCGGGCCTCCCGTTCCCGCACGGCGGCGAGATCATCGTGACCGACCACGGCTACGGCGCGGTCACCATGGGCGCGGAACGCCTGGCCCGGCGCCGCCACGGCACTGTCCGCACGGTCCACGTGCCGCTCGACGCCGGCGCCGAGGAGGCGGCGTCAGCAGTGATCGGCGCGATCACCGGCCGGACCGCGCTGATCATCGCGGATCACCTCACCTCCCCCACCGCGCGCTTCCTGCCGGTGGACCTGATCGGCCGGGTGGCGCGCGAACGCGGCATCCCGTTCCTGGTGGACGGCGCGCACGTGCCCGCGCTGCTGGAGACGCCGCTGGCCGGCGTGGACTGCGACGTGTGGGTGGGCAATCTGCACAAGTTCGGCTGTGCGCCGCGGAGCACAGGCGTGCTTGTCGCCCGCGGGCCGCACGTGCAGGAGCTGTGGCCGTTGATCGACTCGTGGGGCGCGCCGCTGCCGTACCCGCGGAGGTTCGATGTGCAGGGCACGCTTGACGTGACCGCACAGCTGGCCGCGCCCGGGACGCTTACCGGCATCGACGCGCGGTGGGGCTGGGCGGCGGTCCGCGCGCGAGCGTCCGAGCTGGCCGGCAGCGGTGCATCGGTGATCGCGGCGGCCTTCACGGCGCTGACCGGCGAGGACCACACGGTACGGGTCGGCATGCCCGCCGGCCCGATGCGCCTGGTACGGCTGCCCGGCACGCTCGGGACCGGCCCGGGCGCACCGGACGCGCTGCGGGCCCGGGTGCTTGCGGAGTTGTCGGCCGAGTGCGCGTTCGGCCAGTTCGGCGGCGTGGGTTATCTCCGGCTGTCCGCGCACGTCTACAACTCCACGGCCGACTACGAGGAGTTCGCGGAGCGCTGCGTGCCGGTCCTCACCCGCTGGGCCGGCCCGGTCAGTACCCGATCGACACCGTGGCCCGCACCGTCGCCGGATCGGTGAGGCCGCGCAGGATCAGGTCGGCCAGGTCGGCGCGGGAGATCCGGTTGCCGCCGCGGACGTTACGCCCGATCTCGGTGCGGTAGCGGCCGGTGTGCTTCCCGTCGGTGAGCATCGGCGGGCGGAGGATCGTCCAGTCCAGGTCGGTCGCGCTGACCAGGTCCTCCATCCGCTGCATGTCCGCGTAGGCGTGGGCGAACACGCGGACCAGGATCGGCTTGGCGACGTATCGGGTGACCGGGCCGTCCCGGCCGTCCGTGTGCATGCCGCTGTTGCTGACCACGATCAGCCGCCGGACGCCGTGCCGCCGCATCGCGGTCACGGCCGCACCGGCACTGTCCGCGCAGACAGCTGTCGGCCCTCGCCCGCGCGGCCCGATCGCGGAGATGACCGCATCGCGCCCGGTCACGGCCTCGCCGAGCGCGTCCGGATCCGTCACGTCCGCGGTGACGACAGTGAGCCCGGGCAGCTCGGGTGGAAGGCGTGACGGGTCCCGGACGACAGCGACGACGTCGTGGCCGGCCGCGGACGCCTGGCGGATCAGCTGGAGACCGGTGCCGCCGGTCGCGCCGAGAACTGTCAGTTTCACAACGACTCCCTGGTTAGTGAGTGCTCACTAACCATTATGGTTAGTGAGCACTCACCCCGCCGTCAAGAGGAAACCGGATTGAGTACCCGCGACCGCATCGTCAGCGCCGCCGCCGGCGTCATCCGGGACCGTGGCCTGGCCCGCGCCACGACCAGGGAGATCGCGCTTGCGGCCGGCCTCTCCGAAGCCGCGCTCTACAAGCACTTCCGCGACAAGACCGACATCTTCCTGGCCGTGCTCGGCGAACGCGGGCCCGCCACGCTTGTCACAGTGCTCGGCGGACTGCCGGGCAGGGTGGGCGCGGAACCGGTTGCGGGCGTGCTGCGCGAGGTGGCGCTGGCCGCCGTCGACTTCTACGAGCACGGGTTCCCGATGGCGGCGTCGCTCTTCTCCGAGCCGACGCTGTTCGCCGCGCACCGGGAAAAGTTGCGCGAGCGGAACGCGGGACCGCAGGTGCCGCTCGAGGCGCTGACCGGCTACCTCGCCGCGGAGCAGCGACTCGGGCGGCTGCGCCCGGAAGCAGACCCGGCCGCCGGCGCGGCGATGCTGCTCGGCGCCTGTTTCCAGCGCGCGTTCCTTGGCAACTTCACCGACACCGGAGACGCGGAGGCGTTCGTGGACACGCTGATCGGCACGCTGCTGACCGGGCTGGAGTGACCCAACGCGTCCGTCAGGGGCCGGATCAGACCGCGGCCGGCCAGTCCTCGGTGGACTGCGCGCCGGCCTGGATCTCGAAGTGGGACGCACCCGGGCCAGCCAGGTACTGCGCGACCGACGTCGGCGTGACGTCGGGGTAGTCGGCGTTGCGGACGTCGGTCAGGGAGGCGGTACCGCTGTACATCCCGATCTGGTACTGGAGGGCGACGTACTGGAACGGGCTGGTGGCGGCGAACTGACGACGGACGATCTCCGCCTGCAGATCATCCAGGGTGCCCCGGCGGACCAGCTTCCAGCGGTGGCCGGAGGCGGCCTCGACCTCGTTGCGCAGCTCCAGCACGGTCAGCTGCTGGCCGACCACGTGGATGTCACGGCCGGCGGTCGCCGGGTCGAGCGCGACGGCGGCGGTGAAGGCGGCCGTGTCCGGGATGGTGGTGATGTCGATCTTCCGGGTGCCGTCCCCCCAGACGGCGAACGTACCGGCCGCCGGGTCGAGGACCTCGTGGAACGGCCCGAGGAAGAACTCCGGAAAGGCACCGACCGCCACTGAGGTACGGGCCACGGCGCTGTTCCGGAACGCGGCGGCGAAGACGCGGCGCAGGTCGGAGAGGATGTTGACGCCGTAGTCGTACCCCCAGAGGTTGATGGAGAAGTCGGACGGGATCATCCGGTGCACGCCTGCGGCCTCGGCGGCCCGGAGCAGCTCCAGCTGGCCGTCGATGATCACCTCTGGCCCGCCCTGGACGGCGGAGACCACCACGTCCACGCCGGCCAGGTGCGGGACCAGTGCGCCAGCCCCGTCGGTGAGGTCGCCGACCACGAGCGACAGATTCGGATGTGCGGCGACCTCGCGCAGCCGGGCGCCGCCGTCCGCGTTGGACGGGCGGACAAGCGCGCGGACTGTGGCACCGCGCTCCAGCAGGCGCGCCACGATCAGGCTGCCGAGGCTGCCGGTCGCACCCGCCACCAGAACTGTTGTCATCTCAAACTCACTCTCTGTCCTATTAACTGCCTGCGCAGGCAACTATATGAGCGGAGAGTCTGGACACCAAGGCGACCTGGGTCACAGGTGGTGGGCCGTTACAGTGCAGCCATGACGGACGAGCGGCTCTCCGACCTCGAAGAGGCGGCCTGGGGCGGCTTCCTCAACACACACACGCGGCTGTGGCGCGAGATGGAATCACGGCTGGCCAGGACCGGCGTCACCATGTCCGAGTACGACGTGCTCGCCGCGCTTGAGGCGGCGGGCGCGGACGGCGTGCGGATGTCCGACCTCGCGGCCCGGCGGCTGATGTCCACCGGCGGCTTCACCCGGATGGCAGACCGGCTGGAGAGGCAGGGCCTGATCACCCGGCAGCGGTCGGTCACTGACGGTCGCGGCTTCCACGCGGTCCTCACGCCGGCCGGGCAGGAACGCCTCAGCCACGCACGCCGGACCCATCTCGACGACGTCCGGGCGATATTCCTCGGGCGCCTGACGCCCGGCGAGCAGGAGCAGCTGCGCGCGATCTGGGAGCGCCTGGCGGAGTGACGACTCACACCTGACGCGGCCGTCCCGGTCCGGGCGCCCGGAACACCGAAAGGCGCGCGGCGGTACGTACCCCCGCGCGCCTTTCGAGGTTTGTCACATCTGTGCGGGTGCGGTGATGCCGAGCAGGTCGAGGCCCTGGTGGAGCACGCGGGCGGTCAGGTCGCAGAGCGCGAGCCGGTTCTCCCGCACCTCCCCCTCGGACCGCAGGACCGGGCACTGCTCATAGAACGTGGTGAACGCGGACGCCAGCCCGAACAGGTAGTGCGCGAGCCTGTGGAACTCGAGCGTCTCCGCCACCACCGAAACCGTGCCGGCGAACGCGAGCAGCTCAAGCGCGAGCGCGCGCTCGGCCGCCTCCGGCACCGCGATAGACTCCAGGCCGGCCGGCGGGGACACCTCGCCGCGCCGGAAGATCGACCGGATCCGCGCGTGCGCGTACTGCAGGTACGGCGCCGTGTTCCCGTCGAAGGACAGCATCCGCTGCCAGTCGAAGACGTAGTCCTTGACCCTGTCGTTCGACAGGTCGGCCAGCTTGATCGCGCCGATGCCGACCAGCCGGGCCACCTCGTCGCGCTCCGCCTCGGACAGCGCCGGGTTCTTCTCCGCGACAGCTGCGGCCGCACGGGCGATCGCCTCGTCGACCAGGTCGGCCAGCTTGATCGTGTCGCCGGCCCGGCTGCGCAGGATCTTGCCGTCCGTGCCGAGCACCGAGCCGAACGCCACGTGGTCCGCACGCGTCGCCGGGGTCAGCCAGCCCGCGGCCCGCGCCGCCGAGAAGATCATTTCGAAGTGCTGCTTCTGCGGAAGGCCTACCACGTAAGCGATCCGGTCCGCCTTCAGCTCCTGCGTGCGGTAACGGATCGCGGCCAGATCTGTGGTGCCGTAGCCGAAGCCGCCGTCCCGCTTCTGCACGATGATCGGCAGCGGCTCGCCGTCCCGGTTGACGAACCCGTCCGGGAACACCACCCGCGCGCCGTCACTGGTCTTCAGCAGGCCCAGCTCGTCGAGCGAGGCCACGACCGGGTGCAGCATGTCGTTGTAGAAGCTCTCGCCGCAGAAGTCCTTGTCGGTGAGCCGCACGCCGAGCCGGTCGTAGACGGCCAGGAAGTACCGCTCCGACTCGTCGACAAGCATGCGCCACAGCCGAAGCGTCTGCGGATTGCCGCCCTGCAAGGCCACCACCCGCTGCCGGGACCGCTCCTTGAACTCGTCGTCCGCGTCGAACTTCGCCCGCGCGGTCCGGTAGAAGCCGTTCAGGTCGCCGACGGACAGCTCCTCGGCCGCGTTCGCCTCACCGATGTCAAGGAGGTGCTCGATCAGCATGCCGAACGGCGTACCCCAGTCGCCCAGGTGGTTGGCCTTGATCACGTGGTGGCCCTGCCACTCGAGCGTGCGCACCGCGGCGTCACCGATCACCGTCGACCGCAGGTGCCCGACGTGCATCTCCTTCGCCACGTTCGGCGCGGAGTAGTCGACCACCACCGTCTCCCGCACCGCTGCCGCGTCCACACCGAGCCGATCATGCCCGGCCATCTCGCCGAGCAGCCGGCCGAGCGCGTCCGCGGACACGGTCAGGTTGATGAAGCCCGGTCCGGAGATCTCCACTGTCGCGCAGAGATCGTCAAGCCGCGCCGCCTCGACCACGAGCGCGGCCAGCTCACGCGGGTGCCGCTTGGCCCGTCGCGCGGCCGCGAGCACCCCGTCCGCCTGGAAGTCCGCGTGCTGCGAACGTCGCAGCACCGGATCCGCTCCCCCGTCGACGACGGCGGCGAATGCGGCGGTGAGACGGTCGTTAAGCAGCTCTTCCAGCGTTCCCATAACCAGATAATTTAGTCGAAGCCCCCCGCCACCCACGAATCGATAAACCACAGCCACGGTCACGAGCAGGTGCGTCTTCCCACGTCCGCGGTGGTGGCGGCCCGCACGCTCCCGACTCTGTTGCCCATTCGCGCGCTTGGGTCGTCTGGGATCTGACGATCGAAGGTCCGGCACCGAAGCGGGGGGTACGGGTTGATCCGGCCGACGGGCTCGGGGAACGCGGGAACAATACGTCCGTCGTCTCAGCGGCGGCCGGGCGGGACGACAGCGATCCGGGCGGTCGCAAGGACCGGCACCGAGGCCAGGAGCACCGCGGGAAGGCCAGTTGATCCCGGCTCTCGCGCGTTCCCACGTCAGAGCCAGGGCACATCGGCGCTTCACGCCCGAAATTTCGGCATTTCTTACCTCTCCTAACCGAGGGCATGTCGGCAGAAAGCGCGACTACCGCATTTTCGCCCTCGCCTGACCGAGGGCGGGCCGACAGAAGGCGCAACTACCGCATTTCACCCTCGCCTGACCGAGGGCGTGTCGGCAGAAAGCGCGACCACCGCATTTTCGCCCCCGCCTGACCGAGGGCGGCCGGTAGAGGGCGAGACCACCGCACGCTCCGGCGCCGACGTCACCCATAGTGCTCGACGCCGCACTCTGCGCACGCACGGCGGGACGGCCTGCCGCGACGGACCGGGCTCCCGTCCGCTATGCGGCTTTCGCCCTTCCTTCGGTAGCTGGATCGCGGAGAGTGCCGCACCCGGGGGTGGGGTGCAGGATCCTTGCGGTCCTGGTGGCCCTTACCAGGCCCTAATAAGGGCCACCAGGACCGCAAGGATCTTGATGTGGCCTTACTGATCTTTCGGGGGGGCGGAGCGCGGACCGACCCCGGTCAATAAATGCTGAAATTTCGGGCGCGTAGCGCCCGGCGGTAGACCGTGGCTTCGAAAGCTCAGTAAGGGCGGGCGGTGAGCGTACGCCGCGACGGGACATGTCGGATATGGAGGTTTTCCGCCTTGATGCCGACCCGGCTCCTGCCGAAGTGCCGCGACCGGCCCGCCCCCTACGGAACTCCCGGCGTCGGTGCTGGTTCTTGCGGCTACCCGGCCCGCAGCCGCCCCGGAGCCCGCCCCCTACGGAACTCCCGGCGTCGATGCCAGTTCTTGCGGCCACCCAGCCCGCAGCCACCCCGAAGCCCGCACCCCCGCGGAACTCCCGGCTTCGACGCCGCTCCTTGCGACCGCCTGAACCACAGCCGCCCCGAAGTCCGCCCCCTACGGAACTCCGGGCTTCGATGCCGGTCCTTGTAACCACCCGACCCGCAACCGCCCCGACCAGCCGCCACTGACGATGACCCACGCCGCTCCCGCAGTCCGCAAGGCCGCCGACCAGGCGGAACAACCCGCCACACTCCCGACTTCGGCAACAGCCCATTCGACCATCAGGCAAAGACGGCCAGACGAGAATGGGCAACGGAGTCGCTCCCGCGGGCAAACCGGAGCGTTGGGCTCCGCTGGCGCTCCGTACGTCGCTCCGGACCAGCCTTTCCGTGGCAAGGTCGAAAACCCGCGTGGGGTTTTCCCGGCCACCCACGGATCCGACGGCCGCGGGAGCTCACGGGGCGGGACCACCGCGGAAGCGGGAGAACAGTTGATCTTGGGTTTAGATCGGGGTCGTGATGGGCTAGCGGCGGTTCAGGTGGCGCACGACGGCCTCGGCGGCGTCCGCGAGCAGTGCGTTGTCGTAGACGGCGTCCGGCGTGTCCTTGGTGGACATGACGGCGAGCACGATCGGGGCGCCGGACGGCGGCCAGAGGATCGCGATGTCGTTGCGGGTGCCGTAGCCGCCGGCGCCGGTCTTGTCGCCGACCGTCCAGGTCGCCGGGACGCCCGCGCGGATCGTCTCCGCGCCTGTGGTGTTCGCGCGCAGCCAGGTGATGAGCTGGCTGCGGTCGGTGGCGCACAGTTCGCCGCCGAGCGCGTAGGCACGCAGGTCGGTGGCGAGCGCGCGGGGCGTGCTGGTGTCGCGGCGGTCGCCCGGGATCGCGGTGTTCAGCTCGGTCTCGATTCGGTCGGCGAGGGTGGTGCGGTCGCCGATCGCGCGGAGTGACCGCTCCAGGCCGTCCGGGCCGCCGAGCTCGCGGAAGAGCAGGTTGCCCGCGGTGTTGTCGCTTACCGTGATCGCGGCCTCGGCGATCGCGCCCAGGGTCATGCCCTCGTCCACGTGCAGCGACGTGACAGGCGAGTAGTCGACCAGGTCCGCGGCCGTGTAGTGGACCACGCGGCCCAGCTCCGCGTCGGAGATGCGGTCGAGCAGCGCGGCGGCGGCGAGCGCCTTGAACGTGGACGTGTAGGCGAACCGTTCGTTGTCACGGAACGTCACTGTCCTGCCGGTGCCGGTGTCGACCGCGTAGACGCCGAGGCGGGCGTCGTACTGCCGCTCCAGCTGCTGGTACACGCCGGTGGCGGAAGCGGCGGTGGGTGTCAGCGTGATCGTCGCGAGCATCGCGGCGGTCGCCGTCACAATTGTGAACACGAAAAACCCCCTTCGTGGGTACGAATCGACCCTCGCAGAGCCCGCCCATGCTGTCGAAGACGAAAACGGCGGGTGTCATGCCGATCTGGCATAGTCACAGCTCATGGATCTCGTCGCGGCCGGCCGTGCGTTCGTGTCGGTCACCCGGCACGGCAGCTTCACCGTCGGCGCCGCCGCGCTGCGCATACCGCAGTCCGTCGCGTCCCGCCGCGTCTCCGCGCTTGAGGCGCACCTCGGCGGCGCGCTGCTCGACAGGTCCGCGCGCGCGATCGTGCTCACCCCGTTCGGCGCCGCGCTGCTGCCGGCCGCCCAGCGCCTGATCCGCCTCGCGGACGCGCTCGAACACGACGCGGAACGCGCCCGCCGCCGCCCGTTCCGGCTCACCGTGCCCGCGACCTGCCCGACGCCCGCGCTGGCCAGGCTGGTCGCGGCCGCCCGCGCGCACGACCTGCACCTGGAGCTGACCGAGGAGCCGGGCGGGGCGGCGCTCACCGGCGTACCCCCGGATGTGGGTGTGTGGGTGGTGCCGTTGGGGTTGGCGGCGACACGTGAGCCGGTGACGCATATCGATATGCTGCGACCGTCGAAATCGGACGCCGCGGGGACGGCGCGGCGGATCTGGATCCAGCCGGAGGATGACGTGCCGCATGTCAGGGACCGGCTGAGCCGGCTCGGTGCCGCCGCGGGACTGCGGCCGGCGCAGATCGTGGTCGCCGGGTCGCCCGTGGAGGCCGCTGCCGAGGCGTTGACCGGGCCTGACCTGCTGCTCTGCTCGGCCGCGCAGGCCGGGGCGCACGGCTTGCGGTGGGCGGCCGGGGATCTCGGTGTGGCCCGCGGATACGACGTGGTGGCCGGGCCGCGGGCGGAGCTGGAAAAGGTGCGGACGGTGCTGCACGCGGCGGTCGGCGAGTGTCTGGGAGTGCCGGCGTGAGTACCGCACGGGTGTTCCGGGAGGCGCGGGGCGTGCTGGAGGACGCCGGACTGCGCGGCGGCTTCCTGGTGCGGGACCTGCTCACCGGCGAGGAGCTGGGCATCGAGCCGGACGCGGTGTTCCCGGCCGCGTCGCTGATCAAGGTGCCCCTCGCGGTCGCGGTGCTTGAGGCCGCACACCGGGGCGAGCTGGACCTGACCGCGGTCGTGACCGTGCCGCCGGACCGGGTGGAGACGCCGGGCCCGCCGGGGTTGATGCGGTTCCGGCATCCGGCCACGATCGCTGTCGAGGACCTGCTCTACCTGGCCGTGGCGATCAGCGACGGCGCCGCCGCGGACGCGCTCTTCGCGCTCGTACCGCCGGCCGCGGTGATGGACGAGCTGCGCCGGCTCCGCCTGGACGGGATCGCGGTCCGGCACCGCATCCGCACGCTCAACGACACGCCCGCGGACCGGCTGGCGCCGGAGGACGTGCACCTCGCGCACGCCCTGGCGATCGGCGCGGTCACCACCGGGCACGGCCACCCGATCCCGCAGTTGGACGTGAGCCGCGCGAACGCGGGCTCGGCACGCGCGTTCGCGGACCTGCTGGCCGCGCTGTGGACGCCGTCCGCGATCGCGCCGCCGGTCGCTGCCCGGGTCCGTGAGCTGATGGGCGACTCCGTGCACCGGCAGCGGCTCGCGCCCGACCTCGCCTCGGACGCGTCCCACTGGTCGTCGAAGACCGGCACGGTACTGACCATGCGACACGAGATGGGCGTGGTCGCCCACGCGGACGGCGGCCGGTACGCGATCGTCGCGCTCACCGAGTCGCGCGTCCCGGCCACTGTGCAACCCGCGGCCGAGGCGGCGATGGGCCGGGTCGCGCGCATGCTGCGGGACCTGCTCCGCACCGAGAACTCTCAGACCATCACGGACATCGGCTCCCCCGCGCCGGTCAGGACACCGCCAAGATCGTCCTCGGCCAGGTAGGGGTTGAACTGCGGGTGACGGGAGCCGACCTCGACGTCCCGCCAGAGCCGCTGCAACGGCTGGTCCAGCGCGAAACCGCTGGTACCGCCGAGGTCGAGCAGCTTCTCCGTGGCCTGGCGGCACTCGCGCGCGGCGGTGGTGAGGTCGGCGCGCAGGCGTACCCGGGTCGGCAACGTCAGCGGATCACCGGCGTCGACCAGGCCGGCCGTACGCAGCAGCCGTTGCTCGGCCGAGGCGGCGAGCCGCTCCGCGTCGGTGAACCAGGTGCGGGCCGACGGGGAGTCCGCGATGCGCGCGTAGCGGGAACCGTAGGGCGCCTTGTCGCCGGCCAGCAGCGCGGCCACGATGTCGCGCATCGCCAGCGTGGCCCCGGCCAGCGGCGCCAGCATGCCGACCACGCCGGCCAGGTTCGCGCCCGGGGAGAGGGCCGGACGGGGGATGACCCGGTCCGCGGGCACGTGCAGGCCGTCCGCGACAAGCGTGTGACTGCCGGTCCCGGCCATCCCGGCCACGTGCCAGGTGCGCTCGACGGTGAGGTGTGTGGTCTCGACCATCAGGGCGCCGACGCCGGGCGCCATCAGCATCGCCCAGTCCGCGTCCTCACAGCCGGAGGCCATCGTCCACCGGCCGGAAACGATCACACCGTCAGCCGCGTCGGCGGCGGTGGCGGGGTGGGTGGAGACGCCGCGGGTGGCGCCGGAGCCGCAGACGATCGCGTGCGGGTCGGCCAGCAGGGCGGCGCGGGCCGAGTCGGACGTCGAGGCCAGCAGGATCGCCTTCGCACCGGCGCTGAGCGCGGTCACCCAGGCCGTGGAGGGACAGCCCCGGCCGAGCGCGATCACCGCCTCGCACTGCTCCCGCGCGCTCGCACCCAGCCCGCCCGCCTCCGCCGGGACGGTCAGGGCGAAGAGACCGGCGTCGCGTACCGCCGCGATGCTCTCCGGCGCGGGACGCCGCCGCTCCTCGGTCACGGCCGCGTGAGCAGCCAGGACGCGGGCCGCCTCGGATGCTGGTCGCCGCCGGTGTGCTGTCTCGCTCACGCCACATCCCCCTTCACGCTGCGGCGACGCTCCGCCGGCTTCCTCTCGCACTGCGACGCCATCGCGGCCGCCGCACGACCGCTCTCCCGCCGATTCCTCGCCGCGCTGCGGCCGGCGCGGTCTCGTACGCCGATGTCCTGTCGTGCGGCAGCCCGCGGGGCCTCGCGCGCCGGATTTCCTGTCGTGCGGCCGCTTCGCCTGTCACTCTTCTTCAGGTCGCGGTCACTACCGCCGCTCACGCGGCCACCCGCTCGCGTCGCAGGCGGGCGAACCGCTCGGCCGTGCCGGTGTCCGGCTCCGGGCGCAGCACGATCAGGCGGTCCTCGCCGGACGAGCCGAGCATCTGGTCGCAGTTCACGACCAGCGGGCCGGTCGCCGGGTGAAGCATCACCTTGCGGGTCATGCCGAGCCCCGCGACCTCCATCCGCGTCCAGTAACCGGCGAACTCGGCGCTGGCCGTCAGCAGCTCGTCGACAAGACGGCGGGCGGCCGGATCGTGGCCGCGCCGCGCCACGGTCGCGCGCAGCTCCGCCACCCAGCCCCGGCCGATGTCCTCATGGTCGTCCGGCACCGCGAACCCGCGCACGGACGGATCTGTGAACCACCGCCAGGCCAGGTTCCGGTCCCGCCCGCGGGCCCGCGTGTAGTCGCCGATCAACGCGATGCTCAGCGCGTTCTGCGCGACGACCCCGGTCAGCCCGTCCACCACATGCGCCGGGACCGCCTCCAGCTGCGAGAGCAGGAACAACATCTCCGGCCCGGCGGTACGGTCCCGGTCGTGCTCCGGCGCCGGGTGCCCGGCCAGCCGGTGCAGATAGTCGCGCTCGTCCCGGCTCAGCCCGAGCGCCCGTACCAGCCCGGTCAGCAGCTCGGGCGACGGATGCGGCGCCCGCCCCCGCTCCAGCCGCTCGTAGTAGTCCGGCGAGATCCCCGCCAGCACCGCCACCTCATCCCGGCGAAGCCCTGGCGTGCGCCGCACCCCACCGGGCACCAGACCGACGTCCCCGGGCCGCAACGCCTCCCGGCGCACCCGGAGAAACCGCCCCAACTCGACTATGTCCATGATCTAGACATACACCGCCCCGGCCTTGCCTCCCTCGTCCTCCGAGGGCGACCAGGGATGCCGCGTGCGGCCTGCCGCTACGTATGCCGGCTGCTCGGGTGGATCTGGCGGAGTGACGTGGCTATCCGATCATCTATCTCCGTAGTGGTACCGGCAGGACAGAATTTCCAGTTCGCCGTGGGCATCGATGATGCGGTACACGAGCCGGTGTTCCTCGTTGATGCGCCGCGAGGCCCAGCCGGACAGGTCGCCATGAAGCAGCTCAGGCTTGCCGATGCCTCCGTCGTCTCCGCGCCGGATGTCTTTGATCAACGCGTTGATCCGTTTGAGAAGCTTACGATCGCTCGTCTGCCAGTCGACGTACTCTTCCCAGGCCTCCGGATGCCAGACGAGCTTCACTCAGTGGCCTCGGGATCGATGACGTCGCGCACGATTCGTTCTCCCGACTCCATCTCCGCTGCCCGGCGACGAAGTTCACGGCCGTTGGCGCCACGGGACAGGTACTCCGTCTCGCGCCACGCGTCGTAATCCCTCTTGAGCATGACGACCAGCGGCTCGTGGCCGCTTCGAGTGACGATGAGGTCCTCCGCGTCGTCCTCGATGGCGTCGAACACGTTCGCAAGGTTCGCGCGTAGGTCAGATGCGGCGATAACCTTCATGACCCCTCCTTAGTTGTACGGTATAAAGTACAACGAGTCACACGGCTTTGACCAGCGGCACCGACGGTAGGTCACCGGAACCGCCACGCTTGACCCCGTGCCGTTGCCCGGCCCGTTGAACGGGCCGGGCAACGGTCGATGTCAGGCCGTACGGCGGAGGACGGCGAGGAACATGGCGTCGGTGCCGTGGCGGTGGGGCCAGAGCTGGACGGTAGGCCCGGCGCCGAGACCGGGCATACCGGCCGGGAGCAGCGGGCGAGCGTCGACGAAATCGACCGCGAGCTTGGAACGGCGCGCTGCCTCGGTGACAGTGACCTGGGTTTCGACCACGTGCGGGGAGCAGACCACGTAGGCGACCACGCCGCCGGGCCGGACGGCCTTGAGCGCGGCGACAAGCAGTTCGCGCTGAAGGCTGGTCAGCGGCGGCAGGTCCGTGGGCTGACGGCGCCAGCGGGCCTCGGGACGGCGGCGCAGCGAGCCCAGACCGGTGCAGGGCGCGTCGACCAGGATGCGGTCGAAGGAGGCGGCGGGCAGGTCGCCGGTGCCGGCGGTACGGCCGTCGGCGACGATCGTGGTGACCGGGAGGCCGCGGGTGGCGTTGGAGACCAGGCGGGCCCGGTGTTCGGCCACCTCGACCGCGGTGACCCGGGCTCCGCGACCGGCGGCGAGCGCGCCGAGCAGGCCGGCCTTGCCGCCGGGGCCGGCGCACAGGTCGAGCCAGTTCTCGTCGGTGCCCTCGACCTCGGCCTGGGTGAGCGCGGTCGCGACCAGCTGGGAGCCCTCGTCCTGGACGTGGACGCGGCCCTCGGCGAGCGCGGACAGGTCGCCGGGGGAGCCGCCGGCCAGGTAGACGGCGTAGGGCGAGAACGCGCCGGGTGCGCCGCCCAGTTCGTCGGCGAGCGTGATCGCGTCGGCGCGGCCGGGGCGGGCGCACAGGTGGACCGGCGGGCGCTCGTTGTCCTCGGCGAGCGCGCGGGCGGTGTCGGCCAGGTCGCCGCCGAGCGCGTCGGAGAACGCGCGGACGATCCACGGCGGGTGGGCGTGGGTGACCGACAGGTTCGCGATCGGGTCGTCGGCGAACTTCGGGGCGACCTCGGCGATCCACTCGTCCCAGTTCTTGGTGGTGATCTGGCGCAGCACCGCGTTGGCGAAGCCGGCCGCGCCGGGCGCGACGGACCGGACCAGGTCGACGGTGCTGGAGACCGCGGCGTGCGCGGGCACCCGGGTGTGCAGGATCTGGTAGGCGCCGAGCCGCATCGCGTCCCGGGCGGGCGGGTCGATCCGCTCGACCTCACGGCCCGCGGCCGCCTTGATGATCTCGTCGAGCGTGCCGACCAGGCGCAGTGTGCCGTAGGTCAGTTCGGTCGCGAACGCGGCGTCCCGGCCGAAGAGCCGCATCTCCTGGAGGATCTGCGGGAGGACCAGGTTGGCGTAGGCGTCGTCGCGGTGCGTGGCGGCGATCGCCTCGTAGGCCGCGGAACGGGCCGGGTCGGACGGCGGGCGGCCGCCGCGCGGGGCACGACCGCCGCCGTGCGAGTCCCGGTCCTGGCCGCGGCCGTCGCCGGGGGCGGTGGAGCGACGCGGCCGGCCCGCGTTGTGCGGCCGGTCGGCACGGTGCTCGGAGGCCCCCCGGTCCCCCGAGGAAGCGGCGGAACCCGAGGACCCGGAGGCGGGACGCTGGCGGTCGGCGTCGAGGCCCGACCGGATTTCAGAGGAACCGGCTTGAGGCCGCTCAGGGCTGGTCACGCGAACTTCTCCCCCGTCTCGACCCGGACGCCGCGCGCCCAGTCGGTCGCCTGCATCGGCTTCTTGCCCGCGGCGCGGACCTCGCCGAGTGATACCGGTGTGGTCGCGGTCCCGACCAGCACCTGCTTGCGCTCGACCAGGAGGTCGCCGGGCTCCAGCCGGGGCGCGTCCACCGCCGGCCGGACCGGGCCGAGCTTCACGCGTTCCTCGCGGAACGTCGTCCATGCGCCGGGTGCGGGCGTGCACGCCCGGATGCGCCGGTCCACCGCGAACGCGGGCTCGGTCCAGCGGACCTGCGCGTCCTCGACGCTGATCTTCGGGGCGAGCGAGACGCCGTCGGCCGGTTGCGGTTCGGCGCGCGCGGTGCCGGCCTCGATCGCGTCGAGCACGGCGACGAGCAGGCCGGAGCCGGAGTCGGCGAGCCGGTCGAGCAGGTCGCCTGAGGTGTCGGTGGCGCGGATCTCGTCGGTGAGCGTGCCGTAGACCGGGCCGGTGTCCAGGCCGGCCTCGAGCTGGAACACGCTTGCGCCGGTGACCTGGTCGCCGTGCAGCACCGCGTGCTGGACGGGCGCGGCGCCGCGCCAGGCGGGAAGCAGCGAGAAGTGCAGGTTGAGCCAGCCGTGCTTCGGGATCTCGAGCGCGACCAGCGGGACCAGCGCGCCGTACGCGACGACCGGCACGCAGTCCGGTGCCAGCTCCCGCAGTCGCTCCAGGAACTCGGGCTCGCGCGGCTTGGCCGGGGTGAGCACCTCGATGCCGCGCTCGTCGGCCCAGGCGGCGGCGGGCGAGCGGACCATGCGGCGGCCACGGCCGGAGGGCGCGTCGGGCCGGGTGACGACCGCGATCACCTCGTGGGACGACGCGGCCAGGGCGTCGAGGGCGGGCAGGGCGACGGCGGGTGTTCCCGCGAAGACGAGTCTCATCGGCCCAGGCCGAAGGGGCTGGCGTGCGGGCTGAGCTTCACGGTCGGCGGCTTCTCCTGGTCGTACCAGTCGGCCTGGCGGATTTCCTTCATCGCGGCCTTGCGCGCGTCGGAGTCGAGCTTGTCGAGGAAGAGCACGCCGTCGAGGTGGTCGGTCTCGTGCTGCATGCAGCGTGCCATCAGTCCGGTGCCGACGATCTGCACCGGGTCGCCGGACTCGTTGAAGCCCTTGGCGACAACGTTGAGCCGGCGTTTGGTGTCGAAGTACAGCCCGGGGATGGACAGGCAGCCCTCGGGGCCGTCCTGCTCCTCCTCGTCGGGAAAGGAGAGCACCGGGTTGACCAGGTGGCCGACCACGTCGTCGACGTCGAACGCGAAGACCCGCAGACCCACGCCGAGCTGCGGGGCGGCCAGCCCGGCGCCGCCCGCCTCCTGCATCGTCTCGGTGAGGTCCGCGACGAGCTTGCGCAGCTCTTTGTCGAAGTCGACGACGGCCTCGGCCGGCGAGCGCAGCACCGGATCCCCGAAGAGTCGGATGGGCTGGACGGTCACGCTGCGCACTCCTTGCTGATGGCAATACGGGTCAACACACCAGTCTACGGACTCACCCGATCGTGACCGGCAGCGCGGAGTAGCCGCGCAGCGTGAGCCGGTCCCGCCGGGTCGCCGGGCCGTCCTGGGCGAGCCGGGGCAGCATGGTGACGAGCATCGGGAACGCGACCTGAGCCTCCAGCCGGGCGAGCGGCGCACCGAGGCAGTAGTGGGCGCCGCCGCCGAACGAGACCGGCTGCACGTTCTGGCGGTCCGGGTCGAAGCGGCCCGGGTCGGTGTAGCGGGCCGGGTCGCGGTTGGCGGCGCCGAGCAGCAGGTTGATCGAGTCGCCGGGCCGGAGGGCGGCGCCGTCGATCTCGACGGCCTCGGTGGCGAGGCGGCCGGTCATCTGCACAGGCGAGTCGTACCTGAGGATCTCCTCGACGTACGCGGGCGCGAGCGTGGGGTCGGCCCGCAGCCGCGCGGCGTGCGACGGGTCGTCGAGCAGCAGTGTGAGGCCGGTGCCGAGCAGGTTCGTGGTGGTCTCGAAGCCGGCGATGAGCAGCAGCACCAGGTTCGCCAGTAGCTCCTCCCCGCTCAGGTCCGGGCTGGCCGCGAGCGCGCTCGTCAGGTCCTCCTGCGGCGCGCGGCGGCGTTCCGCGATCAGCCCGACGAAGTAGTCCTGCAGTTCGCGCCCGGCCACGTCCGCGAGCCGCATCTCCGCCTCGGTGCTGATCGGCTCCAGCACCACTGTCAGGTCCGCGACCCGGGGCCGGAACCAGGGCAGATCCGCATCCGGTACGCCGAGCAGCGCGCAGATCACGCCGATCGGGAGCGGGTAGGCGAACGCGTCAACGAAGTCCGCCCGCGCGGGCATCGCCTCGATCAGGTCCTTGGCCTGGGCCGCGATGACGTCCCGCATGGCGTTGACCCGGCGTGCGGTGAACGTGGCCGCGGCCGCACGGCGTACCCGCGAGTGGTCAGGTGGGTTGGTCTGCAGCATGGACAGCACGAACGAGGAGACGCCGCGGTTCTGCCGCCAGTCCGGCCAGAACTGGTCATAGTCGTTCGCGTCAGCGATCCGCATGGACGAGTCGCGGAGCAGGCGGTTGACGAGTGCGTGCGTGGTCACCCACCACCGGCCGTCCGCCTGGAACACCGGAGCGTGCTCCCGGAGCACGTCGAAAGCCGGGTATGGGTCGTTACGTCCCTCGGGCAGGAAGAGTGACGCCACTGCGCTCTGATAATCCATTGCCCCGATCCCCCTCTGTCGAACATGGACACCCACCTATCATGCCTGGTGAAGGCCACCACAATGACGCGCGCCATTAACCGCGGAGCCTTACTCTCTGCGACCATGACAAAGATCAACCTCTGCGGGTACGCCGCCCGTGCGCTCCTTGCCGCCGGCGCCGTCGCTGTGACTCTCGCCTTCGCGGGCGCGCCCGCCCAGGCGTACGACGGCGATGTGACCACGCCCACACTTACCGGCTGGGCAGCGCTCGCGCCGGAGACGTTCGTGCCCGGGAGTAAAGCGTCAGGCGCCGCGCTCGGCAGGACGCCGATCCACGGCATCCCGGCGCCCTGGAAACGGCAACCGGTGCAGGGCTTCTCCGGCCTGCTGCACAACAAGGACGGCACGTTCGACGCGTTGTCCGACAACGGTTTCGGCAGCCGGGCCAACAGCGCTGACTTCCTGTTGCGCATCCACCGGGTCGCGCCGGACTTCGCGGCCGGCACGGTGGACGTGCTCGGCGGCGTGGACCTGACCGACCCGGACCGGCACGTGCCCTGGCGGCTGACCCGCACGGACCGCACGCTCACCGGCGCGGACTTCGACCCGGAGTCGTTCGCGCGGGACGGGAGCGGCGGCTACTGGATCGGCGACGAGTTCGGGCCGTACCTGCTGCATGTGGACGGTAAGGGCCGGTTGCTTGCCGCACCGGTGCCGATGCCCGGCGTGGTCGCCCCGGAGACCGCGGACCGTACCGGCGAGACCGCGAACCTGACGTCGAGCAAGGGCATCGAGGGCCTGGCCGCGTCCCCGGACGGCCGCTTCCTCTACCCGCTGCTGGAGGGCACTGTCGACGGCGACGGCGCCCGTGACCTGCGGCTCACCGAGTTCGACACGCGCAGCGGGCGGTACACCGGTGCGCGCTGGACCTACCGGCTCGACCACGAGGGCACGATGGCCGCCGACGTGGTCGCGGTCGACGCGAACCGGTTCCTGGTCATCGAGCACGACGGCGGCCTCGGCGCGAACGCGGAGACCAAACGCGTCTACCTGGCCGACCGCCGGGCCCCCGGCGTGATGAGCAAGTCGATGGTCACCGACCTGATGCAGGTCGCGAATCCGCAGCGGCTCGGCGGCTTCCGCAAGACGTTCACCTTCCCGGTCCAGCCGGAAGGGCTTGTCGTGCTCGACGATTTCACGATCGCGGTGGTGAACGACAACAACTTCCCGGGCTCGGCCGGCCGCTTCCCCGGCGTCGCGGACAGCAGCGAGTTCCTCCTCATCACGCTGCCGAAGGCGTTGAGCGGCAACGGTTACTGAGTGAGGCCGGCACGCCCGGCCAGTACCGGCCGGGCAATGCAAAGTTTGTGGCCATCGCGATGTCGGCGGTCATTCACCGGCCTCTCCTACGGTGAGTGACCATGCGGAAGATCACCAACCATGCGGCCGCCGGTCTCGGCGTGCTCGCTCTGACTCTCGCGCTCACCGGCGGGCCGACCGAGGCCCACGGCGACCGGGTGAAGACGCCCACGCTCACCGGCTGGGCGTCGCTCCCGGCGCTCACCTTCGTGCCCGGCAGCGAGCCGTCCGGCGCCGCGCTCGGCACCGCGCCGGTCAACGGCATCGCCGCCCCCTGGGCCGACCAGCCCGTGCAGGGCTTCTCCGGCGTGCTGCGCAACGCGGACGGCACCTTCGACGTGCTCTCCGACAACGGTTTCGGCACCCAGGCGAACAGTGCGGACTTCCTGCTCCGCATCCAGCGGATCGCGCCGGTCTTCGGCACCTCGACTGTCGACGTACTGGGCGGCGTCAACCTCACCGACCCGAACGGGCACGTCCCGTGGGCGCTGGTCCGCGCGGACCGCGTGCTGACCGGCGCGGACTTCGACGTCGAGTCGATCGTCCGGGACGCGGACGGCGGCTACTGGATCGGCGAGGAGTTCGGCCCGTACCTGCTGCACGCGGACCGCTCCGGCCGGCTGCTCGCGCCGCCGGTCCCGCTGCCGGGCGTGATCGCGCCGGAGACCGCGGCCCGCACCGGCGGCACCGCGAACCTCGGGTCGAGCAAGGGCTTCGAGGGGATGGCGAAGTCGCCCGACGGCCGCTACCTGTACTCGCTACTGGAGGGCACCGTCGCCGGTGACACCGCGGGTGACCTGCGGTTCAACGAGTTCGACACGCGTGCGGGGGCGTACACAGGCACGCGTCTCACCTACCGGCTGGACGCGCCGAACCTGGCGATCGGCGACGCGATCTCGGTGGACGCGAACCGTTTCCTGGTGATCGAGCGCGACGGCGGCCAGGGCGCCACCGCAGTGATCAAGAAGATCTACCTGGCCGACAAGCGTGACCGCAACCGCGACGGCGTGATGGACAAGACGCTTGTCGTCGACCTGATGAACATCGCGAACCCGAAGCGGATCGGCGGGTTCGGCACCACGTTCACGTTCCCGTTCACCACGATCGAGGACGTCATCATCCTTGACGACGACACGCTCGGCGTGCTCAACGACAACAACTTCCCCGGCTCTGCCGGCCGCGCGCCGGGCGTCGCCGACAACAACGAGTTCATCACCATCCGCCTGCCGAAGTCCCTGGACGCGGACAAGCGGATCCTGCAGCAGCGCTGATGCGTAGGTCCCGGCGGTGCCTGCCGCGCCGCCGGGGCTGACCGCTCCCATCGCGTGGACTCCGGCATGATCGGCGCATGGCGGAGCGGGTGGTCTACGGGCGGAAGTGGAACTTCCGGCGGCACGAACCGGTCTACCCGATCTCCCCCGCCGCCGCGGCCGCGCGGGACGCCCGCGGCGACAGGTACGCGGTGGCGCTCGCCGAGCCGGACGGGCCGCCCGAGGCGGTCATCGAGGTCTCCTGGCGGCAGGACCACGCCGGCGTGTGGTTCCTGGACGGTGCGGGCCGGCAGACGCTGCTCTACGAGTTCCGCCGGGCCGGGGACCGGCTGTTCCTGCACTCGGTCACGCACTGGGACTATCCCGACGGCGGCGACGGCGCCACCAGGATCGACGAGCGCCGCTACCGCGAGGACGGTTCGGTGCGCCGGATCGTCACCGACGACGACGTGGAGGACCAGGTCACCGAGGACGACCAGGACGTGGACGTCAGCGCGCACTGGGAGGCGGTCCCGCGCTTCGGCGACTGGGCGTCGCTGGCCCGCCGGGACCGCGGCTGATCCACCGTCCGGGCGGAATTCCCGCATTCCGGGCAATCCGCCCCGGCGCCGGTGCGAGTCTGACGCTCATGGAACGCAGACTGCTTCTGGCCGGGGTGGCCGCGGCCGGTGTCGCGATCGGCACGCCGGGCATCGCCACCGCCGCACCCCGACAGGCGAAACCCCTGCTTGAGTACGGGCAGGACGGCGGTTTCGTACCGGCCGGGTGGAACGAGCTGCGCGCGCCGCTGCTGGTGATCTACCCGGACCACACCGCGATCGCGGACGCCCGGCTGCGACTTCGGCTCGGCTCGGTCGACCGGCTGCTGCGCCAGGCCGTCGCGGTCACCGCCGACCGGCGCAACGGCACGCTCACGCTCGGCCCGGACGATCCGCAGATCGCCGACGCCCCGGACACCTACTTCACGACCCGGGTCAAGGGCATCGAGCAACACCTCAGCGTGTACGCGCTGGAGACCTACCGCGAGTACCACGGCTATCCCGCGGCGACCTACGCGCTCTACGACGCGCTGACCGCGCTTGCCGCACGGGTGCGCATGCGGGGCGAGCGCTACCGCCCGGACGCGATCAAGCTGGTCGCGAGCGCGTCCGAGGATGGCGACTCGGCCGCCGACATCCGCCCCTGGCCGGCCGGCGTGCGGGTCCCGGTGATCGAGGCCGGCCGCTGGCAGGTCGTGGAGAAACGGCACGGCGCCGAGGCACGCCAGATCACCCGCGTTTTGCCTGATCACGAGCCGTCCGACTGGCAGCGCTTCCGCGTACCCTCGGGAAAGATCTTGATTGTTTCCTATCGCCGTCTCCTTCCGCACGAGCGCGGGGCGTGAAGCGCAGCTGCGGCCCGGCTTAAGAAATCCTCGATGGACCGGGACGGGTGCAATGCCGCATATTGCTGACGAATCCACCCGTTCCCGGATGAGGAGCCGCTCCCGTTGAAGGCGCTTGTCAAAGAGAGGGCGGAGCCCGGTCTGTGGCTCGCCGACGTGCCCGAACCGGTCATCGGCCCGGACGATGTGCTCGTCAAGGTGCTGCGGACCGGCATCTGCGGCACCGACCTGCACATCCGCTCCTGGGACGGCTGGGCACAGCAGACGATCACCACGCCGCTGATCATCGGGCACGAGTTCGTCGGCGAGGTCGTCGAGACCGGCCGGAACGTGACTGACATCGCGCGCGGCGACCGGGTCAGCGGCGAGGGCCACCTGGTCTGCGGAAAGTGCCGGAACTGCCTGGCCGGGCGGCGGCACATGTGCCGGGCCACGATCGGGCTCGGCGTCGGGCGGGACGGCGCGTTCGCCGAATACGTCGCGCTGCCCGCGGCGAACATCTGGGTGCACCGCGTCCCGGTCGACCTCGACGTCGCCGCGATCTTCGACCCGTTCGGCAACGCCGTGCACACCGCGCTGTCGTTCCCGCTTGTCGGCGAGGACGTGCTGATCACCGGCGCCGGCCCGATCGGCCTGATGGCCGCGGCCGTGGCCACCCACGCGGGCGCGCGGCACGTCATGATCACCGACGTCAGCGAGGAGCGGCTGGAGCTGGCCCGCAAGATCGGTGTCAGCCTCGCGCTCAACGTGGCGACAAGCACGATCGCGGACGGGCAACGCCTGCTCGGCCTGCGCGAGGGCTTCGACGTGGGCCTGGAGATGTCCGGCCGCCCCGAGGCGATGCGCGACATGATCGCGAACATGACGCACGGCGGCCGGATCGCCATGCTCGGCCTGCCCACCGCGGAGTTCCCGATCGACTGGTCCCGGCTGGTCACCTCGATGCTCACCATCAAGGGCGTCTACGGCCGCGAGATCTTCGAGACCTGGTACTCGATGTCCGTGCTGCTCGAGGGCGGCCTGGACCTCTCCCCCGTGATCACCGGCCGGTACGGTTTCCGCGACTTCGAGGCCGCGTTCGCCGACGCCGCGAGCGGCCGCAGTGGCAAGATCATCCTCGACTGGAGTCTGTAACAGTGTTCTCTTCCGTGCGCGACGACCTCCGCACCACCCTCGACGAGATCAAGGCCGCCGGTCTGCACAAGGCCGAGCGGGTGATCAGCACGCCGCAGTCCTCGTCGGTCACCGTCTCGGACACGCCGCTGCTGAACTTCTGCGCCAACAACTACCTCGGCCTGGCCGACCACCCGGAGGTCGTCGCGTCCGCGCACGCGGCGCTTGACCGGTGGGGCTACGGCATGGCCTCGGTGCGCTTCATCTGCGGCACGCAGGAGGTGCACAAGGAGCTGGAGGCGCGGCTGTCCGCGTTCCTCGGCCAGGAGGACACGATCCTCTACTCCTCCTGCTTCGACGCGAACGGCGGCGTGTTCGAGACGCTGCTCGGCGCGGAGGACGCGGTCATCTCCGACGCGCTGAACCACGCGTCGATCATCGACGGGATCCGGCTGTCCAAGGCGAAGCGCTTCAGGTACGCCAACCGGGACATGGCCGACCTGGAGAAGCAGCTGACCGCCGCCGTCGAGGGCGGCGCCCGCCGGATCCTGATCGTCACCGACGGCGTCTTCTCGATGGACGGCTACGTGGCGCCGCTTCGCGAGATCTGCGACCTCGCCGACAGGTTCGGCGCGATGGTCATGGTCGACGACTCGCACGCGGTCGGCTTCGTCGGTGACGGCGGCCGCGGCACAGCCGAACTGCACGGCGTCATGGACCGGGTGGACATCATCACCGGGACGCTCGGCAAGGCGCTGGGCGGGGCGTCCGGCGGCTATGTGGCGGCCCGGGCGGAGATCGTGGCGCTGCTGCGTCAGCGGTCCCGGCCGTACCTGTTCTCCAACACGCTCGCGCCGGTGATCGCGGCGGCGTCGCTCACGGTCCTGGACCTGATCGAGGGCGCGGGCTCGCTTCGCGCGCAGCTGACCGCGAACACAGCGCTGTTCCGCTCGCGGATGGTCGAGGAGGGCTTCGACATCCTGCCCGGCGACCACCCGATCTCCCCCGTCATGATCGGCGACGCGGCGCGAGCGGACCAGCTCGCGCAGCGGCTGCTCCAGCACGGCGTGTATGTGATCGCCTTCTCCTACCCGGTGGTGCCGCAGGGCAAGGCGCGCATCCGCGTGCAGCTCTCGGCCTCGCACTCCGCGGAGGACGTGGAGCGCGCGGTGAGCGCGTTCGTGGCGGCGCGGGCGGAGATCAGCGAGGCTGAGGCCGGCCAGGGCTGAGGCCGGCAACACTCCGGCCTCCGCGTCGTAACCGGCGCTGCGCGACAATGGGCTGGACATGATCGACGTCCGGCGTCTGCACATTCTCAGGGCGGTGGCCGATCACCGGACGGTGACGGCCGCCGCCGCCGCGCTCTTCCTCACCCCCTCGGCGGTCTCCCAGCAGCTCACCGCGCTGGAGCAGGAGACCGGCCACCGGCTGGTCGACCGCGGCGCGAAGGGCGTGCGGCTGACCCCGGCCGGCGAGATCCTGCTCGCCCACACCAACACGGTCCTGGCCCAGCTGGAACGCGCCGAGGCGGAGCTGTCCGCGTTCAGCTCCGGCGCGGCCGGGACGGTCACGATCGCCGCGTTCGCCACAGCGATCGGGCAGGTCGTCGCGCCCGCGATGACCCGGCTGGCCGGTACCGCGCCCGGCATCCGGATCCGGGTGCAAGACGCGGAGGGTGACGCCAGCATGCCGATGGTGCTTGACCGGCAGGTCGACGTGGCGATCGCCGTCGAATACCGGGGTGCGCCACCGGCGGACGACCCACGCCTGACGCACGTACCGCTCTACGCGGAGCCGTTCGACGCGGTGCTGCCGGTCGGGCACCGGCTGGCCGGGGCCGCCGAGGTGCCGCTGGCCGACCTGGCGAAGGACCCGTGGATCGGCCAGCACCCCGGCAACCCGTGCCACGACGTCGTGGTGATGGCCTGCGAGAACGCGGGCTTCCAGCCGCTGCTGGCGCACTCGTCGGACGATTTCCGGGCGGTGGTGGCGCTCGCCGGGGCGGACGCCGGGGTGGCGCTTGTGCCCCGGTCGGCGCTGCGCGGCACCGATCTCAGCGGCGTGGTCGTGCGCCCGGTCGAGGGGGTGGCGGCCACCCGCCGGGTCTTCGCGGCGGTCCGCCGGGGTGCGGAGGAGCATCCGCTGATCGCACCGGTCCTCGCCGCGCTACGCGAGGAAGCCCGGGAGTTGTGATTCGCCTGGTCTTCGGTTCGGCCCGCGGCACCGGCCGTGTTACCCGGCTGCCGCACCCGCTCAGGAATGCCGGGCCCGCGCCGATCAGGAGGACGTGGAGACTCGGTCGCGGGCGTGGCTCTGGTGGCCGGGTGGTGGGGGCCTGGCCCTGGTGCTCTACGTGCTGCTGCCCGGTGGAGCGGCCACGACGCTCGCCGCCGTCGTCGGGGTGGCCGCGGTCGTCCTGACCGTGGCCGGGGTACGACGACGGCCGCCGTCCAGCCGGACCGCGTGGTGGACGTTCACGGCCGGGCTGGTGCTGTGGGTGGCCGGGGACGCCCTGTACGCGTTCGACGCGGTCGTCACCGGCGCGCACGAGTATCCCTCCCTGGTCGATGCGGCCTATCTCAGCGCGTACCCCCTCTTCGTCATTGCCCTGTTCCGTTTGTCCCGGTATCGGCGGCGGCGGGAGCTGGCCGGGATCATCGACACCGCGATGATCGCGACCGGGCTGGGGCTCGTCTACTGGGTGTTCGTGGTCGGGCCGATCGTGCGGGACACGTCGATGCCGCCGCTGATGCGGCTGGTGACGGCCGCGTACCCGACCGCCGGGGTGTTGTTGTTCGCTGTGGTCGGGCCGATGTTGATCCAGCCGGGGCGGCGGAGTCCGAGCACCTGGCTGCTGACCGCGGGCAGCGCGGCGACGCTTGCCGGGAACGTCGGGTTCACGCTTGTGACGGCCGGCGGCGAGTTGAAGGATCGGCTGGTGTTCGCCGGCTTCGTGTTCGCCTACTGCTGTTTCGCGGGGGCGGCGTTGCACCCGTCCGGGAACGGGCCGGACCCGAAGCGGTCGAACGCGCACGGCTGGCGGCGGATCGTGATGCTTACCGGCACGTCGCTGCTGGTGCCGGCCGTGCTGCTCGTCGAGGCGCGGCGGGAGGCCGAGGACGTCGACATCCGGGCGATCGCGGTGGGCTCGGTCATCCTGTTCCTGCTGATGCTGCTGCGGCTGTCCGGCATCTTCGCGACCGTGCAGCGGCAGTCGGAGCAGCTGGAACGACTTGCGATGCGCGACGACCTGACCGGGCTGGCGAACCGGCGACTGTTCGAGCAGTACCTGTCGCAGGCGTTGCGGGACGGCCTGGTGCAGGTCGCGGTGCTTGACCTCAACGGGTTCAAGGAGGTCAACGACACGTTCGGGCACGCGACCGGTGATCAACTGCTGATCGTGGTCGCGGAGCGGCTGCGCGAGGCGATGCGCGGCGACGACGTGGTGGCCAGGATGGGCGGCGACGAGTTCGCGCTGCTGGTGCGGGAGGTGTCGCCGACCGCGATGTCAGCGATCGCGGAGCGGATCACCGCGTCGCTGCGCCGCCCGGTCGAGGCGAACGGGCAGCACCTTGTGGTCAGCGCAAGCATCGGCACGGCCGGCAACGAGGGCGGCGAGGTCAGCTCGGACGAGGTGCTCCGCCGGGCCGACTGGGCGATGTACGCCGCCAAGCGGGCCGGTGGCGGCCGGCATCTGCGCTACACCGCGGAGCTTGACGCGCAGGCCACCGTACGGGCGCGGGCCGGCGCGGATCTGCGGACCGCACTCGAGGAGGGCCAGTTCCACCTGGTCTACCAGCCGATCGTGGAGCTGCCCGGCGGCCGGATCGTGTCGGTGGAGGCGCTGGTCCGCTGGACGCACCCGGAGCGCGGCTTCGTCAGCCCGGCCGAGTTCGTCCCGATCGCCGAGGAGACCGGCCTGATCATCGAGCTGGGCGAGTGGATCCTGCGCCAGGCGTGCGCGCGGGCCGTGTCCTGGTTCGCCGAGTACGGCCCGTCCGCGCCGCAGCGGATCAGCGTCAACGTCTCGGCCCGCCAGCTGGCCGAACCCGGTTTCGCCGGCCTGGTCGGAGCGGTGCTGACCGAGACCGGGCTGCGGCCGGAGCAACTCGTGGTGGAGCTGACCGAGACCGCGGTCTTCGACGGCGGCCAGGCGCTGCGGACCGTGGAACTGCTGCACAAGCGCGGCGTACGGATCGCGCTCGACGACTTCGGCACCGGCCACTCGTCGCTGACGCTTCTGCACACCGTCCCGGTCGACATTCTGAAGGTCGACAAGTCGTTCGTCGACAAGGTAACGATGGCCGGCCGGCACGCGGTGATCGCGACCGCGCTGATCCAGGTAAGCGACGGCCTCGGCCTGCAGGCGGTCGCGGAGGGCGTGGAGACCGCGGAGCAGGCGGAGGAGCTGTACCGGCTGGGCTACCGGCTCGCCCAGGGCTATCACTTCGGCAAACCGGTGGCCCAGCCCGACTTCACCCGCGAGTTCGCGGCGTGAGCCCTACCTGCAGAGCGCCGTGTCCAGCACGCTCTCCATGTGCGCGACCTGCTCCAACGCGGTCGGCAGCGCGGTGACCACGATGGTGGCCGCCTTGCCGCTCGTGGTGACCGCGTTGACTGTGCTGAAGCCTGGCGCGTTGCCGCCGTGCGTCCAGCCCGCGCCGCCGCAGGTCAGCTTGAATGTGGCCAGGCCGAGGCCGTAGCCGTTCTGCCCGCTGGCGTCGAAGTCCGGCGCCGGGACCGTGGTCTGCATCTCGGCCATCTGGGCGGGCTTGAGCAGCTTCCCGGAGATCAGCGCGACCATGAACCGGTTGAGGTCGCCAGGCGTGCCGATCAGCGCGCCCGCGGCCCAGGATGGCGACGGATCCAGCTCGGTGACGTCCGTGTACGCCTCGTCCGGCGTGGTCCGGTGGTAGCCCTGCGGGTGCACGCCACGAATCTGCTGGTCACCCACGCCCGGCCAGTACGTGTCCCGCATGCCGGCCGGCGTCAGGATGCGGTTGGTGATCTCCTCGCTGATCGGCCGCCCGGTCACCTTCTGCACGATCAACCCGGCGAGCACGTAGTTGGTGTTGCTGTAGGAGAACGTGCCCTGCGCCGTGTCGCCGGTGGTGGAGAACGCGGCGTCAAGCAGCTCCTGCACCTCGAAGTGCCGGTGCAGGACCGGGACGATCCCGTCCGCGAAGATCACCGTGTCGTAGTCGGGCAGGCCGCTGGTGTGCTGCAGCAGCTGACGTACCGTGATGTTCCGGCTCTCCCGGCCATTGCCCTTGATCTTCCCCGGCAGGTAGCGCTCGACCGGCTCGTCCAGGCCGATCTTCCCCTCGCCGACCAGCTGCAGCACCACCACCGCGGTGAACATCTTGGTGTTGCTCGCGATCCGCACCCGCCCGTCGACAGGCACCTTCGCCCTCGTCTTCAGGTCCGCGACACCGCTTGTGTAGTTGCGCACCCGGCCGTCCGGCTGGCGCACGGACGCGAGCCCGGCCGGGAACCCATCGTCCCGGACCAGCCCGTCGAGCCCTTGCTGCACCGCGTCGCGGGGCTGGGCGGTGGCCGCGTTCGCGCTGGCGAACGGCACCCCGGCAAGCGCGACCGCGGTCACGGCGGACAGGGCGAAGGCGGATCTGCGGACTCTCATGGCGGCTCTCCTCAGTGCGTCGGTGACGCCATTGAGCATTCCGCGCCGCCACCCCATGATCGATCCCGCACGCTGCCGTCCCCAGGTACAGCAGACACCACCACCACATTTCCCACTCCGCGGGTGGTGCGGCCCGCACGCTCCCGCGGGCCGCGGCCCCGCCGCTGGTCACGCCCCCGAAAACCCGCCCGGCAGCAGACCTGCTTTCCGCCCCGGGAGCTGTTGCCCGGGGCGGAAAGCAGGTCGTCTGTCAGCGGGCCAGGATCGCCGCCGTCGCCTCGTCGGGGTGGGTGAGCATCGACTGGTGGCCGCGCGAGACCGGGATCGGGACGAGGCCGAGCCGGGACGCGAACTCGGTGCCGGGCCGGACAAGCACCCGGTCGTCGTCGCTGAGCAGGTAGCTGACCGGCACACCCGCGGCGGTCACGTCGGGCCCGTCGACCGGCTCGGTGAAGTAGCCACCAGGCATCGGCGTCATCAGGTCGAGGAAGAGCGCCCGGAACTCCTCGCCCGAGTCCGGAAGCAGCAGCGGAAGGAACTCCGCGGCGGCCGGGACGACACCGTCAGGTGTGGACGCGATCGCGGCCTCGATCATCGGCGCGGTGGCGTCGCTCTCGCCTGTCACCGGGACGCCCGCGCGCGGCACCATCGCGTTGTAGAGCACGATCCGGCTCAGCCGCGCGGCGACCCGGGGCGCGGCCGCGGTGACCGGATAGCCGCCCCAACTGTGCGCGACGAGCACCACATCGTGCAGGTCGGGCTTCTCGATCACGGCGACCAGGTGCTCGACCGCATCGGTCATCCGCAGGCCGGCGCGGTCGTCGCCGTCGGCCAGGCCGGGGAACGTGACGGTAACGGCGTCGTGCCCGGCCGCGCGCAGCCGCCGGGCGACCGGCTGCCAGGCCCAGCCGCCCTGCCACGCGCCAGGGACCAGAACGAAAGTCGACATGTGGTTGTGCCTCTCGTGGGATGACTCCTTACGCCCACACGATGCGGCCGGGGGCCGGAATGTTCGGTCGCATCAGCGCTGAAAGACGCGCAGCCCGCTGACGCGGCCCCGATCCACAGACATCAGCCAGTACGCCTGCGCGGCGCAGGTCCGCTCCGCCTGCGCGACGGCAAGCACGTCGATCTCCCATAACACCAGGTCACGGGTGGCGGAGACGTCCGCGACACGTGGCAGCATGCCCGCGGACACGTTCCGGTCCATCACTGTGACAAGCGGCGGGAGGCCTGTGGCCCGGCGGCCGTCACTCCACGCGGCTTCCACGTCCGGGTGCCAGGCGTCACGCAGGTAGGCGCCGAACGTACCCTCGCGCCCTGCCCGTGCCGCCGCTTCCGCCGCCGCGCGGTGCTCCCCGACCGCTGCGGCGCCGTCGTAGGCCGCGGACCGGGCCGCGGTCAACGCACCGGCCAGCTGCTTGCGGGCCTCGTGCAGGCGGCGGCGAACCGTGCCGGAGGGAACGCCGCAGATCGCCGCGATGTCGTCGTAGGTGTGCACTGTGGAGAAGTACCGCAGCAGCGTCACGGTCCGCAGCGGCGCGGAGAGCCGGCCGACCGCGTGCGCCACCCAGTCCCGTAATGCCTGCCGTTCCAGCAACTCCTCGGGGTTCCCCGGCCCGGACGCCGGCGGCGGTGACACGCGCGCTGGCGACCCGGCCGGGCGCGCCGTGGCCGACGACTCGGCGGGACGGCCGTGGGCCGGCGACCCGGCGGGGAGGCCGTCTGCCGGTGTCCCGGCGTGGAGGCCGTGGGCCGGTGTCCCGGACCGGCGGACAGTGGCCGACGATCCGGCGGGGAGCAGGTGCGCCGGCGGCTCGCCCGGGAACAGGTGGGCCGGGGACGCGGCGCGCAGTCGCATCCGGCAGACGTTGCGGACGATCATCCTCAGCCAGGGTCCCGCCGCGGCCGGGTCGCGCAGGTCGGCGATCCGGGTAAGCGCGGTCAGCGACGCGTCCTGCACCGCGTCCTCCGCCTCGGCCGCCCGCGGCAGCACGCTCAACGCGACCGCCATCATCCCGGCACGGTGCAGGGCCAGCAGTTCCCCGAGCGCGGCAGCGTCGCCGCGCTGCGCCAGCACCACGAGTTCCCGGCTCTCCGCAACCATCACCGAACTATGCCCCGCCGGGTCATCCCGGCGCCGAGCGGGTCCGGCAGCCCGGCCGGAGCCAGCCCGACGGCTGCTGCCTCTGCCGACGAGCGGAGGTTGCTGCCGGCCCCGGACTGGTCCGCACCGATATCGTGACGCTGTGCCCAGGCTGTTCCACGTAAGTGATGAGGGTCCCTTCACCACGATGAGCCCGCGTCCCTCGCCTCCCGGAACACCTCACGAAGGACGGGAATGGGTCTGGGCCGTGGACGAGCAGCACCTGCCCAACTATCTGCTGCCCCGAGACTGTCCACGGGTGTGCTGGGTAGCGCCTCAAGCACCACACGTCCTGCTCAGCTCGCCCGCCGCCCGCGTGATCGCGGTAGAGCACAGCTGGCTGCCCCGTCTTCTGCCGGCCGGCCTGAACGTCCACTACCTCGACCCGGCGCACTTCACGCTCCTGGATCCGGCCGCCGGCTACTGGGTCAGCGATCAGACAGCCGCGGTGCTGCAGGTGCACCACGTCGACGACTGCCTGACCGCCCTCGTCCGGCAGAACGTGGAGGTGCGCTTGACCACTTCCCTCTGGCCGTACGTCGACGCGGTCGTCGCAGCCGGAGGTGAGTTCAGCGCCATCCGCATGCGAAATGCCCTCCCCCGGCAGGCAGCCGACGATGCTGTCACGTCACCGTCCGCATCTGCCGCGACGCCGCGCGGTTGACCACTCGCTCGCCGCCGGCGCCACCCCGCTCATGCCGCCAGTCGCTCGCATCCCCCGACGCCGTTCGTTCCGACGCCGTTCGTTCCATAGTCACGGACGCGGAGGCCGATCCGCTTGCGGTCCACGGCCGGCGCGCGATCGCATGGACCTTCGAACCGGCGCTGGGCAGCTTCCGATGGTGAGTACGACGAATGCCGGCCTGGCTCATACCTGAGATTCCGACCGTCATTCAATACGCTGAAGATGCCCACGGCTTGGCACCCATCGCACCTGCTGGACCTCACTCCAGCTGGTGAATACCAGCACCGATTCGTCAAGACGCCGCCATTGGAGCCTGCCCGAC
The DNA here is from genome assembly GCF_044454585.1 of Catenuloplanes sp. NPDC051500. NCBI lineage: Bacteria > Bacillati > Actinomycetota > Actinomycetes > Micromonosporales > Micromonosporaceae > Catenuloplanes > Catenuloplanes sp. NPDC051500. The sequence continues at coordinate 173,689 of NZ_JBITDX010000019.1, forward strand.
CATTGCTCATCGGACTCTCCAGCAACCAGGACATTTCTTTGTCCGCGATCTTCATGCTGACCTCGGCAAGAACGTCGGCGTCGAGATAGACCGCAACCTCGCGCACCAGACCGGTAGGCAGCTCGGTCAAGGCCCGGCGCCTGAACCCACGACTCCAATCATCGCCCTCGCGGATCGATCCCGGCGTCACCCACAGGCCAAATCCCGTATCGTCCTGATAGGTGTTGATTCCGACAGCGGAACCGTCAGCTTTGACCGCACTCAGCGCAAGAAGCTGCAAGCATGGCACGTCCGGTCCGTCATACTCGGGTGTCCCCTCGTCAAGGCCACGAACCGCCATCTCCACCCCCTGCCACGAGTCGACGACCTCGTTCCGGAAAGCCAAGAAGGCAGCCGCCTGCTCCTGAATCCAATCGCCGATCATCGACATAGTATGAAGCGCCAGGGATCCGCAGATCAGGTGCCGATGCGCGCGGCTGGCTTCGAGTCCCGTCGTCGGCGGCCACACGTCGGGGATACCGACTGTGTCATAGAACCAAGGGAGTACTCCAGGATCGCGCCGGTTCGATTGCGGGCATGCGTTCCTGAATGGTGACCGGCCGGCCGGTTTGGGGACCACGCCATCGAGCGGTACCAGCGACGCGAGCCGGGTGGAGCCGATACCTCCACGTAGTGTGCTGGCCGATGTCCCAGGGGGACGCAGCACACCCCGGCCCGGGACTGCGGTGGTCCGGCCGCCCTGAGGCGTGGGAAGCAACCGCAGATCAGCGCGGATGACGCCGTGGATCCTTTCCCAGCGGCCCCACTGGCGCCAGGTCGCAGCCCTCACCTGTCTGACGCGACTCTTGCCGAGTTGAGGCGTAACTGCCGAGTCTCCCTTGCCACTGTTGGGTCCGGCGAGGCGGTCGCCTTCCTACCGTCGCTCAGTCCATGCAGCCGACCACTTATCGGATGTGGACATCGCTTCGTGAAAACACCGCGGGCGTGGTGGCCAGCGACGTTCTCATTTCAGTGTGAATGGTCATGAATCGCGAATGGTGCACGGTTCAGCGGAGATCATGTGCCGTTTCGGGGCGGCGGTGGATGGGATTGCGTGGAATGATTCTTTCGTGGGTCAGTTACAGTTGTTCACCGCGGCAACCTTGGCCGGGATGCGAGACCGCACCGCATCCCGAAATCACTCGCCTGCACGCGATGAATTCCGGCGGACGCACCAGCGGCACCGCGATTGGGGAAAGCGCCACGGTCACATCAACCGCCTGCGCCGGGTACGCGGCTGTTCCTATGCCGACGCGACGGCAGTGGTGGACGGCCTTCGCCCCGACCGAAACCACGCCACGACCTCCGGTCCGGCGACCCCCCGCCCGCGCAGCCGGACACCTCCCGCCGCCGGCCGGGATGAAGCTCAGGTCGGGGCAGAGCAGGTCGGAGCAGGGCGGGTCGGGGCGGGGCTGGCTGACATGAACCGGCTTCCCCGCACCGCACCACCCGCAGCCGCAGCACCACCCGCACCCGCACCCGCACCCGCACCCGCCGCAGCGGCAGCGGCAGCGGCAGCGGCCAATAACGAGCCCGACCAGTCCGGGTGCCACCACACCAGTTCCCCGGCCGCTTCCGGCGGCAGCCGTAAACCCTCCTCGCACCGGCCGGCAACCACCGAGGAGCCCGCCGAGGAATGCGAAAGTGCACCGCATGAAAACACCGCCGTGCAGCATGCGGTGTTTGACACAACCATTCGAGACGACGCCACTAGAATGGCGATTGACATTTCCACCTTCCATTCCTCGCCAAATCGACATGTGTGGCACGCGTCGACAACACGGAGCCACTGTCGAATGTGGATACATAGCGAGGCCCGCGCACCGCCGTTTGCCGCGATCTTGCGAAGTGAGCCCAAGGTCAGCGCACGGATCTGCTGCGATCCGGGGCGCTACGCGGCATAAGGCCGGGGCGAGCAGCTGGCGCTCAGGCATTGAGCCTTTTTCATCCTGCGTAGCGGTTTGCCTCGACGCGGTGCAGGGCGAGGATGGCCCGCACGATCATGGTGGCTCGGCGTGGGCAGCAGCGCAGCTTGGTCAGGATTTCCCAAAGTCTTGAGGGTGGCGATCGCACGTTCTCCGCGGGCGCGGACCTTCACGCGGGCGCGGACCCTCACGCGGACGCGGACCTTCACGCGGGCGCGGACCCTCACGCGGACGCGGACCCTCACGCGGACGCGAACCCTCACGCGGACGCGAACCCTCACGCGGACGCAGACCCTCACGCGGACGCGAACCCTCACGCGGACGCGAACCCTCACGCGGACGCAGACCCTCACGCGGACGCGAACCCTCACGCGGACGCGAACCCTCACGCGGACGCAGACCCTCACGCGGACGCGGACCCTCACGCGGACGCGAACCCTCACGCGGACGCAGACCCTCACGCGGACGCAGACCCTCACGCGGACGCGAACCC